>ONOL01000033.1 GCA_900319465.1 uncultured Eubacteriales bacterium | reverse complement strand
AACGGCAAGAAGTTCAAGGCCGTGCAGATCGGCGGCCCCTCCGGCGGCTGCCTGACCGAGGAGCATCTGGATCTGCCGATGGACTTCGACTCGCTCAAGAAGGTCGGCGCGATCATCGGCTCCGGCGGTCTCGTCGTCATGGACGAGGACAGCTGCATGGTCAACATCGCGCAGTTCTTTATGAACTTCATCTGCGAGGAGTCCTGCGGCAAGTGCACGCCCTGCCGCGAAGGCACCACCCGCATGAACGAGATCCTCAAGCGCATCACCATGGGCAACGGCCGCATGAGCGACATCGACGAGCTCAAGAGCCTGGCCACCATGATCCAGACCTCCTCCCTCTGCGGCCTCGGCAAGACGGCGCCGAACCCGGTGCTCTCCACGCTGCAGAACTTCGAGGAGGAGTACGTGGAGCATATCCGCGACAAGCGCTGCCACTGCGGCACCTGCAAGGCGCTGGCGCAGTTCGTCATCACCGACAAGTGCATCGGCTGCACCAAGTGCGCGCGCAACTGCCCGGTCGGCGCCATCACCGGCACCGTGCGCCACAAGCACGTCATCGACACCACCAAGTGCATCAAGTGCGGTGCCTGTAAGGCCAACTGCCCGGTCGGCGCCATCAAGGAGGGATAAGCCATGGCGGAAAAGAAAATGATCATCGACGGCATCGAATGCCCGTTTACCAATGAGCGCAACGTTCTTGAGGTGGCCCGTAACAACGGCATCGACATCCCTTCTCTGTGCTATTGCGAGAATCTGTCCATCTACGGCGGCTGCCGCCTGTGTCTGGTGGAAAATGAGCGCGGCGCGCTCGACGCGGCCTGCTCCATGCAGCCGCGCAACGGCATGAAGGTCTTTACCCACACGAAGAAGGTCCTGGACAGCCGGCACACCACGATCCAGCTGCTGCTCAGCAGCCACCGGGCCGACTGCCTGACCTGTGACGAGAGCGGGCGCTGCAAGCTGCAGGAGTACGCCCACCGCTACAACGTGGTGGAGCCGCGCTTCGACGAGAACACCTATTCCCGTGAGCGTCTGGACGTGTCCTCCCCCAGCATCACGCGCGACCCCTCCAAGTGCATCCTCTGCGGCCTGTGCGTGCGCATGTGCTCGGAGGTGCAGAACATCGGCGCGATCGACTTCACCAAGCGCGGCAAGAAGGCCGTCGTGGCCCCCGGCTTCGGCAAGATGCTGATCGAGACCGGCTGCGTCGGCTGCGGCCAGTGCGCGGCGGTCTGCCCCACGGGCGCCATCACGATCAACAACCAGATCCCCGAGATGTGGAAGATGCTCAACGATCCGAAGAAGCGGGTCGTGGTGCAGTTTGCGCCGAGCGTGCGCGTCGGCCTGGCCGAGGAATTCGGCATGCCCGCGAACGAGGCTGTCACCGGCAAGCTCGTCACCGCGCTCAAGCGCCTCGGCGTCGACGTGGTGTATGACACCAACCTCACCGCCGACCTCACCATCATGGAGGAGAGCGCGGAGTTTTTGGAGAAGGTCAAGAACGGGGACAAGCTGCCCATGTTCACCTCCTGCTGCCCCGGCTGGATCCAGCATGTGGAGAAGGCCCACCCCGAGCTCATGCCCCAGGTGTCCACCTGCGGCAGCCCCATGGAGATGTTCGGCGCGCTGATCCGCCAGCAGTTCAAGGATGAGGACGTCTACTCCGTCGCCATCATGCCCTGCACGGCCAAGAAGTTCGAGGCCCAGCGTCCCGAGCTGGAGAAGGACGGCAAGCGCCTCATCGACCTCGTCCTGACGACGGACGAGCTGGCCCGCCTCATCAAGGCCGCCGGCATCGACTTCAGGAACCTGCCCGACTCCGAACCGGACAGCCCGCTCGCCAAGTACACCGGCGCGGGCGTCATCTTCGGCGTCACCGGCGGTGTGACCGAGGCCGTCATCCGCCGCGTGCTGGACGACGCTTCGCCCGAGACGCTCAAGACCATCGCCGAATGCGGCGTGCGCGGGCTTGAGGGCATCAAGGCCTTCGAGGTCAGCGCGGGCGATCTGAAGCTGCGCATCGCGGTCGCCAACGGCCTCGGCAACGCCGACAAGCTGATCGAGAAGGTCGAGAGCGGCGAGGAGTACTTCGACTTTATCGAGGTCATGGCCTGCCCCAACGGCTGCATCGGCGGCGGCGGCGGCCTGCGAGCTGAAGATCCCGCAGCAGAACCCGGATCTCGCCTACGTCTACGACGAGCTGCTCAAGGGCCGCGCCCACGAGCTGCTGCACATCCACTATCCCGCCCACGGCCATCACTGAGCCCCTCTAAAATCGCATAAACGTCTCCCCCGGGGAGTCCGCAGGGACTCGCCGGGGGAGTTGCTTTGCCCGGCGCCTGAAGGCGCGCGGGATCCCTGTCACCGGAAGAAACACTGCCGCCGCGCATCGGAGTTTCCCGCCATTTCCTTCCCTCCTCCTGCGCAAGAATCTGCGCGGGCAAACAGCTTTTTCCCGAATAGCCGTATGCGAAACAGGTTTCCCATTTCGGATGGGAAACCTGTTTCGCATACGGTTGAAATCGAAATTGCTCCCATGCTACAATTTGGATGACAGGCAGAAAAGGAGGTTTTCTCATTGAGTAATATTGAAAACGTCAGCTCCGTCATGCTCTCTGACGAAGAGCTGGGCGCCGTTGCGGGCGGCGTTACCCGCAATTACCTCGCCGCGCTGGACGTGATGGACGGCAAATACGGAAACGGCGAGGACCGGAAAAGACGGCTGGCCGCGGCCGGTTACGATTACCAGGCGATCCAGTATCTGGTCAACGGCCTGGCCCGAGGCTACGACAGGGTCGCGCGCGACGTCATCGACGGCAAGTACGGCAACGACCAATACCGCATCCGCGCGCTGACGGAGGCCGGTTACGACGCCGGCATGGTGCAGGCCATCGTCAACGGCATGCTGCTCAGGTAAGGCAGCCGGCAAAGCATCCCGGAGCACAGCCCCGCGCGTTCGCCGCGGCGCGGACGGCAGACCGCCTCCGTTCCATTGTCAAAAAAAGCAGGAGGGAAAACCATGAAGAAATCGAAAGTCTCAGTCCTTATCCTCTGCGCCCTGATCCTCGCCCTGTGCCTGTCGGCCTGCAGCGCTCTGCCGGTCGCGGCCGCCTCGGTCACCGCGCTCCTCCCGGCCGACGCCCAGGAGGGCGAAGCCCTGTCCCCCGCGATGGACGCGGACAATCAGCTCAACCTGATCGTCTCCCGGCTGGACGAGTGGAGGCAGACCGACGGTGAGATCCGCTGGTACTACACAGTCACCGACCTCGACCACGACAACAGCCTTGAGCTGATCGCCGCCGCCCAGCACCCCCTCGACCGTTCCACAAACCTGAAGGTCTGGGAAGTCAGCGATACGCGCGACAGCCTCGTCGCCTGCGCGCCGGCGTTCGAGGAGGACGAATCCTTCCCCGACATTCTGACGGACAACGTCGATACCTACCACAACACCGTGAAAGACACCTGGTCCTATATGTTCTATGACCGCGTGATCCTCTCCGACACCGAGATGTATTCGGTCAAGTCCGCGGTGAGCATGGCGGACGGCGTCATCAGCTACGAACCCTATGCGCTCGAGCACATTGAGATCAACAGCGGCGTCTTTACCGTCTCCCATCTCGACACCACAGGCCGCGAGATCACGCCCGAGCAGTTCAACGCGGCCGGCAACAACGCCTTCGCCGGCGACGAGCGCAGCAACACGAGCTTTGATTACATCCCGGCGGAGGAGCTCTCCATCTCCCGTCTGTCCGACAGCTACGCGGTCTTTATCGGCGAGAAGGATCCCCCTGAGGTTTTCCCCGTTCCCCGGCCGAACGTGCTGCTCGCCACGAACACCCCGGCTCCCTCGCCCGTTCCCTCGAGCCAGCCCGTCCCCACGTCCCCTGTGAAGCCGACTTACCTCCAGATCACCAAGAACCCCACCAATGAGAACAAGAAGGTCGGCGGCACGGCGATCTTTGTCGCCTGCTCGAACATCTACGACTCCCTGCGCTGGACCTTCGTGGCCCCCAACGGCGATGAATTCGATCTCGCCGCTTTCCGGGCCAAGTTCCCCGCCTGCCCCGTGACCGGTGAGAACAGCACCTCGCTCCATATCGGCAAGGTCAGCGCCGACCTGTCCAACTGGGGCGCCTACTGCACCTTCACCTACAACGGCCAGACCGCCCGCACCAGCACGGCTTACGTCTACGTGGCCGGCGCTCCCGTGCCTCCCGGCCAGCAGACCGGCAGCTTCAAGGCCAGGGTCACCGATTTCACCAACACGACCGTCACGATGTTCGTCTATGACGCGCAGGGCTACAACACGGTCGTCGACCGCAGCATCTGCGAGATCAGCGGCGAGCTCAACCTCGGCGCCACCTGCACCGCCTTCTATAACGGCATCAGCGTCCGCGGCCCGATCTTCACCAAGGTGATCATTCAGGGCTCCGCGCCTCAGCCCGATCCCGGCGAGAAGCGCGGCAGCTTCTACGCCTCCGTCGCCGACTACTCGTACGCGACCATTACGCTGAACGTGAGCGACGGCCCGGGCTACACCTCCGTCGTGGACCGCGGCATCTGCAACATCACCGGCGACCTCTACATCGGTGCCCCCTGCACCGCCTACTATGACGGCATCAGCGTCCGCGGCCCGATCTTCTACTACGTCGTCATCGAAGGCTCCACCCCCGAGCCCAAGCCCGATTACAGCACGATGGCCGGTACGGTCAAGCAGGGCGGCACCGCCGGCGGCGGCTACCTTATCGAGCTGAGCGACCTGAGCGAAGTGCGCGTCGGCGGCCAGTACACGCCCGACGTCGATATCCGGATCTACGACCAGTACGTCGACGGTGCCCCCTGCACCGTGTACTACACCGGCACCCCCATCGCCGCCAACATCTACAAGGTCGAGATCTTCGGCTTCCCCGTGGTGACGCCGTCTGAGACGGAGCCCGAGGCTGATCCCTCGTCTGAATCCGCGATCGAGCCCGCGGAGGAGGCGGCAGGCGAACCCGAGGCGCCCGCGGCGGATTCCGAAGCCGTTGTCGAGACGGATACGAGTCCCGAAGCGGCATAAGTAATAATTGAAAGGAGAACAATTTGAATGGAAATCGAAAAAATCAATGACGAGCAGCTGGACCAGGTGAGCGGCGGGACCCAGATCCCCTACATCGTTCGCCCCGGCGACACCCTGACCAAGATCGCCATGCGCCATCACTGCACGGTGGAGCAGCTCTGCCGCTGGAACCACATCGACGAGCGCAGCACCCTGATGGTCAATCAGAAGCTGATCATCAAATTCTGACGCAACAGGGACGGGCGCCAAAGCGTCCGCCCCTTTGTGAATAAAAACATATGGAGGAAACTCTCATGTCTGATGAAGTCAAAGTCCTGGACGAGGAACTCGAAAACGTCAGCGGCGGCGCCGGCAGCTGGAAGAAATATGCCAAGGGCACCTACGTCAACAACGGCACCAGCATCATCTACACCGTCGCTGCCGGCGACGTTCTGTCCGGCATCGCCATCCGCTTCGGCGTGACCGTCGCCGAGATCCAGGCGTGGAACAACATCAAGGACGCCAACGTCATCCGCGCCAACCAGAAGCTCACCATCTTCGCCCGCACCCTCCGCTGAATTCTTCCCCGCACCCCAATAACACAGGAAAAGCCTCTGCGGTTCCGGCCGCAGAGGCTTTTCCTGTATCCGGGCAGCCGGCAGGCCGGCGCTCAGGAGATATAGACGATCGCCGTTTTCCGGAAGGCCTGTGCGAAGCGAAGGCAGGCCGAGGACAGCAGGCCGGCGGAATAGACGTAGGAGAGGATCGTCGGAGAACGGAGGCAGAAGGCGCAGGCGACGGCCATCAGGATGCCGGCCAGTCCGGAGGCCAGCAGCAGCCGCCACGGGGCGCCCAGCTTTCGGGCCTCCCTCGCGTGCATCACGTCCACGGCGCCGGAGAACAGGTTGACGATCAGCAGGTACAGCAGGACATAGATCGGCGGGATATCCGCCAGCGCGGCGGCGAACATTCCGAGGTCGAGCGCGATGATCCCGCGGAACAGGATGATCTTGCCGCCGACCATGTGCCGCGCCATCGTGAAATAGTACAGGAGCGCGCGCAGGCCCCCGACGGCCAGCACGACGCTGAGGATGTAGCCGATGACCCGATATCCCTTCTCCGGCGTCAGCAGCAGCACCGCCACGCACAGCAGCATCATCAGGCCTTGAAACACATATCGGACACGCTGAAAGCTGCTCATCTTCCCTCTTCCCTCACCTGCTCCACGAGCTTCCTGAAATCCTTCATGCCCCGGAAGCCCTTGTCCCGAAAGTCCACGGAATACCCGGCCAGAAGGCTGCCGGAACGGAAGATCCGGTTCGTCACCATGCTTTTCTGCGCCAGTGCGGCCAGGATGAATTTTCCGAGGACCGTGGCGTTCTTTTTGTCCTGTGCGGCGTCCCGGTACTCCTGCTGAACCGCTTCCAGCGAGAAATCCCCGATCTCGCAGCCGGAGAGCTTTTCCCCGAAGGCCTTCCACGCCTCGCAGGCGATCGGGCGGCGGACGCCCAGGATCGTCCGGATCTCCTCCTCCATGCCCGCGATCGCCGCCCGGTCGTAGCGCCCAACGGCGAAGTCGTCCCGCTCGCCGCGCAGGTATTTCAAGGCCTCGATCATCTGGCAGAAGGCGTGGAGATAGTCGGACGGATTGTCCTTCACGGTCTCTTCGTAATCGCCCCAGGCGGGCATGTACTTGTAGCGGATGAAACTGTAATCCGGCAGATGCCCCGCGCGCCCGTGGCCCAGGTTCATGACGGAGTTCTCGCTGGGCTGCTGGAGCGTGTTGGCGTAGACGCCGTTTTCCAGGTCGTCTCCCCCGCCCGGGTTATGGCGGAAGCGGATCGGCCGTTCCGTGCCGTCGGGCAGCAGCTCAAAGAAATGGTAGTTGGTGTCGTTGATCACGAAGGAGGGCGTCCCGGCAAAATTGGCGTGCGCCCAGGTGTCGGCCAGCACGTGCATCGCAAGTCCGGCCGCCTGCAGGCTCCCGCCTTTGGCAAGCGCGACCGTATCCGCGAGCAGGCTGCCGTTGGGGCGGCAGATCAGCCGGTATTTTCTCAGATACCTCCGGGAGCAGCCCTTCTTCTGCGCGTTCAGATCGTAGGGGAGGAAGTGGAACGACGCCCAGATGCGCGTGATGTCCTGCAAGCCCGGCAGATCCGTGCGCGCATCCATCATCTCCATGGCCAGCTGCGTAGTCGCGGCGGCGCGCGGCGCGTTCAGCTTCGCCAGCAGCGTCGCGGAGCAGAGATCCACGAACTGCGCGCTCCAGCAGACGCTCAGGCTCTCCTCATGGCTGTATCCGGCAAGGCTCGCGGCGCAGTAGGTCGCGTAATAATGAAAATCCTTCTGCATCTCAGCGCTCCCCGTTCTCCAGCAGCCCGGCGGTCCGCTTCACCCGGATCGCGGCAACGGCCATCTCCAGTATCGTCACGCCCGAGGTCAGCTCGACCACCATCGCCGCGGCAGTCTGCAAAACGGAGCTGTCCAAGCCGGCCGCCATCGGGACCACGACGACGGACAGCAGGCTGATCAGTCCCATCAGGATCGCCAGCACGATATACAGCGCCCCTTTTTTCACGCCCCTGCCTTCCGCGATGGCGGAGCGGCCGACGTACACCCGCAGAGCCAGCTCGATCGCCACGATGACAGCCAGGGCGATCCAGAAGGCCGCCGGGGAGAGACGCTCCCCCGAGCGCGTGACGAGCAGGGTCTCGATGTTGACGGCGGCGTACATCACCGCCTTGATCACGCTCCAGACGCCGAAGGCGATCACGCCGGCGCCCACGACCACAAGCGTGTTCCGGTCCTTTCGCAGGCGGACCTGCAAGCAAGAATTCTGCTCCATGCTTCCTCCGCTCACGTCAGGTTCTTGACCGGATAACGCAGGTTCCGGATCTCTCGGAGGATCTTCTCCCGCGTCAGCGGCAGCAGCACGCAGCCGCTCGGGTGCATCTCCCACGCCGCGCCGACGTTCTTGAAGTCCCCGGTCAGAAACACGATGTTGATGCGCGGCGAAACGTCCCCGAGCAGCCTGGCCAGCACGCAGCCGCTGTCGTAATTCGTCTCGATATCGATAAAGGCGACCGCGATCCGGTTCCCGGTTGCGAAGCGGTGCGCCTCCGAGAACACGTCGAAGCCGTATACCTGCGCGTTCGGCAGCGTGTCGCCGATGAGCTGCACGAAACTGTTGACGACCTCCGTCTCCTTGATCGCCACGATAACGGTCGGCGGCTCGTCGTTCTCCCGGTACATCTCGTCGAGGAGCTCGTAGGTCTCCACGCCGAGGTGCCTTGCCAGACGCGAGAGCATGCTGATATCGGGAAGCCGGTTGCCGGATTCCCAGTTGCCGATCGTTTTTCTGGATACGAACATTTTGTCCGCCAGCTCCTGCTGGGTGAGCCCCTGCTCTACGCGCAGATTCCGGATGCGCTGGCCGAATGAGACCAATGTGAGCATGCCGTATCCCCCCCTTTATCGTTTTTTATATCATGGTCCGTCCAGCATATGTCCAGCAGCATTTTCCTTTTTCTGGCATTTTTCCCGAAAGCGCACGCAAAATGCTTCGCTGTGTTCCCACAGCTTGATTTTTCCGGTACCGATGCGGTATAGTAAATAAAATAGGATGGATTTTCTGCCTGCGCGCCGCCGCCGGCATTCGACAGCAAAGGAGAATATTCGGATGGAACAGAATTCCCTTTTCCGCGAAAACAGCATGGAGCAGATCTCGTCTCCCGAGCAGCTCACGGATTATCTGCATGTCACCAATCCCACGGTCTGGGCGGTGATGGCTGCGATCATCCTGCTTCTGGTCGGGATGCTGGTCTGGGGTTCTCTCGCCACGGTCGACAGCTACGCCGCGGGCACCGCGCAGGTCACGGATGGACAGATGATCCTGGTCTTTGACGACGCGCAGCTGGCCGCGAACGTCGAGACCGGCATGACCGTGACCGTCGGCGATACGAGCTCCGTCATCACCAGCATCGGCACGCTCGGCGACGGCAGCCTCTTCGCCTCCGCCCGGACGGAGCTGGCCGACGGCAGCTATCCCGCCCGCGTGGTCTTCCGGCAGACGCAGATTCTGCGCCTGCTCTTCCGCTGAGGGGTCCGCCATGGCGCAGACGAAAACGAAGCAGCCGGTGAAAAAGGGCCGGGCCAGGGTGCCGGTCGTCATGCAGATGGAGGCGCTGGAATGCGGCGCCGCCTCTCTTGCCATGGTCATGGCCTATTACGGCAAATGGGTCCCTCTGGAGCAGGTGCGGCTGGACTGCGGCGTCTCCCGCGACGGCTCCAACGCCAGGAACGTCCTGGTCGCGGCGCGCAGCTACGGCTTTCAGGCGCAGGGCTATCGCTGCGAGCTGGACACCATCAAGGAGATGGTCTGCCCCTGCATCCTTCATTGGAACTTCAACCACTTCGTCGTGCTCGACGGCTTCCGGGGGAAATACGCCTACCTCAACGACCCCGCCCGCGGAGAAGTCAGGGTGACGATGGAGGAGTTCGACGCCTCCTTCACCGGCATCTGCCTGTCCATCACGCCCGGGGAGGGCTTTGTGCCGGGCGGGAAGCCCAAGAGCACGCTGGAATTCGCCAGGAAGCGGCTGTCCGGCGCGGGCGCGGCGATGGCCTTCGTGCTTCTCTCCACGGTGATCGGCTACCTCTTCGGGATCATCAACCCCGCCTTCGCCGGCTTCTTCATGGACCGGCTGCTGACGGGCGAGAACCGGGACCTGCTCCTGCCCTTCATCGCGCTGCTGTCCCTGCTCGGTCTCGCGCAGGTGGCGGCGGCCTGGATCCAGGCCGTTTACGCCATGAAGATCAACGGCAAAATGGCCGTGGTCGGCAGCAGCACCTTTATGTGGAAGATCCTGCGCATGCCGATGGCGTTCTTCTCCCAGCGCATGGCCGGCGACATCCTGCAGCGCCAGAGCACGAACGCGAGCATTGCGAGCGTCCTTGTGAACACCTTCACCCCCCTGCTGCTCAACGCCATCATGATGATCTTCTATCTGGTCGTCATGCTCCGTTACAGCCCGATGCTGACCGCCGTCGGCATCCTTACGATCGTGCTGAACCTGCTGGTCTCGCAGCTGATCTCCGCCAAGCGCGTGAACATCACCCGCGTGCAGATGCGCGACGCGGGCAAGCTCTCCTCCGCCACGGTATCCGGCATCCAGATGGTCGAGACCATCAAGGCCAGCGGCGCGGAGAACGGCTACTTCCAGAAGTGGGCCGGATACCAGGCCTCGGTCAACGCGCAGAACGTGCGCTTCGAGCGCCTTAACCAGTTCCTCGGCGTCATCCCGACGCTCCTGTCCACGATCGCCAACGCCTCCGTCATGGTCATCGGCGTCTGGCTCACCATGCAGGGCAGCTTTTCGCTCGGCTCGATCCTGATCTTCCAGGGCTACCTGAGCTCCTTCATGTCCCCCGCCATGACCCTCATCTCCGCCGGGCAGACCATCCAGGAGATGCGCACGGAGATGGAGCGCGTGGAGGACGTCATGCAGTACCCGATCGACCCGCGCTTCTCCGACGAGCTGCCGGACGAGGAGACGGACTACTCCAAGCTCTCCGGGCAGGTCGAGCTGAAGAACGTGAGCTTCGGCTATTCCCGTCTGGGCAAGCCCCTGATCCAGGATTTCTCCATGAGCATGAAGCCGGGCAGCCGGGTCGCCTTTGTCGGCACCTCGGGCTGCGGCAAATCCACGCTGGCCAAGCTGATCTCCGGGCTGTACCGGCCCTGGAGCGGGGAGATCCTCTTCGACGGCAGGCCGATCTCCGAGATCGACCGCAGCGTGTTCACCGGCTCGGTCGCCGTGGTGGATCAGGACATCGTCCTCTTCGAGGATACGATCGCAAACAACATCAAGATGTGGGACAACTCCATCGAGGATTTCGAGATGATCCTCGCCGCGCGGGACGCCCAGATCTACGACGATATCATGGCGCGCGAGGGCGGCTTCTACGGCAAGCTCACCGAGGGCGGCAAGGATCTCTCCGGCGGGCAGCGACAGCGCCTCGAGATCGCCCGGGTTCTGGCGCAGGACCCCTCCATCATCATCATGGACGAGGCGACCTCCGCGCTCGACGCCAAGACGGAATACGAACTGGTAAAGGCGGTCAAGGACCGCGGGATCACCTGCATCGTGATCGCGCACCGGCTCTCCACCATCCGGGACTGCGACGAGATCATCGTGCTCGACCGCGGCGTCGTCGTTGAGCGCGGGACCCATGACGAGCTCTACGCCAGGGGCGGCTTCTACACAGAGCTCATCGCCAGCGACTGAGGAGGTGCGGAACTATGGGTTGGTTTGATGAACAGATCCGCCAGCGCAAGCAGAGCGACCAGGAGGTCTTTGAGGACTCCATCTTCCGCATGGCCTCCATCGTGCTCGGCAAACGCGGCGCGGGCCGTCTGGAGGATGAGCGCATCATCACCAAGGCCGCGATCGACGAAATTCTGAAATATTACCACTTCAAAGGCGCGGAGATCCCGGAGGACGTCCGGGACGCGGACGAGCAGCTCGAGTGCTGCCTCCGCCCGCACGGCCTGATGCGCCGGAACGTCCGGCTCGACCCGGGCTGGTACAAGGACGCCTACGGGCCGATGCTCGCCTTCCGCAAGGCGGACGGCGTTCCCGTCGCCCTGCTGCCGAAAGCCTTCGTGGGCTACCGCTTCCGCGATCCCGAAACGGGCGAAACGCTCAGCCTGAACCGGAAGACCGCCGCCCTGTTCGACACGGACGCCGTCTGCTTCTACCGGCCGCTGCCGCTTACGAAGCTCGGCATCCCCGATCTGATCGTTTACCTCAAAAACTGCCTCAGCGGCGGCGACATCGTCGCGCTCGGCGCGCTGACGCTGACGACCGTGTTCTTCGGCATGCTGATGACGAACCTCAACCGCGCGCTGACCGGCTTTGTGCTGCAGAGCCGCAGCTCCGTCCTGCTCATGGGGACGGCGGTGTTCATGCTCTGCGCGCTCATCTCCTCCCAGCTCATCACCACCGTGCGGGAGATGATGATGAACCGGATCGAGACCAAAACCTCCCTCGCCGTTGAGGCCGCCATGATGATGCGGGTGATGAACCTGCCGGCGAATTTCTTCCGCAAGTATTCCTCCGGCGAGCTCTCCAGCCGCTTCGGCGCGGTCTCCCAGCTCTGCGACCTCCTGCTCGGAAACGTCTTTTCCACGGGGCTGACCTCGCTGGTCTCCCTGCTTTACATCACGCAGATCTTCCATTACGCCCCCGCGCTGGTGCTCCCTGCGCTCGCCATCCTGTTTGCCACGCTGGCCTTCAGCGTGATCTCCGCGCTCGCCCAGATCCGCATCAGCAAGCAGGTCATGGAAAAGGGCGCGAAAGAGAACGGCCTGAGCTTCGCGCTCGTCACCGGCATCCAGAAGCTCAAGCTCGCCGGTGCGGAAAAGCGCGCCTTCGCCCGCTGGGCCGGCGCCTTCGCCGACACGGCCGAGATGAGCTACAACCCGCCGATGTTCCTCAAGGCCAACAGCGCGATCTCCACCGCCATCTCCCTCGCCGGCACGGTGCTGATCTATTATCTCGCCGTGAGCACCCGGGTCACGCCCTCCGAATACATCGCCTTCAACACGGCCTTCGGCATGGTCTCCGGCGCCTTTGCCTCGCTGACGGGCGTGGCGCTCTCCGTCGCGCAGATCAAGCCCATCCTGGAGATGGCGGAGCCGATCCTGAAAACGGAGCCCGAATCCTCAGAGAACAAGAGCATGGTCTCCTCGCTGCGCGGCGGCATCGAGCTTTCCAACGTCTACTTCCGCTACAACGAGAACATGCCCTACGTGGTGGACGGGATGAGCCTGAAGATCCGCCCCGGCGAATACGTGGCCATCGTGGGCACCACCGGCTGCGGCAAATCCACGCTGCTGCGCCTGCTCCTCGGCTTTGAAACGCCGGAAAAAGGCGCCGTCTACTACGACGGCAAGGACATCTCCAAGCTGGACCTGCGCTCGCTGCGCCGCAGGATCGGCGTCGTGATGCAGGACGGGGCGCTCTTCCAGGGGGATATCTACTCCAACATCGTCATCTCCGCGCCGCAGCTTACGCTGGACGACGCCTGGGAGGCCGCGGAGCTCGCGGGCATCGCAGAGGATATCCGCAGGATGCCCATGGGGATGCAGACCATCCTCTCCGAGGGGCAGGGCGGCATCTCTGGCGGGCAGAAGCAGCGGCTCATGATCGCCCGCGCCGTCGCGCCGAAGCCGAAGATCCTCATGTTCGACGAGGCCACCTCGGCGCTGGATAACCGCACGCAGAAGCAGGTCTCCGACGCGCTCGACGGCCTCAAGTGTACTCGCATCGTGATCGCCCATCGGCTTTCCACGATCAAAAACTGCGACCGTATCCTGGTGCTCGACAAGGGGCGCATCATGGAGGACGGCAGCTATAACGAGCTGATCGCGAAAAACGGCTTCTTTGCCGAGCTCGTCGCGCGCCAGCGGCTGGACACCGGCGCGCAGGAAAAAGAAAAAGCGGAGGTACATCCATGAAAAATCCCGGTTCCGGCGCGGAGAACACAAACGCGCCGCGCGGCGCCGACCCGATCGGCGACGACACGCTGGACCTCATCGCGGGCGGACGGCAGTTCGTCTTCAAGGGCGAGGGCTTTGAGCGCGATTCCTGGTTCGTATCCTTTCTGACCAAGCTGATGCTCCAGGGGAGTATCTCCCAGGCAGCCGCAAGGCCGCTCGACGCCGTCCCGCAGGAGATCAGCTTCGAGGGGCGGAAATACCATGTCTCCCAGATCGGGAACACCGTCTACGTGGAGGAGCTCCGGGCCTGAAGCTTCCGGCTTCTTCCTGAAACAGGAGTATCGTATGATGTTTTTCACGCGAGAAAAAAAGCCCCATATTTACAGCGTCGCCGCCCTGACGGCGGCGGCCGTTCTGGCGCTGCTCGGTCTGTTCCTGTCCGGGCGCGGTTTTCCGGCCTCGCTCTGCGCCCTGATCCTCGCGCTGTATTTCGGCGCCGTCACCGTCTGTCTCGCCGTCGCCTTCGTGCGGCAGCTCCAATACAATCCCTATTCCTACAACACCATTTTATACGCGGGCTTCGCCCTGTTCGTGCTCTCGCTGTCCGTCACGCACCTGATCATGACGCTGCGCGCTTTCGCCGACCCGGAGGGCTTCGACGTCGTGCAGATGCTCTATACCCTGCTGCATTCGGCGAAGAACTATATGTTCCTCACCTCCCCCCTCCTGCTTCTGTTCTCGGCGGCGCTCTTCGTGTCCAACCTCGCGCTGATCCGCCACGAGGGCAGGCGCTTTGTAAACATCCTCGGGATCCTTCTGGCGCTGGTGCTGACCGGCGGGGAGATCGTGATCGCCTACCTGGATTTCCGCAGCGCCTTTTCCCGGCGCGCCATCCTCGCGAGCAATCTGATCGTCAACCTCATGGCCGGCTTCTACCTCTACTTTGAGTGCATGATCGTCGGCGCGATCACGGCGGATCTGATCGCCGCCCGCCACGTCCCGCAGCGGGACAAGGACTTTCTGATCGTCCTCGGCTGCGGCATCAGGAAGGACGGCACCCCCACGCCCCTGCTGAAGGGCCGGCTCGACGCCGCGCTGCGCTTCGACGCAATGCAGCGGGAGGAGAACGGCCGGGCGGCGCGTTTTGTCTGCTCCGGCGGACAGGGGCGGGACGAGGCGCAGTCCGAGGCCGCCTCGATGCGCGGCTACCTGCTCGACCGGGGGATCGGGGAGGAGCGGATCGTCATGGAGGACCGCTCCGTCGACACCGGGCAGAATATGCGCTTTTCCCGGGAGAAGATCGACGCGCTCCGTCCGGGCGCGCGGACGGCCTTCTTCACCACAAATTACCATGTGTTCCGCGCCGGGCTGAAGGCCCGCCGGGCCGGGCTGGACGCCGAGGGGATGGGCGCGCCGACCCGCTGGTATTTCTGGCCGAACGCCGCCGTTCGCGAGTTTGTCGGCCTGCTGACCGAACATCGCGGCAAGCAGGCGATGGTCCTCGTGCTCCTGCTGTCGGTCTACGCCGCGCTGACGCTGGCCGCCTATCTGTGATACCGGCGATGCGCGGGGCAAGGAGGAGAAAATGAATCCGATGCTACAGTTTGTTTTTGCGGCGAGCATCCCCCTGATCCTCCAACTGCTCGGGCTTACGCTCGCCGTCTGGGCGGACCCCTATATCCAAAAACGGCAGCGGAAGATCATGTTCGTGATCATCGCGCTGATTTTGAGCCTGATCATCCGGGATCTGATCGAAACCCAGCTCGACCTTGACGGGACCCTGCATATGGCGCGGACGATCGCCGCCATGTACGGCTATATCATAAGGCCGCTGGTCATCGTCCTGTTCTTCTATATCGTGGAATCCGGCAGGCGCCACAGCCTGATCTGGTGGCTGCTTGCCCTCAATACGCTGATCTATCTCACGCCGCTCTTTTCGCCGATCTGCTTCCGGATCAGCAGCAACGACCACTTTCAGCGCGGTCCGCTCGGCTATACCTGCCATATCGTGAGCGCGATCGCCCTGCTCGAGCTGCTCTTTCTGACCTTCCGGGCAGCAAAGGGCATGCGGAAGGCGCATATCCTGATCCCGCTCTTCAACGTGCTTCTGATCGTGCTCTCCGTGCTTCTCGACAGCTTCATCCTGCACACCCAGACCATGATGAGCCTCCTGACGCTGGCGATGGCGAGCAGCTGCCTTTTCTACTATATCTGGCTGCACCTGCAGTTCGTGCGGGCGCATGAGCAGGCGCTCATGGCCGAGCAGCGCATCAAGATCATGATGAGCCAGATCCAGCCGCATTTCCTGTACAACACCCTCTCCACGATCCAGGCCCTCTGCCGGACCGATCCGCAGAAGGCCTTTGAGGTCACGGAGCGCTTCGGGAGCTATCTGCGGCAGAATATCGATTCCCTGAGCCAGCCCGAACAGATCCCGATCCAGCAGGAGCTGGCGCACACCCGCATCTACACGGAGATCGAAGAGATCCGCTTCCCCAACGTCCACGTGGAATACGACGCGCAGGATCTGGATTTCTCGCTGCCCGCGCTGACCGTGCAGCCTCTGGTCGAAAACGCCGTCCGCCACGGCGTGCGGATCCGGGAAAACGGTGTGGTGCGCGTCACCACCCGGCGGGAGAACGGCTTCCACGAGATCGTCATCCGGGACAACGGCAAGGGCTTCGATCCGATCCTTGCCGAGAGAGCGGACGGGACGCATATCGGCATCCGCAACGTACGCGAGCGCATTGAGCAGATGTGCGGCGGGACGCTGGAGATTCGGAGCGTTAACGATGAGGGGACTCTCGTCACGATCCGCATCCCGGCCTGACGGGAGACTACGCGTCCGGAACAGGCGGGCGGGATCGAAAAGCTGAGCGTCCGTTTCCGGATCTGTGAGGCGGATACGATGGAAGCTCTCAACGCAGAGTACGGCAAGGCCCTCGACCCCGTCTCCGCGGCGTTCGCGCCGCAGGTCTGGGGCGAGTACGAAAACGGCGGGCTGCGTCTGGAGATCCAGCCGAAGGTCGCCCCCCAGGTCACGGTGGAGACCCCGGCCGACGATGAGGGCGGCGTCCTCTTCTCCGTTTTCGAAACGGCTTCCCGGGAAGCGGACGGTACGGACGGCGCGGGCTGGCTTCTGTCCATCGGAAAGGTCGACGAGGCGCGGACGCACGAGATGCTCTGCGGCGATATGTCCGGCACGGAGCTCTTCGCAAAGGACGGGGACGGGCAGCATTACGTCTCCTATTTCCCCACCGACGTGCGCTATACGCGCGCAAGCACGGAGCAGATGCAGCAGGACCCGAAGATCTGGAGCGCCCTCTGCGGCTGGGCGGACCGGGCTTACGAACGCTTTGCGAAAATCAACGGGCTGGAAGCCGTCTCCTTCGGGAACTCTCCCGTGGATTTCAGCCTTGCCCGCGCGGCCTGGGCCGAGGGCGTAAACGCCACCCTCAGCACGGCGGAATACGGCCCTCTCGCCGTCGAAGGGACGGACGGCACGCCCTACGCGGAATTTCTCATCAAGAACCGCTTCCTCACCGCCGATTCCTCTGAAAAGCCGGACGGCGAGTCTGTCGAGCTTGCGTTTCCGGACGAGGACCTTCGTCTTGACTTCTACTTCGCGCCGGGAGGCTACGTGAGCGTCATGTCCGGCGAGGAGGAGATGCAGTATCAGACGCTCTCCCCCGACGAGCCCGTGAGCGTCGCGGACGCCATGCTGGGCCGGTACTACGATGCGGCCGAACTGGCCGGCGTCCGGGAAGCGGACACCGCGCTTGACGCTTTTCCGGGCGTCTGGGCGGAGAAGGCTGCCGGACGCGGCATGCTCACGGTCGAAAAGAGCCTCGCCCCGGGCAAGATCCGTCTCACGCTCATCTGGCCGCAGAACGCCGACGAGCTCTGCCGCTGGGAGCTGCTGGCCTCCCTGGGCAGGGACAGGCTGGCCTATGAAGACGGCGTGAAATACCGGACCGAAACGGACGAGGACGGCGACGAATGGACGGTCGAGGAGAGCAGCAGCGAGAGCGGCTTCTTCTATCTCAACGGGGACGGCGAGCTCTGCTGGCATGACGAGAGCGCCGGGAGCGGCGAGGACAGCGCGTTCGTGCGCGCAGACTGAAAACACGCGCCGCGGCGCTCCGGGGCTTCCGGAGCGCCGCGGCGGACGCAGAGAGAAAGGCGTGTGGCAACTGTGAAGATACTGTGTGTGGATGACGAGAGCCTGGTGCTCGAGCTGGTCACCTCCCTCTGCCGGGAGCTGCCCGAGAAGCCGGAGGTAGCGGGCTTCACGTCTCCCGTCCGGGCGCTGGAGTGGCTGAAGGCGAATGCGGCGGACGTCGCCCTGCTGGACATCAACATGCCGGAGATGGACGGCATCGCCCTCGCCGTCAGGTGCAGGGAGCTGCGCCCCGAGACCTCGATCGTCTTCCTCACCGGCTATTCCGAGTACGCCGTGGACGCGATCCAACTGCGCGCCTCCGGCTACCTGCTCAAGCCGGTCAACGCGGAAAAGCTTCGCGAAGAGATCGCATACGCGATGAACATCCGCAAGCTCCGCATGGCGCCGCAGACCGCGCACATCCTCGCGCGCACCTTCGGCGAATTCGACCTGTTCGTCGACGGGGCGGTCGTCTCCTTCTCCCGGGCGAAGGCGAAGGAGCTGCTTGCCTTCCTGATCGACAGGCAGGGCAGCAGCATCACAAGAAAGACCGCTTTCGCCGCTTTGTGGGGCGACGCAGCCTACGACCGCTCGATGCAGAAGCAGCTCGACGTCGTGATCCGCTCGCTGCGCGCCTCGCTCGAGGAGGCCGGCGCCGCGCAGATCCTCGAGATGAAACGCGGCTCGCTGCGCGTCGTGCCCGAGCTCTTCACCTGCGATATGTACCTCTTCTTCCGGGGGGATATGGACGCAGTCAACGCCTACCGGGGCGAGTATATGAGCTCCTATTCGTGGGGAAGCCTCACCGAAGCCTATATGGATCACGTCAGAAAAGGCGTCTGAGCCGCAAAGCCTTTTTCCGTCCTCGTATCGGGACCGGCGGGCAAGCGCTGCGCGCCGTACTCCCAATAAAACAGGCGGGCGCAGAAGAGCGTCCCCGCTTCCGTGAACCGGGGCCGCCGGACTTGCATGAGTCCGGCGGCCCCGGCCGCTTTTTATCCGATTGTCCGCGCCGGCGCGGGACGTTCAGCGCCGCTCGTTGATATAGATCGTCGCGCGGCTCTGGATCTGCCTGACGGTATCCTCCACGCTGCGCTGGTCGGCAAAGAAGGCGGCCGCGCCGCTGACAAGGATGTCGTTCAGGCTGCTGTCCGTGCTGAGGACGCGCGTGGTGGCCCCGACGACCTGTTCGACCAGCGCGATCTGCTCCGCCGTCACGGTGTGCAGCTTCACTTCCCTGCCGTTCAGATAGACGATGCCCCGCTCGGCCTCGATCCGCTTCCCGTCCCCGTCCAGCACATAGCTGCCGTCCGGGTTGCGCTGAAAGGCCGGGCTCTGCGCCTCCCGCTTCATCTCCTCATAGACGCGAAGATTGGTCGGGAAGACGCTGCCGCTGAGCTGCTCCTGATAATCCGGCAGGAAATACTGCCGCACGAAGGCCCAGGCCGCCTCTTTTTCCGCACAGGAGGAAGAGATCGCGAAGGCGTCCCCGATCTGGGCGAACATACTGCCGACGCCCTCCTCCGTCGGATAACCGACGAAGCAGCACGGCGCTCCGTTCAGGCCGGCGGTGTTCGCCTCCACATCCTCAAAGCAGGCCAGACTGCACTGCTTCATCAACTGCCTGCCGGACAGCATCCGCGCGTCGGAGTCCAGCTCGCCCGCCGCGTTCGCGCCCCAGTCATACGAGGTCGGGAAGCTGTGCACGAAGGTCAGAAGCTGCTTGAACGAGTCCGAATCGAAGGAGCATGTGCCCGCGCTCCAGTCCACATAGTCCGAAAGCTTCAGGTACAGCAGGGAGGTCAGCGCGTCGCTCCGGGTCGTATACACGTCAAACACCGTGCAGTCCGGGCTTTCCGCCTGCATCTGCCGCATGGCGGCCGTGAACTCCTCCATGGTCCAGCCCATCCGCTCCCCTACCGCGGCGCTGAGTCCGAGCGTCGTCAGCACGTAGTAATTGCTCACAGTCTGATAGAGCCTGCCCTGCTCCTCAAAGGCCTCCAGCACATGCATATTGAGCTGCTCCCGGCTCAGCTCGGGGTCGGAATCGATATAGGGCAGAAGGTCCTCCAGCATCCCCTTGTCCCCGAGGCGGCTCACCGGGAGGAGGCTCACGTCAATGAGATCCGGCACGTTCCCGGCGATCAGCTCCGTCTGCAGGCGCGTGAGCCCCGCGTTCCAGTCGCTCTCCTCGGTGCTGGTATAGTCGTTGTACCGGGAATAATCGGTGATCTCGATCCGGTATTCCGTCTGGGCGCGGTTGAAGCGGCTGACCATCTCGCTCGTATACGGGTACAGGTTCAGCACGGCCATGCGCAGCGTCTTGCGCACCGGGAGCTCGTCCGCGGATACCTGTGAGAGAAGGATCAGCTCGTTGCGCCAGCCGTCTGCGCCTTCGCGACCGGAGCTCAGGACGACACGGCCGTCCGCCAGCACGCAGACGCTGTCCCCGTCGCCGCGCGCCACGTCGCAGGCGGACCAGTCAAAAAGCTTTTCCGCCTCTCCCGTGTCCGCGCGCAGCCGGTAAAAGCTGTCCCCCGCGCCGTAGTACAGGTTTTCGCCCGTCCCGCCGACTAGCTCGGTCAGAAAGTCGTCGGCCGCAGCCAGCTCCGTCAGCTCGCCCGTCTCCGTGTCGACCCGGGCGATCACCGGCTCCGAGCCGCGATAGCTGGCCACGGCGACCTTGCCGTCGCCGTAGCGCGTCAGCCCCGCGATCTCGCCCTTCAGCCCGACGGTCTGTATGAGCGCGCCGCTCGCGGCGTCCAGGATGCAGATGCGGTCGCTCTGCTCGTATCGCCCGTCCGCCTCGGACCACTCGTGGATCGCAAGGCACAGCCTTCCTCTCCCGTCGTCCGCCATGCCCGGCACGGAGAAGGAATCGCCGTCCGCGTTCTCTCCCTCCTCCGGCTGCAAAGCCGCCAGCGCCCGGATCGGGAAGCTGGCGATCGCTTTGCCGTCTTTTCCGAGGTGGACAAGGGCTCTCTCCTCGCTGCTCGCTCCGTTCTCCCGGTCGATGCGGTAGCGGTTCTCGATGAGCCACAGGCTGCCGTCCGATCCGACGGAGAGCCGCTCGAACAGCACGCCGCTGTTCACGCCGGGACCGCTCTCCGGCCGCTCCGGCGTATAGGGGAGGATCTCCGTGTTTCCGTCCAGGCCGGCCCTGACGAGGATCGGCCCGGTGACCCAATACTGCTCCGGCCATTCCGGGACGACGCCTTCCGGCGTCTCATCCGCGATCACACCGGTACTGATATAGGTCAGTTCCTCCCCGTTCGCACTTCCGCTGCGCAGCTTTGCCCGGAGGCTCCCAGGCTCCACCGCGACGAAGCTTGCCTTCCATACGCCGCCGCTCTGCTCCGGGACGGCGGAAGGCTCCGTGCGGACGCTCTCCGGCTGCTCCGTCGGCTGCGTGTGCGCGGGACTCCCGCAGGCGGCCAGCGAGAGTGCGGTCACGGCCGCAAGCAATGCGCTGATCATTTTCTTCATGCTCGTTCTCCTGTTAGAAAGCCCCCGCGGGGTCACCGCGGGGCTCAGGTGTCTATTCTGTTTGCTTCAGCGGAGAACCGTGGGGTAGATGGTCAGCTTCTGGCCGACTCGGATCAGGTTCTTGTTCCTGATGCTGTTCCACTGAACGATCTGGTCGACCGTCACGCCGAAGCGGATCGCGATGCCGGACAGCGCGTCCCCGCCGACCACCGTGTACACCACGTAGGTGCCGTAGCTGACGTAAGTGCCCTTCGCGTACTTGGTCCAGGAGCCGGCGCCGCCG
>ONOL01000024.1 GCA_900319465.1 uncultured Eubacteriales bacterium | reverse complement strand
GGTGATGACGCGCGCGCCGGTACCGGCGGCGCCGTACACCATGTTGATCGCCGCGACCTCGCTCTCGGCCTGGAGGAAGCAGCCTCCGACCTCGGGCATGCGGGCGGACATATATTCGGGGATCTCAGTCTGCGGGGTGATCGGGTAGCCGAAGAAGAAACGGGCGCCTGCGCGAATGGCGGCCTCCGCGATCGCTTCGCTGCCCTTCATAAGAGTCAGTGCCATGTTCTTTTCCTCCTTATTCTCTCTCGATCCGGATCGCCACGTCCGGGCAGGTGCGCGCGCAGGACGCGCAGCCGATGCACGCCTCCTGATCCACGACCTCCGCCGGATGGTAACCCTTTGCGTTGAGCTTCTGCTTGGACAGGGCAAGCACGCCCTTGGGGCATGCTCTGACACAGAGCCCGCAGCCCTTGCATACCAGCTCGTTGACGGTTACTGTGACCTTTGCCATGATTTTACCTCTTTTCTTTTATATGTTTGCAGTTTTTGAAAACAAAAAACGGGAAAACGGAAGGAGCGGAAGGGGAGCTTTCGCGGCGCTTACGCAAACTGCGGAAGCGGAAGGGAGCGAGTTTCGTATGGAACTCCCGTAATCTCCTTTCAAAGCCGGAGGCTTTGAAAGGAAAAGGAAAACGGAAGGAGCGGAAGGGAGCGAGTTTCGTTTGACGTCGTCAGCCGCCTGCCGACTCGAACAGGACCTGCTCGCTCGGGCCGCCGAGCCCCTTGACCCAGCTGTCCCAGTCGCGCTGCATATAGGTGTCGATCGGCATCGGCGTGCCGATGAACCTGGGGTCGTGCCCCTCGGCGAGAAACTGCTCGAGCAGCGCCTTTTTGCCGGAGGTGTAGGCCACGGGGACGCCGGTGCGCTCGGAGACCTCGCGGATCATCTCGTAGCCGTCCCGGAGCTCGGCGGGGGTGGTCATCTGCGCCAGATTCGTGTTGTTGATCATGCCGGTGATCTTCAAACGCCCGTGGATCTGCATTTCCTCCTGCAGGTGCATGATCTTTTCCACCGTCCCGGCGAGCGGGCGGCGGATGTTGACCACGTTGAGCACCTCCAGCGCGCCGTCCTCCAGCTCCATGAAGTCCTGATGGTAGCGCCCCAGCGCCGTGGAGCCCACCGCGTCGCCGCCCACGTCGAACACGACGGTGTCCCAGTCCATCGCAAAGGCGGACTGCACCTCCGCCGGGACGGAGAGGCTCTCAATACCGGAGCAGGCGTAGTTCGGAGAGACCACGCGGATCTCGCGCAGCCGCGCCAGCCGCCCGCGCTCGGTCAGGCGGAAGAAGGTGTTGACCATATCCAGATCGATCAGCTCGGTGTGCTCGCCCCGCTCGGCGGCCTTGAAGGCGAAGTTCAGCGCGAGCTCCGTCTTGCCGCTGCCGTAATTGCCGATCAAAACGTACATTTTCTTCATAACAATGCTCCCGTGGGCTGTGCAAAGAGCACAAAAAAACCCACCTTGTTCTCCGTTTGTATTCTATCATTGAAGCCTGCGCGCCGTCAACGAACAAACTGCACAAGAATCTTTTTGTTTTAGCATCAAAACGACGAAGCTTTTTTAATTTTGCTTTTGCTTTGATGCAAAATAACGGGAATAGCGAAAATATGTACTTCAAAGAAGGAGAAGAAGCCTGCGGGGTTCGACAAGCCCTCCGGCCCCGGCCGGGGGCCGGGACCGGAGGGCGGGGCGCAGGGGACTACATCCGGTGCTCCTCGGCGCAGTCGTCAAGCACGCGAAAGCCCATCTTCCCGGGCTGCGCCACGGGAAACTTTGCAATGCCCGCCGCGTCGAATTTCGCCGCGACGCGCGCCTCCGGATCGACGCTTAATTCGCCGGACGGCGCGGGCCGTTCCTTCTTTTTCCTTCGGGACATCTGCTCACCTCCGCCCTTTAGGATGCCCCAATTTTTTCGGAAACGACAGCACAACAAGTTTCGTTAAAATTGTTGAAATTTCTACTGCCATCGTATACAATCATCGTGGATGCAATCCGTTGACAGGAGGCGCTTATGAGCGAAGAGAGAAAGAGACGATGGGGCGACCGGCGGGACGGCCGCTGGGTCAGAGACGTTCCCGGCCTGCAGACCGTGATGGCCCACCTGATGCCCAACCGCACCGACTGCGAGGTCTTTATGAACGACAAGTTCGACGTGACCGAGCTGATGAGGTACCTGGAGGAGAAGAATGCCTCCCACCCCGACTACAAGACCACCGTGTTCCACGCGCTCATCATGAGCGTGGCCCGCATGATCCGGGAGCGGCCGAAGATGAACCGCTTCATCCAGGGCCGCCGTATGTACGAGCGGGACGAGATCAGCCTGAGCTTTGTGTGCAAACGCCGCTTCGCCGACAACGGCGAGGAGAGCCTGATGGTGTTTGTGCCGAAGGAGGAGGACACGCTGGAAACGCTGAGCCGGAAGATCGTGGGCGACGTGCGCGAGACCCGCAGGAGCGAGGTGTCCACCGGCGGCATCGACGCGCTGCTCGACGCCTTTGCGAAGATCCCGCGGCCGCTGCTGATGTTCATCATCCGCGTGATCCGCTGGCTGGACTTCTGGGGCGTCAACCCCAAGGCGCTGACCGACGGCGACCCCAACTACACGACGGTGCTGCTCTCGAACCTCGGCAGCATCCGGGCGCCCGCGGTCTACCACCATCTGAACAACTACGGCACCAACAGCATCATGATTACCGTCGGCACGCTCCACAAGGAGGAGCTTGTCATGCCCGACGGGCACAAGGAGATCCGCGACGTGGTGGACATCGGCGCCACGCTGGACGAGCGCATCGCCGACGGCTTCTACTTTGCCCGCAGCCTGAAGCTGGTCAAGCATATCTTTGCCAATCCCGCGCTTCTGGACCGCCCCCTCGGCGAGCCCAGCGGCTTCGAATATAAATAAAAAGTAAAAGGAATATGGAAATGTCTGAAATCACCGCCAAAATGCCTTGGGCGCCCTACGTGGGCGAGCTGCCGCTGTATCTGGAGTATTTCGAGGGCTCCATGTTCGACAAGGTCGCCGGGATCGCCGAACAGTACCCGAACAACGTCGCCTTTGACTTTATGGGAAAGTCCACGACCTACCGCGAGATGGTGCGTGAGATCGAGCGCTGTGCGAAGGCGCTCAAGACCATCGGCGTGCGCGAGAACGACAAGGTCACGATCGCGATGCCGAACTGCCCGCAGGCCATCTATATGTTCTACGCCGTGAACCTCATCGGCGCCATCGCGAACATGATCCACCCCCTCTCCGCCGAGAAGGAGATCGAGTTCTACCTAAACGAGTCCGAATCCGTCACGGCCATCACGCTCGACCAGTTCTACCACAAGTTCGAGAGCATCCGCGAGAATACGAAGGTCGTGAACATCATCATCGCCTCCGTCAAGGACGCGCTCTCCAAGCCCGTGCGCGCGGGGTATATGCTCACCGAGGGGAGGAAGATCAAGCCCATCCCCAAGGACGCGCCGGTCATCCGCTGGAAGGAGTTCATGAAGCTCTCCGAGCACTGCTTTTACAAGTACAAGGTGCGGCGCGCCGGCGACGATGCCGCCGTCATCCTCTACTCCGGCGGCACGACCGGCACGACGAAGGGCATCGTGCTGACCAACAAAAACTTCAACGCCCTGGGCCAGCAGGTGCTCGCCGCGAACCCGATGTTCGGGATCGGGGACAAGATGCTGGCCGCGATGCCGCTCTTCCACGGCTTCGGCCTCGGCGTGTGCATCCACACGATGCTCTCGCAGGGCGGCAGATGCATCCTGATCCCGCGCTTTACCGCCAAGAGCTACGCCAAGGACATCGTCAAATACCGCTGCAACTTCATCGCGGGCGTGCCCACGCTCTACGAGGCGCTGCTGCGGCTCGACAGCATGAACGGCGCGGATCTGAGCTGCCTCAAGGGCGTGTTCTCCGGCGGGGACAGCCTGAGCATCGAGCTGAAGAAAAAGTTTGACAAGTTCCTCGCCGAGCACAAGGCGAAGATCCAGGTGCGCGAGGGCTACGGCACGACCGAGACCGTCACCGCCTGCTGCCTCACCCCGCCGCACATGGCCAAGGAAGGCTCGATCGGCCTGCCCTTCCCGGACACCTACATCAAGATCGTGGAGCCGGGCACGGATCGGGAGCTGCCCTACGGCGAGGAGGGCGAGATCCTGCTCGCCGGCCCCACGGTGATGAAGGAGTACATGAAGCACCCCGAGGAGACCGCGCAGACCCTGCGCCGCCACGACGACGGCCTCACCTGGGTCTACACCGGCGACCTCGGCGTCATGGACGAGCAGGGCTTCATCTATTTCCGCGGCCGCGCCAAACGCATGATCATCTCCTCCGGCTACAACATCTATCCCGGCCAGATCGAGAATATCCTCGACGCCAACGACAAGGTGCAGATGAGCTGCGTCATCGGCGTGCCCGATCCCTACCGGATGCAGAAGGTCAAGGCCTTCGTGAAGCTGGCGGCCGATGTTCCCGCGAACGATGCGACCAAGGCGGAGCTCATGGACTACTGCCGCAAGCATATCGCGAAATACGCCATGCCCTACGACATCGAGTTCAAGGACGACATGCCCAAGACGCTGGTGGGCAAGGTGGCCTACCGCGTGCTCGAGGAAGAGGAGCTGGCGAAGAGGAAGGCGGCAGAGCAGCAATAAAGCAAAATGTGAAAAAAGCCGGTTGTGAAGGGGCGGCGCACAGCGTGCGCCGCCCCTTTCCGCACGCTTGGAAAGAAAACGGGAAAAAGGGAGAGACAAGAGAGCCGCGGGGAGTCTTGTAATCGCTTTTTCGGCATGGTACAATACAAGGGTTAAGGAACGCGACAGGGAAGGGAGGCTCCGGGATGGACGAAAGACAGGAAACGGAGCAGCAGGAATTTGATTACGAGACTCTGCAGGAGCAGCGCGATCAGGAGCTGAGCGAGCTGCTGGAGAGCCACGAGATGAAAAAGCTCCAGCTCCGGCTGGAGGAGCGCAACGAATTCGACGTCGCGGAATTCCTCACGGAGCTCGGCGACAAGCGGATGCCCATGGTCTTCCGCCTCCTGTCCAAGGAGAAGGCGGCGGAGGTCTTTTCCAATCTCGAGCCGCCCGAGCAGGAGCGCATCATCAACTCCATCACCGACTCGGAGCTGGCCGGGATCGTCGAGGGGATGTACGTTGACGACGCGGTGGACATGATGGAGGAGCTGCCGGCGAACGTGGTCAAGCGCGTCATGCGCACCGCCACGCCCCAGACCCGCGCCCTCATCAACCAGTACCTGCACTATCCCGACAACTCCGCCGGCAGCATCATGACCTCGGAGTTTGTGGACCTGAAAAAATACATGAGCGTGAAGGAATCCTTTGCCCGCATCCGCCGCATCGGCGAGGACAAGGAGACCATTTACGTCTGTTTCGTGACCGACGCGGCGCGCAAGCTGGAGGGCGTCGTGACGGTGAAGGATCTGCTCCTGGCCGATCCGGACACCGAGGTCGGGGAGCTGATGGACCGCAACGTGGTCTTCGCCTCCACGACCGAGGACCAGGAGAGCGTCTCGGAGAAGTTCTCCGACTACGACCTGCTGGCCCTGCCCGTGGTGGACAAGGAAGGCCGCCTCGTGGGCATCGTCACCGTCGACGACATCATCGACGTCATGGAGCAGGAGACGACCGAGGACATCGAAAAGATGGCCGGTATGACGCCCTCCGACAAGCCCTATTCCCGCACCGGCATCCTCGAGATCTGGAAAAACCGCGTGCCGTGGCTGCTGTTTTTGATGATCTCCGCCACCTTCACGAGCGTGATCCTGACCCATTTTGAGGACATGCTCGCCGTGCAGGCGGCGCTCGTGGCCTTCATCCCCATGCTGATGGGCACCGGCGGCAACTCCGGCGCGCAGGCCTCCACCGCCGTCATCCGTTCCCTCTCCCTGGGCGATACCGAGCCGCGTGACGCGCTGGTCGTCGTCTGGAAGGAGCTGCGCGTGGCCTTCATTTGCGGCCTCACGCTCTGCCTGGTCAACTTTGTGAAGATGCTGCTGCTCGACGGCCTGATCCTCGGCAACGACGGCGTCACCATCGCCGTGGCGGCCACGGTCAGCCTCTCGATCCTGTTTATCGTGATGTTTGCCAAGGTGGTGGGCAGTATGCTGCCGATCCTCGCCGAGAAGATCGGCGTCGATCCCGCCGTCATGGCCAACCCCCTGATCTCCACGCTGACCGACGCGGTGAGCCTGCTGATCTATATTTATATCGCCAAACTGATCCTTCATATTTAACAGGAGCGTTCTTATGGTAGAAATGTCCGTTTTGCTTGAAAAAATGCTGATCTTTCTGGTGCTGATGGTCATCGGCTACGCCCTCGCGAAAAAGGGCATGCTCGATAAAAACAGCACCCGCGCCATCAGCTCGCTGACGATCAACGTCTTCATGTGCGCCACGATCATCGGCTCCGGCCTTGGCATGGACAGGAGCCTGAGCCTCGCCGAGCTCGGAAAGCTGATGCTGGCGGTCTGCGCCATGCAGCTGACCGGCTATGTAGTGGCGGCCGCCGTCGTGCGCGTCACGCCCGGGGAGAGGGAGCGCGCCCCGGTCTTTGAGCTTCTGATGAGCATGGGCAACTCCATGTTCGTCGCCCTGCCCATCGTGCAGACCCTCTACGGGGCGACGGCCTCCTTCTATGTGGCGCTCAGCTGCCTGCCCTTCAACGTCCTGCTCTATACCTACGGGGTCTACCGCCTCAAGAGCGGACACGGCGGGGGCGGACTGCGCGTGAAGGATATGCTCTCGACGCCGCTTTGCGCGACGATCCTCTCGCTTCTGATCCTGCTGCTGCACATCCCCGTGCCCGGCGCGGTGAGATCGCTCATCTCCGCCATGGCCGGCGCGACGATGCCCTTGAGCATGCTGGTCATCGGCGCCTCGCTCGGCTCGGTGAGCCTGCTCGACGCCTTCAAAAACGGGCGGCTGTACCTGGCCTCCGCCGTGCGGCTGCTGCTGATCCCGCTGGTGACCTGGGCGCTGCTGCGGCTGTTTGTGAGCGACCCCGAGCTTCTGATGACCATGGTCATCGTGGCGGCCTGCCCCAGCGCCGTGCTCGTCACGGTGCTCAGCGTCCAGTATGGGCGCGACGCGGTCTTTTCCGCCGAGGGCACGCTGCAGAATACCGCGCTCTCGCTCGTGACCATCCCGCTGCTGGTGTGGCTGCTGGGATCATGAACGAACAGACCCCTCGGTCCGCTTCGCGGACAGCAGAGCCGGGAACGTCGCACGCTTCCCGCGCATCGAAAGGCTCCCCCTGGCAGGGGAACCTGTAAGGATAGGTGATTGCATGCACATCCCTGCCGGCGCAAGTCAAACGGTGGAGCTGCTGCGCTTTGAGGACGCGCTCGCGCTCTCCGGCAAAAGCGGCGGCTACGACCCCGAAACGTGGCTTTACGTCCCGGATTTTTACACCGAATACCGTTACATCCTGGGGACGAAGGGCCGCGATCCCCTCATCTGCATCGGCATCAACCCCTCCACCGCCGCGCCGGACGATCTGGACAACACGCTCAAGTCCGTTGCCCGCATCGCGGAGGGAAACGGCTATGACAGCTGGATCATGTTCAACGTTTACGCCCAGCGCGCCACCCGGCCGGACGACATGGACCGGGTCTGCAACGAGGCGCTGCACCGCGAGAACATGAAGGCCTTTGCCCACATCCTCTCCGGCATCGCGGCAAACGGCGTATCCCCGGCGCTCTGGGCGGCCTGGGGCACGATCATCGAAAAGCGGGACTATCTCCCCGGCTGCGTGCGGGAGATGGCGCGCATCGGCCAGGCGTACGGCGGCCGTTGGCTGTGCGCGGGCAAACGCTCGGCGAAGGGGCACCCGCACCATCCGCTGTATCTGCGCAAGGACGAAAAGACCTGTGCTTTTGACGTTGAGGCGTATCTGGAGGCGCTGTGAACATGGACAGGAAGCTGAAGCTCGCCGTCTGCCAGCTCCGCACGGAGCTGGAGCCGCGGCAGACCATGGACAAGGCCGCGCGCATGGTGCGCGAGGCGGCCGCAAACGGCGCGCAGGCCGTCGTGCTGCCGGAGATGTTCAACTGCCCCTATTCGCGGGAATATTTCCTCCGCTTCGGCCCGCTGGGGCATGAGGCGGCGCTGGAGGAGATGTCCGGCTGGGCGAAGGAGAGCGGCGTGCTGCTCGTCGGCGGCTCGGTGCCGGAGCTGGCGGACGGCAGGCTCTACAACACCTGCTTCATCTTTGACGAGACGGGCCGTCAGATCGCCCGCCACCGCAAGGTCCACCTGTTCGACGTGGATCTGCCCGGCATGCGCTTTTGCGAATCGGACACCTTCGCGCCCGGCCGTGAGATCACGACCTTTGAGACCCGCTGGGGCACGATGGGCGCCGCGATCTGCTTCGACCTGCGCTTCCCGGAGCTGTTCCGCGCCATGGCGAAGCGCGGCGCGCAGATCGTTTTCCTGCCCGCGCAGTTCAACCGGACGACCGGCCCCGCCCACTGGGAGCTGAGCCTGCGGGCGCGGGCGGTGGACAACGAGTTCTTTGTCGTCGGCGCCTCGGCGGCGCGGTACGAGGGCTTCGCCTACGAGAGCTGGGGGCATTCCCTGCTCGCCGACCCCTTCGGCGGGGTCCTCGCCTCCTGCGGAGACGAGGAGACGATCCTCTATGCCGAGGCGGATCTCGGCCGCATCGGCGAGGTGCGGCGGCAGCTGCCGACTTTCCTGCACCTGCGGGAGGAGCTGTACGAGGTGGCGAAATGAACATCCGGGAACAGATTGCGGCATACGCCCCCTGCAACGAACAGGAGGCGCGGGACAAGACCGTGATCCTGGACTTCCTTGCGAAGAACGGCGACGCGTTCCTGCGGGAAAACCCGCTGGCCCACATGACGGCCTCCGCCTGGGTGGTCAACCGCGAGCGCACGAAGGTGCTGATGGTCTACCACCGGCTCTATGACTCCTGGTCGTGGACCGGCGGGCACGCCGACGGGGAAGAGGACCTGCTGGCCGTCGCGCTGCGGGAGGTACGGGAGGAGACGGGCGTCCGGCACGTCGTCCCGGCGTCGGAGGAAATTTGTTCGCTGGAGATCCTGACCGTGGACGGCCATGAGAAGCGCGGGGCCTACGTTCCGAGCCACCTGCACCTGAACGTGACCTATCTGCTGGAGGCGGACGAGCGCGACGCGCTGTGCGTCTGTGAAGCGGAAAACAGCGGCGTGCGCTGGTTTTTGCTCGACGAGGCGCTGAAGGCCTCCACCGAGCCGTGGTTCGTGGAGCGGATCTATAAGAAGCTGAACGAAAAGCTGCGCTGAAAGGCGCGCTCACACAGGGAGACGACAGGCTTTGCGGCTGCCGCTTCGCTGCGTGGGCGCCCCTGAGGCACAGCTTTTTCCTTTCCCGCATAGCATGGCGCGAGGGCTTTCCCTCACGGAGGAGTTCCATGGACGATTTTTTCGCATACACCGGCCCGGGAGACCCTGGGAGCCCCGCGGACCGGGCAGACACAGACCCCGACCTCCCAGACCGCCCCGCCCCTGCGGCGGGCACGGACATTGCCGCCCTCCCTTTTTCCCCGACTGGGACGGACCCGGCTGGCCGCCGCCCCCGCCTCCGCCGCCCCGGCCGCCCCGATGAGCGCTTCTCCGCAAGCGCGATGCGGTACCGCGCGGGGGCGCAGACGGTCCCCAGCGGCGGCGCGCTCGCGCTGGAAGTAGCCGAGAGCTGCGGGGAAGGCGCCGAAGCCTCCGGCGACGGCGGCCTGCTGCTGGTGCGCGGGCGTTATTTCGTCACCTTTGCGGCGGACGCGGAGGGGCGGGATGCGGGCGCGGTTTTTGCGCTCAACGCCGCGGTGCTGCCCTTCACCGCCAGCCTGCTGCCCGGCGCGGCGGGGCGGCGGATCGCGCTCGCAGCGGTGCTGGATCTCAACGCGGCGGCCATCCTGACGGTGGAGAACAACTGCGGCGGCGACGTCACCTATCGCAACGCCGTCCTGAGCGCCCTGCGGCTGGCCTGATCCTGAGAACAGTCCGATACCAAACCAAAAAACACCCCCGACGATCGTCGGGGGTGCTGTGTTTGTGGGAGAGGCTCACACGATCCTGCGGGCTTCGTAGCCGCGGGTCCAGTAGTAGCCGTTGAGCTCCGAGATAATGACGCCCGTGGTGGACGTGGAGGCGTGGACAAAGCGGTTGTTGCCGATGTAAATGGCGGTGTGTCCGATATAATTGTTGCTGGAGTAGAAGCAGAGCACGTCGCCGGGCTGCAGGTCCTTGCTGTCCACATGCACGCCGTTGAGCGCCTGGTCGCAGGCGACGCGGTTGAGCTGGTAGCCGAACTGCTTGTAGACGTACTGCACGAAGCCGGAGCAGTCAAAGCCGGTCTCGGGGGAGGTGCCGCCCCAAACGTAGCGGTAACCCACAAACTGCAGCGCGTAATCGACGATCTGCTGGCCGGTGGCGCTGCCCTTGACGGCGGCGGCGGAGCCGGCGCCTGCCTGGCTTCCGGCGGCAGTCTGTGTACCGGAGCCCGCCTGGAAGCTGCCGGATTTGACATAGGTGCTGTACACGTAGCCGGACTTGCCGTTACAGGTGACCGCCGTCCAGTCCCCGGAGGTCCCGGTGACGGTAACGCTGTTGCCGTAGAAGAACTCGCCGAGAATGGCCGAGCTCATGGACGGGCCGGAACGGAAGCGGACGTTGTTGCCGGTGATGTAGGCGTTGCCGCTGTTCGAGGCGCTGCCCGCCGTGCTGCCGGCCGCAGATCCGGAGGCGGTCCGGGCGGCGGCGCTGCTGCCCGTTCCGGAAGAAGAGGCGGCGGCAGTGCTCTTCGGCGCGGCCATGGCGGCCAGATACTCCTCGCTGAGCGTGATGTATCGCGTGTTCACATAGCCGTTCAGGCCGTCGATGCGGCAGGGTGTCCAGTCCCCGCTGGCGGCGCCGGAGATCACCAGCTCCTTGCCCTTGTTGTAGGTGCTGAGGATGCTGGCAGTCGAAGAGGCGGCGGAGCGGAAGCAGACGAAGTCCCCGTTGATGTAGCCGGATTTGCCGACCCGGCTGGTGTCCGCGGAGGCGGCGGGAGCCGCTGCGGGCGCGGAGGACGAGGCGGGGGAGACGGAAACGGCGGGAAGCACGATGGTGTTGTTGCCGAGGATGATGACCGCGGTACCCTCCTCAGCCGCGGGAGCTGTAGCGGCGGAGGCAGCGGAGCCCTGCGCGGACGGAGCCGCAGCCGGGATCGTGACCGTCGCGGTGCCCGAGGAACCCTGGTTTGCCGCGCCCGGCGTCGCCGTGCTCTGGATCGCGGCGTTCTGGGATGCGGCCGCGCTCTCGGGAGCCGCCGTCACGACGGGGGAGGCGGAGGCCTGCGCCGTGGGGGAGGCGCCGTCCAGAATGAGGACGGCCGAGCCTTCGCCCGAGGAGGCGTCGGCCGGCTCGCTGTAAACCACCGTGGCCCGCTGGGAGCCGCCGAGCTGCAGGTAGCCTGCAGCCATGTAGCCGCTCTGGCCGCGGTAGGTTACCGCGTACCAGTTGCTGTTGGAGCGATCCGTCACCTCGACGACGGTCCCGGCCGGGAGCGTGTCAAGCACGCCGTAGCCGGTGCCGGGGCCGGAGCGGAGATTCACCGCGTTCCCGGTGACGGAAGCGCTCTCCGCAAAGGCCGTCGTGCCCGTGAGCGAAAGGATCAGCAGCAGGGCGACGAATGTCCGTATGAAGTTCTTGCGCATGAAACAGATCCTTCTTTCTTAGCCGCGGACGGGCCCGCCGGGGTCTGGGGCCGCCCCTGTCCGCCGGGGAGAAGAAAGCTTCCCGGGGAGCCGGTGTTATCTGGAGGACAGTGCGCGCTCAAGCCACACCGCGGCAACATCCATTGCGGCGTACAGGCTCTCTTTTTCGCTCTTCTTCACGACGCGGTCCCTGGACTTGATAGAGGGATCGGTCATCTGAAGCTGGACGGAGACCTTGGTCGCCACGTCCAGATCGCCCTGCTTTTTGCTGTCGAGGACCTGCATCATGATGATGTATTTGTCCGCGAAGCTGCCGTAATAAATGATGTTGTCCTTCCTTTGGAGAGGATGACCCTTATACTCCAATGTCTTTGCCAAAAGTAGCACCTCCAGTTTTGTAATCAAAATGTAACACAATGAATTAGTTTTGTCAACAGGTAAATGCTGGGAAAACAGGGGTTGTGTGGGGAAATTTGCCGGGATTTGCGGGCCTTTTTCGCCTTTCGGGGTGAAAAACACGCAAATCCCGGGAAAAGGGCGGAGGAGCGGAGCGCTTATCCGAAGACGATCGCGGCGTTGCCGTCGCCGGTATCGCCGCCGATGCCGTAATCGTTGCCGCCGGGCTCGGGGACCGTGACGGTGGTGCCGCCGCCCTGGTCGATGGTGGCGCCGCCGGTGTCGCCGCCGCCTGCGTTGTTGATGGTGATCCCGTTGCCGGCGTTCCCGCCGTTGTCGATCGTGACGCTGTTGCCGTTGTCGTCGATGACGACGGTGGTGCCGCCGCCGCTGTTATCGGTGTAATACTCGTTCTCGTTGACGTTGAAGATCCCGGTGTCGGGCGCGAGGTAGGGATAGGTGAAGTCGCGCCACTCGAGCCCCTCGTGGACGGGGGCCATGACCTTGCGCCAGAGCTGCGCGGCGGGGTTGCCGCCGAGGTTGATGCGCTCGGGCGTGTCGAAACCGGTCCAGACCACGGCCACGTAATACGGCGTGCAGCCGGCGAACCAGCGGTCCTTGTAATCGCCGGAGGTGCCGGTCTTGCCGGCCACGGGCATGCTGTAAAGCCTGGCCTCCTGGCCGGTGCCCTCTTCGACGCCCTTCTTCATCATCCAGGTCATGCAGTAGGCGGTATTGGGGGAGAAGGCGTTGATGGTCTTGGGCTCGTTGTTGAGCACGACGTTGCCCTTCGAGTCGGTCACCATGGTGTAGGTGCGGCTCTCGGTAAACACGCCGTCGTGCACGAAGGCGCAGTAGGCGGCGGCCATCTCGCGCACGGAGACGCCGTTGGTCAGTTGGCCGAGGGCCATGGGGGAGTAGGACGCGTCGTCCGGCACCAGGCTGGTGAAGCCGAGGCGCTCGGTCAGGTAATTGTAGGCGGTCTGCGGCGTGAGCTTGTCGATGATCTGGGCGGCCACGGTGTTGAGCGACCACTTGAGCGCGGTGTAGATCGTGACCAGGCCGTAGTTTTCATAGCTGTCGTTGTGGGGATACCAGTCGGTGCCGCTCAGGTGGATGTTGGGCGAGTCGTTGACGGTGGTGTCCGGGGTGATGAGCCCCTCGTTGATGGCCGGGGCGTAGGAGGCCAGCGGCTTGATGGACGAGCCGGGGGAGCGGGTCGCGCCGCCGTAGTCGAAGCCGTCCACGGAGACGGGGACCGCGCGGTTGAGCTCAAAGCTGCGGGTCTTCTCGCCGACGCCGCCCTCCAGCGCCAGGATGCGCCCGTCGTTGGGGTCCATGATGACGATGGCGCTCTGCAGCTGCTGGGCGCTGCCGGTGCGGGGGAGGTTGGAGGTGTCCTGGTAAATGGAGTCCGCGATCGACTGGATGTTGGCGTCCTGGCAGCAGTAGATCTGATAGCCCGCGTTGAACAGCAGGGTGCGCGCGGCCTTCTGGCTGATGCCCTTGGCCTCCATGAGATCCCGCATCACGTCGTAGATGACGACTTCTTCGTAGTAGGAATAGACCTGGTTGCTGTTCTGGCTGCCCGGGGTATAGGTGAAGACCAGCTCTTCGGCCACCGCGTCCTGCCAGGTCTGGTAGTCGATGTAGCCCTGCTCGTACATCTCGCGCAGGATGATCTCCTGCCGCTGCTTGTTGTTCTCCTCGTTATAGAAGGGATCGTAGTAAGTGGGCTTGTTGGTGATGCCGACGATGGCGGCCGCCTCGGCCAGCGACAGCTCCGACACGTCCTTGCCGAAGTAGGTGTGCGCCGCCGCCTGCACGCCGTAGCAGCCCTCTCCGAAGTACACGGCGTTGAGATACCATTCCATGATCTCCTGCTTGTTGTACTTCTTCTCCAGCTCCAGCGCGCCGAAGATCTCGGTCAGCTTGCGCTGGATCGTGATCTCGTCCTTGCCGGTCAGGTTCTTGATGAGCTGCTGGGTGATGGTGGAGCCGCCGGAGCCGGTCTCCATGCGGGCGAACATCTCCACGAAGGCACCGGAGGTGCGGTACCAGTCCACGCCCTTGTGCTCGTAGAAGCGCTTGTCCTCGATGGCGACCAGCGCCTGCTGCATATATTCGGGGATCTCGTCGATATCCGCCCAGATGCGCTTGTAGTTGCCCACCAGGGTCTTGAGCTGCTGCCACTCGCCGGCGGAGTTCTGGTACCAGATGGTGCTGGACTCGGAGAGCTGGTAGTCCTCCAGCGACAGGTCCATGTTCGGGGTCAGGAAGTTCTTCACATAGTAGGCGAAGATGCAGGCGAACAGGAGCCCCGCGATCAGCAGAATCAGCAGGAGGGAGCCGAACACCTTAAAGACGGAGCTGACGACGGACGAGGTGACGTCCACCGTGAAGCCGGCGGCCTTGAAGGCCATGCGCAGCCCCTTGGGCGTACGGGCGTTTTGTTTATCCTTTTTCATCGGGTGCGCTGCACCTCCTCGGCTTTCCTGAGTATGGATAAAGCAGAAACAGTATAACACATAATGTCAACCATGGGAGCAGAATTTGGAAAAATTCATAAAGTTTAATAATTGCCTGCCGCCCGCGCGCCCTCCGGGGGCGCCGGCCGGGAGGAAAAAAGGGCGCGGGGGACGGCCAACGGCGTTCTCTGAGAATATTTTCCCAAAAAGCAGGAAAAATATCACAGAGACGATGAAAAGGGAGGGAAGAAGCTTTGGGACTGAGGCTACGCGCGGCGCTGCTGATGGCTCTGATGGCCGCGGCCGCCTTCACGGGGGCGGAGGCGTGGCGGAGCCTGCGCGCGCCGGAGGACAAAAACCTGCCGCACGAGATCTACGACAGCTTTGCCGAGCGGGCGGAGGGGGCGGTCTGCTATCTGCGGGAGAGCGGCGGCTACGTCGCGGTCTTTGAGACAGGGCGCAGCCGGGAGCCGCTGCGGGTGACGCGGATCGAGCTGAAATGCCTGCGCGCGGCGGACCGGGCGATGGTGGAGGCCGGCATCCCGGTGCTCTCGCGGCAGGAGCTGCTGCAGCTTCTGGAAGATCTGGGCTCGTGAGGGAAGAGCCGGCGCGCCGTGGGGCAATCACTTCAGAAATTGAAAGTGCTCCGGGCGGAGTTTGATATTGATTTCCGGCCGTTCTTAGGGTAGAATAGAAGCAAGCCAGACAGGAGGTTGCAGCTATGAGCGAAGAATTTGGCAGCGATTTTATCACCATCGTGGACGACGACGGACAGGAATTCGAACTTGAAGTGCTGGACACCATGGATTACAACGGGGAGACCTACCTGGCCTTCCTGCCGGCCGACATGGACGAAAACGACCCGGATTACGGCATCATCATTCTGCGTTCCGTTCTGGACGAGAACGGGGATGAGCTGTTCGAGTCCATCGACGATGAGGAGCAGCTGCAGGACGTCTACGACCACTTCATGGTCCTGCTCTTTGACGAAGAGGAAGAATAAGCGCCGCGGCCGCGGCATAGAATGAAAAGAAAACAAAGTTCTGCGGTGTGCGTGTTTGCCCTTTGCGGCAGGACGGCCCATTAAACCCACATCTCTCATAAGGGATGCCGATTTGAATCTGCGGATTGCAGGCCTCCCGACCCTGTGTCGGACGTTGGAAGCAGCGAAACAGAACTTAGGCGACCCACCTGCCCATTCGTGCAGGTTATAATTGGGCCGGCACGGCATACGCGGACTGCTCCCCCGGGGAAACCCGGGGGAGTTTTTTTCAAATCCGTCCCCATCAGGGGGGACAGATTTGCGGGGCCTCGCCCCTCTGCCCGGCGCAAGGCCCCGCGAAGGGCGGCTGAATGTGTTTTTGGCGAGGCAACGCCCCGCCAAAAACGATCGGATCCGTTCGCCCGATGACGAACACGGCCAGTCTTTATTTCTTCCGGCTCACGGTGTCGGCCAAAGCGAGGATGTCCTCGCGGGTCATGGGTTTTTCCGCTTCGGCTTCGCTCTCCTCCCCGCGCGCCGGCTCCGCTGCGACCGCGGCCGCCTCCGCGTCCCGGCGTTTTTTCTCCCGGCGGGCGAAGCTGCCCGCCGCGGTGCCGATCACGGCGAGGATGCCGACGGCCCTGACAAGGGCCTCGACGCGGCTGTACTCCGCCCAGAACAGGGGCACGAGCAGGTCGACCGCCGCAAGCGCCGCGCCGCCGATCAGCACGCCGGAAATACTGCGGCGATTGAAGATCTTTTTGAGCGGCAGGTCGGGGAACACGGCCTTGATCGCCGCGGCTGCGCCCAGCAGCAGCGCGGCGGCGGTCAGCGCCCAGGCGAGCAGCTTTGCCGCGACCGTGCCCAGTACGCCCGCAAACAGCGCCGACGCGCCGGAGAGGGCAAACCAGCAGACCGCGGCGCACAGGGGGATCGCGAGCAGCTTCAGCGCCAGTTTCCCGCGCCGCAGCCGGCGGCGTTCGTCGTCCCGGACCTCGGGCGGGGACGCCGTCTCCTCCGCTTCGGCGGCGCGCTCGGCCCCGCTTTTTTCTCCGCCGCCGTCGTTCCCGCCGTCGCCGCTGCCGTCCAGATCGTCCTCGTCGCTCTCGGCGTATGCGACCTGCGGCGTCAGATCCAGCTCCTCCGGCATCAGGGCGGGGGAGTGGAAGATCCCGCCCAGCAGCACGCTCGCGGAGGTCACCAGCGCCACGGCGCCGGCAGTCAGACGGCGCTTCGCGTCCCGGAGGGGACTGGCCTCCGGCCGTTCTCCGGTCTCGGGGCGCTCGCTGTTCCGTTCGTTCTTCTCCTCGGTATCCATGCCGGACCTCCGTGTTCCCTGTCAGCCTTCGACGGCTTCCCCCGGAGGGGAGCCTCGTGGTTCTTCTTTATTTTTCCGCGCCCGTCACGGTGACGCCCTTCAGCCGCGTCAGCGACGGGATGCGCATGCTGTCGTACTGGGTCTGGCTGCGGCTCATGCGCATGCTCCCGATACAATCGTCCATCGAGCCGGACAGCGAGCCGCCGGAGACGGGGATGCACTTGTCGCCGTCGTGCCAGAAGCCGAGGCGAATCTCGCCGAAGATGTCGCCGGTCATGGGGGCGATGTGGAAGTCGGAAAACTCCACGACCTCCAGATACTGCCCGGCGCGAAGCTCCTCCTCGCTGTGCGTGCCGCCGGAGACGGCGATGTTCGAGGGGAGGAAGGCGTCCGTCAGCCCCAGATAGCCGGCAAACATCCGGCTGCCGAGGAAGTGCTTCGCCACGCCGTCCTCGAGGAGCACCGTGTCGCGGATGAGGGCGCCCTCGGGGTCGAAGCCGTGATTGGCCGGGGAGTTGTCCAGCTCCCGCAACGCGGCGATCGTGACGCGGTCGCCCTGGAAATCCTCACAGATCGCCTCCCCGATCGCCCAGGGGCTGATCTTGCGGAAGACCATCTGCGCGTCCATGCGGGCGACGAAAAAGCGGTAGATCTGGCAGGCGTCGCTGCCGGAGAAGAGCACGTCAAACTGCCCGGTGAGGGGCGTGGGCACCGCCCGCAGGCGGTCGCGCCCGTACTGCATGGCCCGTTCGAGATCCCGCTTGAGCGCCTGCGCGTCGCAGGTGCCGCTCTTGTAGCTGCGGTAGACCTCGATCTCGTGGCCGTCCCGGCGGGCGTTGACCACGACCTCGATCATGCTCGAGGGATAGCGCTCGGTCTCGTCGATGCCGGTGGAGGTGACGAGGCGGCGCGTTACGTCGGAGACAAAGATCTCATAGCTGTTCACGTCCTCGCTCTCCGTCTCGCGCAGCTCCGCCATCGTGCGGATGAAGTCGCCGGAGATCGCGGCGAGGTCGGAGGGGGCGCCTGTCCCGGGCATTTCCCCCGCGGGGACGTTGAGCGCGTAGGGGCGGTTTTTCACGAGCGTCGCGCGATAGGCGAGGTCGTTTACCAGCTTTTCCGCTTCGGCGTCCGTGGCGGTCGGGGCGAGCTCGGCCGAGGCAAAGCCCAGGGACTGCCCGTCGTCCGTGAGTTGGTAGACCTTGACGTTGATGTGCTCGACGTTTTTGGCGCGGTGCTGATCCAGGGCATGGCGGATGAAATAGAACTCCCAGCCCTGCTTCTTCACGTCGCTGACCTCCCAGGCGTACACGCCGGAAGCCTTCAGGATCCCCGTGATCTTTTCCAGCATCATCCCAGCCTCGCTTTCATTTTCAGATAGGGGCCGCCGTCGGCTACCTTGACAAGCTCCTTGTGGCCCTTGCCGCAGTAACCCGAGCCGAAGGACTCGCGGTGCGGGGAGGCCATGGAGATGCTGCCGAGCAGCTCGGGCACGTAGCCGGTCATGATGATCGGCGCGACCGTCCGGCCGGTGAGCTTCCCGTCTTTGATCTCGCGGCCCAGCTTCACGATGCACTGGATGCCCCAGTGCTTGGGGTCCTCCATACCGCTCTCGATGCCCTCGAGCAGGAAGCCGTCCCGGACGGAGGCGATCATGTCCTCCAGGCTGTCCTCGCCGGAGTCGAACATGGTGTGGGTCATGCGGGCGTAGGCCTTGTGCTCGAAGTTCTCGCGCTTGCCGTTGCCGGTGGGCCTGACGCCGAGGCGCAGGGCGCTGAGCGCGTCGCAGACGCCGGTCTTCAGGATGCCGCGGTCGATCTCGGTCACGTCCCCGGCGAGCGTCCCCTCGTCGTCAAAGGCGTAGGCGCTCACGTCCTCGGCGCAGAGGGCGCCCTCGTGCATGGTGCACAGCTCGCTCCCCACGCGCTGGCCGAGATAATCCGCGCCGAGCGCGCGGTTTTTGACGAACATATCCATCTCCACGCCGTGGCCGAAGGCCTCGTGGGCGATCAGCCCGGAGACCTCGGGCGAGGTGATGATCTCGTATTCGCCCGGCTCGATGCGTCCGGCGCCGAGCAGATCCGCGCCGAGCGCGGCGACCGCCTCCAGCTTGTCTCCGATGCGGTCGAACAGCTCCGTGCCGCAGAGGCCGGAGACGGAGTCGTAGGCGACCTGGGTGTTCCCCTCACGGTTGAGGATCATGAGGACGGCGCCCACGCTGTACACGTAGCTCTGGCAGAGGTCGCGCTTTTCGGTCAGAAACATCTTGCAGACGTGGGTGGACTCGGCGTTGATCATACAGTCGAGCGCGTTTTCGTTCAGACTCATGCCCCGGTCGGACAGGGCGCCCAGCTTTTCGACGACGGCCTGTACGTCCGCGTCCTCGGGAAGCGTCCCCGCCTCCTTCTCGACGAAGAGGGTCTGCGGTTCGTCGGGCAGGACCGGCGTCTCGTAGGGCTTCACCCCGGCAGCCTTCAGCAGCGCGAGCTGCGCCTCAAGCGCCCCACGCAGCTCCCGGGCCTTCGCGGCGGGATCGCGGGGATCGAAGTCATTGAAGGCGTACTCGGCGTACTGCCCGTTTTTATACACGCGCACCACCACGCCGCGCTCGACGGCTATGGTTTGGCCGGAGACGCTTTTGGCGCGCTGGGAGATGCACACGGAGAGACCGGCGGTATCGCTCGCCAGCACGCTCACGTAGTCGTAATCCCGGCGCAGCAGCCGGATCAGTTCCCGCAGCGCGGGCCTGACTTCCAGCAGATAGGGAGAAAAAGCTGCTTTCATTCCGCTTTCCTTTCTTCATGAAAGAATTTTATCCGAGTATACCAGACGAACGGGCTTCTGTCCATGCTTAAACGGAGGCGACGAACGCCCGGATGAAATACAGGGCGGCGCCGAGGGGCGTGATATGGCGGCGCAGCTTGCTCAGCTGCACGAAATCCGCATCGGCGGCAAAGGGGTTGGCGGCCAGCACGTACTGGCGCAGGACGGGCAGGTAGGGCTGCAGATACTCCGAGAAGAAGCCCCCCAGCACCACGTCGCAGTCGAGGGTCATGCGGATGCTGTTGATGGCCGTGGCGAGATGCCGGAGCATATCGTACAGCAGGTTCTCGCAGGCGGGGTCGTGCTGCTCCACGGCGCGGAAAAAGGATTCGGCGTCCAGCCCGAGGCTGTCCTCGATGCGGCGGGCGGAGCAGTAGGCCTCCAGACAGCCCTGCTTCCCGCAGCGGCAGCGCAGGCCGCCCGGCTCGACGCAGATATGCCCGAATTCGCCGCTGCAGGCGTTGTCGCCCCCGTAGGGCTGCCCGGCCATGAGCACCGCGCCGCCCACGCCGTTTTCCAGCGAGAGATACGCCATGTGCCTCCGCCCGCCCCGGGAGAAGCACTCGGCGTGCCCGCTGGCGGAACCGTCGTTGTCCACGTAAACGGGGCAGGCAAGTCCCTCCGTCAGCGCCTCGAGCGGGACGTCGCGCAGGCCGAGCGTCGGCGAGAAGGCGATGCGCCGGTGGTCGGGCGTGAGAAGGCCGGGGATGGCGATCCCTATGCCGAGCAGCCGGTCGCGCGCGATCCCGGCTTCGTCGAGGAAGTCCTCCACGATCCGGGGCAGCGTCGGGTCCTGCTGGCCGAGCGTGAAGGGAAGCTTCCGGTACGCAAGCTCCCGCAGCCGCAGGTCGGCCGCCGCGATGCGCAGGTGGCTCTCGGTGACGGAGACGCCCAGCGCGACGCGCGCGTCGGGCACGATGTCCAGCCCCTGGGCCTTGCGCCCGCCGGTGGAGCGGCCCTCCCCGGTGAAGCGGACCAGCCCCCCGTCCATCAGCTCGCCCAGATTCTGGTAGAGCGTGGGCATGCTGACGCCGCAGGCCTTCGCGAGCGTCTGCCGGGTGCAGAAGCCGCTCGCCTCGTAGAGCGTGCGGTAGATCCGGCTGCGCACGGAGAGCGCATCATTCTTTCCGGGCATGGAGAAGCCCTCCTTTCGTCCGGCAGGGCAAGCGTGCCGGGCAGCATCCGGCCGCACGGTTGCCTGACTTTCGTAAATTCCAAGAAAAAGTATAACACGAATCCCTTCCCCGTCAACCGTCCGGAGCGTTATTTTTCGTGTTTTCAGCTTACTTTCGAAAAAACAGTTAACAAAAGTCACCTTGCTCCGTCGGCTTTGCCAGTTTTTTACCCCGTGTTCTGTGGAAAATACCGAAAATACCGGGAGGCGGGGAAAAGGGCTTGACAGCGAAGAAACAGTTTTATAAAATTACTTTATAAAAGTAAAATCGGACAGTTGGGGGGAACGCTATGAAACTGTTTATCGGGATCGACCTCGGCACCTCGGCGGCGAAGCTGCTGCTGGTGGACGGGAGGGGGACGATCCGCCGCGAGGTCACGAAGGAATACCCGCTCTCCTTCCCGCAGCCGGGCTGGTCTGAGCAGGACCCCGCCGAATGGTGGCGCGCCTGTACGGAGGGGCTCCGGGAGCTGCTGGACGGGGAGGACGCCTCCCTTGTGGCCGGGATCGGCTGCGGCGGGCAGATGCACGGGCTGGTGGCGCTGGATGCGCAGGACGAGGTCATCCGTCCCGCCATCCTCTGGAACGACGGGCGCACCGGCGAGGAGGTGGCGTATCTCAACGAGGTCGTCGGGCGGGAGACGCTTTCGGCCCTCACGGCGAACATCGCCTTCGCGGGCTTCACCGCGCCGAAGCTGCTGTGGATGAAAAAGCACGAGCCGGAGAACTTCGCGCGCATCGAGAAGATCATGCTGCCCAAGGACTACGTCAACTACCGCCTCACCGGCGTCCACAGCTGCGACTTCTCCGACGCTTCCGGCATGCTGCTGCTGGACGTGAAGAACAGGCGCTGGTCGCAGGAGATGCTCGAGATTTGCGGCATTCGGGAGAGCCAGATGCCGCGCCTGTTCGAGAGCTTCGAGCCGATCGGGACGCTCAGGCCCGAGACGGCCGCGCAGCTGGGCCTGCCCGCCTCCGTGAAGGTCGTGGCCGGCGCGGGTGACAACGCCGCCGCGGCCGTCGGCACCGGCGTGGTGGGCGAGGGCGGCTGCAACCTCTCCCTCGGCACCTCCGGCACGCTCTTCATCTCCTCCGACCGCTTCGGCGTCGACCCGAACAACGCGCTGCACGCCTTTGCCCACGCCGACGGCGGCTACCACCTGATGGGCTGCATGCTCTCGGCCGCAAGCTGCAACAAGTGGTTCTGCGAGGAGATCCTGCACACCGATGACTATCCTGCCGAGCAAGCGGGCATCACCCGGGAGAAGCTGGGGCGCAACCGGGTCTTCTTCCTGCCCTATCTGATGGGCGAGCGCAGCCCCATCAACGACGTGGACGCCCGCGGCTGCTTTGTCGGCATGAGCATGGACACGACCCGCGCCGACCTGACGCAGGCGGTGCTGGAGGGCGTGGCCTTTGCGATCCGCGACTCCTTCGAGGTCGCGCGCGGGATCGGGATCGACATCCCGCGCTCGAAGCTCTGCGGCGGCGGTGCGAAATCGCCCCTCTGGCGCACGATCTTTGCCAACGTGCTCGGTATCCCTCTTGACATGGTCAAGACCGAGCAGGGTCCCGGCTACGGCGGCGCGATGCTCGCGATGGTGGGCTGCGGCGAATATGCGAGCGTGCGGGATGCGGCGGACAGGCTTGTGGAGCTCGCCTCCGCCACCGAGCCCGATCCGGAGCTCACCGCCCGCTATGAGGAGCGGTACCGGAAGTTCAGGGCCATCTATCCGGCCATGAAAGCGCTGTTCCCGAAACTTTTATAAGGAGTGTGGATATGAAGATCGTTTCTGTCACCGATCCCGCCTTCAAGCCCTACGGCAAGGTGCTTGAGGGCTACGACACGGCGGAGCTGACCGCCGCCATGGAGGCCATCCCGCTGCCCGGGGAGGGCACGGCCTACGAGCCCGCCATCGGGAGCCTTGAGGCCTGCGGGATCTTCGGGGAGCTGCGGGACGGCGCCTACGGCGGCATGCCCATCCAGCTCGGTATGTGCTGGGGCCGCAATACCAGGCTCAACTGCCTCGAGTACCATCGGGACAGCGAGGTGAACATCGGCGCGAAGGACTTCATCCTGCTGCTTGCCAAGCAGGACGAGATCGAAAACGGCGTGCTCGACACCGCGAAGGTCAGGGCCTTCCGCGTCCCCGCCGGCGTGCCGGTGGAGGTCTACGCGACCACGCTGCACTACGCCCCCTGCCACTGCGATCCCGCCTGCGGCTTCCGGGTGGCGGTGGTGCTGCCGAAGGGCACCAACACCGAAAAGCCCGTCTTTGCGGCGAAAAACGAGGAGGACGCCTGGCTGCGCGCGCGCAACAAATGGCTTCTGGCCCACCCGGAATCCCGGGAAGCCGCCGACGGCGCCCACGTCGGCCTGTCCGGTGAGAACATCGACATTGCGGAATTGATATAAGTAAAGGAGATTACGGATCATGCAGAACATTCCCGAAGTCAAACTCGGCATTGTTGCCGTTTCCCGCGACTGTTTCCCCGTCGCCCTGTCCGAAAAACGCCGCGCGGCCATCGTCGAGGTCTGCCGCGGCGGCCTGTACGAGTGCCCCGTCACGGTGGAAAATGAAAAGGATATGCTCAGAGCCGTCGAGGACGTGAAAGCGGCCGGCTGCAACGCGCTGGTCGTCTTCCTCGGCAACTTCGGCCCCGAGACCCCCGAGACCCTGATCGCCAAACACTTTGAAGGCCCCTGCATGTTCGTGGCGGCCGCCGAGGGCGACGGCGACCTCATCAACGGCCGCGGCGACGCCTACTGCGGCATGCTCAACTGCTCGTACAACCTCGGCATGCGCCATCTGCAGGGCTACATCCCCGAGTACCCCGTGGGCACCGCCCGGGAGCTCGGCAGGATGATCAAGGATTTCATCCCCGTCGCCCGCGCGATCATCGGCGTGCGGGCCCTCAAGATCATCACCTTCGGCCCGCGTCCGCAGGACTTCTTCGCCTGCAACGCGCCGATCAAGGGGCTCTATGAGCTGGGCGTCGAGATCGAGGAAAACAGCGAGCTCGACCTGCTGGTGAGCTACAAGGCCCACAAGGGCGACAGCCGCATCCCCGCCGTCTGCGCCGACATGGCCGCCGAGATGGGCGAGGGGCGCTACTATCCGGAGCTGCTGGAGCGCATGGCGCAGTTCGAGCTGACGCTGCTCGACTGGGCCGAGGAACACAAGGGCGCGCGCAAGTACGTGGCCTTTGCCGACAAGTGCTGGCCCGCCTTCCCCGCGCAGTTCGGCTTTGAACCCTGCTACGTCAACTCCCGTCTCGCCGCCCGCGGCATCCCCGTGAGCTGCGAGGTCGATATCTACGGCGCCCTCTCCGAGTATATCGGCGCCTGCGTGACGCAGGATGCGGTCACGATCCTCGACATCAACAACTCAACTCCGTGCCCGCGAAGATGTGGGAGGAGCAGATCAGGGGCAAGTTCGATTACAGCCTGACCGACACCTTCATGGGCTTCCACTGCGGCAACACCCCAAGCTGCAAGATGTGCGCCGACCGCGCCGTGAAGTTCCAACTCATCCAGAACCGCCTGCTGGAGAACGGCGGCGAGCCCGACTTCACCCGCGGCACGCTCGAGGGCGACATCGCCCCGGGCGAGATCACCTTCTTCCGCCTCCAGTGCGACAGCGAGGGCGTGCTGCGCTCCTACATCGCCGAGGGCGAGGTGCTGCCCGTGGCCACCACGAGCTTCGGCGGCATCGGCGTGTTCGCCATCCATGAGATGGGCCGCTTCTACCGCCACGTGCTGATCCAGAACCGTTTCCCGCACCACGGCGCGGTGGCCTTCGGCCATCACGGCAAGGCGCTCTTCGAAGTCTTCAAGTTCTTCGGCGTCGGCGACATCGGCTACAACCGGCCGAAGAGCCTGCCCTACCCGACGGAGAATCCCTGGGCCTGAGCCGGAAGCTTCCAGCCCGCATCGAAGTGTTCGATGCGGGCTGAAGCTGTCGGCTTTTTGCCGACAGCTTCAGCCGCAAAAAGGGAACTTCCGAAAGCAGTTCCCTTTTTGCATAGATAGAACGCAGAAAGGGGACTCCCCGTCCCCTCTCTGCACTCTCCCCTTGCGTATCGCAGCGCGGCCGCATCGAAGGGTTCGATGCGGGCTTATTTTTTCCCCTTGAAGATTGAACAACGGGAAAAGTTGTGGTATAAAGAAATCAGGAAGACCGCACGGAAAACGAAGGGGCGCGGATGAAGAAACTGTTTGACGAGATCCCCTGCCTGGAGACCGACCGCCTCGTTCAAGCAGATCGGGATTGCCAGGCAGCGGCGCTTTTGTTATAATATCGGCAGGATAAAAAACGGAAATACCAAATAAAGGAGCCAGAGAAATGGAGACAAAAATCAAACGCATCGGCGTTCTGACCAGCGGCGGCGACGCGCCCGGCATGAACGCCGCGGTACGCGCCGTGGTCCGCACGGCCCATGCCAACGGCATGGAGTGCATCGGCATCCGCAGAGGCTGGCAGGGCCTCATCACCAGCGACTTCGTCACCCTGACCCGCGAGAGCGTGGGCCATATCCTGGCCCGCGGCGGCACCATCCTCTACACCGCCCGCAGCGAAGATTTCATGAGCGAGAAAGGACGGAAGAGAGCGGTCGCCACCTGCAAGATGCTGGGGCTGGACGCCATCGTCGCCATCGGGGGCGACGGGACCTTCCGCGGCGCGCTGGAGCTGTCCCGGCTGGGCATCCCCGTGGTCGGCATCCCCGCCACGATCGACAACGACGTGGGCTGCACGAATTACACCATCGGCTTCGACACCGCCTGCAACACCGCCATCGACTGCATCGACCGCCTGCGCGACACCATGCAGTCCCATGAGCGCTGCTCCGTGGTCGAGGTCATGGGCCGCAACGCCGGCTTCCTCGCGCTGTATGTGGGCATCTCCGTGGGCGCTACCGCGGTGCTGGTCCCGGAGCACGACACCGACTTCCAGAAGGACGTGGTCGAGCGCATCCAGGAATCCCGCCTTGCGGGCAACACCCACTTCATGATCGTGGTGGCCGAGGGCGCGGGCAGCGCGATGGAGTACGGCCGGCGGATCCGCGATGCCATCGGCATCGAGCCGCGCGTGACCGTCCTGGGCCACATCCAGCGCGGCGGCGCCCCCAACGCCAGAGACCGTGAGACCGCCACCCGTATGGGCTACTACGCCGTCACCGCCCTGGCCGAGGGCAGAAGCAACTGCATCATCGGCACGCAGGAGGGCGGCATCGTGGAGATCCCCATCGAAGAGGCGCTGAAGATGAAAAAGCACCTGCAGATGGACCGCTACAAAATCATGGAGGCCATGCAGCTCGGCAGCGCCATGCGCGCGCAGTGACCGCGGGAACTGCACAAACGAAGGGCGGCGGCCAGGGAGCAGGATCCCAAAGAAACAGAGCAGAACGGAAGCTATAAACTTGAAGTCGTAAGCTTGTTGTGAACGTTCCGAGGCCCGGCGTTAAAAACGCCGGGCCTCGGACTGCAGAGAAACCCGATGCGCCATGCTTGGAGACGCATGGGGAGAGCGCGAGAGGGGATGGGGCATTCCCTCTCGCGTTTGATTTTTACCGGAAGGGGAACTTTGCTGAAAGCTTGCGGGCAGACGGCGCGACGCGAAACGGATTCCGGCACGGAAAACTCCCTCCGGGAATTCCGGAGGGAGCTTTTGCGTTACATGATGATGGCCTTTTTCGGGCAGACCTCGGCGCAGGTGCCGCAGCCGACGCAGGCGTCCTCGTCAAGGACCCAGGTCTTGGCGGCGCGATCCACCGTCAGCGCCCCGGCGGGGCACTTGCGGGCACAGATCGTGCAGTAGACGCAGGTCCTGGGGTCCTGCACGGGCTTGCCGTCGTCCCTCGGCTGGGGAGGAGCGCTCTGCTCCGCCTCCGCCTTCGGCTTCGCCGCGTCAGCCGCGTCCGCAGCGGGCCCGGCTTTGCCTTCCGGAGCCGCGGGGGCGGCCGGCTTTGCCGCCGCGGGAGCAGCCGCAGCCGCGGGAGCGGCGGCGGGCGCCTTGGGCGGAACGGCCTTCTTCACCGGCGGCTTCTTGAGGAAGGTGCCGGAGACGATCAGGTCCTCTTCCTTCGTGGCGATCATGTGGTAATCCTGGGTCAGCTCGATCGCGCCGTGGGTGCAGAAGTCCATGCAGTGGGCGCAGAAGGTGCAGCAGCCGAGGTTGAAGCTGCGGGTGACCTTGTCGCCCTCTTCGGTCTTCTCCACCGTGTGGGTGATGGCGCCGCCGCAGCAGACGCGCTCACACATCATGCAGTTGATGCACTTGTCGGGGTAGAAGGCGATGCGCCCGCGGTAGCGGGGGGCGGCAACGCTCTCCACCGCCGGATACATGGCGCAGCTGGGCTTGGAGAAGAGCTGGGAAATGGCCTCTTTCACAAACGGGAAATCCATTACTTCATCGCCCTCCTTTTCTCCTGCAGGATCTTGGTGGCCAGCGCGAGCCCGTCAATGACGGCCTCGGGCTTCGGCGTGCAGCCCGCGACGTCGACGTCCACGTGCACGTATTTGCTGAGCGGCCCGCAGATGGAGTAGCTGCCGCGGAAGACGTTGCCGGACTGGGGGCAGGAGCCCATGGTCACGATGCATCTCGGTTCGGGGACCTGCTCGATGGAGCGCAGCACGCGGGGCAGGGACTGGGCCGTGATGGGCCCCGTGACTACGACGATGTCGGCGTGGCGGGGGCTGCCGGCGAGCTTGAAGCCGAGGCGCTCCGCGTCGTAACGCGGGGTCAGCACGCTCACGAGCTCGATATCGCAGCCGTTGCAGGAGCCGGCGTTGATGTGGAAGAGCCACGGGGATTTGCCGGTGCTCTCTTCGATCAGTTTCTTAAACATAGAGGCGCCTCCTTACAGACCGTACCAGGCCAGCACCAGGCTCACAAGAGCCAGGGCGGCGACTACGGTCCAGTAGTACTTGAAGATCTGCTCGATCTTGAGGCGGGCGGTGACCGCATGGACGAAGGAGATCGCCGCGGCGGTGATCGCAGCGCAGAGCGCGAAGAGCACGAGCACGTCCAGCAGGATGATGAGCGCGCCGGCCGCGCCGCCGGAAAGCCCGGCGCCGAGGATCAGGTTCTGGATGGCGCCGCCGATGCCGCCGAGGAAGAGCATCACGAAGAGGCTCGTCATGGTCAGCAGCTTCACGGCGTGGCTCAGCTTGTACACGCCGAGGGGCGCGCCGCTGTACTCGGCCAGCATGCCCTCGCAGATCTCCGTCTCGGCCTCGGCCGCGTCGAAGGGGTGGCTGCCGGTCTCGCCGGGGATGACCATCAGGAAGGCCGCGGCCGCGGGGAGCATGCTCAGCTTGCCGAGGAGGCTGCCGTTGAGCATCTGGTAGCGGACGATCTCGCTCAGCGAGAAGCAGAGGCCGCTGCCGGTGGCCGCGCCCACCTTCTTGCCGACCGCCAGCAGCACCAGCACCAGCGGCAGCTCGCAGGAGAGCACCGTGACCATCTCACGGCTCAGGCCGACGCCCGCGTAGGGGGAGCCGGTGGCCGCGCCGCCGATCATGATGGACAGCGCCGGGATCAGCAGCAGGTAGAGGATCACGATGACGTCCGCGACGTTGGAGAAGGCGGAGAAGCCGAACACGGGGATGAAGAGCTGCAGCACCACGAGGGCCGCAAGACCCACCAGAGGCGCGAGCAGGAACACCGTGCGGTTGGCTGCGGCGGGGATGATGGTCTCCTTGCCGCAGAGCTTGAAGAAGTCGTAGAAGGGCTGGAGGATCGGGGGCCCCACGCGCTTTTGCATCCGGGCGACGAGCTTGCGGTCGATGCCGCACAGCAGCATGCCCGTCAGGAAGCAGAACAGGAAGCCGGGGAAGATGAGGACGTAGGCCAGGTATTTCAAAGCTTCTATGATCATGTTCCCACCTCCTTACAGAACGATCAGGGCGTAGACGATGGCCAGGGCCAGCGCCACCACCGCCCACAGGGAATAGTCGTTGACCACGCCGCTGTGGAGCTCATGCATGAAGCTGAAGTAATGACGCCAGTTGTGCTTGAAGCCCCAGAACAGGTCGTCGCCGCCGACCTGGGAGTAGACGGTCTGCTCGCCGCCGTAGAACAGGTCGTATTTGCCGCCGAGGTTCTCAGGGGACTTGACGCTGACGCGGTCGTACTTGCCGGCGATGGCCACGATGCTCACCGCGAGCAGCGCGATCATCAGCAGGCACAGCCAGGAGATCGGGCTCCACACGCCGGCGGAGGCGAAGCTCACCGACTGTACGGCAGGCGGCGCCGTCATGGCGCTCTGGGCGTAGCCCGCGCCCATCATGTTGTTGATGTAATCCGTCACGGCGAAGACCGCGCGGGCGGCGGGCTCGGTGAGATAACGGGTGACGGCTTCGGGGAGAAGGCCGGTCACGAGGCACATCGCGGCGAGGATACCCATCGCGAGGCGCATGCCGAAGGGCACTTCCTTCACATTCTCGTACTCCTTCGGGAGCTGTCCGAAGAACACGGACTGCGTGACCTTCACGAAGGAGGCCAGCGTCAGCGTGGAGGTGACGAGCGCGCAGATCGTGACGAGCAGGAAGCCGATGTTGCCGGTCTCCACGGCCTTCTGGTAGGTCGCCTGGTAGATCATCCACTTGGAGGCAAAGCCGTTGAAGGGCGGGATGCCGCTGATGGAGAAGGCGCCGATCAGGAACAGGACCGTGGTGTGGGGCATTTTTCTGGACAGGCCGCCCAGCTTGCCGAGATCGGTGGTGCCGGTCTCGTGCAGCACGGCGCCGGCCGCAAGGAACAGCAGGCCCTTGAAGAGGGTGTGGTTCATTGCGTGGTAGAGGCCGGCGGAGATGCCGAAGGCGGTGCAGAGGCCGACGGAAGCGAGCACATAGCCGATCTGGGAGATGGAGTGGAAGGCCAGCAGACGCTTGAAGTCATGCTGGGCCAGCGCCATCGTCACGCAAACGAACATCGAGACGCTGCCGAGGAACACGAGCCAGAACTGCATGGTGCCGAGCGCCATGGACTGGAACAGGAAGTAGCTCAGACGGATCAGACCGTAGATGCCGGACTTCGTCAGCACGCCGGAGATCAGCACCGAGATCGAGGCGGGAGCCGCGCCGTGCGCGTCCGCCGCCAGCGGGTGGAAGGGCACGAGGAAGGCCTTGGTGCAGAAGCCGATGAACAGCAGCGCGAAGGCCACCTTGGTGGCGGTGCTGAGGTTGCCGGGGATCAGGGCGGACATCTGCGCGAGGTTCAGGGTATGCACCTGCGCGTAGAGCATGATCGTGCCCGCGAGGATGCAGGTGGAGCCGATGCAGCCGACCACGAGATACTTGAAGGCGGCCTCGAGGGCGCCGTTGGCGGTGTTGCGGAAGGCGGTCAGCGCCACGGCGGCGAAGGTCAGGATCTCCACCATGATGAACATGTTGAACAGGTCGCCCGAGAGGACGAGGCCCATGACGCCGCCGGCGAGCATGAGGAACAGCGTGTAGTACTGGGGCACGTTGTCGTCATGGCTCATGTACTGGATGGAGTAGACGCAGGCGATGAATACCACGCAGCTCACGAGCAGCCCGAAGAACAGGCTCAGCGCGTCGACCTCGAGGGCGATGCCGATGGCGTAGCCGCCGGCGGGGACGCGGTTGCCCATCCAGTAGGCGATGGTCTGTCCCTCCAGCATGACGGGCTTGAAGAGCATCGCCATGAAGAAGAAGGACGCGAAGGTGGCGAGCAGGGCGACCGCATGGCGGAAGACCTTGCTCTTGCCGAAAATGACGATCAGGAAGGCGCCGAGGAAGAGCACCATGATCGAATAGATGGGGAAGTGCTGAAGAGAAAGCATATTCATCCTCTCAGCCTCCTTATCTCACGGGTATCGGTGGTCCCGTACATCTCTTTGAGCTTCATCACGAGCGCGAGGCTCATCGCGGTGACGCAGGCGCCGATGACGATGCTGGTCAGGGTGAGGGCCTGGGGGATGGGATCGACGAAGAAGCTCTCCGGCTTGAGCTCGCCCCAGGTGAAGATGGGGGCGGTGCCGCCGGGATTGAAGCCGATGGTGATGATGAGCAGGTTCACGCCGTAGTCCATGATGGACAGCCCGATCACCGTCTTGACGAGGTTGTACTTCACAACGATGCAGTACAGGCCGAGGGCGATCAGGAAGAAGGAGGCGATGTAGTTTAATAAGATCATGTCGTTTCCTCCTTATGCATCCTGGCTGGCGTCGCGGCCGGCCAGCAGACCGATCATCAGCAGGGAGATGGAGCCGATGCCGGTAATGACCTTCACGCCGACGGTGACGTTCATCCAGAAGATGGTGCCGGCGCTGTAAAGCTCGCCCACGGCGCCCTGCCGGTAGAGGATGTTCTGGCAGAACTGCGCGCCAACGGCGACGCCCATCAGCGCGAGCGCCACATACGCGACGGAGGCGATGCCCTCGCCCGCGTGCAGCGTGTGGTAGCTGAGCGCCTTCACGGTGTCCTCATAGCCGTGGCCGAGGTAGAGCATCGTGACGATGCCTGCCATCAGCACGCCGCCCTGGAAGCCGCCGCCCGGGGACAGATGCCCGTGCAGCACGATGGTCAGCGCGTAAACGAGCGCGAAGGGGAGGAGGAGGTCCACGCCGCAGCGGGAGACCAGCGGCTTGATTTCAGGCTTGTTATTCATCGCGCGCTTCCTCCTTCTTCTTTTTTGTGTAGAGGATGACCACGGAGCCGGCGACGGCGGTGATCAGGATGAAGGCCTCGCCCATGGTGTCGTAGCCACGGAAGTCGAAGACGATCGAGGTCACGTCGTTCTGGGAATGACTCTTCTCCAGATCCTGCTGCACGATGGCGGCGGCAGCGCCGTCGGCCTTGGAGTCGTCGTAGGAGGAGGGGGCCTTCTGCAGCTCATAGACGGAGACCGCGGCGTTCTGACCCTCGTAGGTGCGGGGCATGGCCGCCATGTCCGCGCAGGCGTAGATCCCCGCGAAGAGGAAGACGGCAAGGCAGAGGTAAGTCAGGAATTTTTTCATTTATCGTCCCCTCCTCTTATCTTTTTCAGGGTGACGATGAAGATCAGCGGGGTCAGCGCGGCGCCGACGGCGGCCTCGGAGATGGCCACGTCGGGCGCGTGCAGCAGCAGGAATTCCGCCGCGGCGAAGGCGCCGACGACCGCGAGGGCGATGACGGAGCTCAGGAGCTTTTCAAAGTGCACCGCAAGGATCGCGGAGACCACGAGGCCCACGATCACGAGGACGTTGAGAATCACGATCAAATTACTCATCGAAATCCCTCCTGAAGTCGTCGACTTCCATAGGTTTCTCCGGACGGACCCCGTGGCGGTAGGCGCCCTTGGCGATGGCGTGGGAGCCGATGGGGTTGGTCACAAGGATCATCAGCGCGATCACGCCGATCTTGACGGCGGCGGAGACGCTGCCCATCACGCATACGGCGTAGAGCAGCGAGCCGAGCATCACGCCCAGCATGCCCAGCGTGGAGACGCAGGTGCTGGCCTGCATACGGCTGAAGGTGTCGGGCATCCTGAGCACGCCGATGGTGCCGGCGGTGGCGAACACGGCGCCGAGGAAAATGAGGACGTCAGCAATGATACGGACTGCCATCTTACTGCCACCTCCCGTTTTCCAGATACCGGCCGACCAGCATGGTGTCGATGATGCCGAGCAGCGCGGCGACGAGCGCGATGTCGAGATAGACGCCCCTGCCGCTGTAAACCGAGAAGAGTACCAGCGCGCAGGTGATGAGGATGTCGGCGGAGTCGACGGCGACCTGACGGTCGGCGGCGGTGGGGCCGACGGCGAGCCGGTACAGGTTCATGAGCGCGAGCGCCGCGAAGAAGATCGCAAAAATCAGAAGATCGCTCATTCCCACACCCCCTTCAGGCCCTTTTCCAGTCTGCCCTTGATGGCCTCGCCGGCCTCTTCGCCGGAGGCCGTCACGTCGATCCAGTGAATGTAATAGTAAGTCTGCCCTTCCTGCTCGGCGACGTCCATGGTGATGGTGCCGGGCGTCAGGGTGATGGAATTGGCCAGGGCCGCCTGGCCGTAGTCGGATTTCAGGCCCACAGGGACCTTGACGATGCCGGGATTGATGTCGGTGCAGCCCGTGAAGCAGCGCCTCGCCATGTCCACGTTGGCCTTCACAAGCTCAACCGGGAAGAGGAAGATCCAGTAGCCCAGCAGCTTGAGAAAGCGAAGGGGGTTGAAGAACCAGCCGGCCTTCTCATGGATGAAGAAGCGCGCCGAGAACAGAGCTACAGCCAGGCTTACCACCGCGCCCGCAGCCAGCTCCTGGACCGTGAAGCTCCAGGTGAGCAGGACCCAGAACAGGAAGCAGACCACGAAGGTGGCAAGCACGGCGGGGAATGTTGTTTTCCGCAAGAAGCAACAACTCCTTTATTCCTTTATTGTTTTATTCAACCTTAAGATTTTCCACAAAGAACTCCCGACCGGAGACCATGCGGATCGCCTCGCCCCCACAGTCGGGGCAGACGGCGGAATGCCGGGGAAGAGGGCCTTCAAAGCCGCACAGCAGGCAGCGGAAGACGGCGGGTACAGGCTCGATCACGAGCGAGGCGCCCTCGGCGGGCGTCCCCTTCGAGGCGATGGGGAAGAATTCCCGCAGGCAGTCCGGTACCACGCCGGAGAACGCGCCGACGCGCAGCGTGATCTCCAGCACCCGGGAAAAGCCGTTTTTCTTCGCTTCCTGTTCCACGATGGCGATGATGCCCTCGGTCAGCGCAAGCTCGTGCATGCTCCGCGTTACCTGTCGAGGCAGCTGAAGCAGGGATCGATGCTGGCGATGATGAGGCCGGCGTCGGCCACGGTATTGTTGCGCAGCATAAAGGGCACCGTGGGGGTGTTCTTGAAGCTGGGCACGTGCACCGAAACGCGGTGGTTCGTGAGGCTGCCGTTGCCTACTACGAGGTGGCTGAGCTGGCCGCGGGGCGCCTCGTGGCGGCAGACCGCCATACCCTCCTTGATCTTGGGGAGCTTCGTGCCGAGGTTGATGGGGCCGGCGGGCAGATTCTCCAGCGCCTGCTGGATGATCTTGATGCTCTCGTAGCACTCGAGCGCGCGCACGACCACGCGGGCGAATACGTCGCAGCTGTCCACCACGGGGACCTTGAATTCAAACTCGTCGTAGCAGCTGTAAGGCGAGTCGCGCCGCACGTCGATGTCGACGCCGGAGGCGCGGGCATGGGGGCCGACGGCGCCGAGACGGATCGCGTCCGCCGTCGGGAGCAGGCCGACGCCCTTGGTGCGCATGGCGATGGTTTTGTCGGTCAGGGCGATCTCGGTGATGCGGTCGAGGGGAGCCTTGAGCTTCTGGCAGGCGTCCAGGATCTCGCGCCGGAGATCGTCGTCGATGTCGCGTCTCGCGCCGCCGATGGTGACCATGGCGTAGTTGACGCGGTTGCCGGTCATTTTCTCCAGAATATCCATCACGAGCTCGCGCTCGTCCCAGATGTGCATGAACATGCTGTCGTGGCCGATGATGTGGCAGGCGATGCCCAGCCACAGGAAATGGGAGTGCAGACGCTCCAGCTCCGCGGTAATGACGCGGATGTACTGGCCGCGCTTCGGCACCTCGGTGCCGTTGATGGCCTCCACGCACATGGCGTAGGTGAAGGCGTGGGAGTGGGAGCAGATGCCGCACACGCGCTCCACCAGCACCAGGGTCTGGATGGCGTTGCGCTCGGTGGCGAGCTTCTCAATGCCGCGGTGGTTGTAGCCGACGAAGCATTCCGCGTCCTTGATGATCTCGCCCTCGGTGTAGAGCTTGGCGTGGATCGGCTCCTCCAATGCGGGATGGTAAGGTCCGATGGGGACGATATAGCTCATTTCCCGGCCTCCTTTGTGTTTTTCTCCACCAGCTCGCTCAGCGGCGTGACCATGATCTGGCCGCGGCCCTGGGTCTCCAGCAGATCCTCGGGCAGGAAGAGACGCTGGCTCATATCCAGCCCCTCGAACTCCACGCCGAACAGCTCGTTGATCTCACGCTCCGCCCAGGTGGCGGCGGTGTCGTAGATCTCGCCGATGGAGGGGAGGAGCATTTCGCCTACCACATGGTAGGACTCGATGACGGGCTCCACCGCGTAGTCCCAGGAGACGTCCAGCAGCCCTTCCTTGTTCAGGAAAGCGTGGATCATCACCAGGTAGACGTTCTGCCTGCGCATGCGCTCGGCGATCGGAACGATCTGGTCTTTGCTGATGTCGATGCGTTTGTACTCTTGCAAAATCCATCACCTCTCGTTTATGATGCGTACTTTTATATAAAATATATTTGCTGACGGTTTTCGGTGCCCGGGACGGCTCAGCAGATCCGCGGAAGCTGCGCGCCGGCGAGCTTCTGCAGAACTCTCCTGCCGCCGAGGGCGGTCTTCATGAGCACCTTTCCGGGCGCGTTGGCGGTCACGACGCCGATCTGCGCGGCGTTTTCGCCCTCGGGCAGCGCGCGCATGGCGGCGAGCAGCTTTTCCGCGTCTTCCTGTGCGGCGACGCAGAGCAGCTTGCCCTCGTTGGCGCAGTAGAGGGGCTCGAGCCCCAGCATGGCGCAGGCGGCCTTCACCGCGGGGCGGACGGGGATCGCGCCTTCCGCAAGCTCGATCCCGAGGCTCGTCCCCTCCACGAACTCGTTGAGAGTGGTGGCGACGCCGCCGCGCGTCGGATCGCGCAGCACGCGCACCGCGGCGCCGGTGTCGAGGATCGCGGCGCACAGGCGGTTGAGCGGCGCGCAGTCGCTCGTAAGCTCGGTCTGCATCATGCCGCTTCGCGCGAGCATCACGGCGGTGCCGTGGTCGCCCGCGGTGCCGGAGATTAGCACCGCGTCCCCCTCCCGGAGCTTCGCCGGGCTGAGACCGGGGTATTTGAGAAAGCCGATGCCGGCGGTGTTGATATAGAGCTTGTCGCCCCGGCCGCGCTCGACGACCTTGGTGTCGCCGGTCACGACCTGCACGCCCGCCTGCGCGCAGGCGGCCTTCATCGAGGCGATGACGCGCGAGAGCGCCGCCATGGGCAGGCCTTCTTCGATAATGAAGGAGCAGCTCAGATATTTCGGCTCGGCGCCGCAGACGGCCACGTCGTTGACCGTGCCGCAGACGGCGAGCTTACCGATGTCCCCGCCGGGGAAGAAGATCGGGTCGACCACGAAACTGTCCGTGGAAAAGACCAGGTCCCCGAGGATCGCCCCATCGGTCAGGGCGTTGAGCGCGGGGTTCGAGAGCGCGGGGAGGATGCTGTTTTCGATGAGGCGCGCCGTCTTTTTCCCGCCGCTGCCGTAGTCAAGGGTTATGATTTCGTCCATTGTACGTATGATCCAACCTTGGTGCTTTGTAAATGAATAACGAATGGTGAAAAATGAATAATTGAGGGGTCGCTTCGCGACGGTTATGATCCGTTCGCCTTCGGCGAACACCAGTAGTATTCATTCTTCGCTATTCACGGTATCTGGTATTTGTACCACGCGGCGCAGGCACCCTCGGAGGAGACCATGCAGGGCCCCACCGGGTCCTCCGGCGTGCAGCGTTTTCCGAACAGCGGGCAGCGCGGCGGCTCGCGCATACCGGTGATCACCTCGCCGCAGCGGCAGGCCGTGGGCTTTTCCGCACCGACGGTGACCCCGAATTTTTTCTCCGCGTCGAAGGCGGCCCATTCCTCCCGCAAGCCGAGGCCGCTCGCCGGGATCTCGCCCAGCCCGCGCCAGAGCTCGCGCCGGGGGGCGAAGCAGCGGCCCATCATGGCCTTCGCGAGCCGGTTCCCCTCCGGGCGCACGGCCCGGGGATATGCGTTCTCCAGGCGCGGCTCGCCGTCGGCGATCTGCATTAAAAGCCGGCAGAGCGCGAACAGGATGTCCCCGCTCTCAAAGCCGCTGATGACCGCCGGCATGCGGCAGGACGCCGGCAGGAAGCGGAAGCCCTCCTCGCCGAGGATCGTCGCCACGTGGCCGGGGCAGAGAAAGCCCTGGACGTTGAAGCCCTCCGTGCCCATCAGGGCGCGCAGCGCGGGCTCCACGGTCTTGAGCATGGACCAGACGGAGAAGTTTTTCAGCCCCCGCTCCCCGGCGGCGAGCACGGCGGCGGCGGTGCCGGGGGCGGTGGTCTCAAAGCCCACGCCGAGGAACACCACCTCTTTGTGGAGGTTTTTCGCCGCGATCTCCAGCGCGTCCATCGGCGAGTAGCAAATCCGCACGTCCGCCCCCAGCGCCCGGCGGCGCTGCAGACTGTCCCCCGGCGTGCTTCCGGGGACGCGGATCATGTCGCCGTAGCTGGCGAGGATGAGGTTTTTGTCCATCGAGAGGGCGAGCACCGCGTCAATGACCTCCGCGGGGGTCACACAGACCGGGCAGCCCGGCCCGCTCAAAAGCTTGACGTTTTCGGGCAGGAGGCTCCGGATCCCCGCCTCGGCGATGGCCATTGTGTGGGTGCCGCAGACCTCCATGATCCGCACGTCGCCCAGAGGCAGCGCCCGGATCTCGCGCAGCAGCGTTTCAGCGGAGGGCATCTTCCAGCTCCTCCCAGGACGCCAGGTCCTCGAGCGCCTGCTGTTCCGGCAGCCGCTCAATGGCAAAGCCCGCGTGGACGATCACGTAATCGCCGACCTTCGGTTCCTCGATGAAATCCACCCGGACCCTGCGCCGGACGCCCATCGCATCCCCCACGGCCTCCTTGCCGTTCACTTCTATCAACTTTAAGGGTACTGCAAGACACATAAGAAATACCTTTTCTGAAGGAAGAATAAAGCAGGAAGAATGAAAAACGCGGGGCCGCTGCGAGGCGGTTTCCGTCCGTTCGCGGAAGGCGAACCCCTTATGGATTCATGCTTCCTTCTTGCTTTTTTCGTTTAGTACCGTGACCTGTCCCAACGCGATCCCCTCGTCGTTGCAGGAGACGCGGCTGTGGTGCCAGGGCGTCAGGCCCCGCGCACGCAGCAGCCCGGGCAGGCGGCGCATCAGGTACATATTCTGGAAGCTGCCGCCGGAGAGCACCACGTCGCGCAGACCCGTTTTCCGGGAAGCCTCCTCCGCCTGCTCGCAGGCGAAGAGCAGCAGCGTGTTCATGAATTTCGCGGCTTTGTGCGAGACGTCCGCGCCGTCTTCGCAAAGGGCGCGCAGCATCGGCCGCCAGTCGAAGCGGAGGGGCGTTCCGCTCAGCGCGAAGGGATACGCGCCGGACTCGTCCGGCGCCGCGGCGGCCTCCAGCAGCACCGCGCCCTGTCCTTCGTAGCTCGCACGGGTCTTGACGCCGAGGATCGCGGCCACGCCGTCGAAGAGCCGGCCCATGCCGGAGGAGAGCGGGCAGTTGAGCCCCTGCGCCAGCATGGCCTCCCAGACCGCGTTCCCGGGCCGGTCCAGCCCGGCGTCCCGCAGGAGCGCCCAGGCCACCCGGTCGAGCTCCTTCGTCGCGAGATCGCCGCCGATCAGAGGGATCGGGCGGATCGAGCCGAAGCGCTCGAAGCCCGCGAAGTCCCCGACAAGGCATTCGCCGCCCCAGATGCTGCCGTCCGTGCCGAGGCCGGTGCCGTCCCAGATGAGGCCGATCACCGGGTCGCGCAGGCCGTTGTCCGCCATGCAGGAGGCGAGGTGCGCGTGGTGGTGCTGCACCTGCACGAGCGGCAGGCCCTCCCGCTCGCTGCGCTCCTTCGCGTAACCGGTCGAGAGATAGTCCGGATGCAGATCACAGGCGAGCGCCTCGGGGCGGATATCAAACAGACGCTCAAAATGGGCGATCTGCTGTTCGTAGTTTTCCAGCGTCTCGAAATTCTTCAGATCTCCGAGGTGCTGGCTCGGGAAGGCGTAGTCTCCCTTGGTCAGGCAGAAGCCCGCCTTCTGCTCGGCTCCGCAGGCGAGCAGACCGCTCCGTACGCGCGCCAGCCGGACGGGATAGGGCGCGTAGCCCCGCGAGCGCCGGGCCGGGTATTCCTTCCCGTCCAGCACCCAGCAGAGCGAATCGTCGCAGCGGGTCTGGATCTCGCGGTCGTGGAGCAGAAAGCCGTCCGCGATGCCGGAAAGCCGTTCGAGCGCTTCGTCGTTTTTATAGACGATGGGCGTGTCGGACAGGTTTGCGCTCGTCATCACGAGCCTGTCGATATCGTCCCCGAAGAGGAGGACGTGCAGCGGCGTATAGGGCAGCATCACGCCCACATAGCCGTTTTCACTCAGGTGCGTCAGCCCCGGCGCCTTCTTCTTGAGCAGCACGATCGGCCGCTGCCAGCTCTCCAGGATGCGCGCCTCGTCCTCGCTCACCTCGCAGATCGCCCTGGCGCAGCTCAGGTCGCGGCACATGACGGCGAAGGGCTTCTCGTCGCGCTGCTTGCGCCGCCGCAGCCGGGAGACGACCGCCGGATCGCCGCAGGAGCAGGCGAGATGCACGCCGCCGAGGCCCTTGACGGCCACGATCTTCCCGGCCCTGAGCATCTCGCGGGCAGCCTTCAGCGCCGCCTCGTCCCCGTCGGTACGCGCGCCCTCCGCGTCCCGGAACCAGAGATGCGGCCCGCAGACCGGGCAGCAGTCCGGCTGGGCGTGGTAGCGGCGGTTTTCGATGTCGTGGTATTCCCGCTCGCAGTCGGGACACATGGGGAAGCGCCCCATGGAGGTGAGAGGACGGTCGTAGGGCACGTCTTTGATGATGGTGAAGCGGGGGCCGCAGTTGGTGCAGTTGAGGAAGGGGTAGCGGTATCGCCGGTCGCCCGGATCGAGCAGCTCCTTCCGGCAGTCCTCACAGAGACAGACGTCCGGGGAGATGAGGGTGTTGCGCTCCTTTTCCACCAGACTCGGCAGGATCGAGAAGCCCTCACAGCCCTCGACCGGCAGGCCCCAACGGGGCTCCACGCGCTCGATGACGGCCAGCTTCGGCGCCCGGTGGGGAAGCGCTTCCAGAAACGCTTCCAGCGCCGCGCGCTCGCCCTCCAGCTCCAGCACCACGCCGGAGGAGCTGTTGCGGATCGTGCCGCTCAGCCCGCGCTCGCGTATCTCGCGGTGCATGAAGGGGCGAAAGCCAACGCCCTGTACGATCCCGTGGATCTCGATCTTCAGGTGCTCCAAAGCCGCCTCCGAAACGATTGTTATGAATCAGACAATATTGTATTCCTAAATGTATCCGATTGCAACCTTTTTCCTGTCTGACTTCCCGAATAGTTATTATATGATGAATCTCGCCGCAATGCAAGAATCGTGGAAAAATTGTCAGGTGAGGCGGGAGGGAGCGCGCTTGTTTTGCGCTTGCTGTCTTTCCGAGGCGGAAGCGCCGTCGAAGAAGTCCGGCTCGGACTTCTTCGACAAGCAGACCGGCGGACAGCCCGAAAGGGCTGCCCGCCGGCGGGACTGTATGCGTGATGGGGGGCGCGGAGGCAGGGCCGCGCTCAGCGGGTCCGGAGCTTCCGGCAGGTCGCGACCGCCGCGCCCAGGGAGACGGCGGCGAGCAGGGCGAAGCCGTAGAGCAGCGGGGAATCGCCCGTCTTCGGGGCGGTCTTTCCGTCCGGCTTTCCGGGCGTCGTCCGGCCGACGGGCGCTTCCGCCCTGGCCTGCGCCGTTCCCGGGCCGTCCGGGTCGGTGGGATCCGTCGATTTCCCGGTGGCGGTGGCGACGTTCACGACCTTGCCGGCCTCGGCGTCCTTCTGCGTCGCGACGTAGCGATCCGTCAGCACGCTGCTGGTCTCGCCCGGCCGGAGTGTTCCCACCTGCCAGCGGCTGCCCGTCAGGTCGTCCGTCACGACGACGTCCGTCAGGGTGACGATGCCGTCGTTGGTGACGGTGATCGCATACTCGATCTGCTCGCCCGCGACGAAGAATTTTCCGTTGGCGGGCTTGTTGGCGACCGATTTATACACCGTCAGATGGCTGTACGGCGCCTCGGTCGGATCTTCCACGCGCGCGGGCTCCACAGGGATCCGGCCCGCCTCGGCGGTGGCGACGTTCACGACCTTGCCGGCCAGCACGTCGGCCTCGGTCACCACGTGGGAGGTCTCAAAGGTCCTCGTCTCGCCGACGCGGATCTTCGCGATTTCAAAGCGGTTGCCGGTCATTTCGTCGATGACCGTGACGTTGCTGACGGGCACGGTGCCGTAGGCCGTCAGGCGGATCCGGTAGCGGATCGTCTCCCCGAAGGTGTAGGCTTTCCCGTCGGCGGGCAGGCTGACCGTCTCTTTTTCGAGCTTCAGCTTCTGCCAATGCGCCGTCAGCAGGGTGTCCTTATAGCCCATCGTATAGTGCGTCCCCTCCAGGGTTGACGCGCTGTCCACGGGCGTGAGCGTCCATCCGGCGAATACGTAACCCGCCCAGACGGGATCTTCGATCTCCTTGGTCTCCAGATAGTCCATCTCGAAGACGGAGCGGTTCCCGGTCCCGCCCCAGGTGCCGCCGTTGGGATCGACGGTGAGCTTGTAGCGGTTGGCCTTCCAGACGCCGTAGAGGTCGTTGGCCGAGCGGTTATCGATGCCCGCTTCCTTGCCCGGGAGGTAATCCACACTGCCGTCGGCGCTCCGGCTCCAGCCCTGGAAGGTGAAGCCGTTCACGGCGAAGGAGAATTCCTCCGCCGCGGCGATGAGCAGATCGCCGTTGTTGACCTTTACGACCGTCGCCTCGCTGTCAGCCTTGCCGGTGACCGCCGGGTAGTTGGCGTGGTAGGTCAGGGACGCGTCCGCGGGCGCCTCGTCGTACACCGCCTTGAAGATGCACTTGTCGTTCTCGTCGGCGACGATCGAGACGGCGCTTCCGGCCTTGAAGACGGAGGCGGTGCCCGCGAGCTGCCAGCCGATGAAGTAGAAGTTCTCGTCCACGGTCTCCGGCGCGCCGCGCAGGATGACGCCCGTGCCGTCCAGATGCTTCTCGGGGTCGACGGAGAGCTTGCCGCCGTCCGCGAAGGAGCCGTGCGCCATGGCGTCGTACTCTACCTGGACGCTTGCCATGCTGATCCATCTGGCCTTCAGGTTTACGTCGCGGACAAGATTCGTGTTCTCAAAGTCGAAGGGCTTGCCGGCCTGCGTGCCGTCGGCGTAGACCCACCTGTCGAACTGGTAACCGGCGCGCTCGTTCAGGCCGGGGATCTCGTCGGTCGGGTACAGGGAATCCTTGAGCTTCTCAAAGCTCCTGGCGGCGCTGGCGCCGTCGGTAAAGGAGCCGCCGTTCGGGTCGAAGCTGACGTTCACGGTGCCGCTCTTTTTCCAGTGAGCCTCCCGAACCGTGTTCATCGCGGGCATGAGCTCGTTTTCGTAGGGCGGGAGCATCGAGCCGTCCTCGTAGGTGATCTGATTGCCGTCGGTGTCGAACCAGCCGAGGAAATCATATCCCGCCTTCTGCGGGACGGCGTAATACTTCGTGATGGCGGCCTCGCATTTGATCTTCTCCTCGCCCTCCTTCGAGAGCGCGGTATAGTTGGCGATGTAATCGGCGCTGCCCGTCTCGTCCTTGAAGATCAGATCGAACCTTCTGCGCAGGTAGTACCAGTTGTAAACGAGGGCATAGACCGTACCGTCGATGTCCACGTCCGTCTGCATGACGACGGGGTGTTCCTCGCTCGGACGGGTGGGGTTGCGGACGTCGCCGGGATTGTCCGCCAGCACCAGATACTTGGTGGAGTTGGAGGGGAGGTAGGACGTGTTCTTCGCACGCATCTTGTTGTCGGTAAGAGGAGGGGCGAACTCGTCGTTCTCGGCGTTCTCATACCAGTAATTGAACTGCATAGGGACCATTTCCCGGGAGTAGATCGCGTAGAAGCTGTCGCCCTTCGCCATCTCGTCGATCCAGTAATAGGGAATGGAGTTTCTCGTGGTGTTGGTGTAGAAGCCGTAGATCGTGCGCAGGGGGCAGGCCCAGCCGTAGCAGAAGGCCGGGGGATCGATATTCTCCCCGTACAGCTCGATGACCGGTGTGACGTCGGTAACGCGCTCGCCCAGAACGGCGTTGATCTGATAGCTGCCGTTTCCGTTCTCATCGGGAAGGATGACGCCGTCCCGGTTGGTCCTGATGCTGAACTTGACCGTCCCGTCGTTGGCTGTGTAGGGGCCCCAGGTCCAGCGGAAGGTATAGACGTGGAGGCGGAAATAGACGTTGACCTCCGTGGAGCCGTCGCCCGCGACCTCTTTCTCCGCGGAGCGGTAGAAATCATAGTACTTGGGGACGGTGACGCTGCCCGGCATATCCGTCTCCTCGACCTTGACGATGCTGCCCGTCAGCGCCGTGGCCTGACCCGCGGCGTAACGGGACCAGAGCGCCTTGCTCTCGTCAAAGCTGCCGTCCGCGCCCATCGCGTCGTGCGTGCCGGTGGGGCCGTTGCTCAGGATCTCCGTCCAGTAGATCACGTTGTAGGTGACCTCGATCGGCGCCCAGTGGGCGAAGAGCTTTGTGTTCGCGCTCAGCGTGCTGCCGAAGCTGAACTTCTCGCCGCCGTCCTTCTCGGTGAACCAGCCGAGGAATTGGTATCCGACTCTCACCGCATCGCCCGGATCGACCGTCGTGTCGTCGGGGTAGAGGTACTGGGGCGTCACGATGCTCGCCCGGTTCACGCTGCTGTCGTTGGAATCAAAGTACAGGCTGTGTCCCGCCTCGATCACGGGGTAGAGATCGAGAGAGCCCGCGGAGGGGATCGTCAGATCCGCCGTGAGCTTGTTTGCGGCGTTCATGGCCGCCTCTTTCGACAGCGCCCAGCCGGTGCACATGGAATCCGCGCCCGCGTCGACCGTTCTCTTGTTGATCTCGGTCAGAGACACGGTCGTGCTCCCCGCGACGTACTCGCCGGAGATTGTGTCGATGATCGCGTCGTCCTGCGTCGTGTCGCGGAACTGCACCGTGAAGAGCTGGCCGTAGCGGGGGAACACGTTCACCACCGTGTCGGTGTTCGTATCGGGAACGCGGATGTAACCCTCAAAGCCGGTAAAGGACTGATACGCGCCGTCTGCCAGGGTGAACCAGCCGAGGAAGCTCTTCCCTTCCTCCGGGTCGGGCAGCTGCGGCTCGGCCAGCGTATCGCCGGTCTTTACGATCTGCGTGCTGAGCAGATTGCCGTTTTCCGCGTCGTAGATCCTGTAAGTAATGCGCTCGAGCGCCGCGTCGTCGTCCGAGGGGTCTGTGCCGATGATCGCGTAAATGCTGAATTCGTCCGCGAGGAACGAGGCGCACTCGCCGGACAGACCGCTGACGGCCGTCACGCGCTCGGCGGCCATGCTGTCGCTGATGTGGACCACCAGGAACTCCCGACCCTCCACGCTGCCGGCGCCCGCCTGCAGCGTCACGCTGACGGATGCGTCGTCAGCCGGCTCGATCTCCCGGCCGGAGGCGTCGAAAAAGCTGATGTTGACCGCAGCCGCGTCCACCACTCGGTTGGGCGTGACCGCCTGCGCCGCGGAGATGACCGCGTCTTTGGCGGCGGCTTCGACCGTCATGGTCGTCCCCTCCGGGAAAACGCCCTCGGCCGCGGAAACGGAGACCGAGACGCCGTTGCCGGCAGTCCCGCCCGCCGTGAAGGCAGGCATCGCGGGCGCGGCGGGCGTTTCCGTCGAGGTGGGCGCTTCGTCCGTGCTTTCCTTGCCGGAGATCGGCTCCTGCTTTGCGGGAGCCTCCGTCGGCGCAGGCTCGTCGAGCTTCTCTGCAGAGGCGGTGGGAGCCTCCGTTGCGGCGGGCGTTTCCGTCGCTGCGGGCGCTTCGTCCCGCTTTTCTTCATCGGAGGACGACACCGCCTCCTGTGTGTTTTCCGTATCGGCGATAACTGTCCCGGGCGCTTCCTTCGCCGTCTCTTCGGCGGACGGCGCGCCGTCCGTTTTTGCTGCGCCTGCGGCTTCCGCCGTGTTCTCCGCGCCGGCCGGCTTTGCCTCCGCGGAGCCTTCTGTTTCTTCGGTCTCGTCCTGCGCGCTCTCTGCGATCGCGTTCTCCGCACTCGGAGCGAGCTCGCTTGCCGCGGCCGCGGTCACGGCGTTTCCGAAGACCATGATCATGGCCAGCAGCAGAGACAAGCTGCGTACGATCCAGGTTTTATTCATGCAATCTCCGTCCTTATTCACAAAAGTCAGATTATTATAGCACTACGCCGAGCACGATACAAGAGGATTGGTGCACAAAAAAGCGCTTGGCCAGCCAAGCGCTTTTCGGCTCAATTGTTGAAGTGCTCTCTAACCACGGAAGCGAAAAAGCACGAATAATGGTGAATATTTCCTGCACGACTTCCGCCGGCGCGCCCTTCCTGCGATTGCGATAATGCGGCAGGCGGGTCCGCAGAGATACGGACCCGCCTGCCGGCGGTTCAGCGCAGGGCGATGAAGGACTGCGGCATGACGGTCAGCCGTCTTCCGTCGGCCTCCGCCTCGCCGATCTGATACAGGGTACGGGAGACGTCGAAGGGCAGGGTTACGCTGAGCGCCCGGCCGCTCGGGTTGAGCGCGAGCGTCAGCTCTCCGCGCCGGTAAACGAAGGGCTTGTCCGGCTCCGTGCAGACCGCACGGAACGGGGCGTCCGCCTGCAGGTCCTTTTCCCGGTGGCGCAGGGCGAGCACGGCGCGCAGGGTGGAGAGCAGGGAGCCGGGATCGTTCTCCTGTCCGGCGACCGTCGGCGCGTCCTCGGACTCGTCGACCGGCAGGTAGAGCTGCTCTTTCCCGCAGCGCGAAAAGCCGAGGTTCACGCCGGGCGCCCACTGCATGGGCGTGCGCGAGCCGGTGCGGGTGTAGCCGCCCTCCTTGGTGGGCACTTCCAGATAGCGCATGCCGATCTCGTCGCCGTAGTAGAGGAAGGGCACGCCCGGCATGGTGAAGAGGAAGGCGTAGACCAGCTTCAGCTCCGCCTCGTCCAGCGTGTGCCTGAGCCGGACCGTGTCGTGGTTGCCGGTGATCAGGGAGACGTAGCCCTGCCCCTTCGCGCCGTCGAGCAGACGCAGGTAGTCGTCGAGGAAGCGGTTGATGCTGCCGCCGGCGTCCTTTTTGAAGTAGCTGTGGTCGGCGTCCGGATGGTTCTCGTAATCGCGCAGCAGGGTGCAGTAGCCGTTGCCGCGCCAGTCCAGATAGAAGTCCGCGTCGAAGCCCGCGCGCAGCGACTGATGCGGCCGTCCCCATTCCGAAACCAGCACCGCCTCCGGGAATTCCAGATCCAGCATCCGGCGGATATCGCGCCAGACCGCGCTGGTGGCGCTCTTGTCCGCATCGTCGTTTTTCACGAGGGAGTCGGCCATGTCGACGCGAAAGCCGTCGCAGCCGCGGGAGAGCCAGAAGCGCATGATGTCCTTGAGCGCTTCGCGGGTAGCGATGGCGGCGGGGTGGTTCGCGGGGAGCTGCCAGGACTCGGTCTGGCGCAGGAAACCGTAGTTGAGCGCGGGCTGGCACTTGAAGAAGTTCAGGATGTACGCGCCGCTCCGCTCGCTCTCGCCGCTGATGTAGGGCATCCCCTGCGCGCCGTGGATCCAGAAGTCGGTCCAGATATAGCGGTCGGAGTACTCGTTCCGCTCCGCCTTCCGGCTCTCCAGGAACCACGGATGCTCCTCCGAGGTGTGTCCGGGCACCAGATCCAGCAGGACGCGGATGCCCTTTTCATGGGCGGCGTCGAAGAGCCGGATCAGGTCCTCGTTCGTCCCGTAGCGCGGCGCCACCTTCCGGTAGTCGCGCACGTCATAGCCGGCGTCCTTGAAGGGCGAATCGTAGCAGGGGTTGATCCAGAGCGCGTTGCAGCCGAGGCTTTTGATGTAGTCCAGCTTTTCCCGGATCCCGTTGAGATCGCCGATCCCATCGCCGTTGCTGTCATAGAACGACTGCGGATAGATCTCGTAGAACACCGCGTCGCTCAGCCATGTTGCCGCCATAAGTTTTCCTCCGTTCATGTAATGTCTGTTTCCGTGTGACAAAAGGATACTCCAAATGATCGCGTTTGAAAAGATGCGAAAAGAAAAAACAGAGAAAAGGGGAGGGGCCGCGCCCGGCGGCCGCCCTCAGTTTATCGTGTTCATCCATTTCCGGCTGCGGAACATGGCCACGGAGATCAGGAAGCGCACCAGCTCCTCCTGCGAGAGGATCAGGTACACCCATACGATGGGGAGCTTCCAGACCAGGCCGCACAGAAGCGCCAGCGGCACCCCGATCAGCCAGGTGCCGAACAGATCGATCCACATGATGTACTTTGTCCTGCCGCCGCTGCGGATGATCCCTCCGCCGAGGATCATGTTCTGCACCTTGACCGGCATCAGCACGGCGAAGGCCAGAAGGATCTGCGCGCCGATGCCGCGTACGCCGTCGGAGACCTGGTAGAGTCTCACATAGGGATAGCGAAGGACGACCAGGAGCAGGGAGAAAAAGGCGGTCCCCGCCAGGCCGTAGAGGCAGAGCTTTTTCGCCTCCCTGTAGGCTTCGTCATACGCGCGCTCGCCGAGCCGCTTCCCGATCAGGATGCCCGCCGCCTGGGCCAGACCGCTCAGCGCGCCGACCGTCAGCCCCTGCACCGTGCCCGTGAGCGACATCCCGGCCAGCTCGTCCGTTCCCATATGGCCGTAGACAAAGGTGTTGACACTCTGCCCGGCCGCCCAGAGAAACTCGTTGATCACGACGGGCAGCAGCATGGACAGATACTGCAGCAGTCCGTCTCTTCCGAGGGCGAGCGAGAAGCGGACCCTGCCGTAGAGGCGGAAAAACAGGACGGAGATCAGCACCGCGCTCACGAACTGGGAAATGACGCTGGCGTAGGCGGCGCCGCGCACGCCGAGCGCCGGCATGCCGAAGCGCCCGAAGATCAGGCAGTAATTCAGCGCGGTGTTCAGAAGCGCCGAGACCGCGCCCACGATCAGCGGCCAGGAGGCCCTGCCGCGGCAGCGGACCACGACGCCGAAGAGGTTGCATAGCGCAAGCGGGAGGAAGGCCCAGCCGATGATCCGCAGATAGGCGGCCCCCTCGCACACTACGGCTTCGTCGTCGTTGAACAGCCGCACGAAAGGCAGGGAAAAGAGCGCCGCGAGGACGAAGAACAGCGCCCCGGTCAGCATCATGAAGACGAAATTGACGCAGATGCTCCGCTCTTCCGCCGCGCGGTCCCGTTTTCCGAGGTATTGGGAGATCATGATCCCGGCGATCGCGCCGATCGCGCCGGTCACAAAGGCGTAGATAAAGCCGGGCTTCCCGGCAATTTCGACGGCGGCGATGCTCTGTTCTCCGAGCTGCCCGACCATGATCTGGTCGATCATGGAAAACGACGACTGCAGCATGGACTGCAGCGCCACGGGGATCGCGATCTTCCCCACTTTTCTGAGAAACGATTCTTCTGCCATCCGGACAACTCTCCCGTTAAACTGTTTACAGGCATCATAATCGAAACGGAGCGGAAAGGCAATGGGGAAATGGCGGAGCCCGGCAAGTTTTTCCCGCGCGGGAAGCGCCGGTGAGCGGCCCCCCGCCGGTCCCGCTTCTTCCCCGCCGCGTTTTCTTTCATCCCTGACAGCAAGGCCCGGTTTTTGACAAAAGCCGGGCAACGGGATAGAGTGAAGCTGTTAAAGATCGACGCGAGGCCCGTGTGAGGGAAGCGGCGATGACACAGGAACCGGATGCGGAAAGCGTTCCGGCTGCCGGGAGTACGGAAGCAGCATACGGGTTGAAAAAGCAGAGGATGAGGGGGTGCGGGCAAGGAAGACCGCAACAGAGAAAAGTCCGATCAAAGTGTATCTGATTCTTGTTTTGGGAATCTGTTTTGCGCTCGGGATCCTGGAACTGATCGCCGGAAACGGGAAATTCTATCGGTTTTTGCAAATCGGATTTACGTTTATTCCCGTGCTTTGCGCGGCAGCTGCAAAACGGCTGACCGGAAAAAGGTCAAGCTATCATCTTTCGCTGAAAGTTTGAAAGAATGGGAAAGCCTGGGCGTTTTCGGCACTCGTTCCGGCTGTTCTTGTGGCTGCGGGCGCCGCTGTTTATTTTTTCATTTTCCCGAAAGAATACAGCGGGATTCTCAAGTACGGCGTCCTTTTCGGATCGGAGGCGGAGCTGACCGTCAGAAATCCGCGGGTTCTTTCCTTGGCTGTGATCATGGTATCGGCAATCGCGATCCCGATCCAATTGCTGGAGCTGGGCGAGGAGATCGGCTGGCGGGGCTATCTGCTCAGCTTTCAGATCGAGAAATACGGAGAGAAAAAAGCGGTGCTCGTCAATGGCGTCGAGTGGGGGATCGCGCACCTGCCGCTGATTTATTTCGGCTTCAATTACAGCATGAGCAACGCCGGCGCGCCGTGGACAAATATGGCGATGATGTGCCTTACCTGCGTTGTCCTTGGGATCATGCTATCGTATGTCACGATACGAACCGGAAATTGTATGTACGCGGCGATCGCGCACGGCGCGCTGAACGTGATCGGCGAAGTCCCCGTTTTCCTGACGAATGACAGGGAAAGCGGTCTGCTGGGGCCCAACCCCACGGGGCTGATCGGTATGTCCTTTTTGATCGTTTTGGCGCTTCATCAGCTTGAACAGCGCCTTGCAGCCGGGGAGCTGTGGCAGGGATGGCAGAGCCAGGAGGATATGAAAACAGCGCTTGTATTCCTCCGGGACGATGGAAGCAACATCACCGCCGCCGCCCTATATCAGCGGTACAAGCACCTTGCGGAGAAGATCCGAAAGCCGGAAAGCCGAGTGCATGATCTCCGGCACACCTTCGCCGTCCTCTCTCTCCAGAACGGGGACAACGTGAAGACCGTCCAAGACAACTTAGGCCACGCAACTGCCGCCTTTACTCTGGACGTATACGGTCATGTTTCGGAGCGAATGAAGGAGGACAGCGCCGCCAGAATGCAAGCCTATATCGACAACATGGCATAACAAAAGCCCTTCGGGAAAGACAATTCCGGAGGGCTTTATTATGCGTTGATGAAGCGGTAAGCAGAAAACTAAGCAGAAAACGCGGAGAAGGCGAGAGCATAGGATAACTATTTTAAAGAAAAAACAAGTAGATATAAAAGAAAAAGCCCGAAATCATAACGAAATCGGGCTTTTCTTTTGGAAAATGTACTGCGTTTTGATAGAAAAACGCTTAGGGGGGTGCACCGCCTGTTCAGGGGGGTGCATTTCGTTTTAGGGGGGTGCAAATGTCAAAGGGGGTGCAAAATGAACGATAGGGGTGTTCTGGCAAACTGGAAGTTGTGCGGCTAATAACCGGCATATTGTGCAATCACACTCCTTTTCCATAGCTGAAATGCTTATATGCCAGTATTC
>ONOL01000005.1 GCA_900319465.1 uncultured Eubacteriales bacterium | reverse complement strand
CGCTTCTGTAGAAAATAAAACGCCGAGAGCAGGGTGAGGTCGATGGAAAGAAGCCCCGCCGCCTCCAGAGGGCTCAGCGCGTAATACACTCGATCCGGGCAGAGAAACAGCACGCCGAAGCGGATGGTCGCAGCAAGATACACTGCCATGACGCAGCTTGAGACGAGCATGAGCAGCCTGTACAGGCGGTCTCGATCCTCCGTTTTACGGAGGATCGCGCCAAACAGCAGCCCCGCCGCCACGAAGACATACCAGTTGCAGAACACGAAGCAGGAGGCCTCCCAGGTCGTATAGATAAGGTGGCCAAGAAGCCAGTTGCCCACAAAGCTCCCCGTGTCGATAAAGGGAACCGCCGTTCCAATCACCGAGAGCGCCACGCCGACTGCCAGCATATGCCATTCCCGGAGCTTCAGCCGTTTGAAGACGCCGGTAAACAGCAGCGCAAGTCCCGCGAATTGCAGGATGTCCGGGCCGAACAGCGCCTCCAGCGTTTCCGGCTCGAACACGCCGCTGATGATGCCGTAGGCCAGGGCATACACCCCGTATCGGCAGAAGTTCAGTGCATAGCCCAACAGATACAGCCGCAGACCCCGACGCATCAGATCGGCAGGCGTGTTTTTCCGCGAATATACCATGCCCACGCCCATGGCGAACATGAAGGCATGGGCGACGCCGAGATAATCCCCCAAGACCACGTCCCCGAAGAAGAACGCAAACTCGTTTTCATATCCGGCGTGATGGATGCCAAGCCTGATCACGGGATGACAAAAGATCATGGCGATGATCGACACGGCTTTCAGGAGATCGAGATTATATTGACGCGGGGTTTCTGTTGCCTTTCCATTGAGTCCGTTATCGAGCATTTGTCAGCCTCATTTTCACTCCGGGAACCCATCCAAAGAGCCGTGTTCTTCGATCCACACGAACTTTTCCCAATCCGCTTGATCCAGAAAAGCCCTTGCGACCGTGTAGTGATGCGCACGTCCGGCGTCGCTGTTCATGGCTGCGGCATAAACATCCTCGCCGACACATGCCTTGAAAAACAGCAGCGACTCTTTCTTATACCGGAATCCCGGCCTGTACACGCCGAGGGCGCCCGCGCCGCCGCTGACCGGGTCCAACCGATCCGGGTTTAACGTGCGTACTTCTCCGTGATCTGCCATTGTTGTTCTCCTTTTCTTCTGCTGCTTTGTTGTTATGTAAACCGAACAGGTTCGTTCTTTTCATCTTGCTGCTCATTGTAGCAAGCGCTGTCCAAAGAATGTCCAAAGAAAAACCGCTCTTTTTCAAAAAAACTTGAAAAAGAGCGGTTTATATTTTTGTTATATCTCAGATTCTGTCTGTTCGCTGTTTCCAGTACAGGATCGCCTCCGTCATGCTGGCCCAGGGATAGGAGCTCATGTACTCGCCGCGGTAGGCGTTGATCGTATCGCTGTCGCCGGAGTAAAAGAGGTAAGCATCGCAGACAAAGGTGTCCGGCTTGACGCGAAGGATCCCCTTCTCCATCTCCATGATTTCCTCCGCGCCGTATTGGCGCAGCGTCTCCCGAAGCGATCGGATATAGACGTCGATCTGCTTTTGCTGCTTGCGGTCATACGCGCGATCCTCCCACACGGCCGCGAACAGCTCGGCGCGCGTGACGCCCAAGCCCTGCTTATCCACGAGAAATGCCAGGATCTCTTTGCTTTTCGACAGCTTGAAGCTGATCGGCCGGTCGTCCACATAGACGTCGAAAAAGCCGAAGGTCTTAACGCGGATATGCGCGCTCGCCGCCGTATGGGAGCCGCCGCACGCATAGCGCAGCTCGGATGCCATCCGTTCCAGAGAGACCGGCTTGAGCAGGTAACCCGACGGGTGAACGGCATAGGCGTCAAAAGCATATTCCTTATAGGCGGTCAGAAATACGATCGCCGTCTGCGGATACAGCTCCTTGATCCGGGCGGCCAGCGTGATTCCGTCGACCTGAGGCATGTTGATGTCCAGCAGGGCGAGCTCCACCGGATGAGTACGGAGCCAGTCCAGCGCGAGAGCAGCGTCGGTAAAGCCCTTTGCCTCGTTGATCTCCGGCAGCTGTGCGCACTGGCCAAGGGTATATTCCACGGCCAGGGGCTCGTCGTCCACACAGATCACTTTCATTTTCCCTGCTCCTTCTTTTTGTCGGGGATCAGCAGCGTAACGCAGGTGCCTTTTCCGATCTCGCTTTGCAGGATCATCTTGCCGCCGCACATCTGCTCCACACGATCTTTTACGTTCCAGAACCCGATGTGAGAGTCATCCAGGGCCGCCAGTTGCTTTACATCGAAACCCACGCCGTTGTCCTGTACCGTGACCCTGTGACAATCGGACTCACGGGATGTAGAAACGGTCACCAGACCGTCCTTCCGGCTGCGCACCCCATGGCGGATCGCGTTTTCCACCAGAGGCTGGATCGTCAGCGCGGGGATCGTAAAGCTATCATCCTCGATTTCGTATTCCACGCGGATGTTAGGAAATCGCATCGCTTCGATCTCGGCGTACAGCCGGGTATGCTCCAGCTCCTTGGCGACCGGAACCAACTCGGTCTGGCTCAGCGACTCCAGGTTCTGCCGCAGATAAGCGCTGAAATCTTCCAGCGTCCTGTCCGCCAAAGGCGGATCCTTGGCGTACAGCGCGCGGATGGTGTTGAGGGCATTGAACAGAAAGTGCGGCTGGATCTGTGTCATCATGATCCGGATGCGCTGCGACGCCATCAGGTCGTTCTCGTGCTCGCGGACGAATTGCAGATGCAGCCAGATATAATAAAACACGCTGCCGATGATGATGGCCACGGTCAGAAAGGAAACCGGCTGCTGGCCTTCCTTTATATTGTAATCGAAGGCTATTGAAACGACGATCATCACGATCACAGCGATCGGGATCCAGACGTCCCATTTTCCGGCGGTCCTGCGGCTTCGGAGCGTCCGTACAAGCAGGCAGATCAGCAGGATCGCGCTGGAGATAAGGCAGGTAGGGGCAAGCGGACCGCCGTGGTAATAGTTCCCCTGATCGATCCAAAAGCTGACAGGAGAAAACAGTGCGGACAGATAGACCGCCGCGTTCAGCCCCGCGAGCAGCCAGTAATACCGGCGTTTTCCCGTCGGCTGAACAATGTAGAGGAACAGGATCAGAATGACCGGCCGAACAGAGTATCCGTAAATGGATATGATCGTTCTGAGCGTTTGCCGCGGAGGCCCGACGGTCAGGGCGTAATCCCATACATTCTGTGCGATATGGGTCAGGCACAGCGCCGCGATGAGCAGCATGATGTGCCTGTGCTCCCGCCGGATATACGGGTCGATCACGACGGTGAATGTCAGGCCGAGCAGCAGAAGCAGCAGCGGAAAGAGCGCCGCCAGTGTGCTGATATTCATTGTCATGGGCGTCCCTCCTTTCCGCTGAAGCTGCTCGTGTCAGCTTCCGTTGTCAGCCGATTTCATCTTCCCGGCAAGCCTTAACTGCCAGTATATGATACCATGAAGAGCATTCAAAAACAACCTGTACGAGGCGCTTTCAATTGGGTTATTTGGGAGGTACGATTCTTCTCTTCTTTGCCGGGTATTCTCGCCGATCGTACGGCGAATCCTATGTTCCGGCGTATGTGTTCTTTTCCCTCAGTTCCGTCGTTGCTTTAGCTGCTATGCAGTAGATTTTACTGCCACGCACGTCAGAATCAGCTTCCTCATCAGAAAAACAATAACGCCTCTGAACCACAATCGGTACAGAGGCGTTGAATAATGCTACTTCTTTTTCGACTTATTCTTCCCGCGCTTGTTTGGCTGGCCTTTGAGGAGAGAGGATTTCTTTAAGATGTTGATCAGGCTGACGAACTCGTCCTTCGTCAGTTTGTCGTAGTCGATCCCGAGCTGCTTGCAGAACACGCGGGCCTGGCGCTCCTCGGGGCTGCCCTCGTAGCTCATGGCGGCCTCCAGCTCCTGCCGTGCCGTGTCGGAGGGGTTGACCTCATCGGCGGTGGTCGTGTCCTTTATGTGGGCCTCCCGGATATCCCGGATGATCCCATCCAGATCCTCGTGCACGACCCGGCTGAAATACTCGTTTTCGTCGATCTGCGCCAGCTCCAGCGTCCGCATGTTCAGATCGTTCTCACCGGGATCATGCTTCTCCATGACGGTTTTCCTCGCCTCGGCCAGAACGACGTTCATGTCATGCACCCGCATGGCAGCGATCCGATCCACGCAGATCTCCGTATCCACCATGAGGCGCTGAAAGTCCTTATGCGTGGCGATCTCACACAACAGGCGGTTGTTGATCTTCCCGCTTGCCAATAGCTTCAGCATGTCATCACTCAGATGCAGACCGGCCAGGTCTGTGTCTGGGTGATTTTTCATTTCCGAGACTCCCAATAAATAATCTGTCGAGACGCCGTAATACTCCGCCAGCGTCACGATGCTGAACGGGCTGATATCTTTATAGTCGTCGGTCTCATAGCTGCCGAGCGCGGATTTGGAAAGACCGGTGGCTTTGGCAAGCTCTTCCAGCTTCATTCTGCGTTCCACGCGAAGATCCTTCAATCGCTCGGGAACGGACAGCTTTACATACATATTTGTTCTCTCCTTTGCCGGAAAACTCTTATATTCGTATTATACCACATCATTTCCTTGATCGTGGATTCTTTTGTGTTTTCGCCCGGATTTCCTACATCCTGGATATACGGGAGGAGGCCGTTTTTCTTGCTACGATAGGGTCAGAAAATTAAATGACCGTCCGAGCTGAGATAAACCGCCAAGATCTTGAAAAAGGGAGCGCGTCCCGTGAGGGGCGACGGCACAGCGCCGAGCAGGGTTGCCTGTCAGGAAACAGCGAGGGTAGAACGGCAAGCTGCTATTCCCGTAATTAAAAAACTGGTCTCACTTTTTGACCGGATGAAAGGAGGTGAACCCTATGGCAAACCTTTTTGAAGCCGTCAAGGAGGCCGTGCCGATCCCCCTGGCGGCGGAGCGCTACGGCCTGAGTGCCAATCGCGCGGGGATGGTCTGCTGCCCGTTCCACGACGACCACACGCCCAGCCTGAAGCTGAACGAGGACTACTTCTATTGCTTCGGCTGCGGGGCGGGTGGGGACGTGGTAAGTCTGACGGCGCAGCTTTTTGATCTGCGGCCCTATGAAGCGGCCAGCAAATTGGCGGTGGATTTCGGCGTGGACGTTCCGGCCACAGCTCCGCCGGACGGCAGTCTGAACCGCTTCCGAGCGGATTTGCTGCGCTGTCAGCATCTGCTGGACGAGTATCTGAATCTGCTGATCCGATGGCAGAACCGATACCGTCCGAGAGACGAAAGTGCCGAGCCGGATGACCGTTATGTGGAGGCCTGCCAAATGATTGAGCCCATGGACTACATGGCCTCGGTACTGGCAGCCGGTACGCTGGAGCAGCGCATCCGCACCGTGGAGCGGCTCATGGCCGACGGCAAAATGGATCAGCTGGAGGAACGCTTGACCCGGCTGACCCAGGAAAAAAACGCAAGCGAATATCAAATTATGGAGGAAACTTAATGGAAAGGTACAACTACAAAGGAAAAGAAATCATCGGGATCGACCACGGCTTCGGCAACATCAAATGCCGGCACGTGGTCTTTCGCTCGGGCGTCCGTGCCTACGACACGGAACCGCCCATGACCGCCGACGCGCTGTACTACGGCAGAAAATATTACGTGGTCGGAGAAGAGCACAAGGGCTTCGTCAGTGACAAGAGCCAAGATGAGGATTACTACATCCTGACAGTCGCGGCCCTCGCCAAGGAACTGGAGTTCCGGAACATAACGGAGTGCGAGACAGTGCTGGCGGTCGGTCTGCCCATCCAGTGGATCGGGCCGCAGAAAGAGAACTTCCGCAGCTATCTCATGCGAAACGAGCTGATTGAGTTCCGCTACCATGAGCAGGACTATCTGGTGCGGATCGACGACGTGCAGGTCTTCCCGCAGGGCTTCTCCGGGATCGTCCAGCGCCTGGGCGATTTCAAAGGGCTGAACGTATTGGCGGACATCGGGAACGGCACGATGAACACTCTGATGCTCAAGGACGGCAAGCCCATGGTCAGCCGCTGCTACACGGACAAGCTGGGCGTGGAGCAGTGCATCATCCGCATGTCCAACGAGCTGCTGGCTGTCAGCGGCCATGCCGTGCCCTACGACGTGTGTGAGGACTTCCTGCGCAGAGGGAACGCCGATCTGCCGGAAAAGTACACGGTCGTCATGCGGAAGGCCGCGGAGGAATACTCGGATTCGATCATCGCCAAGCTGCGTGAGTATGAGTTCAACCCGGAGATCATGCGGCTCACCGTCATGGGCGGCGGGGCCTGCATCCTTAAACACTTCTGGAACGGCAGCGAAAATCGCGTCCGGTATATCGAGGACATCTGCGCCACGGCCAAGGGCTACGAGCTGCTGGCGCTGAACAATCTCAAACGCTATGAGGGGACGTAAGGACGAGAAGACGTTCCTGCTCCGCTTCGATCTCTCCCGTAAAACAGACCGGGAGATCTGGAAATGGCTGCATGATAAGAGTGAGGATCAATCGCGCTCCATGAACGCCTTTCTGATCGAAGGTCTGCGAAAGCTGATGGCGCAGGAGGCAAACGAAACGCCGCTGGATGTACACGCGCTGGCAGATGAGATCTGCCGGGAGCTGCGTGCCCAGCGGCTTTTTGTTTCTCCGGAGGGCGAAAGTCCGGAATCCACGGTGGAGACAGAGGAGCTCTCTGCCGACATCCTGGATTTCGCCAACAGCTTTTGATGCTTTCAAAATGATAGCACACGGTTGAAGGTTTGCTTTCAATTTGAAAGCACGGATCGGTGAGGCGAAGCTGACGGCGATCCGGCGAAGGGGTACAGGGGAAAACGCTTTGCCCCTGTGCCTTCGGCAGAGCCCACGACACTTTGCAGCTCTTCGGGCTGAAAGTGTCATAGTGGGTTACACACTTTGAAAAAGCTGTGGAACGCGTCCCCGGCCCGTAAACAACCAGGAAGGAGGTGAAACCAATGAGTAAAAACTATGCCGTCGCCCGCGTGGTGCAGTATACCCGGGCAGGCGTTGGCAAGGCGGAGCGCCATATCGAGCGCAAAAACCAGAACTATGAAAACATGAACGTCGATCTCTCCCAGTCTCTCCGCAACGTCCACTTCAAAAGCTGTGAGGATCCGACCTACAGCCAGCATCTGGATCGTTTGGTGGAAGAAGGGACCGTTTCCCTGCGTGGTCTGAAACAGGACGCCAAGGTCTTCGACGAGATGATCTTCGACGTGAAAACCGCCTATTTTGAGGAGCACGGCGGCTATGACTATGCCCGGTGCTTTTATGAAGAAGTCTTCCGTTTTGCTGAGAAAGAGTACGGCCCGGAGAACATCGTCTCCGCGGTCATGCACGCTGACGAACTCAACACCGCTGTCAGCGAGCAGCTGGGCTATCCGGTCTATCACTACCATCTTCATGTCGTAGCCCTGCCGGTGGTGGAAAAGGAAGTCCGCTACTCCAAGCGATGTAAGGACCCGGAGTTGGTGGGCAAGGTCAAGGAGGTCATCCATCAGATCAGCCATTCCAAGAAGTGGGCCTCGCAGAAGGTCACGGACGAGGATGGGAAAACGCATCTGGTCAAGTCCTACAGTCTCCTGCAGGATCGCTTCTTTGAGCACATGCGGGATGCCGGGTTCGAGGACTTCGAGCGCGGCGAGCGCGGCAGCACCGCGCAGCATCTCTCCGTCACGGAGTATAAGGTTCAGCAGGAGCAGCAGCGTCTCGCTGCAATCACGGAGGCCAAGATCGAAGCGGTTGAAAGTGTGGATCAACTCGGGTCGGAGGAGCTTCAAAAGAAAGAAGAGCTGGCCAATCTCGAAAAGCAGGCCGAAAAGGCACAGGATAAGCTGAATGCTGCGCTCCCGGTCGTACAGGATGCGGTGAAGTTCGCACGGGAGAACATCAGCTACTTCGAGGATCTGATCCCGGAGCCCGCGCCGCTGGAGAGCGCGAAAAGCTTCCGCGAAAAGAAGATCATGCCGCTGATCCATAAGCTCAAGGATAAGTTCCTAGGCCTGTATCGGAAGATAATCGATCTGCAGAAGGAGTTGGAAAAGCTGCAAAAACAGCTCAGCAAAGCGGAACGGGATCGAGATCATTTCAAAAGCAAGTATGAGCAAGAGCAGGAAAAAACAGCCTTACTTCAAGAAGATGCCTCTGATCTGTCTCGAGTAAAACGGGCGCTGGGGCCTGAGAAGGTCGATGCCGTGATTACGGTGGAAAGAGAGCGGGATGCGGTCAGAGCAGCGGAGCAAGCTGAACTGGAACGGCAGCGGAAGCTGACGCGCAAACGGTCCGGGCGGGACGACAGGTAAGGGCGGTCATTTTTGTCATTCCCTTTTGAAGCTGTCCGAAACTATTGATGACGGAGAAATCATCTGTACATGTGTACGGACGTACAGATGTTTTAAACTTCCTTATTAAACCAACCGCCACTCCCGCAGGCGATCATGCGGGAAATACAAAAGCGGCTCAGCCGCGGAAAGGAGGATAAGGTACAGATCCAGGTGTTCCTTGAAAACTGAATATGAAGAAGAACAGCGTGGCCGAAAAAGAGGTTGAAACCAAAAGTCCGGGCATGGATATCCCCGATTTCGCCATCGAGCGGATCGCGCGCTGCCTGCTGCCAATGATCCAGAGCTATTACGAAAGCGATGAAGGAAAGCAGGACATGGCAGAGTGGGAACAGCGGCAAATTGAAGTGCAGGCATGAGAAAGCGAGGCGTCGCCAGAAATGGCGGCGCCTCGCTTTTTTACATCCCGATGTCCTTGATGAAAACAAGAAATCCGAACCCATCTCCTACCGGAATGCAGTTCGGATTTCTCAAGTGTGGTGGAGAGTGGCGGACTCGAACCGTCGACCTTCCGCGTGTGAGGCGGACGCTCTAACCAGCTGAGCTAACCCTCCAAAGCCTGCTTATGATAACATATCCTGCAGGAGATTTCAAGAGGGAATTTCCGCTTTTCCCGGAAAAATCGAAAAAACTGAAATTACCTGTTGACAAGTGGTGCGTTCTCTGCTAAAATCCTACATGTTCTCCAAAAGGAGTCCCAATATGGCGGCATAGCTCAGTTGGCTAGAGCATGCGGTTCATACCCGCAGTGTCCCCGGTTCGAATCCAGGTGCCGCTACCAAAAGGCGCAGCATATTGAAGCTCTGCTGCGTCTTTCTTTAGGCCCGTTGGTCAAGTGGTTAAGACACCGCCCTTTCACGGCGGTAACATGGGTTCGAGTCCCGTACGGGTCACCAAAGATGAAACAGTAGATTGATACAATCGGTCAATCTGCTGTTTCGTTTTTTTTATGCCTGAAAAGCCTTGATACGACGGGCTTTTTGAAATGCGGGTTGTTCATTTGAATAGAGAAAAGCACAATATGTAGTGGCGTTTGCAGGTCGATTCCGCCTTCTGCCCTGCATATTGTGCTTTTCTATCGTTAAATCATGGGTAATCGTTAAACTATGATGGGCTAACGTTGAATCATGGGAGCGCGTTGAGCTCTTACCAGAAACAGTGGCGTGGAGGCGAAATTGAGCTTTTCCTCCTCCGACCAGACACGCTGCCAGACGGTTTCGTCCGCTTCGGCGGAAAGGCCGAGCTTCGAGAGCTGCCGCAGATCCCAGTCCGGGCGACGGATGCCGGAGAGCGGGACACGTCTTGCGATGTCCTCCATGACATCGAAGTTTTCTCCGACGTTCTGATCGCATACGCCCTGCTTGGCGCTGTTGGCTCGATCCCGGTCAAAAGCCTGCCGAGCAGCATCGTCAAACAGATAGGCGTACCAGTTGGCGTCGAAGTTCAGCAGCAGACCGCCCGGCTTCAACACCCGCGCCCATTCGGCGTAGGCCTGTTCCGGGCGCGGAAGATTCCAAGTGAGATTGCGGCTGACCACAACGTCAAAGCTCCCGTCCGCAAAGCCCAGAGCCTCTGCGTTCATCTCCATCCATTGGATCTCGCCGGCCAAGGTGCCGGCGTTCTTTTTTGCCTCTTTGAGCATGGCGGGCGTGAGATCGATCGCAGTCACGTCATGGCCCAGCTCACAGAGAAGGATAGCAAAGAAGCCAGGCCCGGTGCCGACCTCCAGTACGCGCAGCTCCTGCGGTGCTCTGTTCGGAAACTGCTTTGCGATCTCATCCTTGAGACAGGCGCTCCACTTTTGCCGTTGCTCGGTAGCAAGCTCCAACTGGTTGACCTCCGAATAGCCGGAGGCGCGGCCGGTCCAGTAGCTTTTGTTTTCAGCTTCAATCGTTGATTGGGACACCGTAAGTCACCATCGGCCCTTCCTCCAGAATGTTCAGCGAGGCGCACTGATGCAGCAGCACCCCGTCCTGCGGTGCAAACTCCGTGAACAGGCTGCGCCCGAAATAGTCGCGGATCTCACCCAGCTTATCGCCCTTGCGGAAGAGATCGCCGGGCTGCTTTTCGGGATACCAGCAGCCGGTAAAGGGCGCGTCGTCGCTGTATTCCAAAAGCTGCGTCTTGGGATAGGAGATCGCCTCGCCCGGCAGCACGCTTAAGACACGCAGGATGTTGCGCACGTCGGCCTTGTCCGCCTCGATCTCCTCCCGGCTGAACAGAGAAAGCTGCCCGCGCTCGATGAGCACGCTGGGGATGCCATGGACGGAGGCCAGATTGTAGGCCCCACCCGTGCGGCAGCGCGAGCGCACATAGTACTTCGTGTTGACGCAGGCAACCATTCGCTTTGCTGTCTCCTCGGCGGGGGTGTCGCCCAAGTAGTAGGCGTAGGGTATCAGAGTCTCGTAGCCGTCGCCGCTGTGAAGGTCGATATAAGCGTCCACCTTTTGGATGAACACCTCAAAGAGCATGGCGGCGAGCCGATCGGCTTCGCTGCCCTTCCGATCGCCGGGGAAGACGCGGTTGAGATTCTTTCCGTCCTCAAAGACGCGGGACATGGTGCGGTTTTCAAAGCCGGAGCGGTTGATGAGCGGCAGGATGACGACGCTGCCGCACAGCTCGTCCACATCCAGTTCGTTGGACAGCTCGATCGCCGCCTGGATGCCGACGTACTCTGCGTTGTGTATGCCCGCGGAGATCAGCACCGTCGACCCCGGCCGCCTGCCGCAGAGCAGCACATGGGGCACGTGCAGCTCGGTGCCCTCCACATGGATATGATCTTTTACCGTTTTGCCGGGCGTCAGCTCATGCCCGGCGATGGTTTTTACGGCCATTTCCATCCTCCGTAATATATCTTAAACGTAGAGTAACACGTTTTTTTGCTGCTTCACAACCCCCCAGGGGGGATAAAAAGTTCAAAGTTTTTGCATTTTATATCCCCCCGGGGGGCTTACGCGCAGAAAAAGGGAGATATATAATTTCCGTATGGTCTGCCGATCCCGGTGATGGGGCGGTCAAGTGCTTGAGGGAGCATGGACCAAAGACCAAGAGAGGGAAAGCACATGGAACTGATCAAGCATCGCGTGACGCATTACTGGTCCCACCGGGCGGAGGCCTTTGAGGCGCAGCGTCTGCGTGAATATGACAGCGAAAAACGGGATCGATGGCTTGCGGAATTTCGCAGGTATCTGCCGCAGGGGAAAATTCTGCGAGTTCTGGACATAGGGACAGGGACGGGCTTCTTCGCCTGCCTGCTGGCTGCCGAAGGCCATGAGGCGACCGGGATCGACCTGACGGCGGACATGATCGAGCACGCCGAGCACATGGCCGCGGTGCTGGGGCTGGACGCCAGCTTCCTTCTCATGGACGCGGAGGAGCCGGAATTTGAGCCGGAGAGCTTCGACGTGCTGGTGACCCGCAATCTGACCTGGACGCTGCCGCATATCGAGAAGGCCTATCGGGAGTGGTACAAGCTCTTAAAGCCCGGCGGTGTGCTCATCAACTTTGACGCGGATTACAGCGCCGCGCTGGAGAATGAGGAAGAACACGAGCTGCCGGAAAACCACGCGCACAAGCTGGTGCCTGACTATATGAGAGCAGAAAACGACGCCATCACCATGGAGGTCGGCGCTTATCACGGACCGCGCCCGCAATGGGACGTGCAGCTGCTCATCGAAGCGGGCTTCGAGCGCGTCACGGTGGACATGGGCGTCTATCGGCGCATCTATGCCGAGATCGACGAGTTCTTCAACCCCACGCCGATCTTTACCATCGCAGCCTTCAAAGCACAGGGGGCGGCAACATGAAACACTATGCAGTCAAACGGCTGCTGCAGCTGATCCCGATCCTGCTCGCGATTACCTTCCTCTCCTATGGCATGATGCGTATCGCGGGCAGCGACGTGGTCGAGCAGAAGATGGAGAACACCAGCGGCACGGTCTCGCAGGAAATGATCGACTCGGCCAGAGAAGAACTGGGTTTGGACAAGCCCTTCGTGGTGCAGTACTTCACCTGGCTCGGCAATCTGCTCCGCGGCGACATGGGCACCTCCTACGTCTCCAATAAGCCGGTCTTTTCCACCTTCGTATCCAAGCTGCCGGCTACGCTGCTGCTGACGCTCGTTTCCATTTTTCTGACGGTGCTCATATCGATCCCGCTGGGGATCTGGTCGGCTGTGAAGCAGAACAGGGCGACCGACTATGTGATCCGCACGGCGAGCTTTATCGGTAACTCGCTGCCGAACTTTTTCGTCTCGCTGCTGCTGATGTATCTCTTTGCCATCCGGCTGAACTGGTTCCCGGTCATCTCCCGGGGCGTGAGCCTGCAGAGCGTGGCGCTGCCCGCGCTGACGCTGGCCATCGCCATGTCGGCCAAATATCTGCGCCAGGTCCGCGCCACGGTGCTCGACGAGCTGAGTAAGGATTACGTGCTCGGCGCAAAAGCCAGAGGCGTGAAGTTTTCAACCACGATGATCAGGAGCGTCATGAAAGCCTCGCTCGTGACGATCATCACGCTGCTGACGCTCTCGATCGGCTCGCTGCTGGGCGGCACGGCCATCGTCGAGTCGATCTTCATGTGGGACGGCGTCGGGAAGATGGCGGTGGACGCCATCAATATGCGCGACTATCCGATCATCCAGGCTTACGTCATGTGGATGGCCATCATATATGTGGTCTTCAACCTCATCACCGACCTGAGCTATCGCTTTCTGGATCCGCGGATCCGGCTGGGAGGGATCGAGCAATGAAGGATACGGTGACGGTTCGCGTTCAAAAAGTGAAAAAAAGCGGCATCAAGACCCGCTTGATCTTCTTCCTGATCCTGGTGGCGATCCTGCTGCTGGTGACGCTCTTTGCCAATCAAATTGCCCCATATGATCCCTACGCGCAGGATCTGAGCCGATCCATGCTGCCGCCCTCACCCGAGCACTGGATGGGCACCGACCGCTACGGACGGGATCTGTTCTCCCGCGTGCTGGTCGGCGCGCAGACCAGTATCTTCGCCACGCTGGCGCTGGTCGGTGTGATCTCTCTCTTCGGCACGGTCGTGGGAACGCTCTGCGGCTACTACGGCGGCGCACTAGACTCGGTCGTGATGCGCATCTCGGACGTATGCCTGGCCTTCCCGGGCCTGGTCTTCGCCCTGGCGATCGCGGCGCTGCTGGGAGGCGGCGTCAGCAACGCGGTGCTCGCGCTGGCGGTCATCAGCTGGCCGAAATATGCGCGCGTGGCGCGAAGCCAGACGCTGGCGCTGAAAAACAGCTCCTTCGTGGCGGCGGCGCGGCTCTCCGGAAGCACGTCCGGGCAGATGATCCTGCGGCACATCCTGCCGAATATCCTCGGCCCGATCCTTGTCACGGCGATGCTGGACATCGGCACGATGATGATGGAGCTGGCTGGACTGAGCTTCCTCGGCCTTGGCGCGCAGCCGCCCACGGCCGAGTGGGGCAACATGATGAGCGGAGGCCGAAGTATGCTGCAGACCTATCCCTGGCTGGTGCTGAGCCCCGGCTTCGCGATTTTCCTGACGGTCGTGATCTTCAATCTGCTGGGCGATACGGTGCGCGACTATATGGACCCGAAGAACTCGCGGGCGCGCTGATTTGCGATCTAATTTATTTAGATAAAAGAAAGGAACGACAAAGATGAAAAAGATTCTGGCACTGCTCCTCGCTCTGTGCATGGTCCTCGGGCTGGCCGCCTGCGGAAGCGGCTCCAACGCTCCCGCGGCCTCCGGCGGCAAGAAGACCTTCGTCTTCGGCGACACCACCTTCAACGCCGAGAACGAAGAGCCGGATATCAACCCCCATTACGCCTACTCGGGCTGGCCCTGCATTCGCTACGGCGTCGGCGAGACGCTGATGAAGATCGCGGACGACGGCTCCCTGCAGCCCTGGCTGGCAGAGAGCGCGACCAATATCAACGAAACGAGCTGGGAGATCATGATCAAGGATGCGGTCTGCTTCTCCAACGGCAAAAAGTGCGACGCGGCCGCGGTCAAGGCCTGCCTCGAGCATCTCATCGAGGTCCACGAGCGCGCCGCGGACAACCTGAAGATCGCCTCCATGGAGGCGGACGGCCAGAAGCTGACCATCGTCACCTCCGAACCCAACCCCATTCTGATGAACTATCTTTCCGAGGCCTACGGCTGCATCATCGACATGGAAGTCGGTATCCCCGAGAACGGCTGCGTGGTCGGCACCGGCCCGTATGTGGCCACAGAGGTCGTGACCGACGACCACGTGAGTCTAGTCAAGAACACCAACTACTGGGACGGCGAGGTCCACATTGACGAGATCACCGTCCGCACCATTTCCGACGGCGATACGCTGGCCATGGCGCTGCAGTCCGGCGAGATCGACGCCGCTTACGGCATGGCTTACGCCAGCTATCCGCTCTTTGAGAACGACAACTACAAGTTCACCAGCATCCAGACCAGCCGCTGCTTCTGGGGCATGGTGAACCTGCATGTGGAAAACCCCGGCTACGCGATCATGAGCGATCCCGCGGTCCGTAAGGCGATCGCGCTGGGCATCAACAAGCAGGGCTTTGTCGATGTTCTGCTCAACGGCTACGGCTATACCGCGACCGGCGCCTTCCCCGACAGCTTTGCCTTCGGCCAGGGCGTCAATACGGTCTCCTATGATCCCGCGCAGGCCAAGGCCGTTCTGGAGCAGGCCGGCTGGGTCGATACGGACGGCGACGGCATCCGCGAGAAGGACGGACAGAAGCTGTCCATCCGCTGGCTGACCTACCCGTCCCGTCAGGAGCTGCCGCTGCTGGCCGAGTCCGCGCAGGCTACGCTCAAGGAGATCGGCATCGAGGTCCAGATCAACAGTACGAAGGATCACAACTCCATCCGCAAGGATCCCACCCAGTGGGACATCTGGGTCAGCGCCAATGTCAACGCCGGTCTGGGCGACCCCGCCAACTTCTTTGATACCTACTGTCTGGACGCCTCCATCAAGAACTCCGGCGGCCACCACAGCGACAGGCTGGAGAAGCTGGCCGTTCAGCTCCGCGGCACATTCGATCCGGCCGCACGCGCCAAGATTGCCGTTGAGATGCAGCAGGAGCTGCTGGACGACAATTCCTATATCTTCTGCTCCTTCCTGCGAATGAGCATGATCATGCAAAAGGGCGTTACCGGTCTCGAAGCGCACACCTGTGACTTCTACGAGCTGACCGCGGCGCTGGATATCAACTGAGCTTTGCGGAAACAAGCATGGGGCGGGTTTTCCCGCCCCATGCTCCCTGTGAGGTTTTTCTATGGCAGTATTATTGGATTATCAGCACGTGGAGATCTCCTTCAACGGCAATCCCGTCGTCCACGACGTGAGCTTTCAGCTTCATCCGGGCGAGATTCTCGGTCTGGTTGGTGAGTCCGGCTCCGGCAAATCGACACTGATCAAGGCGGCCATGGGGCTGCTGGGCAGCAGCGGCATGGTCACGAAGGGCGATATCTGGTTTGAGGGGAAGAATCTCCCAGACCTCAGCGACACGGAGATGCGGCATATCTGCGGGGAGAAGATCGGTATGATCTTCCAGGACTGCGGCGCGTCCCTCAGCCCGATCCGCACGATCGGCGAGCAGATCGTGGAGAGTCTTGCGGCGCACCGAAAGGTGGACGTCGCGGAGGCGAAGGCCACGGCCATGGAGCTGCTCGACAAACTGAATTTCAAGGACGGCGAGCGGGTCTGGAGCAGCTATCCCTTTGAGCTCTCCGGCGGCATGAACCAGCGCGCGGGCATTGCGATCGCCATGCTGATGAACCCGACTGTCCTCATGGCGGACGAGCCGACCTCCGCGCTCGACGTGGCCGTGCAGCGGCAGGTCGTGGAGGAGATGCTCAACGTCCGCGAGGTGTTCGGCACGGCGATCATCATCGTCACGCACGACATCGGTGTCGTCTCTGCCATGGCCGACAGCATCCTCGTCCTGCAGGACGGGAATGTGATGGAGTACGGCAAGGCTGGCGATGTGCTGGAAAAACCGCAGAACGACTATACCAAAAAGCTGCTGAGCGCGGTACCCAGACTGCGGAGGGGGTAAGAAAGAAATGGAACCGATCCTGAAGGTCACAGACCTTTCCAAAGTCTTCTCCCGCGCCGGAAAGAACGAGTTTTACGCCGTGGATCACGTGAGCTTCTCCGTCTGTCCCGGCGAGATCCTCGGCGTCGTGGGCGAATCCGGCTCCGGCAAGTCCACGATCGCCAAGCTGATCACCCGTCAGATCGACCCGACCACCGGCCGGATCGAGATCGACGGGCAGGATGTCACCAAGCTGTCCGGGCGCGCGCTGATCCCGGTCTACGCGAAGATCCAGATGGTCTTTCAGTCACCGGCCGGCTCCTTTGATCCCCGCCGCACGCTGGGCGATGGTATCTGCGAGAGCCTGCGCAATAAGGGCGTGCCGAAGGCGGAGCGTGAGGCGAAGGCGCGGAGTCTGCTCGAGCAGTGCGGTCTGCCCGGCGAGTTTCTCGAACGCTATCCGCACCAGGTCTCCGGTGGCCAGTGCCAGCGCGCAGCGATCGCGCGTGCGCTGATGTGCGATCCGCGCGTGCTCATCTTCGATGAGGCGACCTCCGCGCTGGACGTGACCGTGCAGAAGCAGATCATCGAGCTGCTGCAGCAGCTTCAGAAGGAAAAGAAGCTCGCGTATCTTTTTATCTGTCACAATCTGGCGCTGGTACAGCAGTTCTGCGACAGGGTCGTCGTCCTCTACGACGGAAAGATCGTAGAGCAGGGAATGCCCGACGAGGTGATCCTGTGCCCGCAGTCAGATTACGCAAAACGGCTGGTGGACGCGATTTTTTGAATTTTTATCCCCCGGGGGGGCTTCCGCCATTCAAAATAATCTGATATTCTGTTATCAGATCAGATGCTTGAACGGTATCCCGGATCTCCCTCAATCCATGTGTCTCTTTCACCTCTCCGACACAAGGGATACCAAAGATCTCTCTTGCTAAGGCCCTCCGTGCCGGTCACACGGAGGGCCTCATTTTCTCCAAGCAGAGTTAAGCCATCACAGTCACATGCCCAGGAGTTGGAGCCGTAGAAGACGACGATCTGGCTGCCGGAATACAGCACGATATCCCCGGCAGAAGTCGTTGTCTGTACGTCGTTTCGCGGAAGGCTTGATCCAATCGAGCCGACTTGCTCAAAACCTCCGTACATCGACATTCTGATCGTAAGGGGCTCTGCCAAAACGAGATTGAAAAGCGCCTCGACCGACTCGTTATCTTCCCATAGGACTTCAACAACTGTGTCATTGATCTTCAGCTTCATGACTGGCTTAGTCTCCTCAATTATCTCTGCCTGCGCTGCTTCCAATACCGGTGTTGCTTCCGCCAGGCTCTCTGACTTAAACTGCTGCACTGTCGATTCCGTAGTTGGGACGGGCGTTTTCTGCGATACCACAGTCGGCACCTCAGTTTGAGAGGCGCATCCGGTCAGGAAACAGGCAACTAACAGGAGCCACAGGATCCTCTTGATCATCGGATCGCCTTGCTGGACCCGGGTTTGTGGAGTTATCCTTGGATTTGTCGGGTATATAAGACAGCAAAGCAGACAGGTACCTGAAAAACATATATCCAGGTACCTGTCTGCACAGGATCAACGATTCACACTTTTTTCCCTGCCACTTGATACATTCGATCATTGGACAGCACCGTGGTCACTGTTAGTCCCCTGGAAAAGATCGCGGCCAGATCCTCTGCACTCATAAGACTGCGCGAGACCTTGCTGGCCATACCGGAATGGTGACCGTCGATTTTCTCCCGGCTCATGCCGTGGGCTACCGTAACGATCCCGCCCGGCTTTATGAGTGATGTGAGCCTCACAATCAGTCGCTCCGGGTCGGGAAAGTGCGGGAAGGCGTTGTAAACCAAAATACAGTCAAACTGCCGGTCGAAATCCGTCTCCTCCACGTCTCCACAGAGTATTTCCACCTTTTCCTGCGGGAATTTCTTCCTCGCCAGTTCCGCCATTTTTGGTGAGATGTCGATGGCCGTGACGGAAGCTGCATTTCTTTTGAGGTAATCCGGGATCAGCACGCCCGTGCCGCAGGCCACGTCAAGGACATCTTTCCCTTCCTTCACACCCGCATTATCCAGAATGATGTCGATGATCTCGTCGGAGCGAATCATCTCAGCGTCCCATTGCGGGGCGAGGCGGTCAAAGAACTCTATAACAGACTGCTTATCCATCGCTTAGTCTTTGGGGTAGCGTTCGGGAATCAGTCTGGCCTTCATCAGCGCAAAGACGATGCTGGGAAGCAGAACGACCTGGATGATAATGCCGGGCAGAGCAGTGACAAAATAGCTGGTGGTCCAGGCGGCAATGGAATAGTTACCGGCGGAGAAAATCAGCGCCTGGAGGATACCGGCAATGATGCGCCCGCAAAGCATGGCACCGATCAGACTGATATAGAGGTCGGCATAGGTGTTCCTAGTCTTCACGAGGCTCATCAGCAGACCGGCCGCACAGCCGTACACAGCGCACTCGATCACCATCGAGGGCAGCACAGCGGCGGGAGGCATGCCGGTAAAGAGACTGGAGAGCAGCGGTCCGGCGATGCCGCACAGCAGGCCGAAGGGCCAGCCGCAGATCAGGCCGCACAGCAGCACGGGAATGTGCATGGGCAGATAGATCGCGCCTGCCCGGGGAATGGCGTGGAAGGCCTGAGGAAGCACCACGCACAGGGCAATGCAGATGGCGGTGATAATCGCCTTTTTTACGGTAGACATCTTTTGCATGTTTCTTTCCTCCTAAAGTTTTTATTTCAGCCGGAGAGCTCCGGCGGAATTACTTGAGGACAACGTACGCGACCGCCAGTGCAGTGCAAAGGCCCATCGACAGCCAATCGCGGCTCTGTAAAGGCGCGTACTTTTTTCGGCTCCGCTTCACATCGGTACGGTAGCCCCGCGCTTCCATGGCGAGACTTAACTCATCTGCCCGCTTGAACGCGGCCAGAAAGATCGGTATCACAAGGGACAGCACAGCATTTGCCTTTTCTGTCAGCTTTCTGCTGTCGAACCGCGCGCCGCGCGCTGTCTGCGCCTTGCGGATGTTGTCGGTCTCTTCCAGAAGCGTAGGAATAAACTGAATAGCAATCGAAAGGATCATTGCAACGAGATCGGTCGGCACGCCAAGGATGCGCAGCGGCGTGAGTATGCGCTCCATGGCCTCGGTCATTGCCAGCGGCGCCGTGGTAATGGTCAGCAAATTGCTGAGCACCAACAGCAGAAATACCCTCGCAACTACATTGACGCCTTGCATCAGTCCTTCGGTTGAAGGACGGAAGATCCACCAGCTGAACCAGGGATGTTCCGGCTCGTAGAAGCAAAGATTCATCAGCAGAATGATCAGGAAAAACCAGCCGAGCCGCGTCGCAGAATGAAGCGCATCAGGGGGTCGGATGCCCGAGAGTCGAATCAAGAATCCGGTCAGTAGCGCCAGCACGGCATAACCGGGAATGGTTGTGGTGTTCACTACGGCGATGAGCAGGATGATCAGGCACAGGATCTTGCTTAGCGCGTCAAGCCGATGGAGCCGGGAATCGCCCGGCTGATACAGTCCGGCGGGAAGTCGGTTCACAGACTCTCCCTCCCCGCCAGCGCATCCAAAAGCTGCTCATAGCGGACTGTGTTCAGCGGAAGTTCCACTCCACGCCGGCGCAGCCGCTCTGTCACCTCTCGCACCTGTCCCACGCCGATGCCCTCTGCCTGCAAGCCTGCACAGTCTGAGAACACCACCTCTGTGGGCCCATCCCGCAGCAGGCGGCCGTCCTTCAGCACGACGATGCGCCCTGCGTGCTCGGCCAACGCGTCTGCGCTGTGGGAGATCATCAGGATCGTGACGCCATCCCGGTTGAGCTCGTCCAACAGCTTTAAAAACGCATCACGCCCCAGCGGATCGAGCCCTGCCACGGGTTCGTCGAGTATCAGTATCTCCGGCCTTGCGGCCAGAACGCCCGCGATGGCAAGCCGCCGCTTCTCCCCACCGGAGAAACCAAGGGGAGATTTGTCTTTGATTCTGTCATAATCGAAGTCCAGTCTCTCCAGCGCCTCGCGTATGCAGGCTGTTTTCTTCTCTGCCGTCCAGTTAAACTGCTTCAGACCAAAGGCAAGATCTCGGGCAACGGTCTTTTCAAACAGCTGGATCTCCGGGAACTGGAACACCACACCGACCTTTCGACGCAGGACATTTCGGTCATAGTGCCGGTCGTTGATGTCCTCGCCGTCCAACAGGATCTGTCCGCCGGTCGGGGTTATGAGCCCCGCGACAAGCTGGATCAGGGTGGACTTTCCGCAGCCGGTACGCCCCATGATGCCGACGAATTCGCCCGCTTGTACGCAAAGCGAAACTTTTTCAAGCGCTTGTGCTTCATAGGCGGTTCCCGGCGCGTAGGTATAAGACAAATCCCTCAACTCTAACATAGGGCGTCCACCAGTTCTCTCTCCGTCAGCGGACAGAAGGGCAAATCCCGTCCCCGCGCTTTCAGGTCATGGTACAGCCGCACCGGCAGCGGCGGGGTCAGTCCGGTCCTCCGCAGCAGTTCCAGATCCGTCAGCATTTCCCGCGGTGTCCCGACGGCGAGCAGTTTTCCATCGTGTATCAGCGCCACCCGGTCGGCGTTCACGGCTTCCTCAATGTAGTGCGAGATCATAAGGATCGTTTTCCCGTCCTCATGCAAGCGCTTGATCGTGTTCAGCACATCGCGCCGCCCCTCCGGATCGAGCATGGCTGTCACCTCGTCGAAGATCATAATATCCGGATCCACTGCGAGCACGCCGGCGATGGCAATACGCTGCTTTTGCCCGCCGGAGAGCAGATGGGGCGAGCGTTTTTCGAAACTGCTCATGCCCACAGCAGCCAGCGCCGTCTGTATACGAACGGGAATCTCCTCCTCCGGCACGCCAAAGTTGCGCGGGCCGAAGGCCAGATCCTCCTCAATGATGGAGGAGACGAACTGATTGTCCGGGTTCTGGAACACCATACCGACCTTTTCGCGGATCCGCCAGACATTAGCACGGTTTTTAGCGTCCAGAGAGGCAATCGTCAACTCCCCGCCCTGTAGCTCCAGAAGAGCGTTGATATGGCGGGCCAGCGTTGTTTTCCCACAGCCGTTGTGGCCAAGGATCGCCAGGAATTCTCCTCGCTCTACCGTCAGTGACAGCTCGTCCAGAGAACGCTGCTTACTGCCCTCAAAAGCATAAGAATGTATGAGCTTTTCCGCCCGGATGAAAGCCAATGATTGATACCCACCTTTCTCACTTTGCCACGACAAAGTATAGAGCATGAATTGTGCGCCCACAAGCCCCCCGGGGGGATGCTTTTTTTCGGTTTTCCGTGAAAAAAGCGCCGGAGGAACCGATCCCAGTGGGAAAACAGGATGGGTCAACATCCATCAAGATACGCATATAATCGACAGCAAGAACGTTTCAATAGAGCGAGTGCTGAAGGCGAAGGATATAGCAAGACTATTAAAGCTTAGTATTCAATTTACACCACGCCCTACGATTTACACTACATTTTTTCAAATGCACCACGATTTTGGTCAATGCACCAGGTTCCCTCCCAAAATGCACCACAAAACAGAAATGCACCAAGGAGAGTGAAAAATGCACCAGAGAATTATCTCTGGTGCACCAAGCCCTTGCCATTCTATCAAAATAGTCGTACTAAGCCAACGGAACAGGAAAGATTCAAACTCCCCTGAGAAAACAAATATGACGTGTCATTGTTGTCCTATCATGAGAAGCCGAATTGTCGGAGTGCCAGAATCGATGTTGATTCATTTTTTATATCTGATTTTGGAAAATGAATCACCTTCATCCGAAAGTGATTCATTGTATCAAAGTACATGCCCTTTGCCAAAAAAGATACCCCGCTATCAGCGGGATATCTTTTTGTATCTTCGATTCCCACAGGATTCGACGGCGGCAGGAGCGATTGCCATGCCGGGGGTATAGCAGAGCCGCGCCCCGGCCTGCCCGCAGGCGATCCTTTCACAGCAGCGTTTACGATTACAATCCGAACCTTATCCGAATGCTTGAAGATGGGTTAGGATTGTTTTTTATTCATTCGCGGCTTTTGCCGTGTTCAGAGGCGTATTTCCGAAACGGATTCTTCTGTAAAGCCGGGAAATGAGAATGATATAGGAAATTATAAGGAAGCGACTGCCAAAGTGGGAAAGCATTAGAAGACGATAACCGGTAAAATATATAATTATGTAAACACACAATCTTCAATATAATAATTTACTATTTTCGTGTACTCTTTTGACTTTTCAAAGGTAATTAAGTATACTAAATTGGGATTTTAATTTGTTAGGTGCTTGAACCGGAAACAAGAGAGGCGGAGACATTTACGTGGAAAATACGTTCTGTAAGACAGTCACGCTGTTATTCAGAAATGGAAATCGGCAAGTTGAATTGCTGAAGCATTTCGCCAGGCTATCGTGATGATCATTAATCGACTTTCACAGAGCAGGGAGGATGCGGAAAATGAACAGGACAGGGATTTGCAGAAGAGGATTCACGCTGCTGCTGGCTCTGGTGATGCTGCTCGGCTGCACGGGCATGGATAACTATGCGCGGGCCTGGGCGATGGAAACGACGTCAAGCGAAGAAGTGGGAGAGACCCTGGCCAATCCCGCAAACGAGAGCGGGAATGAACCGAGCGGAGATTTGACATTGAATACGACTTCCTCGTCCGAGTCTGACAATGGGCTCGGAGAGAAGCAGGAGGTTGACGGACAGATCCCGACGCAGCCGGGCGCCCCGGAGGGGGACGGGCAGATCCCGACGCAGCCGGACGCCCCGGAGGGGGACGGGCAGCTCCCGACGCAGCCGGACGCCCCGGAGGGGGACGGGCAGCTCCCGACGCAGCCGGACACCCCGGAAGGGGACGGGCAGCTTCCGAGCGCTGCTGTGGTGTTTGATGAGCCCAAAGAGGGAAGCATCTTCGACGGAGATGAAGCCAACAGGATCCGTGTGACGATCTGCGGCCAGAGCGCGGGCGCGGAGCTTTCGGTCAGCGAGGTATCGGAGGCAGCGGAGGCGGCGCTTTCGGAGAGCCTCAGCAGCACGGTTTCAACGGAATATAAGCGTGCATTTTCCACGGTCATGTCTGTGGATATCGGTGTTTTCGGCAATTCTTCCGAAAACGTCAGGGTTCGTCTCGAATCCGAGAAACTGCGCGAACTGTGGAACAGCCGCCTTGACGCCGACGCGTTCAGCGATTTTATCCTGTACCATATCCACAACGGAATGGCACAGAAAATGGATTTCCAGGTCGATGAGCTGGCCTGCGCGATCGAACTGGACTGCGCGAGCTTTTCGCCCTTTGTGCTGATCAAACTGGGAGAAAACCTTGCGGAATCGCCTGACGCTCAGATTAAGGATGAAAAACCTGACGGAAATGGTGAAGAGCCTGAAGCTTTGCCGAGATGACATTCCTCTATCCGGGAGATTACATATTTGAGGTCTCCGAAATCATTCCGGACGAAAAGGATCGGGATCCGCGGATCGACTACGATACGCACAGGGAAACGGTAGTCGTTCGCATCAAAGAGACGGAAGGCGCGCTGACGGCGACTGTGCTCTATGACAGCGACGGCCCGCTCTTTACCAACGATCTTGACGGCGCATCCGCGTATATCACTGTCCACAAGATTTTGCTGGGCGGCGAGATTCAGGAGGGGCAGTTCCGGTTTGAAATGGAGGAAATCTCCCGTCCGATTCATGCAAGACCGACTATGGTCGGGAAATACACGGCAGTCAACAGCGCGGTGGACGAGCAGGAAGAAGTCATTGATACCTATTCCGGCGCCATATCTGCTAACCCATGGATCGGAACCGCTCCGGTTCGCTTCGATGAGCTGATTTTTATCACCCCGGGTGTGTACCGGTACAGGATCAGTGAGATCCCCGGAGATGATCCGATGATGCGATATGCCTCGAACGCCGTGGTGGTCACCGTTACCGTTGTCGAAGAAGACGGCGGGCTGTTCGTGGATTCCGTAAGCTATTCGGATTCCGAAACAAACGAAGAGAATGCGCTCTTCACGAACGAAGTCCTGGAAGCGCCAAACGCCCAGGCAACGATCACTGTGCACAAAAAGCTGAAGGGAGCGGCAATTGAAGAGAACGAATTCAGCTTCCTGCTGAAAGAAACCGGCCGCCCCGATGGGACAGAAGCCACCATTTCCAATGGGGAAGTCATCCTCACAAACGGCGCGCTTGACGAACGAGAGCAGGTCGACGGTTTGGAGAATCCCTGGTATGATACGGCTCCGATCGTTTACGACCGCTTGAGGTTCTACACAGCCGGAACTTACACCTACGAGCTCTCAGAACTGGAGAAGAACGGAACGGTCTGCGATGACAAGATCGTGCCGGTCGTGGTCGTGGTCAGTGAGGCGGAGGGGGCTTTGTCCGCTGACGTCAGCTACCCTGAGACGGAGCCGATCTTCGTCAACTCCAGAGAACCCGGTATGCTGAAGCTGACCAAAACGGTTCCTGAGGCACCGGAAAGCATTGCTGAGCAACTCTTTACCTTCACGCTGAGTCTTCGGGATACCGAAGGGAACGCGTTGACGGGAGAATATGCGATGACGCTTTTCGACGGCGTTTCTGCAGAGGGTGTGAATCACGGTGCGATTTCCGACGGTGGAGAGATTAAGCTCAAGGCGGGACAGACAGTCTACATCACGAATTTGCCGCATGGAACGACCTATAAGCTCAGTGAGCAGGAGCTGCAAGGCTTTGAACTCATCAGCGCTGAAAACGCAGAGGGAAGCATCACGGCAAAGGAAACATCGCAAGTGAATTTTGTGAATGTCTACAGCGCAACCGGATCTCTTATCATTCCGCTCGAAAAGAAGCTTGAGGGCGGCGAGATCACCAGCAGGCAGTTTGCCTTCCGGATGACAGGGACCGACGGCACGGATAAGACCGTGTATATCGAACCCGTCGAGGGACAGGTGAACCTTGGCAGCGCGCAGTTTGAGCTTGCCTATTCGCTTGCCGACAGCGGAAAAACCTACACCTATTCCATCGTGGAGATCGGAAATGAGGCCGATGAGGAGATCATCTACGACGAGCACACGGAAAAGCTGGTCGTCAGCCTCGCCGACAACGGTCAGGGCGTCCTCGAAGCCACGCCCGTGTTCTACAGCCTGAACGAATACGGCTACACCGTGGAGGATCCCGAAAAGGATACGCTGCGCTTTACCAACACCGTGAGAAAAGGCGTCGAGAGCTTTGAGCTGCAGATCATGAAGCGTATCTACGGCAACATGGGCAACAAGAAAGACGTGTTCGATTTCACGATCCAGTTCTTTGACGTCGATCAGGCCTATGACCCCGACTCCGTACCGGATGCGTGGACGAAGCTGGAGGACGGCAAGTACAGCTTCCGGCTCGGCCACAGGAAATCGACGAGCGTGACGCTCCCGTTCGGTATCACTTACGTGGTCACGGAAGCCCCGCAGGATTACAGATCCGAGATCAATATCAGCGTGGGAAGCAGCACCATGGAGAACCAGGCTGCCGCTCCGACGGCAAAGGGACAGATCACGGATGATACAACGGTGTTCTTCCGCAACACCCGCGGCGTGGCGATCCCGACGAACGTGCGCCGGGCGGCTTCCGGCTTCGGACTGACGGTGTTCGGGACCGGCGGTCTCATCGCCCTGCTCGAACAGAGGCGCAGGAAGAAGAAGGCCGGGGCACATTCACCCGGACATCTGAAAGCCTGATCGCGAAAGCCAAAGGAAGACACCCGCGAAAAAAGAGAAAGCGAAAAAAGAGAAAGCTCCGCCCGCAGCCACAAGGAAAGCGCGGGCGGAGCAGGACAAAGAAAAAAGAGAAGGGATCGCTGCAAATGTTTTGCAGCGGTCCCTTCTCCCGCAAGCTTGAAAACCGCGCCGCGAGGGGGCGGACGCGAAAGCGGAAACAGCGCGCCTTGTGGGCGGCCTTTATCCTGTAATCGGTTTTTTTGCTGCTCAGAAGCGGAGAACCAGCTTCTGTCCGACGAGCAGCGGGTCCGTGAGCCGGATCTTGTTCCAGCGGCAGATCTGCTCTTCCGTGCAATGGAAGCGTTTGGCCAACTTGCCGATCGTGTCGCCGGGCTTTACGAGATAGGGGATCTCGGTGCCGCCGCTGACTGCCTGCAATTCTTCCTCATTCAGATTTGTCATGGTGTTCTCCTTTCACCGAGGGTCATTCTTCCCGGTTGAAACGCCTGTTGGGCGCCTCGCTCCAGGCGATGTATTCGCCGGCCGCGGAGTATTCCAGCGTACCGGAGCAGTATTCCGAAGTGGAAGTTGCGCCGCCTTCCTCGTCGTAGGTCGTGGTGGTCTTGATGCCTTCGGAGTAAACCAGCTTCCCATAGAAGTCAAAGGTTCCGTGGAAGTTCCACTCAACGGTCTCGGTTGCGCTGTTGCTCCATTTGATGTTGATATAATACTGCTCGGGCGTGCCGGTGATGCGCATGGTCGCACGGTCCGCGATATAGGTGCCGGTCAGACCGAAATCAATGGGCTCGGGCGTCGGCTCCCCGGTCGGTTCGGGCTCCGCTTCCCCGGTGGGTTCAGGCTCCGGATCTCCGGTTGGTTCGGGCTCCGGCTCCTGCGTAGGCTCGGGGTCTGCGGTGGGCGGTACCGTCGGCGCCGCGGTGGGCGGCACGGTCGGGGCCGTAGTGGGCGGCACGGTAGGCGCGGGCGTCGGCGGGGTCGTCGGCTTGGGCGACGGGGTGGGATCGCTGATCATGTTGATATAGGCCGTGCTCGTGCGTGCGGTCTGATTGTTGTAGTAGAAGGTGCAGTACACGCCCCAGCGGTTCATATCCGGCGAGACGTTGGCCACGCTGAGGGTGGTGCTGTACTGTCCGCTGACGCGGGCGTTGGGGAAGTTCCAGGCGAAGCTCTGCACGCTGTATTCGCCGCCGTTGGGGGAGACGAAGGTCCAGGTCAGCGAGTTGATGGCGTTGGCGCCGGCTACGAACAGCGCGGTGCTGCCGGGCTTCCGGTTCTCGTTGGTCGGGTTCTTCGTGATCAGCAGATAGGCGGGCGGCACGAAGGGCTTCGGGCTCGCACTCGGGGCCGGGGACGGCGCCGGGCTCGGAGTCGGGATCACCGGAAGGATCTTTTCGGGTTCTTTCTCGCCGTTGAAGATCGCGTAGCTGTCGCTCGCACTCTTCTGGTCGAATTTGTCGACGTCGACCCAGTCGAAGTTGACGTTGCTCTTTTCGCAGTCGATGAAGGCGTTGACGCCTGCCGCGTTATAGCTCTCCGGCGAGATGGGGAGGCCGTCGGGATCCATATAGGTGACGTGATACACACCGTCGATGCGCTCGGCGTGCTCAAAGGCGAAAGACTCGTAGCTCACGGCTTCGTCCTTCAGGGTCACGGCGCACTTGGAGGTATAGACCTCGTCCTCGGAGAGGATGACCTTGTCAAAGAACAGATAGGACCAGGTATCTTTTTCGGCGTTATAATAGGCGTCCGCGTTGTCGGACAGGATGTCGGGGAAGGATTCGCCCTCTTCGAGCTTGACGTTGCAGGACACGAAGTGGTCCAGCTTCTCGCTGAGCTCAAAGACCTTGAAATTGGTGGAACGGTCTTCCGGGTGCATGGCTGCGGCCACCAGCTCGAGCTGGCCGTCATGATCGAGGTCGGTCACGGCGTATTTCCACTCGAAGGAGCTGTCGTCCTGCTTGAGCTGCTTGAAGTTCGAGGCGATCAGCTTGAGCTGGTCGGCGGCTTCCTTGACGGTGAGCAGCTTGACCTCTTTCACCGGCTCGATCAGAACGGTGGCGTTTCCGGAGGCAAACGCGCTCTGGCCCAAAGACAGAACCAGGATCAGCACCAGAAGCAGGCAGAGGATTTTATTCATCTTCATATTGATCGTTTCCTTTCTTCCGGGGCAGGCTCGGAAGGAACCGGCCCCCTGAGAAATTGGATGGCACGATGCGCTGAAAGAGAGCGCGGCGGCTGCTCTCAGCGATCCTTCAGCAGCATGCCGTTGACGATGTCCTGCACCAGCTTGGCGTCGTAGCCGGCGGCGGTCAGGGCGTTGATGCGGGCGACGTCGTTGCCGTATTTGCCGTTGATGACGTCTCTGGCGACCTGGTCGTAGCCCTTGGCAAGACCGTTCACCAGATGCTGCACGGCCCAGAAGTCGTAGCCGGCGGCGGCCAGACGGGCCTTGCGCTCCTCGCCGTTGCCGTACTTGCCGGCCATCACGTCCAGAGCCGCGAGATAGTTTTTCGTAACGCCTCCGGCGACGGCGCCGAGATCCTCGTCAGAGAGGGCCTGTGCAGCTTTGATGATTTCGCTCATGGTATCTTCCTCCTTGAATGGTTGTTGGTTTTCTGCCCTTTACAGATGGATTCATTATAACAAACGAAAAATCCCTTGTCCATAGAATGGGAAAAGGGTTTCCCATCCTTCGGACAAGGGATCGTGTTTCACAAAGCGGGGTTATTCGCCGCTCGCGCCGTAGTTGGACAGCACGCGGGCGGAGGGATCGTTGACCCGGCAGCCCTCCCACTCCCGGTTGGGCATCCAGAAGTCCCGGATCATTTCCGCCTGGCCGGGATAATACTTCTCGAAGAGATCCCGGTACAGCAGGCTCTCCTTGGTGAAGGGCGGGCAGTAGCTGTACTTCGCGCAGCCCGCGCGGAAGGCTTCGTCGCTGTAAACCGTCTCGGCATAGGCCTTCAGGTCGTCGACCATGGAGTGTCCGACTGCATCGGAGAAAGCCGCCTTCTGCCGCCAGAGGATCTCCGGGGGCAGGATCTCATCCTTTTCAAAAGCGCGTCGGAGCAGGTATTTGCCCATGCGGTAGCGGTTGAGCTTCTTTTCCGGGTCGATGCGCATCACGTAGCGCACGAAATCCAGATCCCCGAAGGGCACGCGCGCCTCCAGAGAGTTGACGGAGATGCAGCGGTCCGCCCGCAGCACGTCGTACATATGCAGCTCGTCGATCCGTTTCTTGCTCTCGGCCTGGAAGGCCTCGGCGGAGGGGGCGAAGTCCGTGTACTTGTAGCCGAAAAGCTCGTCGGAGATCTCGCCGGTCAGCAGGACGCGCACGTCGGTGTTCTCGTGGATCGCCTTGCAGCAGAGGTACATGCCGAGGCTCGCGCGGATGGTGGTGATGTCCCATGTGCCCAGCAGCCGCACCACGTCCTCCAGCGCCGCGAGCACGTCTTCGCGCGTCATCGTGAAGGCGGTGTGCTCGGCGCCGATGTAGTCCGCTGCGATCTGCGCGTACTTCAGGTCGATGGGGTCCTGGTCCATCCCGATGGCAAAGGTGCGGATCTTCCTGCCGAGGAGCTTGGCGGAAATGGCGCAGACCAGGCTGGAGTCCAGCCCGCCGGAGAGCAGAAAGCCCAGCGGCGCGTCCGCGTCCAGCCGCTTCTCCACGCCGGCGATGAGCTTTTCCCGGATGCCGCGGCAGACCGTGTCCAGATCGTCGCCGCAAAAGCGCTCCACTGTCGTCAGATCCGCGTAGCGCACAAAGTCCCTGCCGTCGTAGTAATGGCCGGGCGGGAAGGGGAGGATGCGATCGCACAGCCCCTCAAGATTCTGCGCCTCGCTTGCGAAAGCGATGCTGCCGTCGGAGAAGGTGCCGTAGTAGAGCGGACGGATCCCGATGGGGTCGCGCGCCGCGATCAGGCGGTCCTGCGCGCCGTCGTAGAGGATCAGCGCAAACTCGGCGTCGAGCCGGGCGAACATCCCAGTCCCGAATTGCTCGTACAGCGGCAGCAGCAGCTCGCAGTCGGAATCGCTCGTGAAGGAATAGCCCAGCTTTTCCAGCTCCTCGCGCTGTTTGCGCCAGCCGTAGAGCTCGCCGTTGCACACGACCTTGCCCGCGCCGCGGGAGAAGGGCTGCATGCCCCGCTCGTCGAGCCCCATGATGGCCAGCCTGTGGAAGCACAGGAGTCCGCCCGGGATCGGCTCGATCCGCGTATCGTCGGGGCCGCGGGATTTGGTGCGGTCAAAGAAGGGCCGGATCTGCTCCGGCGTATACAGCCTGGATTGAAAACCCATGATACAGCACATAAAAAAGACACCTCCGGATCAAATGGCAGCCTGTCCCCGGGGTAAGGCTATGATCAGACCGGTCGCCTGCGCGCATCTCGCGTCGGCTTTCGGCGCGATCCGGCCGGGAAGCCGGCAGATGCTCAGACGCTCTTACCCATTGCAAAAGGACGGACGGCTGCGTGTCCGCGGTGCCACCTTTCTTACCGCCTGCGCGGTCACTCGTGGGGGGCTGCCCCCTGCGCTTTAACGCAGCGCTTACGGCTCCCCTACTTGCTCTCGCTTTGGGTTCGCGGCTCCGGAGTGTTGCCGGGCGAAAGCGCCCGTACCGGGCTCCCACCAGCCCCGGCTCTCTGCGACGGCGTTCTTTCGCGGCCTGTCTCCATCCTGGCCATTGGATTCGGGGGACCCTTCCGAGCACGTGGAAGGATCCCCCGGATCCTGTTATCCTTTTATGGAATGCTGCTCAGGCGCCCTCCCGATGGGAAAAGCTTTTGTAGTACTCCTTGAACAGTTTAGACAGTTTTTTCATGAAAAACACTCCTTTTCAAAAATCATGACAGCTTTGGCGCTTCCTCTCAAAGGGAAAAGCGCTCAGCCCTCCCGGCGGGAAAAGCTCTCGTAGTATTCCTTCACCAGCTTGGACAGCTTCTTCATGATCAACGCCTCTTTTCCGTTTCGGATGTTGGTCTTTCCTGACCACGGCTGAAGCATAGCACAGGAAAGATAAAAAAGGAAATACATATAATATGATAATTACAATACGGATCGCATATGAATATACGACAGGCAGAAACTGCCGGCGCGTCCCTGTTCTGCGCCGCGCCGTGTCCGGAAATCCGTCCGGGAGGAAAGGCATATTTTCTTTTCACAGTTTAAGGTCGTCCTAAGGTTTATCGGCTAAGATGGGACCATCGAAAGCAGAAAGGACGGTAATAACTCATGAAAAAGAGCAAATGGAAATACAAGATCCTCGCGCCGGTGCTGGTCGCCTGCCTGTTCGCGGCGCTCCTTCCCTCTCTCGGCGCCACGGCGATGGCGGCGGGCACAAGCGACAGCCTTGTCGACGCGGGTGAGCTTTTCACCGAGCGGGATCTGGACCAGAGCCCGGAGCTGAGCGGGGCGAAAGCGCTCACCGTCAGCGACGGGGAAAACCTCACGATCACCGAGGAGGGCGTCTACGTCATCAGCGGCAGCGCCTCGGAATGCACCGTCGTTGTAGACGCGCCGGACGCAAAGGTACAGCTGGTGCTGGACGGCGTGAACATCTTCAACAGCGATTTCCCCTGTATCTACGTCCGGAGTGCGGACAAGGTTTTCGTCACGACCGTTTCTGACAGCAGCCTCGTCGTAACGGGCAGCTTCACCGGCGACGGCGAGACCAAAACCGACGGCGCGATCTACTCGAAGGCCGATCTGACGCTCAACGGCAGCGCTGCGCTGACCGTGAACTCCACCGCCAACGGCGTCGTCTCCAAAGACGATCTGAAGGTCACCGGCGGCAGCTACGTGATCAACGCCGCCTCCCACGCGCTGGAAGGGAAGGACTCCATCCGCATCTCCGGCGGAAGCTTTGTGCTGACGGCCGGGAAGGACGGACTGCACACAGACAACAACGAGGCGGCCGACAAGGGCTTTCTCTTCATCTCCGGCGGCGAGTTTACGATCCGGGCCTCCGACGACGGCCTTCACGCCGTGAGCTTTCTCCAGATCGACGGCGGCACCTTCTCTATCAGCGCCAGCGAGGGCATTGAGAGCACCTGCGTCCTCATCAACGGCGGCGAGTTAACGATCCAGGCCTCCGACGACGGCGTCAACGCCGCCAACAAGTCCTCCTTCTACCGGGCTTCCATCACGGTGAACGGCGGCGAGATCAGCATCAGCATGGGCGCCGGCGATACCGACGGCGTGGATTCCAACGGCGATCTGAGCATTACCGGCGGGACGATCTCCGTCACCGGCAACTCCTGCTTTGACGTGGACGGCAGCGTCTCCTTCACCGGCGGCACGGTCTGTTGCAACGGCCAGCAGGTCAGCACCATCCCCGTCCAGATGATGGGCGGCGGCATGGGCGGTATGCGCGGCGGCTGGGGCGGCATGGGCGGCCGCAGGGGCTGAGCACACGGCGGCAGACGCGGAGGAGCGGCTCGATAGCTGCGGAATCGAAATCCGATCCGACCGGCCGGAATCGCTTTGACAGGCTTTGGGGGATGTGAGATGATCACATCCCCTTTTTCTTTTTCCGATCCCTGCCGAAAGCGCAAAGAAGGGGCTGGAAAAAGAGGGAACGGTATGGTATAGTATCATATTGTGACAATCCCGTTATAGAAACCTGACAAGGACCGGTTCCTTCTTATGAAAACAAGCTTCCGCATCTATCTGAAAGTTACCCTGTTCGTCCTGCTGGCTGTCGCCGTGGTGCTCGGCGCCGTTGGCGCCTGGCTCTACCACGATCACAAGAGCAAGAGCTGGGCAACGGTGCACTATCTGACCCCGGATGGGGAGAGCATCGAGCGCGTCCGCCTCGGCGAGGAACATACGCTCCTCGTGCCGGAGGAGATCGAGGGATATACCTTCCTGCGCTGGCGCGACGAGCAGGGGAATACCGAGAAGCGCGATAGCATCACCGTCCACGAGGACGTCTGGTACGCGGCGGATTATGCCATTGCGCTCGAGACGAAGGAGCATCCCGTCTACCTCTTCCCGGATGAGAACGGGTACTACCGCCCGCAGGACCCGATGCTCCGTTCCGACGCGGTGACCATGCTGCATATCCTGCTGGGCAAACCCTCCGGCAGCGGCAGCTTCCTGGACGTGGCCAAAAAAGCGCCATACGCCAAGGCGGCCGCGGCGCTGCGGGAGCTGGGCGTGATCTCCGGCAGCCGCCTGCACCCGGACGAGGCCATCACCCGGGGCGAGCTGCTGGAAATGCTGGCGACCCTGTACCCCGCGGCGAAGGAGGGATACGTCTTTGCCGATCTGGAGCCGGGGCAGCCTTTCTATGACGCCTGCTGCACGGCGGCGGAGCAGGGCTGGATCGAGAGCGGCAAAAAGGTCAAGGCCAACGCCGACGAGATCCTGACCCGGGCCGAGACCGCCGGTATCATCAACCGCATCACCGGACGCGCGGAAAGACCCGGCGCGCGTATCCTGCAGGTCGGCTGCCCGGTGGATCTCTATCCCTCGGAGGAGGGCTACTGGGATATGATCGAGGCCTGCATCCCCCACGAATACGAGAAGCATGAGGACCGGGAGCTCTGGACGGACAGTACGCCCGCCGAGAAGCTGCAGGAGGGCAGGCGGATGATCGGCTGGCGCCTGAGCTGGATCGGCGCGGACGGCCGCGTCCTGCGGGATACGGAGGTCGGAAACCTCTATTTCGACCGGAACGGCTGGTACACCTCCGGCTCGCCCGAGCTGGATGCGCTGGTGGCGGAAACGCTGGATAAGGTTCTGGTCGAGGGGATGGACGAGGAGGAAGAACTTCTCACCCTCTACCGCTATGTGCGCGACAACTTCAAATACGTCCGCCGGGAGCCCTACGAGGCGGGGGAGACCCCCTGGCTCGTGGACGAGGCCACCGATATGCTGGCCACCGGCAAGGGCAACTGTTACAGCTACGCCTCGGCCTACTGCATGCTGGTGCGCGCCATCGGCGTGGACGCCATCGTGATCTCCGGCCATGTGGGCTCGAACGTCATGCCCCACGGCTGGGTGGAGATCGTGCGCAACGGCGAGCCGCATATTTTCGATACCGAGCTCTCCATGGCCCATCCCGGGCAGGGAGATCTGTACTATTACGACCGCAGCTATGAGGAGATCGCAAACTGGGCCTACGTCAAGGGCTGAACCGGCCCAGGGAAAGCGGGCCTTCCGGCAGGACCGCCGATCATCCGATGATCTGCACGAGGGGAGAAGCGCATGAAAGAGATCACAAGAAGGGAATTTCTTCGCGGCGGCGCCGCTATGGCGCTGGGGCTGGCCGCTTCGAGCCTGCTTCCGCTGCTCTCCGGCTGCGGTGTGGAAGGGCCGGGCGCGGTGGTCCCGACGGAGACGCCCGTGCCCACGCCGGAGATGAGCCCGATCCCTACGTTCTCGCCCGACGCGGTGCTCTATGAGACCACCGTGGGCATGACCAACTGCTATTCCGCTCCGGGCGAACCGGAGGATGCTTTCCTCGGCGCGATCCCCGACGGCGTACAGGCGGAATACCTGCGCGAGGACGGGGAAGACACGCTGCTCCGCCTGCCCGGCGGGATGGAGGTCTGGGTCAGCTCCTGGATGATCGACCCGGTGGACGAGGATCTCAGAGCCAAACGGGACGCATCCCGCCTCAGCAAGGCGCTCGGCCGGGAACGCTTTCTCGAATTTGAGAGCCGCCCGCTCTATACCTGCGCCGGCGCGCAGGTCGCCTGCCGCACGCTCCCCGAGGAGGAAGCCAGAACGGTCTTCATGCTCTCCCCCGGCAGCCAGGTGACGGTCTACGGCAGGGAAGGGGACTTCTACTACTGCAAGCTCCCCATCGGCCGCTTCGCCTATGCGCCGGTGAAGGTGCTTTTCTGCGACAGCGCCTACCGCACGCTCAACGGTGCGGTGGATCTGCGGATGTACCTGCCGGAGGCGGAGTTCGAGCTGCTGTTCGCCTCGCGCAACAACATCACCGGCGAGGCGCTCTATCCCCCCATCCCGATGATGGAGGAGAGCACGGCGGCGCATCTCCGGCAGGCCTACGAGATCTTCCGCGCCGACGGCTACACCATCAAGGTCTACGACGCCTACCGCCCCAAATCTGCGCAGTTCAAGCTCTACGACGCGGTGCAGAACGGCTGGTTCATCGCCAACCCCTATAACGGCAACTCCTGGCACCAGCTCGGCCGGGCGATCGATATGAGCCTGATCGACCTCAAGACCGGCAAGGAGCTCGTGATGCCCACACCCATGCACACCTTCTCCAACGACGCCGCCCGCTTCAACAGCAAGCAGTGGTCCGACGTGGTGCGGGAGAACATGGAATATATGACCAACATCATGCTCTCCTGCGGCTTTACGCTGCTGACCACCGAGTGGTGGCACTTCCAGTATGAGGGCGCCGGCGGCTCCATGCAGGTCGATCTGAAGCTGGACGAGCTGGACGCCCATCCGGTCTGGGAATACAAGGAAGCGTGATGCTGCGCGCGGGTCGGAACGCCGGAGAGCGTTTCGCCTTTGACCCGACAAATGATCGCCCCGGAGAGAGCAAATGCTCCCTCCGGGGCATATGGTAGAAAAGGCGCGGAAAAAGATCGCGGAAAAAGAGCCTTTGAAAACTTGAACAGCGGGGGACCCTATGCTATAATATGCGCCAATATGCGGAAATCCTGCATATCGTACCGGGGAAAGGGTGGAAAATATGAAAGCATATTCGCAGATGTCGAAGACCGAGCGGCAAGCGGCGCTCGCGGCCGCGGAAGCGGACTATGAGGCGCTCAGGGAGCTCGGGCTTTCGCTGAACATTGCCCGGGGCAAGCCCGGCAGGGAACAGCTCGACCTCGTGAGCCCGATGATGGATCTTCTCAGGAGCGACAGCGATTATCTCTGCGACGGGATCGACGTGCGCAATTACGGCAATCTGGAGGGGCTGCCCGCCTGCCGGAAGCTGTTTGCCGATCTGCTCGGCGTAAGGCCGGAGCAGGTCTTCGTGGGCGGAAACGCGTCGCTGCTGCTGATGTATCAGGTGATTGCCGCGGCCTTCCTAAGCGGTGTGCGCGGCGAACCCTGGAGCCGGGCGGAAAAGGTACGCTGGCTCTGTCCCGCGCCCGGATACGACCGGCATTTCAAGATCTCCGAGAGCTTCGGCATGGAGCTTGTCACCGTGCCCATGACGCCGGAGGGGCCGGATATGGATCTGGTGGAGGAGCTGATCCGCGACGAGGCCGTCAAGGGTATGTGGTGCGTGCCGAAGTTTTCCAACCCCGACGGGATCGTTTACAGCGAGGAGACGGTACGGCGCATCGCGGCCATGAAGCCCGCGGCGGAGGATTTCCTGCTCATGTGGGACAACGCCTACTGCGTGCACGAGTTCGCGACGGACTTTATCCCCTTTCCGGATATCCTCTCCGCCTGCGAGAGCGTTGGAAACGGCGACATGGTCTTTGAATTTGCCTCCACCTCCAAGATCACCTTCCCCGGCGCGGGCGTGTCCTGCTTTGCCTGCAGCGAGAAGAACCTGGCGCGCATGGTGAAGCTGCTGACTGTGCAGATCATCTCTTACGACAAGGTCAACCAGCTCCGCCACGTCCGGTACCTGAAGGACAGGGAGGGGGTGCTTGCGCTGATGAGGAAGCACGCCGGGATCCTTGCGCCGAAGTTTGCCTGCGTGCTCGGGATGCTTGAGCGTGAGATCGCGCCGCTGGGCATTGCCTCCTGGGAAAAGCCCGTGGGCGGCTATTTTATCAGCGTCAACGTTCTGCCCGGCACGGCCATGGAGACCTGGCGGCTCTGCCGCGACGCGGGGCTCACGCTCACCAAGGCCGGCGCGAGCTATCCCTACGGAAAGGACCCGCAGGACAGCAATATCCGCGTGGCGCCCACGCTGCCTCCGGTCGGGCAGCTCGAGCAGGCCATGCAGATCTTCTGCGCCGCCATGAAGCTCGCCGCGCTGCGAAAGCTCGCGGCGGAAGCGGAATAGGGAAAATAAGGGATCGCCGCAGCGAAAAAGCTGCGGCGATCCCTTTTTGCCCGCTTCCACAGGGGAAGCGCTATTTTTTATGTACGCTCCCGCCCGCGCGGCGCATGGCCTCGTGCTCCCGCTGAAGCTCGCGGCAGAGGGCGGCGGAGGACCAGGCGACGTTGTGCTCGGTCGCCACGGCCTTGAGCGCGACGGCGGCGCGGCTGCGGCGCAGCGCGTCGAGAAAGGCGGAAAACTGCGCGGAGGACAGGCCGTGCATCAGCAGCATCTCCGCCGAGAAGGGCTCGGCGGCCTCTTCAACGGGGGAGAAGCCCGGAAGCCCCAGCAGCAGGCCGATGGGCTGCGCGTACTCCGCGGGGGAGACGACGCGCGCCTCGATGCCGAGCTTCCATGCGGCAAGGCCGATCTTTTGCCGTTTTGCGTCCTCGTTGATGTTGTAGAGAAGTACCAGAGCCATGCTTCCGCCTCCGTTTCTGAGGAAGAGTATAGTCCACTCTCCGGAAAATGGCAACAAAAAACGCCCCATAACGGGACGGAAAAAAGGAAACGCCGGAGGGGTCAAGGTGTGGGGATGGACAGATTCTCACCCAGTGAGGAGAGGTCGGAGGAAACAATTGCGTATTTCAGCATTTCGGGACGGCGCCGGGAGGAAAGCCGCCGCCAAGCCGTGCGGGGCGATTGCTCCGGCATTTTTCCATAAAAAAAGAACTAAGCCCTGACCGTGACTCTCACAAATTTCTCACACGATCAGGGCTTAGCTCTCCGAATTCTTGGTATCTAACATCCTGGTTACCTCTCTTTCTTCAGATTTTTCGCTGGCCTGTCATTGTCGGGACACCGTCATGGCACTTAAGGAGGATCCATCGATCCGATCTCATAAGCGAGATAAGCTGTTTGCCGTCGTTCCCGCTGCCTGATCCCGGTCAGCTCGCCTTTGCCCATATTGTTTTGGGCCGGTCTTATATGTACATTGGGTTCTCACCCTTTCTGGCTATAATATAGCAAATCGACCCGAGAAAAGCAAGAGCAATACTGTACAAACTTAACAAAAAGAACTTGTGCGCGATGCTGAAAAAACAGATAGAACCGTCAAATTGACGGGGAAAGCCTTGACAGGAAGAAGGACTTCATCATATAATAAATTCGTTAGGGCTTTCCCGACAGCCAAAAACCTCCCGCCGACGGCGGGAGGTTTTTCTTTCGCTATGTGCCGGGACTCAGAAGATGTCCTCGTTGACGCGGGTCGGCGGGGTCTCCACGATCTCGGGGTGCTGGAACATATAGCGGTAGGCCTGCAGGAGCTGGGCGTAATAGTGCCCGTCCACGATGCCCTCGTCCAGAACCAGCTTGGTGTCGATGTACTTGTTGTCCTCCACCTGACCCTTGCGGTTGATCTCATACTTGTGGTATTTCGCGCCGAAGGCGATAAAGACCGGCAGCGTGCCGAAGTTGTAGATATGGTGGTACACGGGTCCGATGCGCAGGGAGCCGAGGTCGGTGATGATCATGGAGCCGTGGAAGGGACTCGCGTCCAGGATGGACTGGGGGAGCCATCCGAAATAGTCCAGCACGCGGATGACGGCCAGCGCGAAGCGGAGCAGGAAACGCGGCATGCGGGCGAAGAAATCCGCCACGTCCTCGGTATTGTTGTTGTCGTTCGACGTCTTGATCTCCTCGATCTTCTCATTCATCTTGCGGTAAACGTCGAAGATGGTGTCCGTCGGCTCAAACTGGACCTTGATGGTGGTCTCGGTCGCGTCAAGGCTGATGGAGCGCTTGACGGTCATGACGATCTCAATGTTGTTCCTCGCGTAGATGCGGCGGCCGACTACAAAGCGGTTGACGCCGGGCAGCATGGAGATGCAGCGGATATAGGCGGCAATGAGGAAGTGCAGGATGCCGATGCCCTTGTAACCGTCCACGCGCAGCGCGCGGAGGCGGCGGTCGAGCGGCGTGATCTCGAAGCTCTCCTCATAGTGGATGCATCGGTCGTTGCGCTGGGGCATGATGAAGGGAATGAATTTGGCAAAGCCGGGCAGCGAGCGGAGCAGGCGGCCTTCCTTGCGGTCGCCGAAGCGGCGTCTGTTCTGGGCCATAGGGAACCCTCCCTTTTTGTTTCTGATTTTTGAAGCACCGGATTGATTATAACGGCTGAAAGCACGGATTACAAGCAAAATGTCAAGTTTTTCAAAGAACGGGCCCAAACGGCCGCCGGCTCATCCGCGCCGCATACGGCGGATGTCCTCCCCCGCGAAGGGCAGGCAGAGGAACTCCCCGGCCAGACGCGAAGCGATCTGGCCTCCGTAGAGCTTTTCAAGCTCCGCGTCGGAGCAATTGGTGCTGATGATGGTCTTTTTTCCGCTGACAAGGCGGCTGTTGACGAGTGTATAGAGCGCGCTGACGGACATGGGCGTGACCATCTCGGTGCCGAGGTCGTCCAGGATCATCAGATCGCAGGAGAGCATGCGCTCCACCCGGCGCGCGGCCTGCTCCTGCTCCTCCGGCGTGCGGGCAAATTTCTGCCGCTCAAAGGCGCCGAGGGCGGAGACGGCGGTATCGTAGCAGACCGAACAGCCCTTCTTTGCCGCCACCCGGGCGATACAGGCGGAGAGGTAGGTCTTGCCCAGCCCCGGCGCGCCCTGCAGCAGCAGGTTCGAGGCGACTGCGGGGAAGTTATCCGCAAATTTCCGGCAGCTCACCAGCGCGATCTCCGCGAGCTCCCGCGGCACGCAGCGGCGCACGGGGTCGAAGACGTCCGGGTAGAGCGAGAGATCGAAGTTTTCAAAACACTCGTCCCCGCTGCGCAGCAGCACGCCCAGCTCCTTCGTCAGCTCCCGGTTGTACAGCCGGTCGAGGCACTCGCAGGGACCCTGCGGGCCGTTGCCGGTATCGCGGCATTTGGGGCAGCTCACGATCTCGTCGAGGTAGTCCGTGGGCAGCCCGTTTTCCACCAGCAGCTCCGCGCGTCTTGCCTGGGATTCGAGATTCTGCCTTTCGAGCGCGGCGATCTGCGCCGCCATATCCGCCGGGCGCCGGATCGTAAGCTGCAGCAGCTCACGCATCTGGCGGCGCATCTCGCCGTCGATCCGCCCGAGCTCCGGGATGCGGGCGTAGCACAGCGCCGTCCTGCGCGTATGCTCGGCCTCGTTTTCCGCGCGGGTTTTATCCAATTCCGCTCTGGCGCGGGCCAGAAGCTGTCCGTCGTAGGGCATTGAGATCTCCCCTTAAATCTTGTCGATGATCTTTCTGAGCGCGTCCATGTCCACAGGCTTCTGCTCGCCCTGCGCGCCGCGCCTGGGCGCCGGGCGCCGGCCGTCCTTTTCCTCGATCTCCCTGGCCGTGTGCAGGCCCTTCTCGTGCCAGCTCAGGAGGATCTTATTCAGATAGGGCCATTTGAGGGCGTTGGTCTGGGTCAGCGTGCGGTCGTAGGCGATGGCGATGGCCTCCTCGTGAAAGCCCATGTCCAGCCAGGACGCGATGTATTTTTCCTCGGTGGCCGTGAGCTCCCGGCCGTATATGTTGAGAAGCGCCTTGATCCGGCCCGTCTCGCCGCGCCGTTCCTTCTGGGCGGTGATGTAGCTCTCCGCCTGCTCGAGGGTCAGGATCTCCTGCCGCGCCCACTCGTAGGCGAGCTTTTCGATGGCCCTCGCGCTGGGGCGGCGGCTGGAGCCGTAGCGCTCGTTGAACTGCTCGGCGCAGTAGCTCAGCAGCATAAAGACGACCTCGGCCGGCAGCCCCAGATAGTCGTACACGCCGAAAAGCACCTTGGTGTCGTTGCTGGAGAGGTTCCGCCCCATGACCCGCGCGGCCTCGGCGAGGATCGCGGAGAAGGCGGGGTCTTCACGGCTGCGGCGCGTCACATCCTCCGCAAGGTACTCGGGCGGCTCCTCCGCCGGGGGGAGCAGCGCGCGCCGCGCCGTCCCCGCCGCGGGAGCCTGCGCTTCCGGGCTGTCCTCGGGCAGCAGCGCGAGCCGGCGCAGCTTTTCCTCCGCCTCTCCGATCTCCCGCATCGTGCGGCAGAGGGCTTCGGCGGCCTGCTCCGGATCCCGGCTGCCGCTCTGCAGCCGGTAGAGATACAGCAGCGCCACGTCCCCGTCATGGGCGGCGACGAGCTTGTCCAAAGCCCTGGCGCTGATGGTTTTTTCTGCGTTGCTTCCCTGCATTTTCCTGTCTTTGCCTCAAGATTCAAAAATATTTTACAAGCGAAAAGTATTATACCATCAAAATTGACTTGTCGCAATAGGGAGCTGTGTGTTATAATACCCTGTATTATAGCGGTAGTACGCCGTCGTCGGGGCGGCGCCTCCCGCTTTCCTGCCGTCCGGGGACGGGCGGCCCGGCCCGTGTGGCCATCCCGACGCTCGGAGCCGGAACGCGCTCCGGCTGTGAAAAAGACAAAAAGGAGCGAAGAGATGATCGAGCTGCTTTCGCCGGCCGGCTCTCCCGAGGCCGTTATCGCCGCCGTGCAGAATGGAGCGGACGCCGTATATCTCGGCATGGGCGATTTCAACGCCCGGCGCGGCGCCAAAAACTTTACCGACGAAGAATTTGAAAAAGCTGTGCGCTACTGCCGCATCCGCGGCTGCAAGGTCTATGTGACGCTCAACACCCTCGTCAACGACCGGGAGGTCGAGAGCGCCGTGCGTGCGGCCGGCCTCGCCTCCGATCTGGGGGCTGACGGCATTATCATCCAGGATCTGGGACTGATCAAGGCGATCCGAAAGGCCCTGCCGGACATCCCGCTTCACGCGAGCACCCAGATGAGTCTGCACAATCTCGCGGGCGTCCAGGCCGCGGCGGAGCTGGGGCTTACCCGCGCCGTGCTCGCAAGGGAGCTGAGCCTGGAGCAGATCCGCGCCATCACCTCCCGCGCCGCCATCGAGACGGAGGTCTTCGTGCACGGGGCGCTGTGCTTCTGCCATTCCGGCCAGTGCTACCTGTCCGCCATGATCGGGCGGCGCAGCGGCAACCGGGGCATGTGCGCCCAGCCCTGCCGCATGCAGTACACGCTTACCGGCAGCAAGGAGGAGCACCCGCTCTCCCTGAAGGACAACTGCCTCGTCGACCGGCTCGACGAGCTGGAGCAGGCGGGCGTCGCCTGCCTGAAGATCGAGGGGCGCATGAAGCGGCCCGAGTATACCGCCATCGTTACCGGGATCTATGCCAAGGCGCTCAAGGAGCACAGGAAGCCGACGAAGGAGGAGATGCAGCTTCTCGAGCAGGCCTTCTCCCGCCAGGGCTTTACGCAGGGCTATTTCAACGGCGACAAACAGGACATGCTGGGAATGCGCACCGAGCAGGACCGCGCGGACGAGGCGATCTTTACCACCGCCCGCAAGGCCTATGCAGACGGCGAGCTTCGCCGGGTGCCGGTGCATTTCTATACCGTGGCCGCCAAGGGCACGCCCATCCGGGCCATCGCCTTTGACGACGAGGGACACAAGGCCGTGACCTTCGGCGCGGTGCCCGAGCGGGCGAGACGCCAGGGCCTGACCGACGGCTATCTGACCGAACAGATGTTCAAGACCGGCGGCACGCCGTACAGCGTGGTGGAGAACCGCGCCAAGACCGATCCCGGCCTGTTCCTCCCCGCGGCGGAGATCAACCGCCTGCGCCGGGAGCTGATTTCCCAGATCTCCGAGGAGCGGGCCAAGCCTCCCGTGCGCGCACACGGGGCGCTGCCGCTGCCGCCGAAGAACTGCGTGCCGCTGGGCGACCCGAAGATCCTCTTCCAGGTGCGCAGCGAGGAGCAGCTCACGACGGAGCTGGCGGAGCTGAAGCCGGATTACCTGTACGTACCCGCCGCGCTGATGGCGGAGCATTTTGAACGCGTGCTTCCCTTCGTCAACCAGGGAGCGGTGCCGGTGGCGGTGCTGCCCCGCGTGGTCACAGACGAGGAGCTGCGCCCGCTCTACGAAACGCTGCAGAAGCTCTTTGCGCGCGGCGTGAACGAGGCGCTGGTCGGAAACCTCGGCCAGATCGCGCTCGCCCGCAGCGCCGGCTTCCGGCTGCGCGGCGATTTCGGCCTCAACGCCTTCAACGGCTATACGATGGAAGTGCTGCAGGAGGCGGGCTTCCTGTCCGCGACGGCCTCCTTCGAGCTGAGGCTGAGCCAGATCCGCGATATGCCCAAGCCCATCGACACCGAGGCCATCATCTACGGCCGCCTGCCGGTCATGGTCTCGGATCAGAATCTGCTGAAAAACACCTCCGGCCGCAGCGTCTCGTTGCCCGGGGAGCTGGCCGACCGTATGGGCTCTGTGTTCCCGGTGGTCGCCGAGCCCGGCGAGCGCACCGTGATCTACAACGCGCACAAGCTGTATCTGGCGGACAAAAAGGACGATCTTTACGGCACCGGCCTGTGGGGCCTGCGGCTGCTGTTCTCCACGGAGAGCGCGAGAGAGTGCGTCGAAGTCGCCAAGGGCCACCTCGGTTTCTCCGACTACCGGCCCAACATCCTGACGAGAGGGCTGTATTACCGGGGCGTGGAATAAGGGGGAAAGCCCCCCCTATGCCGCTTGCGCGCCCTTTGCCTGCGAAAGCCCCGCAAAGGCGGGCCGAAAAGGAGTGCTATGAATTTTATACTTGCTTCCGGTTCTCCGCGGCGCAAGGAGCTGATGGAGATGCTGGGCGTGAAAAATCTGAGGATCCTCCCCGCGAAAGGGGAGGAGGATCCCCCGAAGGGGGCAGGACCCCGGGAACTGGTGACGGCGCTGGCCGCCGCAAAGGCGGAGGAAGTGGCCGCCGCAGCGGGGGAGGACGACGTCGTCGTTGCGGCGGATACCATCGTCTGGTTTGACGGCCGCCCCTTCGGAAAGCCCCATTCCCGCGAGGAGGCCGCGGCGATGCTGCGCAGCCTCTCCGGGAACACCCACCACGTCTACACCGGCGTGGCGGTGCTGCGCGGCGGCGTGGAGCGGCTGGCGTGCGAATGCACGGCCGTGCATTTCCGGGATATCCCGGAGGACGAGATCCGGCGCTACATCGAAACCGGCGAACCCATGGACAAGGCCGGCGCCTATGGGGCGCAGGGCCTGGGCGCGCTGTTTGTGCGGGGGATCGAAGGCGACTTTTTTAATGTGATGGGCCTGCCCCTGTGCAGGCTGGACGCAATGCTGAAAGAGCAGGGAGTGGGACTTCTTTGAAAGAGTATCTGAAGAAAAACGGGATCCGGATCGCCGTGATCGTGCTGGCGGTGGCGCTGCTCATCGGCGTCGGCAACGCCGCGCGCGACGGGCAGATCGGGATCGTGCACAACGCGACCGGCGTGCTGAGCGCGCCGATGCAGAAGGTTTTGAGCTCCACGGTCAACCTCTTCAACAGTATCTACGGCTATCTGTATAAATACGATTCGCTCATGGCGGAGAACGAGTCCCTCCGCGCCCAGCTCGCGGACGCGCAGAAGTCCGCCCGCGACGGCATCGAGGCCTCGGAGGAGAACGTCAGGCTGCGCGAGGCGCTCTACCTGCGCCAGAAGCACACCGACTACATTCTGGAGTCGGCCAAGGTGGTGCTCTGGTCCTCCTCAAACTGGTCGTCCTCCTTTACCATCAGCAAGGGCGCCAACCACGGCATCGAGCTCAACGACCCGGTCATCACCGAGTACGGCGCGCTGGTCGGACAGGTGACGGAGCTCGGCGCGACTTGGGCGACCGTCAGCACGCTCATCGACGTGGATATGAGCGTGGGCGCCTACGTGGGCGCCAACGGCAGCTCCGGCATGGTCGTGGGCGAGTACGCCCTGATGCGTGAGAAGACCGCAAAGCTCACCTTCCTTGCCGACGGCGCGCAGATCTTTACCGGCGACGAGGTGCTGACCTCCGGCTCCGGCGGCGCGTTCCCGGCCGGGCTCGTCATCGGTACGCTCTCGAGCGTCCAGAGCGAGGCCGGCGGCCAGATCGAGTACGGCGTGGTCAAGCCCCAGTGCGATCTGGACGCGCTGGTGCAGGTCTTCATCATCAAGGATTTTCAGGTGGTTGAGTAACAGTGAACGAGTTAAGGGATTTGATCGCCAGAGAGATCCTCTCCAAGATCCGGGTACGGCGGGTGCTGCAGTACGCGCTGTACCTGTTTCTGGCGCTGCTGACGCAGAATATGCTGCTGACCCAGCTTCGCATCGCGGGCGTCTGCCCGATGATCCTGCCTGCGGTGGCGGTGGCGGTCGGCATGTTCGAGGGGGCGACCTGGGGCGCGGTGTTCAGTCTCGTCCTGGGGATCTTCGCGGATATGGCCTTTGTGGAGAACACGATCCTTTTCACGGTGCTGTTTCCCGCTCTGGCCTTTGCCTCGGGCTTTATCTCCACGTATTTCATCAACCGGCGTTTCTTCGCCTTCCTGGGCGCTGCGCTGCTGGGGCTTGCGATCACGGCGCTGGTGCAGATGATGCACACGGTGGCGTTGGACACCTTCTCGACGGTGATGTTCCGCACCGTAGTTCTGCAGACGCTCTGGTCCATGCCCTTCTCCATCCTTGCCTTCCTCCCGCCTGCGAGGTGGATCGAGTAAAAACGTTTCAGATTCCGGTTTTCAGAAAGGCAATTGCATGAGCAGAAAATTGATCCATACCGGCCGCATCGCCGCCATCGCGGTGCTGCTGATCGTCATTCTCGCAATCTTCATGGTCAGGCTTTATAACCTGCAGATCGTGGAAGGCGAGAAATACTACAACCAGGCCAGCGCCATCAGCGAGACCCAGCGCACCGTTACCGCCGCGCGCGGCAATATCCTGGACCGCTACGGCCGCGTCCTGGTCAGCAACAAGGAATGCTACAACCTGAAGATCGACGTGACCAAGCTCTTTGCCAATCCCGATCCCAACGGCATCATCCTGCAGCTGGTGAAGATGGTGCAGAGCTACGGCGACTCCTATACGGACGATCTTCCCATCAGCATGGAGCCTCCCTTTACCTTCAACGAGAACATGACCGAGATCCAGCGCACCATGCTGCAGGCCTATTTCAAGGACAAGGCCAAATCCCTGCCGGAAAACCCCACGGCGGTCGAGCTGCTCAGCTATATGCGCACCCGCTATAACATCGACAACAGCTACACCTCCGAGGAGATGCGCATCATCGCGGGCGTCCGCTATTCGATCAACGTGCGCTACGCGGTCAACACCGCGGAGTACATGTTCGTCGAGGACGCGAGCATGGCGCTCATTTCCTCCATCATGGAGAACAAGCTCTCCGGCATCGAGGTCGAGCGAGCCTTCACCCGGGACTACGGCACCGAATACGCGGCCCATCTGCTCGGCTACGTCGGCCTGATGACCCAGGAGGAGTTCGAGCGCTACTCCCTGCTCGACTACGCCAACGACGCGGTGGTGGGCAAGGACGGCATCGAATACGCCTTTGAGACCGACCTGCACGGCAAGGACGGCGAGGTGATCGAATACCGCAACGCCGCCGGCACCGTGCTCTCCACGGTCTATCTGAAAGACCCGGAGCCCGGGCACCACGTCTATCTGACGATTGATATCGCCCTGCAGGAGCAGGTCGAGAAGATCCTGGCCCACGGCATCGACATCATGCGTGCCGACCGCGCGCAGCTTCGCGCCGAGCGTACCGCCGCGGGCGAGTACGACCCGGACATGAAGGACGAGATCACCGGCGCCGCCATCGTGGTCGTGAACGTCAAGACCGGCGAGCCGCTCGCCATCGCGAGCTGGCCGACCTTCGACGTGTCCACGATCATTGAGAAGTACGCCGAGCTTCTGGAGACCCCCAACGCGCCGCTCTTCAACCGCGCGCTGATGGGCGCCTATGCCCCCGGTTCCACCTTCAAGCCCTGCGTCGCCATGGCCTGCCTGACCGAGGGCATCATCAACACCGAATTCAAGGTCAAGTGCGAAGGCGTCTTCACCCGTTACGCGGCGGAAGGCTACGCGCCTGAATGCTGGATCTGGCGCGCAAGCTCCAACCCCAACGAGCACTGGACCCACGGCGAGGACAACGTCACTTTCGCCCTGCGCGACTCCTGCAACTACTTCTTCTACACCATCGGCCACGAGCTCGGCATCGACGACATGGGCACCTACGCCCACGCCTTCGGCCTCGGCGTTCCGACCGGCATCGAGCTGGTGGAGACCGTCGGCAATATGTCCAACGCGGCCAACCATTCCGATTATACCGGTACCACGTGGCGTATCGGTGACACGCTGCAGGCGGCCATCGGTCAGTCCGACTCCATCTTCTCGCCTCTGCAGATCGCCGAGTACTGCGCTACCGTTGCCAACTCCGGCTACCGCCACTCCGCCTCTGTCCTCAAGGCCATCCGCAGCTACGATTACAGCCAGGTGCTCTATGAGCGCGAGGCCGAGGTGCTGAGTGTCGTCCAGTCCGACGAATGGAACTGGGACGCGGTGCACGAGGGCATGCACCTGGTGCTTCATGACTGGTCCGTCAACGAGGCCAACGCCAAGTGGTGGGCCGACTGCGCCTGGGACGTGGCCGGCAAGACCGGGACCGCCCAGAAGGGCGAGCATATCACGAACGACGGTATCTTCATGTGCTACGCGCCGTTTGACGATCCCGAGGTGGCCATCGCGGTCGTCGTGGAGCGCGGCCTTTCCGGCGCAAGCACCCAGTTCATGGCCCGTCAGGTCATGGACGCCTACATCAACATCAAGAGCTACAGCGACACCTCCGAGCCGGAGATGGGGCTGCTGAAATAACGCGGCTGCGATTCAAATCCCGTATGCGGGCAGTTGTGTTTCAATTATTTTAATTGTTGCAAGGGAAAAGTTTTCGGTTTATAATAAGTTGATAATGAAATTAAGGATAAAGGAAGTGAGCGGCGCTTGAACATTGCACTGATGGCACATGATCGGAAGAAGGAATTGATGGTCCAGTTCTGTATCGCCTACTGCGGCATCCTCGCGGAACATTCTCTCTGCGCCACCCATGTAACCGGCAAGCTCGTTTCGGAAGCCACGGGGCTGCCCATCACCCTGTACCTTCACGCGGATCAGGGCGGCGCGCAGCAGATCGGCGCGAGGATCTCCTTCAACGAGATCGACCTGGTGCTCTTTTTCTGCGACCCGGCCAACCCCAAGGGCTTTGACGACATCAACAAGGTCGAACGCCTCTGCGACCAGTATCAGATCCCCTTCGCCACCAACGCGGCAACCGCGGAGGTTCTGGTGCAGGGCCTGCGCCGCGGCGATCTCGACTGGCGCAACATCGTCAATCCCCAGAAACGCTGAACAAAACAAGAGACCTCGCATTTTCGGCGCGGCAGTCAATGCCGCGCCAAATGCTGTTATTTTAAGGAGTTATATTTATGGCAAAAGTTACCCCGCGCACGCTCTCCGGCTTCCTGGAGCTGCCCCCCAAGGAGCAGATGAAGATGGAGCGGATGATGAGCGTCCTGCGCGATACCTATTCCCTCTACGGCTTCACGCCGCTGGATACCCCGATCATCGAGTCGGCGGAGGTGCTGCTGGCCAAGGGCGGCGGCGAGACCGAGAAGCAGATCTACCGCTTCCAGAAGGGCGAGAGCGACCTTGCGCTGCGCTTCGACCTGACGGTGCCGCTGGCGAAGTACGTCGCCGGGCATTACGGGGACTTGAGCTTTCCCTTCCGCCGCTACCAGATCGGCAAGGTCTACCGCGGCGAGCGCGCCCAGCGCGGCCGCTTCCGCGAGTTCTATCAGGCGGATATCGACGTGATCGGCGACGGGAAGCTCGACATCCTCAACGAAGCGGAGATCCCCGCGATCATCTACGACACCTTCACCCGCCTGGGGCTGAAAAAGTTCAAGATCCGCGTCAACAACCGCAAGCTCCTCAACGGCTTCTACGCCATGAACGGTATGAGCGAAAAGGCCGGAGAGATTATGCGCACCGTGGACAAGCTTGACAAGATCGGGCCGCAGAAGGTCAAGCAGCTTCTCATCGACGAGGTGAAGATGCTGCCCGACAAGAGCGAGAACGTGCTGGACTTCATGGCCATCTGCGGTACGAACGCGGAGGTCGTCGCGCGGCTGGAGATGTACCGCGGCATGGACGGGACCTTTGATCAGGGGCTTGACGAGCTGATCGTCGTGACGAAGTATCTCAAGGACTTCGGCGTCCCGGAGGAGAATTTTGCCATTGACCTGACCATTGCCCGCGGCCTCGACTACTACACCGGCACCGTGTACGAGACCGAGATGACCGAGCACCCGGAGATCGGTTCCGTCTGCTCCGGCGGGCGCTACGACAATCTTGCGGAGTACTACACCGACAAGCAGCTGCCCGGCGTGGGCATCTCCATCGGCCTGACCCGCCTGTTCTACGTGCTCAGCGAGCAGGGGCTCCTCTCCGACGAGATCGTCACCGCCCCCTGCGACGCGCTGGTGCTGCCGATGACGGAGGAGCTTGCTCCGGCCGTGGCTGCCGCGACCGCGCTGCGCCAGGGCGGCGTGCGCACCCAGCTCTACGGCGAAAAGAAAAAATTCAAGGCCAAGATCGGTTATGCCGACAAGATCGGCGTGCCCTTCGCGGTCCTGCTCGGCGAGGACGAGGTCTGCGAGGGCGTCGTCTCCGTCAAGAACATGGCCTCCGGCGAGCAGAAAAAGATGACGCCCGCCGACGCTGCCGCCTATATCAAAGCCGCCGTGGAAGAGCGAAACCGCGCGGCGGTGATTTCGGAGAAATAAGATATGCTTCCCCTATACAGGGGCGCCTATCAAGAAAGCGAGACCCCTTCAGTCAGCTTTGCGGCTGGCAGCTCCCCCGGAGGGGGAGCCTACATAGAAAGCGAGGTTATTTGGAAATGATGCAGTCCCGTACCCATACCTGCAACGAGCTCCGCATGGAGCACGTCGGGCAGAAGGTCAAGATCGTCGGCTGGATGGAGAACGTGCGCGAGGTGGGCAGCAACTTTGCCTTCGTCGTCGTGCGCGACTTCTACGGCACCACGCAGGTCGTCGTTGAGAACGAGGAAATGATGAAGACCGTCAAGGCCATCAACAAGGAATCCACGATCTCCGTCGAAGGCGTCGTGCGCGAGCGCGCCAGCAAGAACCCGAAACTCGCGACCGGCGATATCGAGGTCGTCCCCGAGAAGATCGAGGTGCTCGGCCGCTGCCGCTACAACGAGCTGCCCTTTGAGATCAACCGCAGCCGCGAGGCCGACGAGGCCCAGCGCCTCAAATACCGCTATCTGGATCTGAGAAACCCCGCCGTCAAGCAGAACATCGTCCTGCGCTGCAAGGTGGTCTCCGCGCTGCGCCAGGCGATGACCGAGCACGGCTTTCTCGAGATCACCACGCCGATCCTGACCGCTTCCTCGCCCGAGGGCGCGCGCGACTATCTCGTGCCCGCGAGAAAGCACCCCGGCAAGTTCTACGCGCTGCCGCAGGCGCCGCAGCAGTTCAAGCAGCTGCTGATGACCTCGGGCTTCGACCGCTATTTCCAGATCGCCCCCTGCTTCCGCGATGAGGACGCGCGCGGCGACCGCAGCCCCGGCGAGTTCTATCAGCTCGATATGGAGATGGCTTTCGCCACGCAGGACGACGTGTTCGCCGTGCTCGAGGACGTGCTGCCCCCGATCTTTGCCCAATACGGTACTTATAACGTGGCCTCCTCCGCGCCCTTCAAGCGCATCCCCTATCTGGAGGCCATGGAGAAATACGGCTCCGACAAGCCCGACCTGCGCATCGACCTTCTGGTCGAAGACGTCACCGCGGCCGTCAGGCACACGGAGTTTGCCCCCTTTGCCTCGGCCGCTGCGGTCAAGGCTGTGGCCGTCTCCCACGCCAATCTGACGCGCAAGCAGGTCGACAAGCTCTGCGCCGATGTGGAAGTGCAGTCCGGCGCTAAGCCCTACTGGACGAAGGTCGAAAACGGCGAGTTCGTCGGAGGCGTCGCTAAATTCCTGAATATCGAGAAGATGTACAGCGATCTTGAGAAGCTGCTTGGCAGCCTTGAGGATTGCCTGATCCTCTTTGCCGCGGGCACGCACGATCAGGCCGTCAAAACCGCCGGCGTCATGCGCAGGATGCTCGGCGCGGCGGTGCCCGGCCACATGGACAAGGAGCGCTACGAGTTCTGCTGGATCGTCGATTTCCCGATGTACGAGATCGGCGAGGAGTCCGGCGAGCTGGAGTTCTGCCACAACCCCTTCTCCATGCCCTCGGGCGGGCTGGAGGTGCTGCTGAAGGCCGAGCGCGGCGAGATCGACCCGCTGACCATCACCGCCGACCAGTACGACCTCGTGTGCAACGGCGTGGAGCTCTCCTCCGGCGCGGTGCGCAACCACGACCCCGAGATCATGGTCAAGGCCTTCGAGATGGTCCGCCTCGGCGAGGAGGACGTGAAGAAGAAATTCCCCGCCATGTATAACGCCTTCTGCTACGGCGCGCCTCCTCATGCCGGCATCGCCCCGGGCGTGGACCGCATGGTCATGCTGCTCGCGGGTGAGGATTCGATCCGCGAGGTCATTCCCTTCCCGATGAACAAGAGCGCGCAGGACGTGATGATGGGCGCACCCTCCGAGGTCACGCAGAAGCAGCTGGATGAGCTGCACATCGCCGTCGTCGGCAAAGTGGAAGAATAGGATCTTCCCTCTTTGGAGGATGGTCCAGAAGGGCCGGAGGGATTCATCCCACCGACCCTTCTTCTGTTCCGGCAAAACCTTTCAGGCGCTTTGCGCCGCCCCGGAAGGGGCTAAAGTTGAGAGGATGATTGTATGTACGCGAAGGTCAGCTCCTTCGGCGTGAGCGGGATCGGCGGCTTTCCCGTTTCGGTGGAGGTCAACATTTCCAACGGCCTGCCTGCCTTTGATGTCGTGGGTCTGCCGGATACGGCGGTCAAGGAATCCCGCGAGCGGGTGCGCGCCGCCATCAAAAACAACGGCTACCGTTTCCCGGTCAGCCGCCTGACCGTGAATCTTGCCCCGGCGGACAAGAAAAAAGCGGGCACGGTCTATGACCTGCCCATGCTCGTCGGTATCCTCGCCGCCTCCGGGGAGATCCGGGGCGTCCCTTCGGACTGCGGCTTTCTCGGCGAGCTCTCGCTCACGGGGGAGCTTCGGCCTGTCGCCGGGGCGCTGCCCATGGCCATCGCAGCCGAGCGTGCCGGGATCAGACAGCTCTTTGTCCCGGCGGAGAACGCGCCGGAGGCGGCCTTCGCCGAGAACGTGGCAGTCTATCCGGTCGAGACGGTGGCGCAGCTCATCCGGCACCTGAAGGGCGAGGAGAAGCTCACGCCGGCGCCGGCGCCGGACGTGCATGCCGAAGACGCGCCCGTTCCGGATTTTGCCGACGTGAAGGGGCAGGAGAACGTCAAGCGCGCGCTGGAGATCGCCGCAGCGGGCGGGCACAACGTCCTGCTCGTCGGCCCGCCGGGCGCAGGCAAGAGCATGATGGCCAAGCGTCTGCCCGGTATCCTGCCCGACATGAGCCGGGAGGAAATGATCCAGTCTACCGAGATCTGGTCGGTCGCCGGACTCACGAGCCGCAGCCGCCCCATCGTCTCCACGCGGCCCTTCCGCTCCCCGCACCACACGGTCTCCGCCACGGCACTGGCCGGCGGCGGCAGCTTCCCCCGGCCGGGCGAGATCAGCCTGGCGCATAACGCGGTCCTCTTTCTGGACGAGCTCCCGGAATTCCGGTCGGACGTGCTGGAAGTGCTCCGCCAGCCCATGGAGGACGGACAGGTGACCGTCTCGCGTGTGGCGGGCACGGTGACCTTCCCGGCACGCTTCATGCTCGTGTGCGCGATGAACCCCTGCAAGTGCGGCTGGTATGGGCACCCCTCCGGGCGCTGCCGCTGCACACCGCAGGAGATCCGACGCTACCACAGCCGTATCTCCGGTCCGCTCTTGGACCGCATCGACCTGATCGTAGAGGTCCCGGCACTGGATTACGACGAGCTGCGGCGCAAAACGCCCGCAGAGAGCTCCGCGGAGATTAAAAAGCGCGTCAATGCCGCAAGAGAGATCCAGCGCAGCCGCTTCGGGGGCGACGGTACGATGGCAAACGCCCGCATGGACAGCAGGGCGCTCCGGCGTTTCTGCGCGCTGAGCGCGGAAGGGGAGGCGCTGATGCGCGGCGCGTTTGAGAGCATGGGGCTCTCCGCCCGCAGCTATGACCGCATCCTGCGCGTAGCGCGCACCGTCGCCGATCTGGACGGCGCGGCGGAGATCGGCCCGGCGCATCTGGCCGAGGCGATCCAGTACAGGACCTTCGATTTTTCCGGGACGGACTGAGCTTCCCCTTAGCAGGGGAGCATAATCTGAAGAATTTTTGGTGATTGAAAATGAACGATATAATCCTTCTCAAGCTGGGCGAGATCGTGCTCAAGGGTCTCAACCGCAAGAGCTTTGAACAGAAGCTGATGGGCAACATCCGCCGCCGCCTTGTGGGGCTGGGCAGATTCAAGGTGTCGTGTATGCAGTCCACGATCTATGTGGAGCCGGAGAACGGCGAGGCCGATCTCGACGCCGCGTTTGAGGCGCTGCAGGACGTGTTCGGCATCGTGAAGATCAGCCGCGCCGCCGCCTGCGAAAAGGAGAAAGGCGCGATCGCGCAGCTCGCCATCCGCTATCTCGCGGAGGATATGCGCCGCGCGAAGAGCTTCAAGGTCGAGAGCAAGCGCAGCGACAAGAGCTTCCCGATGACCAGCATCGAGCTGAGCCAGTACGTCGGCGGCGAGCTGCAGGAGGCTTTTCCGGACTGCACAGTGGACGTGCATGAGCCGGAGCTCGTGGTGCACATCGAGGTGCGCGATCTCGCAGCTTACGTCCACGCCCAGCCGGTCAGCGGCGCGGGCGGCATGCCCGTCGGCTCGAACGGCGTCGCGGTGACGCTGCTCTCCGGCGGCATCGACAGCCCGGTCTCCAGCTACATGATCGCCAAGCGCGGCGTGCGCCTCATCCCGGTGCACTTCTTCTCCTTCCCCTACACCTCACAGCAGGCAAAGGACAAAGTGGTGGAGCTTGCCCGGATCCTGACCCGCTTCTGCGGAAAAATGACCCTCGAAGTGGTGCCGTTTACCCATATCCAGGAGGAAATCCGGGACAAATGCCCGGAGGAATACTTCACGCTCATCATGCGCCGCTTCATGATGCGCATCGCCGAGCGCATTGCCAACGAGTGGAACGCCAAAGCCATCGTCACCGGCGAGAACCTCGGCCAGGTCGCGAGCCAGACCATGGAGGCCATGGCCTCCACGCAGGCGGTGCTCTCGCTGCCGGTGCTGCAGCCGCTGATCGGTATGGACAAGGAGGAGATCGTGCAGCTCTCGCGCAAGATCGGCACCTTCGACACCTCCATCCTGCCCTATGAGGACTGCTGCACGGTCTTTACGCCGCGCCATCCCCGCACGCGTCCCAAGGTGAGCGAGGTCGCCGCCGCCGAGAGCGCGCTGGAAGTGGATGCACTGGTGGAGGAGGCTTTCCGCGGCATTGAGAGGATCACGGCGGAGCATGAATAAAAGCTGTGATACCGAGATCCTGTCCGTCGGGACGGAGCTGCTGCTCGGGCACGTCACAAACACCGACGCGCGGGATCTCTCCGAGCTGCTCTCAAAGATCGGCGTCAACGTCCGCTACCACACGGTGGTGGGGGACAACCCGCAGCGGCTCGCCGAATGCGTCCGCATCGCGCGGCAGCGCGCCGACGTGATCATCACGACCGGCGGCCTCGGCCCCACCTGCGACGATCTGACCAAGCAGATCCTCGCCGAGAGCTTTGGCCTGAAGCTGGTGGAAAACGCGGAGGAGCGGCGGGGGCTTTACGATAGCATCCACCCCGAGCGGGGCTTTACCGGGAACAACTTTTCGCAGGCCCTGCTGCCGGAGGGCTGCACGGTGTTTCACAACGACTGGGGCACCGCGCCCGGCTGCGCCTTTGAAAAAGACGGGAAGATCGTCGTCATGATGCCCGGGCCGCCGAACGAGTGCCTGCCCATGTTCCGCCGCTATGCGATCCCGTATCTGAAAAAGCTCTCGGAGGAGCAGATCGTCTCCCATTCGGTACGCATCTTCGGTATCGGCGAGAGCGGCGTGGATGACATGTTCGCCGACGAGATGAACGCCATGACGAACCCGACGATGGCCCCCTACGCCAAGGAGTGCGACTGCCTGCTGCAGATCACGGCCAAGGCCGGGAGCGAGGCAGAGGCGGAGAGCATGATGGCGCCCGTCATCGCCCGGGTGAAGGAGCGGCTCGGCGAGTACGTATACGGCATGGATATCGAGTGCATTGAGGAGGCCGTGCTGCCGCTGCTCAAAGAGCGGGGCATGACCTTTGCCGCGGCGGAGAGCTGCACCGGCGGGGACATCGCCCGGCGCATTACCGAGATCCCCGGCGCGAGCGCCGTTTTTGCGGGCGGCTGCGTCACCTACACCAACGAGATCAAGGCGAAGCTTCTCGGCATTGATCCGGCTATGATCGAGGAGAACGGCGCGGTGAGTTTCCTGGTCGCAAAGGAGATGGCCGAGCGCGTGCGCATCCTCACCGGCGCGGATATCGGCGTCGGCGTTACGGGGCTTGCCGGGCCGGACGGCGACGGCGTGCATGAGGTCGGAACGGTCTTTGTGTCGATGGCGGTGGAAGGGGAGACCTTCGTGCGCGAGCTGCATCTCGGTACGAAGCGCACCCGCAGCTTCATCCGCCGCATGGCGGGCAACCACGTCTACGACATGATGCGCCGGTATCTGACAGGGCTGAAGGTATAATACCAATCTTGAGCAAAGCACCTGCTTTGCTCAAGATTGGTATTGCAGGGTTTCTTCAAAGGCGCAATGCGCCTTTCTCTGTGAGCCTTTGGGCTCACAGAGCATAAAACGATGGAATCGTTTTATGGAAGAAGAGTATAAAAAATGCTGTGAACACAGGGTTCACAGCATTTTTCTGCGTAACGATTCCGTCCCCCTGGAAGGGGACGGAATCGTTGCTTTTCTGCAATGAATTCAGCGGATAAAGTGCGTGGAGACGCGTTTTTCCTTCTCCGGGAGGCCGAAGGCCTCTTTGCCGAGCGCGATGGATTTCATCAGAAAGCTCATGTTCCGCGCGAGCGTGCGCATGGTCTGCAGCCCCTCCGCGTCCTGCGCCGCGTCGCCGGGCTCGAGGCCGTGTACGCTGTTCCAGTACTGGCTCGCGGCGACGGGCATGCCCGCGATCGTGAAGTACTTGTTAAGCTCATCAAAGGTCGCGGAAGCGCCGCCGCGCCGGCAGACCGCCACCGAAGCGCCCACCTTCATGCGCTTGTCAATGAACTCCGTGCTGTAAAACAGCCGGTCGAGAAAGGCGATCAGCGTCGCGTTTGCGGAGGCGTAGTAGACGGGGCTTGCCACGACAAGGCCGTCTGCCGCGAGAAACTTCGGCGCAGTCTCGTTCACGAGATCGTCCATGACGCATCTGTCGTGTTCATAGCAGTAGTCGCAGGCCAGGCAGCCGCGCAGGGGCTTGCTGCCGACCTGGATGAGTTCGGCCTCCACGCCGCACGCGGCAAAGGTCTTTTCCAGCTCCGCAAGCGCGAGCGCCGTGTTGCCGTTGGTGTGGGGGCTGCCGTTGAGCAATAATACTTTCATAGCGATCTCTCCTTATCGGGATACGATTTTGGCGGCGAGCGCGTCCGCCGCTTCTTTGCCGAGATAATATTCCACGAGGGCCAGGCCGAAGGGGATCGAAGTGCCCATGCCGCGGCTGGTGATCACCGTGCCGTCGCGTACCGCGCGCTCCGCGGTGACGACGGCGCCTGTAAGCCTGTCCTCCATGCCGGGGTAGCAGATGGCGCGCTTGCCCGCAAGCAGCCCCGCCTGCGCCAGTACTGTCGGCGCCGCACAGATCGCGGCGGTGAGCTTTCCCTCTGCAAAATAGCGCTGAAGCAGCGCCTCCACCCGCGCGTCCGCCAGCAGTCGCTGCGTCCCGCGCAGCCCTCCGGGCAGGATCACGCCGTCATAAGCGCCGAAGTCCGCCGCGTCCCACGCGGCGTCCGCCAGGATCCCGACGCCGTGGCTGCCGACGACGCTGGCCCCTCCCGAGAGGGAAACCATGTCGCAGCCGATCCCGGCGCGGCGCAGAAGATCCACCGGCGTGAGCGCCTCCACCTCTTCAAAGCCTTCGGCAAGGATGAGAGCAAGTCTGATCATGAGATGACCTCCCGGTTCTTTTTCGTCTGTTTTCGTCTATTTTAGCAGAGCGCGCGGGATTTCACAAGCCGCGAATTGCAGGGGAACGCGCTCCGGATTCCGCAGCAGAAAAAAGAAGACAGGCCGCTTTCCGCAGAACGGAATGCAGCCTGTTTCCAAAATCGGTTAGTTGCCAACACTATGTAGGATGACGCGTTGCCCGTACAACATCCGGATACTATGCCTCCGGCTGGCCCGCAAGTGAATTGGGCTTGCTCAACGGGTTAAGGTGCCGATCACACCGATGGGTGCCGCCCATCTCCTGCTTTATGTATACCATAAGATCAAGAGGAAGTCAAGAACTTTTTGTAAATAATGCATATTTATTTCTGGAGCGCCCTTGGCGGAAAATGGTGAAAGCGACGAAATCGGTTGTATGCTGTCGAAAAACACAAGGTCTTGTTGCCTGATGTCACGCATAACACAAGAAATTACGCACGAAATCGGGGAGCAAGGGTAAAAAAACCCGGATCGCTTGAAGCGATCCGGGAAGAAAAGCCTTGCTGAGATCAGCCGAGGTTCTGGAGCAGGGCGCCCAGAATGCCGAGGACCATATCAGCGGTTTCGTTCTTGTGGTGGAAGGAGAAGGGGATGGGATTCTCCGGGGTGGTCTCGCCGCCGACGGTCACGTCGGTGTGCTCGGGACCGTCGTTCACATCGACAGCCACTTCGCTGGGCTTCTGCTCAACGGGGACCTCAGAGGTGCCGGCGCTGATGCCAACGGTGGTGGCGCCGTCCTGGAACTCCTGGTTGATGCCGCTGATGGGCTTTTCGTTGGCGACCTCGGGATTGCCGACGACGATGGTGCCGTTGTCCGCGAACTTGTCATAGGTGATGGCAAGGCCCGGAGCGTCATAGCTGCCGTCCTCGTTGGGGCCGGTGGGGAGCATCCAGCGGATGCTCACGTTCTTGCCGGGCAGGATCCAGAAATTCTTGTCTACGGTGAGCTCGCCGGTGTAAGCGGGCTTGGTCTCTTTGTTGTCGTCGTTGTTATTGTTGTTATTGTTGTTATTATTATTGTTATTATTGTTGCTGTTGTTATTATTATTATTATTATTGTTGTTGTTGCTGCTGTTATTGCCGTTATTGTTGCCGTTGCCGTTGCTGCCGCCGTTGTTGTTGTAGTTGCCGCCGGCGGGGGGCGCGTAAGCGACGACGATGTAGTGCGTCACGTCATAGACCGCGGGATCAAGATTGATCTCTTCGGCGCAGTCTTCAATGGTGGCGACAACAAAGTAGGGCTGGGCGGAAACTTCGCCGGTGTATTCGACTTTGCTGTCCTTTTCGATCACGAGATAGAAATCCTGGCCAAGCTCGTAGAGGGGGAACTTCAGATCGGTGTCGTCAGACTTAAAGAGGTAGATCTCATCGTGCTGTTCGGTATAGGCCAGATTGTCGAACGCGTCCTTCAGACTGTCAAAGTAGGCGAACATCGTGTCGCCGTAAGCGCCGGTATCCTTGTGCTGCAGACGGGCGACAGTCTTGGCGTCGTTCATGGTCTCATACCCGACAGGGGTCTTGAAATAATTCGCAACATAGCGGTCGGCAAATGCCGTGACGCTCAGAGAAGCGAACAGAACCAGAACGAGAAGAATGGCAAGCGCTTTTTTCATACAGTTACCTCCTAATACAAAAAGAAAATACTAGAGACAAAAGCTGGCGGTCGGTCGGGCCTCCCAACGCATAAACCACTGATTATGCATTTATGAATTTAGCACACTTGGATAAAAAAGTAAAGAAGAAAAATGCCGGAATCCGTAAAAAGAGACAGGCCGATCCCCATACTGGCCGGGGCGATACTGGCCGGGGACGGCTTGCCTTGACATTCTGCTCGACTTCGATTACACTTTATCATATGATAATGATCATCGCGGCTCCGAACGGCGGCTTCCGGATCCTCGGGTCAAAATGCAGGACGAAGCGTTTGCGCGGTGGTCATGATATCCGGGGAAGAAGTAATAAGGGAGAAGCAAGAATGAAAAAAATTACGAACAAGCTGCTTTGGATCTTCGCCGTCGGGCAGTTCGGCTGGAGCCTGCTGTCCGGCGTGGTGTCCAACTGGATGGTGTATTACTACACCGGCAGCCCGGACGCCCAGAACCCCAACACCGGCATTTTCGCCTCCGGCATCACCCAGAACCCCATCCTCTTCAAGCTTACGCTCTTCGGCCTGGTCCTTGCCGTCGGCCGTGTTTTCGACGCCGTGACCGACCCGCTGATCGCCGGCTGGTCCGACCGCAGCAACTTCAAGGGTGGACGCCGCATCCCCTTCATGAAGGCCATCGCCGTTCCCTTCGCGCTGGTGACCATCGGCCTGTTCACGGTTCCCCAAACCGGCAGCATCGTGGTCAACGACGTGCTGCTTTTCACGATGCTGATGGTCTTCTATCTGTTCATGACCATCTTCTGCACACCCTACAACGCGCTGATCGCCGAGCTCGGCGACACGCAGGAGCACCGCATCAACGTTTCGACCTTCATCTCCTTTACCTTTATCGCCGGGCAGAGCATTTCCTTCATGCTGCCGAACCTGGCGGGATTCCTGCAGGGCTTCGCGGGGCAGGCGGGCTCCATCCGCCTCGCGGTGGCGGTCATGGCGACGCTGGCCTGCATCGCCATGCTGATCCCTTCCCTCTACATCAAGGAGCGGGACTACATTGACAGCAGACCGAGCGAGACCAAAGCCTTCCGCTCCCTGCTGAAAACCTTTAAAAACGGACAGTTCCGCCGCTTTGTGTACAGCGACGTGATTTACTTCTTCGCCCTCACCCTGTTCCAGACGGGCCTTGCCTTCTATGAGACCAAGCTCATGGAGATCGAGGACACCTGGACCTTCGTCCTGACCGCCACGATGACCTTCATCAGCGTGCTGCTCTATCCGGCGGTCAACAAGCTTGCGCCGAAGCTCGGCAAAAAGCGCCTGATCGTCACCGGCTTCTTCGCCTATGCCGCGGTGTTCCTTATCACCTCGCTCTGCGGCAAGGGGCTGGTCTGGGGCTTTGTGATCGCCGTGTGCGCGGCGGTCCCGATGGCGATCCTCGGCATCCTGCCGCAGGCCTGTGTGGCCGACGTGGCGGAGCTGAGCCGCCTGGAGAGCGGCGAGGACCGCAGCGGCATGTTTTTTGCCGCCCGCACCTTCGCGTTCAAGATGGGACAGGCGATCGCAATGGTGGTCTTTACCTCCATGACCGTCGCCGGCACCGCCGCAAGCTACCGCAGCACCGCCGTGGTCGCCACCGCGACCTGCCTGCTTGGCGCGAGCCTCTTCCTGCTGTATAACGAGAAGAGGATCCTCGGAAGGATCGAACAGCTCAAGGCGGAAAAAAAGGCCTGATCCCTTCCGGATAAAGAAACTGCCCTGTGATGCGTCACAGGGCAGTTTCTTTATCCGCAGTCTCCCGTAAGGGGAGGGGCGAGTCCTCGAGGAAGGGAAGCTCGGTCTGCTCCGCGGTCTCTGCCTCCTCCTCGGGCGCGGCCTCGGGACCGCCGGCAGCGATTCGCTGCTTGCCGCCGGCAAAGTGCGAGGCGGCGCTGATGAACTGGCCGACTGCCTGCACGGGCAGATCGGCGATGATTTTGCGCGTCACATCGCTCGATTCCAGCAGGCGGCGCAGGATCTGCTCCCGACCGAGGTATCCCGTCTTGTCCAGATCCGCCACAGTGCGCGCGCCGCCGGAGGACAGAGCGTCGAACAGCTCCCGGATAAAGACGACCCGGTTTTCCTGCGAGATATTGCCGATCCATTCCCTGACCGCGCCGCTGATCCAGCGGCTGACGGCGTTGTTCGCCTCGCAGACGGCAAGCTCCCCGTGGTCAATGCCCCAGGAGGCCAGACTGTGCTGCAGGATGCCGGAGACTGTGGAGCGGACGATGCGGGTGTCGGAGACGGCAGGCTCGAACAGCTTGCCGATGACGGAGAAGGAGGGAATAATGCGGCGGCAGCGGCTGTCAATGCGCTCGACGTTGCTCACGTCCGTGACCTCCGGACAGAGGCCGGGGCCGTCCAGCAGATAAAAGCCCTCCACCTGCTCCAGCACCGTGTCAGACAGATAGCATCCGGCAAAGAGGGCGAGGTTCGCACCTTTCGAGTGTCCGCCGAGGAACCAGCGGCGACCGGACCGCAGATGCTCATCCGCGTAGCGGAGCGCCAGCTCCTGCGCTTCGGTACGGGTAAAGCCGATCATGAAATCCTCTTTCCACCCGGCAAGGGTGTCGTCCGTCCCGCGGAAGCCCATGAAAGAGAGGCCGCTCTCGTCGTGAAAGCACATGGCCGAAAACTGCAGCGGAGGGTCCTCCCGGATCTGATCCACGTAATCGCTGATCACAAGCTCGCCGAAGCGGCGGGAGGCGATGGCCTGGGCAATGATCTCCTCGTAGTGGAAGCCGGAGCCCGTGATCAGGATCCGCGCGGTACCCTCGTCGATCATCTTCCGGCAATCGCGCAGCCGGAGAGGCTCCGGCCGCTCCTCCCAGATGGGCTTGAGATCAAGATAGGTCAGCAGGCTCAGCACGAGGGCGTCCGCGTCCCGCAGACCGTCATGGGAAAGGGGAAGGTCACCCCGCCAGCGAATGTAATCCAGTATGGTATCCATAACAACAGCCCCTCTCTATTTGTGATCCATAGTATAATACATCCCGGCAGGGAAAACAAGCGGCGCCGGCTTCCCGGACCGGGCGGCAGGGAAGGACGGGGACGGTCACTTCTTTTTGAGGATGTCCAGCGTGTGGTGGGAGGCTCCGATCAGGTCCTGCCGCTCGCAGGTCGCAAAGTGGTAATCCATCCACTTGCCGAAGGTTTCGTCGTCCATCGCGTCGATGAATTCCCGTTTATAGTTGGTCGCGCCGTCCGAGGCGACGAGCTTGAGCCTCTCCACCGGGAACTCCGCGTCCAGCGAAGCGATGTCCTCGGTCCGGACCAGCTCGAAAAGATCCTTCGGCTCACTGAGGCAGTGCCAGTCGGGCGTCAGCATCTCAAGCGCCATTACTTCCCGCAGGTGGTTCAGCCCGAATACGTACTGAATGACGGTCGGCTCGTTCATGCAGTAGGCGACGAGAAGGATCCCGCCGGTCTTCGTGACCCGCACAGCCTCGGAGAGCGCCTTCCGCTTGTCCTCGCGCGTGTAGAGGTGATACATCGGCCCGAGCAGCATCGTCAAAGAGAAGGAGGCGTCCGGCAGGTCGGAGAGATCCATGGCGTTGCCCTGCAGGACGGTGATCGGCTCGGAGCCGTCGAGCTTGGCCCTGAGCAGCTCGAGGTTGTGCGTCACCAGCTCCACGGCGGTCACCCGGTAGCCCTCCCGCGCAAGCGTGACGCTGTACCGTCCCGTTCCCGCGCCGACCTCCAGAACGCTTGGCTCCGCGATCCCGGAGAGATACTCGTGAATGTATTTCATTGTGGTGAGGTATTCGACCTGCCCGTGTCGGGACAGAAGCCGGCCTTCCTCGTCGTAGCTGTTATAATAATCCTCAAGATAGCCCATGACGCCCTCCCAGAACAGATGTTTGCAGGTTCATCTTACCATATGCCGGCCGTCTGCACAAGAAGGATGCTGACCGCTTTCGGAAGAGAGGCAGGAACACATATGGGGCGGGTGCGGGAGGAAAAGATACTCGCTTGTTCAACGGTGAGCTGTCTGATATAATTACAACATGGAAGCACGGATAGGAGGAGAAAATGAAAAAGAAATATATTTTTAATTTTTCTCAAGCACTCTGTGTCCTCTTTGTATTAGGTGTTTTCTTGCTTATCTGGAATTGGTGGCGTATTGGCCCCTACTTTGCGTTGGAACATGTGAAGCTGCCGCCGGGATCCAAAGTCGTAGAGCATACGAATATACACTGGTCAGATGCAAACTGGGAACATATTTATGGGGTTAAAGCAGTACACTGTCCGCTCCCATACGAGCAAGCAGAAGTGTGGGTGAGAGAGAATAATGACCTAAGTGAAAAAATCGGATTCCTTCAAAATGGTGCAATGAGCAGCGACAGAGATTATTATTATGGGGAAACCGGAGAGAGCGACTGCTACATTATTCTGCGATATTATGAGAAACCATCAGAGTTTGTAAGTCTTTGGAACTATCTTAATTATGTTTTTCGAGTTCTTATATTACTAATACTTATTTTGTCCCTTGCTTGGTTGTTGTTAAATCTTTGGTTGATATTGAAGACAACCTGTCAAAAAATTCACGAACACAAGGATAAAAGATATTAACCTTGTTGTTCCCAAGTCATTCAATAGTTCAGTCCATCCCGAGAAGGCCTCCGTATCGGTTCGAGTCCTCCCAGTACCTCAAATTCAGCTTTGGATATCTCTCGGTTCCCATTCAAAAAATGGGCAACAAAAACCCTCGAAACCGCTGAAGTTTCGGGGATTTTGCTCTGGTGTTTTTTTGTGCCACAACATGGTCGGAGTGTTTATAACCCACTTGATGAAAAACGAGTGCTCATAACATCTGTTATGAACACTCGAAATGGTGCGAGAGAGGAGACTTGAACTCCCACGTCGGTTGACACACGCCCCTCAAACGTGCCTGTCTACCTGTTCCAGCACTCTCGCTAATAGCCGGTGCTTCGGCTCCATTGAAAGCCGCCTGCACCTCATTGGCATGCCACATTTAAGGCAAAAGCTATTATAGCAGAGAAATGCGGTTTGTCAAGAACGTTTTTTTCTTTTTGTTGTTTTTTCTTCCGCCAGGGAGCTCAGCAGGCCGATCAGCGCGAGCGCCATGGACAGGATCAGCGCCGCGCTGCCGTAGCGCATGGGAAGCAGGTAGCGCATTTTCAGATAGGCGTGATAGCCCAGCAGGGACGCGAACTGCGTCAGCGGGGCCGCGAGCCACAGCACCGGAAGCGCAAAGGCCAGCGCCACGCTGAGCACGTCCGCCGCGTAAAAATACCGGTCGTGCATATGGGGCAGGAGGAAGGGGATGCCGATCGCAAACAGGAGCGCGAGGGCGATCACGGCCCGGTCGGTCAGGCGGCGGCGGTTGACCCAGGCGACGGCCAGCAGGTTCACCACGTAGACGAAGGCCGCGGCGATGGCGACGGTGGAGGCGGGCTCCGGGTCGGAGATCTGCCAGAAAACGGCGAAGATGGAAGGGGAATTGTAGTTGAGCCCGGAGCCGATGGAGCCCGTCTGGCTGAAATACAGCGTAACGGTGTCAAGAAACGGCCTCCCGAGCAGCACCGCCGGCAGCACGAGCAGCACGTAGGCGGCGGGGAAGAGGAGCAGGTGCTTCCAGCGGATTTTGCCCTGCATGAGAAACACCGCCCAGAGCGGCATCACGAACACCGCCTGCAGCTTGAAGCCGAAGGAGAGCGTCAGGCAGATCATGCTCCAGACCGGCCGTTCGTCCATCGCAAGCCAGATCCCGAGCACCGCCAGCGCCACGTACACCCCGTCGCACTGGCCCCAGACCGCGCCGTTGAGGAACACCGTGGGAAGGAACAGAACCGTAAAGTAACAGGCGAGCTGCCGGGTGCGGCTGCCGGTGACGCGGCCGGTCAGCATGGCGCAGCTCCAGCCCAGCAGCACGTCGAACAGTACGCTCAGCAGCTTGATCAGGTACAGGTCGCGGATCGGGAGATAGGAAAAGAGCGCGAGGAAGTACAGATAGGGGATGTTGTAGTTGCCCACCGGGGTGGCAAGGGCCTTGAAGCCTCCGCTCCTGCGGAAAAACTCGCACCAGGGATGCAGGAAATTCTGGTAGTCCAGCGTCTCATAGTCGAAGGCCATGCCCCGCAGCGCGAAGGCGGCGGCACTCAGCAGCAGCGAGAGGATCCAGGCGCGGCGGCTTGTGAGCAGCCCCGCGCGCCAGAGGAGAAACAGGCCGAAACCAGCCTCCAGAGCAAGCAGAATGATCGAGATCGTATCCATGAACGGCGTCCTTTCGCAAAAAAGAAACGGGAGCTGTTCACTCCCGCAGAAATCTCTGATATTTTCAAAATAGCACTTGACAAGGAAACGGCAGAAATGGTAAAATATCTTGCTATTTGTGCAGGGGAGGGGGCACTCTGCCCCACCATCCATCTGCATTCAGTATACCAGCGTGAACCTGTAAAATCAATGCCGGGCTCTGCGATTCTGACAACTGGGCCGGGCGTTTCAAGATCGAGAAGGAGAGTGTGCCATGCCAAAAGATGTTCTCTACGGCAAGACCCTGCGAAAGAGCTTTGCCCGTGTCGATGAGATCCGGGATATGCCCAATCTGCTGGAGATCCAGAAGAGCTCTTACAAGTGGTTCCTGGAGACCGGTCTGCGCGAGGTCTTCAAGGACGTGGATTCCGTGACCGACTATTCCGGAAACCTGGAGCTGAGCTTCATCGACTACTCCATGGACGAGAAGCCCAAGTACAACGAGGAGGAGTGCAAGGCCCGCGACGCTACCTACGCCAAGCCTCTGAAGGTCCGTGTGCGCCTGCGCAACAAGGAGACCGAGGAGATCAAGGAGCAGGAGATCTTCATGGGCGACTTCCCCATCATGACCGACGGCGGCACCTTCGTCATCAACGGCGCCGAGCGCGTCATCGTCTCCCAGATCGTCCGCTCTCCCGGCGTGTATTTCGACAAGACCACCGACAAGGCCATGATCTCCGTCTACGCCTCCACCGTGATCCCGTATCACGGCGCATGGCTCGAGTATGAGACCGACGCCAACGACATCTTCAACGTCCGCATCGACAAGAACCGCAAGCTGCCCATTACCTGGTTCCTGAAGGCCATGGGCGCTTACAGCGGGGAGAAGCCCTCGAGCTGGCTCTCCTGCGTGGCCGACCCCTACGTGGGTGCCGTCACCAACGAACGCATCAAGGAGATCTTCGGCGAGGACGAGCGTATCATCGCCACGCTGGACAAGGATACCACCCAGAGCCGCGAGGAGTGCCTGCTGGAGATCTACCGCAAGCTGCGCCCCGGCGATCCCCCCACGGTGGAATCCGCCGAGAGCCTGCTGGACGGCCTGTTCTTTGACCGCCGCCGCTACGAGCTGTCGAACGTCGGCCGCTACAAGTTCAACAAGAAGCTCTCCCTCTTCCCGCGCATTGCGGGCTTTGCGCTGGCCGCGCCCGTTATCGACCCCTTCACCGGCGAGATCCTTGCCGACGAGGGCGAGGTCATCACCCGCGACAAGGCCCGCGCCATCTCCGACGCCGGCGTCATCGACGTGCTGCTGAACGTGGACGGCAAGGCCGTGCGCGTGTTCTCCAACGGCATGGTGGACATCTCCCGCTACGTCGACTTCGACCCGGCCGAGCTCGGGATCAGGGAGAAGGTCCGCGGCATCGTGATGAAGCAGCTTTGCAGCCAGTACGAGGGCGAGGCGCTCAAGGACGCGATCCGCGAGAACATCGACGTGCTGGTTCCGAAGCACATCGTCGTGGACGATATTTTCTCCTCCGTCAACTACCTCAACTGCCTGGCGCACGGCATCGGCGAGGCCGACGACATCGACCATCTCGGCAATCGCCGCGTCCGCTGCGTGGGCGAGCTGCTGCAGAACCAGTTCCGCATCGGCTTTTCCCGCATGGAGCGCGTGATCCGCGAGCGCATGACCCTGCAGGATCTGGACATCGTTACCCCCCAGAGCCTCATCAACATCCGCCCCGTGACCGCCGCCATCAAGGAGTTCTTCGGCTCCAGCCCGCTGAGCCAGTTCATGGATCAGACCAACCCGCTCTCCGAGCTGACCCATAAGCGCCGTATGTCGGCCCTCGGCCCCGGCGGCCTGAGCCGCGAGCGCGCCAGCTTCGACGTGCGCGACGTTCATTACAGCCACTACGGCCGTCTCTGCCCCATTGAGACGCCTGAAGGCCCGAACATCGGCCTGATCAACTATCTGGCTTCCTACGCCCGCGCCAACGAGTACGGCTTCCTCGTGGCGCCCTACCGCAAGGTGGAGAAGGGCACCTGCCGCCTGACCGACCAGGTCGATTACATGACCGCCGATCAGGAGGACCAGTTCATCGTCGCGCAGGCCTCCGAGCCCGTGGACGAGAACGGCTGCCTGAAGAACAAGCGTATCACCTGCCGTCATCGCAACGATACCATCGAGGTCAACCGCGAGGACGTCGACTACATTGATATCAGCCCCAAGATGATGGTCTCCATCGCCACCGCCATGATCCCCTTCCTGGAGAACGACGACGCCAACCGCGCGCTGATGGGCGCGAACATGCAGCGTCAGGCGGTGCCTCTGATGACCACACAGGCCCCCATCGTGGCCACCGGCATCGAGCACAAGTGCGCCGTTGACTCCGGCGTCTGCGTGCTGGCCGAGGGCGACGGCGTCGTGACGCGCGTGGACGCCAACACCGTCTCCGTGAAGTACGACTCCGGCGAAGTGAAGGACTACAAGCTCATCAAGTTTGCCCGCTCCAACCAGGGCACCTGCATCAACCAGCGCCCCATCGTCTCCGCCGGCGACCGCGTCGCGGCGGGCGACGTGCTGGCCGACGGCCCCAGCACCTCCAACGGCGAGATCTCGCTGGGAAAGAACATCCTGGTCGGCTACATGAACTGGGAAGGCTACAACTACGAGGACGCCATCCTGCTCAACGAGCGCCTCGTCATGGAAGACGTGTTCACCTCCATCCATGTGGAGGAGTACGAGTGCGACGCGCGCGACACCAAGCTCGGGCCCGAGGAGATCACCCGCGATATCCCCGGCGTGGGCGACGACGCGCTCAAGTACCTCGACGAGCGCGGCATCATCATGGTCGGCGCGGAAGTCACCGCCGGCGACATCCTGGTCGGCAAGGTCACGCCCAAGGGCGAGACCGATCTGACCGCGGAGGAGCGCCTGCTGCGCGCCATCTTCGGTGAGAAGGCGCGCGAAGTGCGCGACACCTCGCTCAAGGTCCCCCACGGCGAGAGCGGCATCATTGTGGACGTGAAGGTCTTTACCCGTGAAAACGGCGACGAGATGAACCCCGGCGTCAACGAGGTCGTCCGCGTCTACATCGCCCAGAAGCGCAAGATCTCCGTCGGCGACAAGATGGCCGGCCGCCACGGCAACAAGGGCGTCGTTTCCCGCATCCTGCCGCGCGAGGATATGCCTTACCTGCCCGACGGCACGCCGCTGGACATCGTGCTGAATCCTCTGGGCGTTCCCTCCCGTATGAACATCGGTCAGGTGCTGGAGGTCCACCTCGGCTACGCCGCGCAGGCGCTGGGCTGGAAGGTGGCCACCCCCATCTTCAACGGCGCCAACGAGACCACGATCCGCGAGACCCTGCGTCAGGCCGGGCTGCGCGAGGACGGCAAGAGCGAGATGTACGACGGCCGCACCGGCGAGAAGTTCGACAACGACGTCACGGTCGGCTGGGTCTACTTCCTCAAGCTCCACCATCTGGTCGACGATAAGATCCACGCCCGTTCCACCGGCCCATACAGCCTCGTGACCCAGCAGCCTCTGGGCGGCAAGGCCCAGTTCGGCGGCCAGCGCTTCGGCGAAATGGAGGTCTGGGCCCTGGAGGCCTACGGCGCCGCTTACACCCTGCAGGAGATCTTGACCGTCAAGTCCGACGACGTGACCGGCCGCGTCAAGACCTACGAGGCCATCGTCAAGGGCAACAACATCCCGCAGCCGGGCGTGCCCGAGAGCTTCAAGGTGCTTGTCAAGGAGCTGCAGAGCCTCTGCCTCGACGTCCGTGTGCTGGATGAAAACGGCGCGGAGATCGAGCTGAAGGACGACGAAGAAGACGATTTTATCCCCGATATGAAGAATGAGCTGTATCAGGCCGACGATTCCGAGCTTGAGGCCGAGGGTTACTCCATTGAGGACGTGCCCGAGGACGAGCTTGGCGCCGATCTCGGTATGGATTTTGACGGTGAGGAGGAAGAGTGATGAGCTATACACCCTTTGACGCCATTCAGATTGGCATCGCTTCCCCTGAAATGATCCTGAGCTGGTCCTACGGCGAAGTCAAAAAGCCGGAGACCATCAATTACAGAACCCTCAAGCCCGAGCGCGACGGCCTGTTCTGCGAGCGCATCTTCGGACCCACCAAGGACTGGGAGTGCCACTGCGGCAAGTATAAGAAGATCCGCTTCAAGGGCAAGATCTGCGACCGCTGCGGCGTCGAGGTCACGAAGAGCAAGGTGCGCCGCGAGCGCATGGGCCATATCGAGCTGGCCGCCCCCGTGAGCCATATCTGGTACTTCAAGGGCATCCCCAGCCGCATGGGCCTGATGCTCGACCTGACCCCGCGCATGCTGGAGAAGGTCCTGTACTTTGCCAACTATATCGTCATCGACCCCGGCTTCACCCCGCTGCAGAAGTGCCAGATCCTCTCCGAGCGCGAGTACCGCGAGATGAAGGAGAAGTACGAGGACGACTTCAAGGCCGGCATCGGCGCCGAGGCCATCAAGGAGCTGCTGCAGCAGATCGACTGCGAGAAGCTCGCTTCCGAGCTCCGCGAGGAGCTCAAGACCGCCAACGGCCAGAAGAAGGCCAAGCTGGTCAAGCGCCTCGAGGTCGTCGAGGCCTTCCGCCAGAGCGGCAACCGCCCCGAGTGGATGGTCATCGACATCCTGCCCGTGATCCCGCCCGAGATCCGTCCCATGGTCCAGCTTGACGGCGGCCGCTTCGCCACCTCCGACCTGAACGATCTCTACCGCCGCGTCATCAACCGCAACAACCGCCTCAAGAGGCTCCAGCAGCTCAACGCGCCCGACATCATCGTGCGCAACGAGAAGCGTATGCTGCAGGAGGCCGTCGACGCCCTGATCGACAACGGCCGCCGCGGCCGTGCCGTCACCGGTGCCAACTCCCGCGCCCTCAAGTCCCTGAGCGATATGCTCAAGGGCAAGCAGGGCCGCTTCCGCCAGAACCTGCTGGGCAAGCGCGTCGACTACTCCGGCCGTTCCGTTATCGTCGTCGGCCCCGATCTCAAGATCTACCAGTGCGGCGTGCCCAAGGAAATGGCCATCGAGCTGTTCCGCCCCTTCGTAATGAAGAAGCTCGTGGAGGACGGCGTTGCCAACAACATCAAGTCCGCCAAGAAGATGGTCGACAAGCAGCGCACGGAGGTCTGGGACGCGCTGGAGGATGTGATCAAAGAGCATCCGGTGCTTCTCAACCGCGCCCCCACCCTGCACCGCCTCGGCATCCAGGCCTTTGAGCCGATCCTCGTCGAGGGCCGCGCCCTTCGCCTGCACCCGCTGGTCTGCACCGCTTACAACGCCGACTTCGACGGCGACCAGATGGCCATCCACGTGCCGCTGAGCGCCGAGGCGCAGGCCGAGGCCCGTATCCTCATGCTCTCGGCCAACAACCTCCTGCGTCCGCAGGACGGCCACCCCGTCACCGTTCCCACCCAGGACATGATCCTCGGCTCCTACTACCTGACCATGGTCCGCATCGGCTCCGCCGAGAAGGGCGCCGAGCGCCTGATCGTCGACGATCCGGGCGACACCGGTCTGGAAGCGGGCAGCATCGTCGACGGCGACGAGCTCTACGCCAGGAACCTCGAGGCGAAGAACAGCAAGCTCCGTCCCGCCACCTACAAGCCCACCCTCATGTACCGCGACGCCAACGAGGCTATCATGGCCTACAACGAGGGCGACGTCGGTCTGCACGCCCCCATTCGCCTGCGCGTCACCAAGACCGTGGACGGCGTGGAAACCAAGAAGACCATCGTCACCACCGTCGGGCGCATCATCTTCAACGAGCCCATCCCGCAGGATCTGGGCGGCGACATCATCGACCGCTGCATCCAGAAGTACGGCTTCACCATCTCCGCCGAGGTGCTCGACAGCATCAAGGCCATGGGCTACAAGTACTCCACCAAGGGCGCCATCACGATCTCCGTTGCGGATATGACCGTGCCCTCCGCCAAGTACGAGCTGATCCATGAGACCGAGCAGGAGGTCGTCCGCATCGAGCGCCAGTACAAGCGCGGCTTCATCACCGACGACGAGCGCTACCGCCTGGTCGTCTCCGAGTGGGAAAAGACCACCAAGGACGTGACCGACGCGCTCTCCAACGCGCTGGACGAGTACAACCCCATCTACATGATGGCGAACTCCGGCGCCCGCGGCTCCATGAACCAGATCCGTCAGCTTGCCGGTATGCGCGGCCTGATGGCCAACACCGCCGGCAAGACCATCGAGATCCCGATCAAATCGAACTTCCGTGAAGGCCTGAGCGTTCTGGAGTACTTCATCTCCACCAGAGGCGCCCGAAAGGGTATGGCCGATACCGCTCTGCGTACCGCCGACTCCGGTTACCTGACCCGCCGCATGGTCGACGTCTGCCAGGACGTCATCATCCGCGAGCCGGACTGCGGCACCGGCGAGGGCGTCTGGGCCGCCGCCGTGTACGACCGCGGCCAGATGGTCGAGAGCTTCGGCACCGCCATCCACGGCAGGTTCCCCGCCGTTCCCATCACCGATCCCGCCACGGGCGAGCTGCTCTTCGGCACCGACCATATGCTTATGCCTGAGGACGCCGAGGTGCTTGAGGCCCACGGCATCCACAAGGCTTTCATCCGCAGCGTCCTGACCTGCGAGGCGCGCACCGGCGTCTGCGCGAAGTGCTACGGCATCAACCTTGCCATCGGCAAGCCCGTCAATGCGGGCGAGGCGGTCGGCGTCATCGCCGCCCAGTCCATCGGCGAGCCGGGCACCCAGTTGACCATGCGTACCTTCCACACCGGCGGCGTCGCGGGCGACGACATCACCCAGGGCCTTCCGCGTGTCGAAGAGCTGTTCGAGGCGCGCAAGCCCAAGAAGATGGCGATCCTGTCCGAGACCTCCGGCACCGTCTCCATCGAGGAGGCCAAGAAGGGCGTCATGTACTCCATCACGGTCACCAACGAGGCCGAGGGCAGCACGAACGTTTACACCGTGCCGCACTCCGCCGGCATCCTCGTGCACAACGGCGACCACGTGGACCGCGGCCAGGAGCTGACCTCCGGCGCGCTCAACCCGCACGACGTGCTGCGCATCCGCGGCATCAACGACGACGAGTTCGGTCGCCAGGGCGTCCGCAGCTATATCACCAGCGAGGTCCAGAAGGTCTACCGCCAGCAGGGCGTTGATATCAACGACAAGCACATCGAGGTCATCGTGCGCCAGATGATGCGCAAGGTCCGCGTCGAGGAGGCCGGCAGCACCGACCTGCTCTCCGGCGCCACCATCGACATTGCGCAGCTCAAGGACGCCAACCGCGCCGTCGACGAGCGCATTGCGAACGGCGAGGAGGGCCTGAGCCACGCCACCTACACCCAGCTTCTTATGGGCATCACCAAGGCGTCCCTCGCCACCGAGAGCTGGATGTCCGCCGCGTCCTTCCAGGAGACCACCAAGGTCCTCACCGACGCCGCCATCAAGGGCAAGGTGGACCATCTGGTCGGCCTGAAGGAGAACGTCATCATCGGCAAGCTCATCCCCGCTGGCTCCGGCCTTGCCATGTACCGCGACTTCGAGGAGCAGACCGACGAGACCGTCGAGGCCGCCCCCGAAGAGTATGTGGATCTGTCCGCGCTCGTCAGCAAGACCAACGCGCTCTGATCCCGCCTACAAGTCAACCCATCCAAAGGAAAGCCGGGAGAGGCGCGCCTCTCCCGGCTACTTTCCTTTCCGACGAATTTCTCCGTGACCGCTTGAAAACCTACTAAGATCAGAGTATAATAGGTTTAATAAAGGAACAGAAAACGGAGGCAAATCCATGATTTCAACAAGAGGCCGCTACGCGCTGCGCGTTCTGGTCGACCTGGCCGAGAACCAGGGGGAAAGATACGTCACGCTCAAGGAGATCGCGGGAAGGCAGGAAATCTCGGAAAAATATCTGGAGAGCATCGTCAAGCAGCTGGTCAAAGCCGGCATTCTGGACGGAGTTCGCGGCAAGGGCGGCGGCTACCGGCTCGACCGCGCGCCGGAGCGGATCGGCGTTCTGGAGGTGCTGGAGCGGATGGAAGACTCGCTTGCGCCGGTGGCCTGCCTCGAAGCGGGCGCGAAGCCCTGCCCGCGCTCCTCTGCCTGCCGCACGCTTCCGCTCTGGGAGGGGCTTAACCGGGTCGTCAGCAACTATCTCGCGGGCTTTACCGTGCAGGATCTGATACGCAGGGAGCCCAACAGCTTCGACTACATCATCTGAATCATGACAAAGCGGGTCTGCACGCTCACGGTGCAAACCCGCTGGTTTTTTATCCTTCCGCCAACGCCTGAAGGCGGCGGATCTCCCGGTGGATCTGGTCCACGGTCTCGCCGCTGCGGCAATCGTAATCCTCGTCGGTGATGCGAAGCTGCCACGCCAGCGCCTCGATGGCTTCCGCGTAGCGATGCTGAAGCTCACGCACGTGGGCGAGGGAGATGCAGCCGTCGGTAAAGCGCGGCCGCTGCTGGATCTCGACGGCGCGCCGGAAATAGGCCGCCGCCTCGTCATAGCTTCCCTCCATGGCCTTCACATCTCCGAGACTCAGGCTCACCATCCAGTCGTCGGCAAAACGGCGCTCCATCGCCCGCCAGATTTCCCAGGCCTTTTCCCGGTTGCCGGAATACCACTCGAGATAGCCCGCGTACAGCGGCGTGCGCCGAGTGTCGTCGGCTCTGGCGAGCATCTTCAGCGCTTCACGCGCCTCATCGAAGCGGTAGTCCGCCATGAGATTGTCCATCAGCCACATCCATCCGCGCCAGCTTTCCGGGTGCTCGCTGAGGTGTGCTTTGAGCAGGTCGATGAGCCGGTGGTGGTTGCGTACGTACCAATCCGGAACGTAGCCGCCCATGGCGGTGTTGAGCTCGGCGTACGCGCCGCGGTGGTCGGGCGCGGCTTTCAGCGCGGCCTGGGCGAATTCGGCCGCTTTTTCCCGGAAGCGGTCGGCGCGCAGGTTGTAGAGGTTGGCCAGAAGCTCCCAGCAGTCCGCTTCCCGGTAGCCCTCCCGGATCTTTCCCGTCAGCCAGCGTTCCGCCCGTTCGGCCTCCTCCTGGCGGATGTCGCGCTCGTCCCAGAGCATGTTCTGGATGCGGTCGTATTCCTTGTCGTCCGCGAGGGAGAACAGCTCGTCAATCGTCACGCCGAAAAAGACTGCCAGCTCCGGCAGAAGCTGGATATCCGGCGCGGTCTGTCCCGTCTCCCACTTGCTCACAGCCTGTGCGCTGACGCCCAGCGCGCCGGCCAGCGTCTCCTGCGTGACGCCCTTGCGCTGCCGCAGGCTTCGGATCTTGCTGCCGATCTCCATGTATTCTCATCCTTTCTCGGTACCGTGCTTCCAATGTACCACGAAGAGCGGAAAAAGGAAAGCGACGCGCTCTCGCATTTTTCCAACCGGCGGTTGAGCGGGGGAGGGGATCTCGTATCATATAAAAAAGATATGGAAAGCCCTTTGCAGAAAATATGAAGGATCCTGTCGGGAAAGAATTGACAGATTCTTAACGATTAGAGTATAATGCAAGATAACAAAATCGCCGCATCCTCGCGATTTCGTCGGCCTTCCGGGCACATTAAACTTGAAACGGAAGCGTATGTGCGGTATGATAGCTATATTAAAGACCAATTCCATACTGTATTTGACAGCGGGATCGAAGGATCCTGAGAATTCAAGGAAGAGGAGGTGTGTCCATGTCATTGGAAGCAATTGCCAGCGTTACCGCTGCGGAGAATGAGGCCAAAGCGGCCGTGCAGGCGGCGGAAGTCAAAGCCCGGCAGCGCCTTGCGGAAGCGGACGCGGCGGGGCGTGCGGCGGTGGAAGCCGCTGCTGCGAAGGCGGACGCCGAGCTGCGCGAGCTGAAGCGGAAGGCGGAGGAGAAATACCAAAGCGAAGCAGGAGAGCAGGCGGAGGTGCTGGAGGGCCGGAAAGCGGCGCTCCGCGCGCAGGCGGAAGAAAAGCTCGCCGGGGCCGCGGCGCTCATTGTGGAAAGGATAGTGAACAACTGACATGGCCATTTTACGAATGAAACGGCTTCGGCTGATGGCCGTTCGTTCCCGGAAGGATGCGCTCCTGCGCGAGCTGGCAAAGCTCGGCTGCGTGGAGATCACCGAGACCGGGGAGGAGCTGCGTCAGACCGAGAGCCTGCGCCCGGAGAGCAGCGGCCTGATGGCTGTACGCACCCGGCAGGCGTCGCTTGACCATGCGCTGGAGCTGCTGGGGCAGTACGTCCCGGTGAAGAGCAGGCTGCTCTCGGCAAAGCCGGAGCTCGCGGGTGAGATTTTTCTGGAGGACGACGGCGTCGACGAGGCGCTGAGCGTCGCGCAGGCCATTGCGGACAAGCATGAGCAGATCCGCCGCATCGCGGCGGAGGAAGCGCGGCTTCGCGGTGTGATCGAGTCTCTGGAGCCCTGGATGGAGCTGGATCTGCCGCTGGAGTCGGCCGGAACGGAGCGCACCGAGCTGGTGCTTGGCGCGATCCCCGCGAAGGTGAGCCGCTCCGCCGTGGTGTCCGCGCTGAGCGAAGCGGCGGACGAGGCGGAGCTGTTCCCGGTCAGCGAGGACAAGAACGCGCGTTACCTGGCGCTGCTGTGTATGCGGGAGCAGCTTCCCGCGGCACAGGAGGCGCTGCGCGGCTTTGGCTTTACCGCGGCCGCGCTCGGCGGGCTGAGTGGGACCCCGAAACAGGCCGCCGCGGCGGCGGAGGAGAGCCTGAAAGCGCTCGCAGAGGAAAAGGCGGCGCTGATCGAGGAGCTCAAGGCCGAAAATGTCCATCGGGACGAACTGAAGCTCGCGAGCGACAAGCTTGCCACCCGCGTCGCCATGGCCGAGGCGGAGGAGCGGATCGTCGGCACCGAGAGCACGCTGGTGCTTGAGGGCTGGATGCCCGAAGAGCGGGAAGAAGAGCTGGAAAAGGTATTCGAGCGCTTCGACTGCGCCTGGGAGCTGCGCGATCCGGAGGAGGACGAGTACCCCGAGGTCCCGGTGAAGCTCAAAAACAACCAGATTACCAATGCCCTGAATATGGTCACCAATATGTACAGCCTGCCGGCCTACGGCTCGGTGGACCCGAACCCGCTGATGGCGCCCTTCTTCATCCTGTTTTACGGCCTGATGATGGCGGACATGGGCTACGGCATTCTGATGATCGTGGCGGCGCTCGTGGCGATGAAGGCGATCAAGCCCCGCGAGGGCTCCCTGTCCTTCTGCCAGCTTCTGCTCTACTGCGGCATCTCGACCTTTATCATGGGCGCGCTGACCGGCGGACTCTTTGGCGACCTGCCGTATCAGCTCGTACATATGTTCAACCCCGCCAGCACCTGGAAGGGCCTGCCCTATCTGTTCAATCCCCTGGCGGAAGGCGGCGCGGAGCCGGTGCTCTACGGCGCGATGGTGCTCGGCGTGATCCAGCTCAACACCGGTATGGTGGTCAGCTTCATCCAGAAGAAGCGCAAGGGCAACCTCGTCGGGGCGATTTTCGAGGAAGGTTCCCTGTGGGTGATCCTGGTCGGCGGCATCCTGCTCGTGCTGGATATGCTGCACATCGTGGCCCTTCCCATGCTCCACAACCTCGCCCTCGCGATCCTGATCGTGGGCGGCCTGATGCTCCTCTTCGGGGCAGGCCGCGGCGCGAAAGGCTTCGGCAAGGTCACGGCGGCAATCGGCGTTTTGTACAATACGCTCACCGGCTGGTTTGGCGACGTGCTCAGCTACTCGCGTATCATGGCGCTGATGCTGGCCGGCAGCGTGGTCGGTCAGGTCTTCAACTCCATCGCCGCGATCCCCTCCGCAAAGGGCGTCACGGTATTCAGCCTGATCGTCTTTATCGTGATCTTCCTGGTCGGCCATGCGCTGAACTTCGCGCTGAACCTGCTGGGCTGCTTCGTGCACGATTTGCGTCTGCAGTGCCTGGAGTACTTCGGCAAGTTCTATGAGGACGGCGGCCGTCCCTTCCAGCCCCTGCGCATCCGTTCCCGGTATCTTCAGACAGAAGAACAATAAGTCTATTGTCAAACTATAAAAAGTCAAACATTAGGAGGAAGTACAAATGGATTTTCTGAGCATCTTTAACGGTTACGCCATCGGTCTTCTCGGCGCGGGTCTCGCTGCGGGCCTCGCCTGCAGCGGTTCCGCTCTCGGTACCGGCTACGCCGGTCAGGCCGGCGCGGGTCTGGTCTCCGAGGATCCCGGCAAGTTCGGCAAGGCCATGATCCTGCAGGTCATCCCCGGCACCCAGGGCCTGTACGGCTTCGTCATCTGGTTCCTCGCCTTCTCCAAGCTCGCCGCTCTCGGCGGCGCCGCCATGAGCGTGGCGCAGGGCTGGCAGATCTTCGGCGCCTGCCTTCCCATCGGCATCGGCGGCCTCGTGTCCGGCGCTGCGCAGGGCAAGGTCGCGGCCTCTTCCATCAACATCCTGGCAAAGAAGCCCGACGACTGGTCCAAGGGTATGATCCTCTGCATCACCGTCGAGTTCTACGCCATCCTGTCCCTGCTGGCATCCTTCATGATGCTCAACGGCATCCAGCCCTGATCGAGCTGAGATAGGAGCAGCTATGAAAGGCACTGAAAAAATAATCGCGCATATCCAGGCTGACGCGAAGGCCCAGGTGGACGCGATCCTCGCTCAGGCTGAGCTGCAGTGCGCCGAGATCAAGACGGGCTTTGACAAGCAGGCGGCGGCATGCTATTCCGATCGGATCCGCGCCGGCGTGAAGGCCTGCCAGGACGAGGTGGACAGCCGCGTCCGCATCGACCAGATGGAGGCGCGCAAGGCTGTCCTCGCCGTCAAGCAGGAAATGGTCGCGCAGTCCTTCGACAAGGCGCTGCAGGCGCTCGTGGCCCTGCCCGAGAAGCAGTACGTCGCCTTCCTCGCGCGTCTCGCGGTCAAGGCCGCGGTCAGCGGCGACGAGGAGATCGTCCTCAACGCCCGTGACCGCACGGCTGTTGGGGCGAAGGTCGTCGCCGCCGCCAACGCGAAGATTCCCGGCGGGAAGCTGACGCTGGCCGACGACGCCGGCGATTTTGCCGGCGGCCTGATCCTGCGGCGCGGCAACGTGGAGGCCAACTGCACCGCCGAGCTTCTGGTGGAGCTCGCGCGGGGAGACATGTCTGCCGAGATCGCAGGCCTTCTCTTTGGCTAAGCCCTCGATCAAAGGAGGGAAACGAATTTGGCAACGAAGAAAGAAGCATATCTCTTCCTCTCCGCCATGCTCCGGGCCAGAGAGCCCGGGATGCTCTCGCGAGACAAGGCCGAGCGTATGCTCGACGCGCCTTCCTTTGAGGAGTGCGCCAAGCTTCTGACCGACTGCGGTTATGAGGACCTGTCGCAGAAAAAGGCCGGAGAGATCGAAAGCGTCCTTGCCGACCGCCGCGCGGCGATCTTCAAGGAGCTGGAGACCATGGTGCCCGAAAAGGCGCTCGTGGACTTTTTCCGCATCAAGTACGACTATCACAACGCCAAGGTGATCCTCAAGGCGGACGCCCAGGGACTCAGCGAGAGCGGCCTGCTCTCCGCCTCCGGGCGGGTAAAGCCGGATACGCTGGTGAACGCCCTGCGCGAAGGCGCCTATCAGGATCTGCCGAAGGCGCTCGCCGCCGCTGCGCAGGAGGCCGCGAGCATCCTCGCCCGTACCGCCAACCCGCAGCTCGCCGATTTCTGTCTCGACAAGGCGTATTTCGCCGAGTTTAAAGCGCTGGCGGATGAAATGGACAGCGATTTTCTGCGCGGCTACGCGGCCGTTCTGGCCGACAGCACCAACCTCCGCTCCGCCGTGCGCACGATGCGCATGGGCAAGGACAGCGGATATCTTCTGGAGGCGCTGGTGTCCGGCGGCTCCGTAAGCCCCCAGCGCGTGGCGGAAGCCGGCAGCGGGGAAGGACTCACGGCGCTCTTCCAGAGCTCGCGCCTTGCCAACGCCGCGGCGCTCGGCGCCGCCGCCGTGGAGGGCGGAAGCCTGACCGCCTTTGAGCTTGCCTGCGACAACGCCGTGAACGGCTATCTGGGCGAGGCCAAGCTGGTGGGCTACGGCGAAGAGCCGGCGGTCGCCTACCTCGCGGCCGTGGAGAACGAGATCACCGCGGTGCGTATGATTCTGACGGGGAGACTCGCGGGCATCGCGCCGAACGTGATCCGGGAAAGGCTGCGTGATCTGTATGCTTAAGATAGCAGTAATAGGAGCCCGCGAGACCGTTATGGGCTTCAAGGCCCTCGGGCTGGAGACCTGCCCCGCGGCCAACGCGCAGGAGGCGCGGGAGGCGCTGCGCCGCCTCACCCGCGAGAGCGAGGACTACGCCATTCTCTACATCGAAGAGGGCCTGGCCCAGCAGCTCTCCGCGGAGATCGACAAATACAAGGACAGTCCCACCCCGGCCATCATCCTGATCCCCGGCCGCGAGGGCTCCATCGGCCTCGGCCAGTCGGCGCTGAAAGCAGCCGTCGAGCGCGCCGTCGGCACCAATATTCTTGGCGACTAAGACGAAAGAAGGTATGTAAATGAGCGGAAGAATTACCAAAGTATCCGGTCCGCTTGTCGTGGCCGAGGGTCTGGCAGACGCCAACGTCTCCGACGTGGTGCGCGTGGGCTCTCAGCGCCTGATCGGCGAGATCCTGAATATGACAGGCGACCGCGCCTCCATCCAGGTCTATGAGGAGACCTCCGGCCTCGGACCCGGCGCCGAGGTCGTCACCACCGGGATGCCCATGTCCGTCGAACTCGGACCCGGCATGCTGGACAACATCTATGACGGCATCCAGCGCCCCCTGCCCGAGATGCGCGCCCTGACCGGCGATTCCATCACCCGCGGCACCGACGTGCCCGCCCTGAACCGGGCGAAGAAGTGGGACTTCGTGCCCGTCGCCAAGCCCGGCGACAAGGTCATCGCGGGCGATGTGCTGGGCACCGTGCAGGAGACCAGCGCCATCCTCCACAAGATCATGGTGCCCCGCGGCATTGCCGGCGAGGTCCTGAGCGTGGAGAGCGGCGAGCACGTGGTCACCGACGTGATCGCCGTCGTGAAGGACGAGAAGGGCAAAAAGCACGAGCTGACCATGATGCAGCGCTGGCCCGTCCGTGTGGCCAGACCCTATGAGCGCAAGTACGTGCCCGCCCGTCCCATGAACAGCGGCCAGCGTATCGTCGACACCATGTTCCCCATTGCCAAGGGCGGCACCGCCGCCGTCCCCGGCCCCTTCGGCTCCGGCAAGACCGTCGTGCAGCACCAGCTCGCCAAGTGGTCGGACGTGGACATCGTCATCTACATCGGCTGCGGCGAGCGCGGCAACGAGATGACCGACGTTCTGATGGAGTTCCCCGAGCTGAAGGACCCCAGAAACGGCGAGCCGCTGATGAAGCGCACCGTTCTGATCGCCAATACCTCCGATATGCCCGTGGCGGCCCGCGAGGCCTCCATTTACACCGGCATCACCATCGCCGAGTATTTCCGCGACATGGGCTACGACGTCGCCGTTCTGGCCGACTCCACCTCCCGCTGGGCCGAGGCTCTGCGCGAGATGTCCGGCCGTCTGGAAGAGATGCCCGGTGAGGAAGGCTACCCCGCCTACCTCGCCTCCCGTCTGGCGCAGTTCTACGAGCGCGCCGGCGTGGTCGAGTGCCTCGGCAGCGACGAGCGCCGCGGCTCCGTCACCGCCATCGGCGCCGTTTCGCCTCCGGGCGGCGATATCTCCGAGCCCGTCTCCCAGGCCACGATGCGTATCGTCAAGGTCTTCTGGGCGCTGGACTCCAGCCTGGCCTATGCCCGCCACTTCCCGGCCATCAACTGGCTGACCTCCTATTCCCTGTATCTGGATTCCCTCGCCCCCTGGTACACCGAGCAGTTCGGCGAGGCCTACATGCAGAACCGTACCAAGGCCATGCACATCCTGCAGGAGGAGAGCGAGTTGCAGGAGATCGTCCGTCTGGTCGGTCAGGACGCTCTCTCTCCCGCGGACCGTCTCACCATGGAGACCGCCAAGAGCATCCGCGAGGACTTTCTGCAGCAGAACGCCTTCGTGGACGAGGACGCCTACTCCTCCTACGGCAAGCAGTTCGCCCTGATGGATCTGGTGCTCCGCTTCGACTCGCTCTGCCGCGACGCGCTGGGGAAGGGCGCCGACATGAACGCCCTGTTCGCCATCGACGCGCGCGAGAAGATCGGCCGCGCCAAGATGGCTGGCGCCGACAGCTACAAGGCCGAGTACGACGCCATTGCCGCGCAGATGAAGAAGGAGATCGAGGAAGTCATTGCCGGAGGTGAGGACGAATGATCAAAGAGTATAAGACCATAAGAGAGATCGCAAGCCCTCTGATGATCGTTGAGAACGTTGAGGGCGTCACCTACGACGAGCTGGGCGAGATCGAGCTGCCCAGCGGCGAGACCCGCCGCTGCAAGGTGCTTGAGGTCGAGGGCAACCGCGCGGTCGTGCAGCTGTTCGAATCTGCGCAGGGCATCAACCTCGCCGAGAGCAAGGTGCGCTTCCTGGGCCACCCCCAGCAGCTCGCCGTGTCCGAGGATATGCTCGGCCGCGTCTTCAACGGCATGGGCCAGCCCATCGACGGCGGTCCCGCCATTCTGGCTGACGCGCATATGGACATCAACGGCCTGCCCATGAACCCCGCCGCCCGCGCCTACCCCGCCGAGTTCATTCAGACCGGCGTGAGCACGATCGACGGACTGAACACGCTGGTTCGCGGCCAGAAGCTGCCCATCTTTTCCGGCTCCGGCCTGCCCCACGCCGCGCTCGCCGCGCAGATCGCGCGTCAGGCCCGCGTGCTGGGCGACAATGAGACCTTCGCCGTCGTCTTTGCCGCCATCGGCATCACCTTTGAGGAGTCCGAGTACTTCATCAACGACTTCCGCCGCACCGGCGCCATCGACCGCACCGTCGTCTTTTCCAACCTCGCCAACGATCCCGCCGTCGAGCGTATCTCCACGCCCCGCGTGGCGCTGACCGCCGCGGAGTACCTGGCCTTTGAGAAGGACATGCAGGTGCTGGTCATCCTGACCGATATCACCAACTACGCCGAAGCGCTGCGTGAGGTCTCCGCCGCCAAGAAGGAAGTCCCCGGCCGCCGCGGCTACCCCGGCTACCTGTACACCGACCTGGCCACGCTCTACGAGCGCGCCGGCCGCCGTCAGGGCAAGAAGGGCTCCATCACGATGATCCCGATCCTGACCATGCCCGAGGACGACAAGACCCACCCCATCCCCGACCTGACCGGCTACATCACCGAGGGCCAGATCATCTTGAGCCGCGATCTGCACCGCAAGGGCATCGTGCCTCCCGTGGACGTGCTGCCTTCCCTGAGCCGTCTGAAGGATAAGGGCATCGGCGTCGGCAAGACCCGTGAGGACCATGCCGGCACCATGAACCAGCTCTTTGCCGCCTATTCCCGCGGCAAGGACGCCAAGGAGCTCATGACCATTCTGGGCGAGGCTGCGCTGAGCGATGACGACAAGCTCTTCGCCAAGTTTGCCGAAGAGTTTGAGAAGGTCTACGTCAGCCAGGGCAACAACACCAACCGCTCGATCCAGGAGACGCTGGACATCGGCTGGCAGCTTCTGAGCATCCTGCCCCGCCGCGAGCTCAAGCGCATCAAGCCGGAGTTTATCGAGAAGTATTTACCGGAAAACTGAGCTTCCTGTGAAGATCAAATACGGAGGTGAGATTTTTTGGCAAGTACAACGATAACCCCGACCAGAATGGTGCTCAACCAGCTCAAGGGACGTCTCAAGACCGCCCGCCGCGGCCACAAGCTCCTGAAGGACAAGCGCGATGAGCTGATGCGCCAGTTTATGGACGTGGTCAAGCGCAATAAACAGCTCCGCCTTCGCGTGGAGAAGGGACTGACCGGCGCCTTCGCCTCCCTGCAGGTGGCCAGCGCCATCATGTCTCCCGAGATGCTGGAGCAGGCGCTGCTGTACCCGCGGCAGAGCGTGGAGCTGGGGATGAAGTTCAAAAACGTCATGAGCGTGAACGTCCCGGTGTACAGCTTCACGACGAAGAACAGCGATCCGGCCGAGATCTATCCCTACGGCTTTGCCCAGACCTCCGGCGAGCTGGACGACGCGCTGGCGGAGCTGGCGCGGGTGTTCGAGGATATGCTGGAGCTGGCGCAGGTGGAGAAGACCATGCAGCTTCTCGCGGAGGAGATCGAAAAGACCCGCCGCCGCGTCAACGCCCTGGAGTATGTCATGATCCCCGACCTGGAGAAAAACATCAAGTACATCACGATGAAGCTCGCGGAGAATGAAAACGCGACCAAGGTGCGCCTGATGAAGGTCAAGGAGATGGTCCTGCAGGACGCCCACAACTATCAGAAGTAGGAATCCGTCCCGCCCGGAAAACCGGGCGGGACCGTTTTTGTATTGAGGAAATAGCATGGAGATCACATATCTTCCCGCGGACGAAACGGATATTGCGCCCATCCTCGCCCAGAGCCGCGCGCTGATCGAGCGCTATGAGGACCTGGTGAGCATCGACAGGAAAGAAGTTTTCGCGTGGATGGCGCGCAAGACGCAAAAGCGAATCGGTGAATACCGACGCATCCTCTGCAACGGGGAAACGGCGGGCTGGGTCCGCGTCTGCGGCGAAGGGGAGAGGACGGAGCTGGACGATCTCTATGTCCTGCCGCCCTTCCGGAACCGCGGCGTCGGCACGGCCACGCTGCGGCTGCTCCTGCGCGAGAGCGATAAACCCCTGTTTTTTTACATCTTTACGCGCAACACCGACGCGATCCGCCTCTACGAGCGGCTCGGCTTTCATGTGACGGAGACGGTGAGCCCGACGCGGGCGATCATGACGCGGGAGCCGGGCCCTGCCTAAGGACGGGCGGAAGAGAAGATTCTTGCCATACGCTTCCGTTTCCGCTATAATGAGTACCGGATGGCGAAACAGCAAAGCTGTTTTGCCGTATCTTCCTTGCACCGGGAATCGGGCGCATGGTTCCGGGCTTCATTCGCTGCCGGATCAGCAGCAGAAACAGACCACAGAAAGAGGGCGCAGGTATGGAAGCGGAGATCACGGGCGTGGAAATCGAAAAGAAAAAGAGGGGACTTTCCGGCAGCGTGCTCAAATGGGTCGCGGTGATCTCCATGTTCATCGACCACTGCACGGCCGTGCTGGTTGAAGGAAGCTGGAGCGTGGGCATCCGCGCCGTGAGCTACGAGCAATATCTTGTGCTGCGCGGGATCGGGCGGCTTGCTTTCCCGATCTACTGCTTTCTGCTGGTTGAGGGCCTGCAGCATACGCGGAACGTGAAGAAGTACCTTGCGCGGCTGTTTGTGTTTGCCTTCCTGTCGGATATTCCTTTTGACCTTGCGTTCCGGAAGAGCGTCTTTCATTTCGGCTATCAGAATGTGTTTTTCACCCTGTTCTTCGGCCTTCTCGGCCTTGCGCTCTGGCAGTATCTGACAGAAAAGAAGGACTTCGGCGCCGCCTGGTGGCGGCAGCTTCTGGGCCTTGTCTGTCTTGCCGCCCTGGCCTGGATCGCGGAGCTCTGCCATACGGACTACGGCTGGCAGGGCGTGACGGTCATCGCCTTGATGTACCTGCTGCGCAAGCTGCCCTGGCTGCGCGATCTGGGCAGCCTCGGCGTGCTGTATTTCTCCAGCCCGCTGGAGCTCGCCGCGGCTCCCGACCTGGTCCTGTTCCGGCTGTATAACGGCGAACGGGGACGGCAGAGCAAGTATTTCTTCTATATCTTTTACCCGGCGCACCTGCTGCTTCTGGCGGGGCTGCGCTGGCTGCTCTGGCGGATCTGAACCAAGCAAAAACGGCAAGCCGGGGGCGACTGTTCGTCGCCTCCGGCTTGCTTTGCGTCCGGGGACCGTTTCGGCTTCAATCCTTTGCGGGCGGGTATTCGTTGCAGAGCAGACGGTAGGGCGGTTCGTCCTCCTCAATGGCGGGGAAGCGGCCGACCGCGGGATTGAAGCGGTTGTCGGTATTGTCGTCGTTGCACTGGCTCACTTCACCCAGCAGAACCGGCCCCGTACCCTCCTCCACGCTGAAATCATGGTACAGGAACTGCTGGATATGGATGCTCTCGCCCGGGGTCAGACGGATCTGCGTGCCGGCGGGAACGCGGTAGCTGCGCCCGTCGGTATGCACCGTGACGGGGGAGTCGCGGTCGATCGACTCGTCCGGCAGGCTGTTGTAGACCCGGATGAGCACGTTGCCGCCGCCGCGGTTGATGATATCCTCGGTCTTGAACCAGTGGAAGTGGTTGGGGGCGTACTGCCCCTCCTTCAGGTACAGCAGCTTTTCCGCGTAGACCTTGGGGTATTTGTCCGCCATGGCGCGGTTGCCGTTGCGGATCGTAATGAGGGAAAAGCCGAAACGGTCAAAGTCGCCCATGCCGTAATCGGTGATGTCCCAGCCCAGCATACAGTCCCGCACTTCGTCGTACTCGTGGCCGAGCTTCTGCCAGTCCTCGGGCGTGAAGTGGCAGAAGGGGGGCAGATAGCAGCGGTATTCCCTGCACATCGCCTCCAGCTCGCGCAGGGCTTTGTTGATCTCGGAACGCTTCATGCGCGCGTCTCCTCTCGTCATGTGTTTTTCCGTTTGCACGAATCATCCCTGCTATTATACGCGAACGGGGATACGGGTGTCAATCTTTCGGTTGCGCGGCGAACGGCGTTTTTGTATAATGGAAACAAAAAGGAGGGGTGCGTTGTGAAAAATCGCTTTTTCGGGGAGATCGGCGGCCGCTTTGGTTTCGGCTGCATGAGGCTTCCCATGCGGGGCGAGGCGGTGGATCGGGAACAGTTCGGAAAGATGGTGGACGCGTTTCTGGATGCGGGCCTCAACTACTTTGATACCGCCCAGGTCTACCTCGGCGGCCAGAGCGAGATGGCGCTGCGGGCCTGCCTGACTTCCCGCTATCCGCGCGAACGCTTTGTGCTGACGGATAAGCTCAGCGGAAGCTGCTTCCGGACGCAGGAGGATATCCGGCCTTTCTTCCGGAGCCAGCTCGAGGCCTGCGGGGTGGAGTATTTCGACTTTTACCTGATGCACGCGCAGAACGCGAAAAACTACGAAACATACAAGGCCTGCCGCGCCTATGAGACGGCTTTTGCTCTGAAAAAGGAGGGGAAGATCCGCCATGTGGGCATCTCCTTCCACGACTCGGCGGAGACGCTGGACAGGATCCTGACGGAGTATCCGGAGATCGAGTGCGTCCAGATCCAGTTCAATTACGCGGACTATGACGATCCCATCGTGCAGAGCCGCAGGGTCTATAAGACGGCGGTGAAGCACGGCAAGCCCGTCATCATTATGGAGCCGGTAAAGGGCGGACGGCTCGCGGAGCTGCCCGAAGAAGCGCAGCGGCGTTTTGAGGCGCTCGGAGGCGGAAGCAGCGCCAGCTATGCCCTCCGCTTTGCCGCGGGCTTTGAGAACGTGATGATGGTGCTCTCCGGAATGTCCACCCTCGGGCAGATGGAGGAGAACCTCAGCTTTATGGCCGAGCCCGTGCCGCTGAACGAGGCGGAGCAGTCGGCTGTGGCGGAGGCGCGGGAGATCTTCCGGCGACAGGGGCTGATCGCCTGCACTGCCTGCCGCTATTGCGTGGACGGCTGCCCGAAGCAGATCCCGATCCCGGATCTCTTCGGCTGCATGAACGCGGTCACGCGCTGTGATCCTGCGGATCACGAGGCCGTGTACGCAAAGCTGACCGAGGGGAAGGGGAAGGCCTCCGACTGCGTCAAGTGCGGCGCGTGCGAACGTATTTGCCCGCAACACCTGCCGGTGCGCAAGCTCCTGCAGCGTATCGCCTGGGCGCTGGAATAAAAGCTTTGCGCCAATGCCCGGGGGCTGTGAAACCTGCGCGTTTTCACAGCCCCCGGGCATTTTCTTGCTTCCTGTGGCTCAGGCCGGCTCGTAGGAGCGGCTGATCTCGTTTCCTTCGGCGTTGAATTCCACGTCCTCCATCAGCCGGGGATCGACACGGCTGCGCTTTTTGATCACCATGCCCTCGCCCTGGTTGTTAAAGACCCAGATATAATAGCCGCGATACGCGGGGTCAGGCTTGCGGAAAGCGCCGGATTCATTGAGACGGCAGAATTTCGCACGGCCCTCCGGCGTGTCCAGCAGATCGCCGGGACCGCTGTAATACAGCTCGTCCTGTGCGGCTTTTTTCTTGAATTCCTCCCACTCTTCCTCGGGAACCTTGTTGACGTCGTTGGGCTGATACATGGCTGCTCCTCACTTTCCCTGCTGTTTGCACCAGGCATTCATAATAAAGCTTGTGGGCAGATGCTTGACAAGCTGCACCTGCAGCCTTTCCGGCAACCCGAGAACGGAGACGGGCTTGCCCTTCTTCATATCCTTCATGGCTTTGGCGATCACCTGCTCGGGCGGGTAGAAACGGTTGTAATACCGGATCGTGTCGTCGTGCACGGCGTGCTCGAAGAACTCGGTGGTGATCCAGCCGGGGCAGACGGCCGTCACGCGGATGCCGCGCTTCTCCAGCTCCTTGCCGAGCGCGCGGGAGAAGCTGAGCACGTAAGCCTTGGACGCGCCGTAGACGTTGATATAGGGCACGGGCTGCCACGAGGACATGGAGCCCATGTTCCAGATGCGGCCGCCCTCCTTCATATAGGGGAGGCTCAGATAACACATCCCGGTCAGCGCGCGGGCATTGAGGTCTATGATGTCGAGCTGACGGTCCATGTCCATCTCTTCGAACACACCGAAGAGGCCGAAGCCCGCGGCGTTCACGAGCACCGCGACCTCGGGCCGCTCCTTCTCCAGCAGCTCCCGGTAGGCGTACAGGCTCTCGCGCTTCTCAAGATCCCAGACGAGGGGGCGGATCGGATTGCGGCATTTGCTTTTGAGCTCTTCCAGCCGATGCTCACGCCGGGCAATGACCCAGATTTCGTCGAAGCGCTCCTCACGGTCCAGCGCATAGACGAATTCCTGCCCCATGCCGGAGGAAGCGCCGGTGATCACGGCGATCTTCATAGACTTTCCTCTCTTTTCTGAAGGTATCCTTAGGATACCACAGAAAGGGGAGAAATACAACTTGAAACAGGACGCGTCGGCGATCCGCCGCCGCACGCGGGAACGGTCAGGGCGGAAGAAAGAGCCGGGGCGAAGGCCCCGGCTCTCAAATCGGTTTACGCTTGTTTACTTATCCTCGTGGGGCTCGCGCTTCTCGGGCGCCGCCTTGGGCGCTTCTTTCTTCTTGTTTTTGAAGAAGAGGAAGGCGGCGAGGCCGAGGACGACCAGAGCGGAGGCGGCGAGCAGCCCGATCCAGAGGATCATGTTGTTTTCATCGCCGGTTTTGGGGCTCTTGGTGTTGTTGCTGCCGTTGCCCTGCAGCACCTTGAGCGTGCCGTCCACCTTGGTGATGTCGTAGTTCTTGGTCACGTCGTTGTTCTTGCTGTCGACGATGGTCACGTCGGTGACCTTCTTGGTATAGGTGCCGACGGACACGGGCCCGTTCTTGATCAGGTTGCCCTGGCTGTCGGTGACAGCGAACTTGACCACGGAGAATTTGTGCCCGCTGACGAGCGCGGTGGCTTTGACGTTGTCGTTCTTGAGTGCGGTGCCGTCGTAGGTCTTTTCGGCGGAGACGGCGGTGAGCGTCAGCTTGAAGGGATCGACCTTCAGCGTGCCGTCGGTGACGGTGACGTTGTACTTGCCGGAGCCCTGCCCGTTGAGGGCGAAGGCGATGCCGCTGCCGTTCTTGTCCTTGATGGTGACGGCGCTGATCTTGTTGACCGCGGTGCCGACGTTGGTGATGGTGCTGGCGGCGTCAAAGCTGACGGAGATGGTGTCGCCGTCCTGCAGCGCGGCGGAGAGGTTGTACTCGTGGCAATCGTGCGTCTGCCCGTCATAGGTCCAGGTCTGGGATTTGGCGGTAACGCTGATGGGGATCATCGCCGCAGGGGCGTTCGTGATCGTCAGGGTGCCCAGCTTGGCGGGCAGCGTGCCGTTGAAGCGGTAGTTGGCGGTCACGTCGGTGCTGCCTTCCTTCATGGCGAAGGTCGTGAGCATGATGTCATAGCTGCCGGCGTCCTTGGCCTCGCTGACCTGCGCGCCGTTCTTGTAAATGGCGAGACCGACGGAGACGCTGTGGTTCGCCAGCTTGTCGGAGCTGATGCGGGAGGCGTACTCGCTCTGGAGGTTGAAGGCTTTGCCGTCATAGACCTTCTCGACGTTCTGGCCGCTGATCGTCAGGCTGCGGGCAGAGACGACGACGCTGCCGTTCTGGACGGTGACGTTGTAGTGGGAAGAGGTCACGTCGTTGCCGCCGCTGTCCTTGATGGTGAGCTTGGAGATCATGGTCGGCGCGCCGGCCGTCACATTGACGGAGCCGCCGCCGTATTCGGCGGTGATCGTATCGCCGTCGCGCAGGCTGCCGCTGACGATTTCATACTCGTTGGCGGTGATCGTCTCGCCGCTGTAAACGGCGGTACGGTCCTTGGCGCGCACGGTCAGATCCTGCTTGACGGAACCGCGGGAAGCCTCAATCGTGATCTCCGCGCTGGCCTTGGCGTCGGTAAAGACGACGTCCACCTTGGCGGCGCCGGGGTTCTGGCGTTCGAGCGTCTCGGGCTTGAGCTCGATGACGGTGCTGCCCTCGCGGGCAAGGTAATCGGTATCGCGCGCCAGCTTGACGCCGTTGAGCAGGACGGAATCGAGCTTGCTGAAGTCATAATCCACGGTGAGGGTGAGGCCGGCCGTGCTGCCTTTCAGCCAGGAGGAGTCGCTGAGCGTGGGGGCGGGGAGCGTCTTGAGCTCGAGCTTGGGAACGATGTTGTCGCGGAAACTGTAATCGCAGTTCTTGCACTCGTGAAGCGTGTAGCCATCAGAAGTCAGCGTGGGAGCGACTACGGTTTCCGTATACTCGTGACCCTTGGCCGGAATCTCCTCGGTGTAGGAGTCGTCGCCGCGGACGCAGGTAAAGGTCTTGACGCCGGGCTGGGTGCAGGTAGGCTCGGTGGTGACGACGCCGTCGCCGTAGCTGTGGCCGAGGGCAGCGACCTCTTCGGTGTAGGAGTCGTCGCCGCGGACGCAGCTGAAGGTCTTGACGCCGGGCTGGGTGCAGGTAGGCTCGGTGGTGACGACGCCGTCGCCGTAGCTGTGGCCGAGCGCGGCGACCTCTTCGGTGTATGTGCCGTTGCAGCCGGAGCAGGTGAAGGTCTTGACGCCGGGCTGGGTGCAGGTGGGCTCGATGGTGACGACGCCGTCGTCAAAGCTGTGGGTATGTTCGGTCTGCAGCTTTTCCACGTAGCTGTCACGGTAGGTGTCGCCGCAGCGGGAGCAGACGTGCTCGGTGTAGCCCTCGGCCTCGGTGGTGGGGGAGATCACGGTGTCCGTGTAGCTGTGGCCGAGCGCGGCGACCTCTTCGGTGTATGTGCCGTTGCAGCCGGAGCAGGTGAAGGTCTTGACGCCGGGCTGGGTGCAGGTGGGCTCGGTGGTGACGACGCCGTCGTCATAGCTGTGACTGTGCTCGTCGTCCCACTGGGCGACCAGCGTGCAGCTCGCGTAGGGCTGGATCAGGCTGTCTTCGCTTACGTCATACACGGAGCCGTTGCCGTAGGTAAGGCGCCAGCCGGTAAAGGCCTTGCCCTCGGCGGTGCCGGTCATGCTGGCGACGGGAAAGCTGTCTCCGGCGGAGCCCCAGACGGTGTCGGGGACGGAGGCATAGACCTCGCCGCTGCTGTAGGAGACGGTAACGCTCTCCACCTTCTCCAGCAGCGCGAGCCGCAGTACCAGAGAATACTCGGAGCCGGCGCTGGAGAGACGGGAGACGTCAAAGTACCCGGTGTCCTTGTCGATAAAATTCTCGTGCTTGAGCGTGATCTTCGTTGCCTCGCCGCTGGGCCATTCGGCGGCGCCCTCCAGCGTGGCGCGTTCCGTTACGGAGTCCGGATCGCCGGCGCAAAGGAAGGCCTCCGACACATAGTAACGGGCAGGGGGCGTGATGACCAGGTCCTCGCGCATCAGATCGCCGAGGCTCAGCCAGGAGGAGAAGCTCAGCTCATTGTCGCCGAGGCGAAGGCCGAGGCTCAGTCCTTCCGGCAGCGTGACGTTCACGCCGTCGAGCTTCTGGGAACTCTCGTTTCCGAACTCATCGGTGACGGGAACATACACCGCGAAGCTGAGCGCCTCCCCGCCGGTGACGGAGGCGTCAAAGTCGGCGCCGGCGGTCGTGCCTGCGATCTGAAGCATAAAGATCAGAACGAACAGGAGACTCAGCGCGCTTTTCCAATTCTTCTTCATATCCATTCACCTCAATCAGTCAGTGGGTGTTGTCGAAACCGGTCGTTTCGACCTCTTACAATGCCATTATAGTGGCGGTCGCAGGGGAAAACAACATAAGAATTCTTAAGTCCGTCTCCCCAGG
>ONOL01000044.1 GCA_900319465.1 uncultured Eubacteriales bacterium | reverse complement strand
CAGATAAGTCAAAGGTTATCCGCATAACCTAAACATGAAATAAAAAAGAACCACCCATAGAAATTTTTCTTTCCATGGGTGGTGTGATTGTTAAGTATCTAAAGAATTACATTCAGTTACAGTTTTCAAATAGGTTTCGGGATCGCCATTTAGTATCAGATCAGCGTATCCAACCGGGTCATTATAGATTAGATAATCCAGTTCTGACCGTTGATACATATTGTCGGCAACCTTGTTCTCGACGGCAATGGTATCAATCGCAATTATGCTGCCATTTGCAAATTTCAGTTCCACACAGGCAGTATCCATGTTGAACTCGCAGGAAATCAATCTATCCATAAGAAACCTCCATTCTGCGGGATGTTAGATCATCCCAAAATATTTGAATGCTTCTCGGATTGCTTTCTCTTTTTCTGGTGGACATTGTGGCTGTCTGGAATCCTCGGATTTCGGCAGATTATAGTTTTTGCCTACTTCCAACCCGCATTTTCTCTTTATCTGAGAAATATAAAGGCTGGACACCTTTAACCCGGTATGCTCCAACACATACTCCTTGATCTGCGGATAGGTAGCTCCATCTTGGAACTCCGACATATCCATATCTTCCAAAGAGAACTCAACCCGAATCTTTTTCGAGTCGACCTCGCCCTTGGAAAGCAAGACAACCGTCTCCACATGGCAGGTGCGGGGGAACATGTCCACGGCGACGGCTTGCCGCAGCGAATAGCCGCGGGCGTTGAAGCGCAGGATATCACGCGCGAGGGTCGAGGGATTGCAGGAGACGTACACGACGCGCTCAGGCTCCATTGAGCAAACGGCCTCCACCGCAGCGGCGTCCATGCCCTTGCGGGGCGGATCGACCACCACCGCGTCAGGGCGCAGACCGCGCGCGGCGAGGAGCTTTGCGGCCTCTCCCGCGTCCGCGCAGAGGAATTCCGCGTTCCGGATTTCGTTTCTTGCGGCGTTGGCGGCGGCGTTTTCAACGGCCTGCGGCACGATCTCCGCGCCGATGACGGCCTTTGCCCCGCGGGCGAGGCAGAGACTGATGGTGCCCGCGCCGCAGTAGAGGTCGAAAAGGAGGTCCCGCTTTCCGGAAAGGGCAAATTCCGCCGCGCGGCGGTAGAGCTTTTCCGCCTGGGCGGGATTGATTTGGAAAAAGGCCTGCGGCGCGATTGCAAAGCGAAGGCCGCAGAGCGTGTCGTGCAGCTCCGCCTCGCCCCAGAGCGTGTAGAAGTCGCCTGCAAGAACGGTGTTTCCCCTCGTCTTGTTGACGTTCAGAACGATCCCGCTCAGCTCCGGGCAGGAGGCTCTCAACGCCTCCGCAAGCGTTTGCGTCAGCGCCCCGAAGCCGCGCGCCGCGACGACGCAGACAATCGCGTCGCTCCCGTGCACGGCCTCGCGGCAGAACACATGGCGCACGACGCCTTTGCCCGTCTCCTCGTCATAGGCGGGAATGCCGTGCTCGCGCATAAAGTCCGTGACGGCTCTCGCGGCGCGGACGCTCAGCTCGGACTGGATCAGACAGTCCCCGACGGCGATCAGCTCGTGGCTGCGCTCCCGGAAGAAGCCGAAGGCCGGCGCGGATTCCCCCTCCGCCACGGCGAAGACCGCCTTGTTCCGATAGCGCAGGACGCTGTCGCTGCCGAGGATCTCTTCCGCCTGCAGCGTCTGCTTCCCGATATGCCGCAGGGCGGCGTTGACTTTGTCAAGCTTGAAGCGCAGCTCCTCGTCATAATCCATGTGCCTGCAATCACAGCCGCCGCACTTCCCGTAGCCGGGACAGTCCGGCTCCCTGCGGGCGGGGGAGGGCAGCAGCAGCTTTTCTCCCCGGCCGTAGACCGCGGCGGAGCTTACCTTGACGATGCGGATCTCCCATTCCTCGCCCGGTATGGCGCGCGGCACGAACACGGCGCGCCCGCCGATATGGCAAACGCCGAAGGCCTCGGAGGAGTAACCGTCAATCGTTACGGAATGGATTTCATTTTTCTTAAACTCTTTCATAGTGTTCATCTTATCACAGGGGTCGGATTCTGACAATCGAAAAGCCGTAAGTTTTTTGCGCATAATTCCTGAGGAGGTGCAGATACTATCCCATGCAGAACCATAAGGAGGAACGACATGAAAAGAAGCATTTTGCTCGTCTGCGTTCTGGCGCTGATCTGCGCGATCCTCGGCGGCTGCGGCAGTTACCGTGGCGACGGCATGGCCGTGGAAACGCCGACGGCGACGGTCGACCTGGTCCCCGACGTGAGCCCCATGGCGACCATGGACCCGGCGGACGGTATCGTGCGCGACCAGGACGGCGTGATCGAAGACCGTGACACCGGTACGCCCGGCGCCACCGTAAGCCCGATGCCTACCGTCAGCCCCGCACAGAGCGCCAAGCCCGTCACGAGCGCAAAACCGTAAGCATTCGGAAACCGTGAGCCGCCCTTTCGGGGCGGCTTCTTTATCTTTTTCCTTGCTTTTCGGGATGCGGGGGAGTATGATGGGCAAAAAACAGGAGGCGAAGCCCATGAGCTATATTCCCACGCCCGAGCAGGCCGAGGAGCTTGTCAAACGCTACAATAAGGACGCATTTCATATCCAGCACGCCGAGACCGTCTCGAAGGTCATGGGCGAGTTTGCCAGAGAGTATGACCCGGAGAACATAGACTTTTGGCGCACGGTGGGCATGCTGCACGATATTGATTTCGAGCTCTGGCCGGAGCAGCACTGCGTCAAGGCCGGCGAGCTTTTGCGCGAGCTGGATATCGACGGGGACGTGATCCACGCCGTCGTCAGCCACGGCTACGGCATCTGCATCGATGTCGCGCCGGAGAAGTATATGGAGAAGGTGCTCTTCGCCACGGACGAGCTGACCGGGCTGATCGGCGCCGTCGCGCTGATGCGCCCCAACGGGATCTCCGATATGGAGGTCAAATCCGTGACCAAGAAATTCAAGGACAAAAAATTCGCCGCCGGCTGTGACCGTGAGGTCATCCGCCGCGGCGCGGAGATGATGGGCGTGGAGCTCAGCGAGCTGATCGGCAAGACCATCGAGGCCATGCGCGCCTGATGCTGCGCCTGTATTATGCGGACGTGAGCGCGCTGGATCCCGACGCGCCGGAGGTCCCGCTTTCCGACTACCGCCGCGCAAAGCTTGCGTCACAGCGCGATCCGCAGAAACGGCGGCAGGGGATCGGGGCGGAGCTGCTGCTGCGCCTTGCGCTCTCGGACGCCTCGCCGGATTTCCCGTGGCCGCCGGAGATCACCGTGGGAGCGTACGGAAAGCCGACGTGGAACGTGGACGGCCTGTATTTCAGCCTCTCGCATTCCGGACGGCTTGCCGCCTGCGCCGTAGCAGACCGGCCCGTAGGGCTGGACGTACAGGAGCGCTGTACGTATCGGGAAGCGCTTGCGCGGCGCTTTTTTGCCCCGGAGGAGCAGCGGGCGTTCGCCGGGACCGACGACCGGGACGCACTGTTTGGGACGGTCTGGTCGCTCAAGGAGAGCTGGATCAAGGCGGAGGGAACGGGGCTGAGTACGCCGCTGGCCTCCTTTTCCGTCGTCGGAGAGGCGCAGCCGGACGCCGCCTTCTGGTACGGCTTCCGGGAAGGCTGTCACTTTGCCCTCTGCCTGCCTGGCGCCGGGAGCGCCGAGCCGGATCTTTTTACGAAAAAAAAGCTGCCGTGAGGCAGCTTTTTTGCTGGAAACCGTTTTATATCTGGATCCCCGCGTCGATCATGACCTGTTTGAGCGCCTGCAGATGCTCCTCGCCGATCTCGGTCAGGGGCAGGCGCAGGAGCCCGCTGTCAAGCCCCATGAGCTTCATGGCCGCCTTGACGGGGATGGGGTTGGTTTCCAGGAACAGAGCGGCGAACAGGGCGTTGTAGCGGGCGAAGAGCGCCATGGCCTGCGCGTATTCCCCGCTGAGGCACAGGGCGCAGAGCTTTGCGACAGCGGCCGGGACGATGTTGCCGGCAACCGAGATCACGCCCTTTGCGCCCATGGCCATCATGGGTACGGTGTTGTCGTCGTTGCCGCTCCAGAGCGTAAGCTCGTCGCCGCAGAGGCTCCGCGTTTTGTAAATCAGCGCAAAGTCGCCGGAGGCCTCCTTCACGCCGTTGACATTCGGATGGCGGGCAAGCTCCCGGTAGGTTTCCGCGGCGATCCCGATCCCGGTGCGCGAGGGGACGTTGTAGAGGATCATCGGGATCTCCACGCGGTCGGCCACATAAGTAAAATGCTCGATCAGCCCCTTCTGGCTCGTTTTGTTGTAGTAGGGCGTCACCATCAGAATGCCGTCCGCGCCGACGGCTTTCGCGTTCTCGGCGTTTCTGAGCGCGTCGGCCGTGTTGTTGCTGCCGACGCCCGCAATCACCTTCATGCGGCCGTCCACCGCACGGACGGTGAAGCGCACCAGCTCGTTGTGCTCATCCGCGCTCTGGGTCGCGGCCTCGCCGGTCGTTCCGCAGACCACGACGGCCGCCGTGCCGTTTTCGTACTGGAACTCCAGATTCTTTTTCAGCCTGTCGTAATCGACACCCTGCGCCGTATAAGGCGTGACGATCGCGGTGCAGGAGCCCTGGAACAAAGGTGTTTTCAACTTCGCGTCCTCCCCGAAAATGATTGGTCTGGATAACGTATGCGCCTTTTGCCGCGGATATGCCGATTGCCGTTGAAAAAAGGGGCGGTATCTGATACAATACAGCAAGTTGAGTATGGATGGAGCGCACACATGAAAAAATCGGATTTCTATTTTGACCTGCCGGAGGAGCTGATCGCCCAGACCCCCATCGCCGAGCGGGACCATTCCCGCCTGCTGCATGTGGACAAGACGACCGGCGCGCTGGAGCACCGGCATTTTTATGACCTGCCCGACTACCTGCGGGAAGGGGACTGCCTTGTTCTGAACGATTCCCGCGTGCTGCCCGCCCGCCTGATCGGCGCCCGCCCCACCGGCGGCACCGTGGAGCTCGTGCTGCTGCGGGATCTGGGCGAGGGGCGCTGGGAGTGCCTCAGCCGTCCCGGCCGCAAGACAAAGCCCGGACAGGAGCTTGTTTTCGGCGACGGTGAGCTGAGCGCCACGGTGGAGGCGGTCACCGAGGGCGGCAACCGCATCGTGCGCTTTCGCTACGAGGGCATCTTCCTTGAGGTGCTGGAGCGGCTGGGGAAAATGCCGCTTCCTCCCTATATCAAGGAGGAGCTGCAGGACGGGGAGCGGTATCAGACCGTCTACTCGCGCGAGCTTGGAAGCGCGGCCGCGCCCACCGCGGGGCTGCATTTTACGAAGGAGCTGCTCGCGCAGATCGAGGCGAAGGGCGTCAAGATCTGCACGGTGACGCTGCACGTCGGCCTCGGCACCTTCCGCCCGGTCAAGGAGGATGAGATCGAGGACCATCCGATGCACGCGGAGTTCTGCATCGTGCCGGAGCGCACGGCCCGGATCGTCACCGAGACAAAACGCAGCGGCGGGCGCGTCGTCGCCGTGGGCACGACCTCCTGCCGGACGCTCGAGAGCTTTGCCAACGAGGACGGGACGCTCGAGCCGCAGTCCGGCTGGACGAGCATCTTCATCTACCCCGGCTACCGCTTCAAGTGCATCGACGCGCTGGTGACGAATTTCCACCTGCCGGAGAGCACGCTCATCATGCTCGTCTCCGCGCTCGTCGGGCGCGAGAACGTGCTGAACGCTTATAAGGTCGCGGTCGAAGAGCGGTACAGGTTTTTCAGCTTTGGCGATGCCTGCTTTTTCGAATAATAATAAGGAATAAGAGTATGGGCAATTACACACTTCTCAAACAGGAAGAGGGCCGCGCGCGGCGCGGGCAGCTCGAGACGCCGCACGGCGCGGTGCAGACCCCGGTTTTTATGAACGTGGGTACGCAGGGGGCGATCAAAGGCGCGCTCTCGGCGCGGGATCTGAAGGAGATCGACTGCCAGGTGGAGCTCTCGAACACCTACCACCTGCACGTGCGCCCGGGAGACGCGCTCATCAAGGAGCTCGGCGGCCTGCACAGGTTCATGACCTGGGACGGGCCGATCCTCACCGACAGCGGCGGCTTTCAGATCTTCTCGCTGGCCAAGCTCCGCAAGATCACGGAGGAGGGCGTGAAGTTCAACTCCCACGTGGACGGACGGCACATCTTTATGGGTCCCGAGGAGAGCATGCGCATTCAGGCAAACCTCGGCTCCGATATCGCCATGGCCTTCGACGAATGCATCAAGATCCCCTCGCCCTACGACTACGTCAAGCGCTCCTGTGACCGCACCTTCCGCTGGCTTGCGCGATGCAAGGCAGCGCTCACGGCTTATAACGGCGAGGACGACGCGGTGAATCCCGGCCAGATGCTCTTCGGCATCAACCAGGGCGCGGTGTTCCACGACCTACGCATTGAGCATATGAAGCAGATCGCGGAGCTTGACCTTCCGGGCTACGCGATCGGCGGACTCGCGGTGGGGGAGACGCATCAGGAGATGTACGACACCATCGAGGCGGTCGAGGAATACATGCCAAAGGACAGGCCACGCTATCTGATGGGCGTCGGCACACCGGGGAACATCATCGAGGCCGTCTGGCGCGGCGTGGATTTCTTCGACTGCGTGATGCCCGCGCGAAACGGCCGGCACGGCCACCTCTTTACCTGGGGCGGCATCATCAACATCAAAAACGAAAAATACCTTCGGGACGAACAGCCGATCGACCCGGCCTGCTCCTGCCCGGTCTGCCGCCGCTACTCCCGCGCCTATGTGCGCCATCTCTTCAAGGCGGAGGAGATGCTGGCCATGCGCCTTGCGGTCGCGCACAACTTGTATTTCTACAACAGCCTGACCCGGAAGATCCGCGAGCGTCTGGACGCGGGCAGCTTCGCCGCCTTCCGGCAGGAATTTACAGAAAAATTGGATAAGCGGGTTTAAATTCAAGGGAACATCTTGCATTTGACCCGAGGAGAGGCTATAATACAACTACTTTGAATTTTTGGAGGTCAGACCCCTATGTTGTTTCTTACTGCTACGTCTTCCACGGCTGCCGGCGGCGGCTCGATGATCATTATGCTGGTCGCGATGTTCGCGATCTTCTATTTCATGATTATCCGTCCGGAGAACAAGAAAAAGAAAAAGACCGAGGAGATGCGCAATTCCCTGAGCCTCGGTGATGAGATCACCACCATCGGCGGCATCATCGGCAAGATCGTCCAGATCACCGAGGATACCATCACCTTCGAGACCGGCGAGGACCGCGTCCGCCTGCAGACCAAGAAGTGGGCCATCTCCACGACCGCCAAGATGGAGGCCGAGGAAGCTGCCAAGGCGAAGAAATAAAACAGCAGGCATAGATAACCGGCATGAAATACCCCCGACGAAAATAGGATGTAACATCCATTTCGTCGGGGGTGTTGTTTTGTCTGTAAGAAGTATGATCGAGAAGGGGAGCCTTCGGGCCTTCGGGAAAGTGCTGGCCGTATGGGGAGCGGCCGCCGCGGTGCTTTGCATTGCGGCGGCCTGCGTTGTCCATATGGCGGGGATCCCCTCGGCGCAGCTTGGCTATCTGAGCTCTGCGCTCAGTTTTCTGACCGCGCTGATCGCAGGCGCGGCCGGCACGCGGACGGCGGGAAAAACGGGCGGCGCGCTTCTCTGCGCGGCGGGACTATCCCTTACGCTGCTGACGGCGGGCTGCCTGATCGGCGGAAAGATACAGGAGCCCTCCGGCGTTCTCAGCGCTGCCAGCTTCAGCTTTGCCGGCTGCCTGATGGGGAGCCTGATGTTCGGCAGGAAAAATGCGGAAACAAACCGCTCGTCATTTCGGACAAAAAGGAAACAAATCAGAAAAGGTTAACATAACTTAAACCAATTCGTTATGCTCAAGAAATTTCTGCCGATACAAGATGTGGAAAGAAAACAAAGAAATGAGAACGATCAGCACAAGAATTTGTGCTGATCCTGCTTTGAAGTTAACATAATAAGAAAAATAATTTGAAAAAAATCGAAAAAAGGACTTGATTAGTTTGCAGATTTGTAATATATTGTTACCGCAACGCAGTTATGTAAATTGTAATTTTATTGATAAAGATTACATAACGGTTTCAAGATGAGAAGACGAGAAGGATTATCGCATTCATACCGTTCTGCCGGTCATCGCCTGTTCCTGCTGCTGTTTTTCCTTTCCGGCGCTTTGCTTGTCCGCTTTTCTCCTGCTCTGGCGCAGCGCCTGCCGTGTACGGAGCAGACGATACCGCTGCTGCTTCTTGCGCCGGCGCTGCTCTCCGGCTCCCTGTTCGGCACGTTTCTTCTGCCTTTCGGCGCGCTGGTTCTGGGGATGCTCTCCATGATGCGCGTGTCCGCGCTGGGGCTTCCGGGAGGGGAGGATCTGACGAACTGGCTGCGCGGGCTTGCGCCGCAGCTCGTTCTGCTTCCGGCTTATTTTGTTCTAACCGTGGCCTCGATGGAGATTTCCGATCTCCGTGAGGCAGCGTATTCCCGCGCGGATGCGGGAAACCGGCGCGCGCTCATGCGGCGCGAGCTGCTGATCGTTTCGGCCGCGTGCTGCGCGGCGCTGGCGTATCGGTTTTATTGAATCTTTTGGGAAATGGAGGGTCCGGGTTGTCTAATTCTGAGATCATCGAGCTGTTTGAGCATTATCTGAAGGATGAGAAGAATGCTTCCGCCAATACCCTCAGTTCCTATCTCCGCGACATCCGCCAGCTTGCCGCTTATCTGGAATCCCACACGGACGCGGAGATCGTCAACGCCGACGCCGCGGAGCTGGGCGAATACGTCGCGTGGCTCAAGGAGTGCGGCAAGTCGGTCGCGACGGTGTCCCGCAGCATCGCGTCGATCAAGAACCTGTATTCCTATCTGTTCATCAAGCAAATCGTTACCGTCAATCCCGCAACGAAGCTGGTCTCCGACAAGAGCGAGCAGAAGCTGCCGCAGATCCTCACGAGCCGCGAGGTGGAGCTTCTTCTCGAGCAGCCTCGCTGTGTGGACCCCAAGGGATACCGCGACCGCGCGATGCTGGAGCTCCTCTATGCCACGGGTATGCGCGTGACGGAGCTGATCGATCTGAATATCTCCGATGTGAACCTCGGCGCCGGCGTGGTGCGCTGCCACAGCCGCAACAAGGAGCGCATGATCCCGATGTATCCCGCGGCGATCAAGGCGCTGGAGGACTACATCACGCTTGTCCGCCCGCAGATGATCGCGATGCCGGACGAGCCCTCGCTCTTTGTCAACGTCAGCGGCGACCGCATGTCCCGTCAGGGCTTCTGGAAAATCATCAAATATTACCAGAAGAAAGCCAACATCGAAAAGGACATCACGCCGCACACCCTGCGCCATTCCTTCGCCGCGCACCTGCTCGAAAACGGCGCCGATATCCACGCCATCCAGGAGATGCTGGGGCACGCGGATATCTCCTCCACGCAGGTATATTCACAGCTCGTGAAAAAGCAGTTGAAGGACGTCTATAACAAGGCCCATCCCAGAGCCTGAAAGATCGAATCTATACCGGCGCCCGAACAGGACGCCGGTACTGTTTACGGAGGCTTCCCGTAAAGCACCGGGAGGGGGGGACTGCGCATGAAGGATATCCATTATGAGATCGAGAGGAAATACCTGATCCGCAGGCCGGCCGCCGCGTGGCTTGCGGCGGAAGCGGAGGGGACGGAGATCACCCAGACCTACCTGCTTTCTGCGCCCGGCGTCACGGAGCGCGTGCGCAGGCGGGGGAGGGACGGCGTTTTCACCTATACCCATACCACAAAAACGAAGCTCTCCGATCTGCGGCGAATTGAAGACGAAGAGGAAATCTCCGAGGCGGAGTACCGGCGGCTGCTGGAGCGGGCCGATCCGGCGCGCACGATCATTGACAAGACGCGCTGGTGCTTTCGCTATCGCGGACAGCTCTTTGAGCTGGATGTGTTCCCGTTCTGGCAGGACCGCGCGTTTCTGGAGATCGAGATCGCGGACGAGGAACAGGAGATCCTGCTGCCGCCTGCGATCCGCGTGATCCGGGAGGTCACGGAGGACCCGCGCTATACCAACGCGGCGCTTTCGCTTGCGATCCCGGAAGAGACCATTTGAAAG
>ONOL01000035.1 GCA_900319465.1 uncultured Eubacteriales bacterium | reverse complement strand
GCGCCCTCGCCCTCGATGACGACGCTGCACTCCTTAATGCCGCCGAGCTCCGTCTCGCTCAGGTTGGCGATCTCGACCCGCCAGCCCTTTGACTCGGCGTACATGCTGTACATCCGGTAGAGGTCGGACGCAAAGAGCATCCCCTCTTCCCCGCCGACGCCGCCGCGGATCTCCATGATCACGTTCCTGCTGTCGTTCGGGTCCTTCGGCAGCAGCAGCACGCGGATCTCATGCTCGAGCCGCGCAAGCTCCGCCTTCGCGCTCTGCATTTCCTCCTGCGCAAGCTCCCGCATCTCGGGATCGCCCAGCAGCTCCTTTGCGTCCTCGAGGGCGGATTTCGCCGCCTCACAGGCGGAACAGGCCTCCGCAAGCGGACGCAGCTCCCGCGCCTCCCGGTCGCAGCGCGCGTACAGGGCGGGATCGGAATAGGTCTCCGGCTCCTCCATACGTCGCATCAGTTCCTCATATTGATTTTTCACGCGTTTGAGTCTGTCGAGCATGGCATTCTCCGATAAACAGTTTTAATTGGAATATTATATCACGCCTTGCGTCCCCTGTAAATGACAAATCCCGCATTCGCGGCATTCCCGCGGCATTCCCGCGGCATTCCGGGGAAGTCAAGGAAGATCAAAGGATCCTCGGTCCCGTGCGCCAGTCTTCGCCGGGGCGGCGTTCTTCCTGGCTCGGATAGCCCAGAACGTAGAAATCATGGGCGTTCGCGCCGAGTTCAAAAAGCCGCTCGCATTCCCGGGAGAGCTGCCTGACCGCCGCGGGCTTGGTCAGGATGGGAAGCTCCCCTTTCCCGCTGCGCTCCCGGAGAAGCTCCCTTCCCTTCTCGCCGGCGGCGAGAACGCGGGCGTAGGGCGGGCGCTCCTCGCTCATCCCGGCCGTTACGCCGAGGCAGGCGCATAGGCACATCCGGCGGATACGGGAGAGCGGATAGCGTTTGCTGCGCGCGGCGGCGAGGATCGCGTCATAGCCGGCCTCCCGCCGTACCGCCTGATACAGCCGCCGGCCGAGGCCGTCCCCCGCGTCGGGAAGGCGGGAATAATACGCCTCGTCAAACAGGCGGAGGCGGCTGAGGATCGCCTGCTCCAGCTCCGCGCGGTCCTTCAGCTCGCGCCCGAGACGGCGCTCGTTTTCGTATACGGCGAGCGCCGCCTCCGGCACCTCGCCGCGGATGCTGTCGCCGTAGAGGAGGATGCGCCGGATCTCGGACGCGGAGCGCCGTCCCGGCCTCCCCGCTCCGTCATGCAGGCTCCCCTCGCGGGTGATAGCGAAGGGCTCCATCTCCAGATGCAGATCGTAGATAGCCTTGATGTACTCCACGCCGAGGATGTTGTTCGGCTGGGCAAGGCGTTTGCCCGTTTCGCCCATGCGCCGCTCCACGACCATCTGCCGGGCGGCGGCGAAGGAGAGGTTCGGCGTCTGCGAAAGCAGCTCCCTGATCTCCCGGTTGATATCGGCGCTCAGCAGCTCCTGCGCCAGCTCCTCCAGTTCCTTCACGTCGCCCGTTTCGCTGCCGAAAGCCAGATGCCCGGCGCCGAAGGCCGCCAGCAGGCTCACCGCGCCGCGGGCGAAGCCCTCCGCCGACGAGAGGCACCAGGGCAGCGGCAGCTCGATCACCAGATCGGCGCCGCAGCGGCAGGCCGCCTCCGCGCGGGCGAATTTGGAATAGACCGCGGGCTCGCCGCGCTGCACGAAGTCCCCGGACATCACGCAGACCACGCCCTCGTCCCCGCCGATCTCCTGCAGAGAATGGGTGATATGCCAGGCATGGCCGTTATGAAACGGATTGTATTCACAAACGATTCCGATCATCGTCAGTATTCTCCCAAAAAAGGCTTGCGTTTTTCCTGTTTTGTATTACAATATCTGTGTCTGTATTTTATCTAATTTCGGAACCCATTACAAGTGAAAGGAAACAAATACATGAAAATTCTTGTCATCAACGCGGGCAGCTCCTCCCTCAAATATCAGCTCATCGACATGGAGACCGAGTCCGTCATGGCCAAGGGGCTGTGCGAGCGCATCGGCATCGACGGTCACCTCAAGCACACGCCGCTGGTGGAGGGGAAAACGGTTTTTGACGAAGACGTGGCCATGCCCACGCATTCCGAGGCCATTGCCGCCGTCATTGATAAACTCACCAGCCCCCAGTACGGCGTGGTCAACTCCATGAAAGAGATCGACGCGGTCGGTCACCGCGTGGTCCACGGCGGCGAGAAGTTCGCCTCCTCCGTGCTCATCAACGACGAAGTGATGAAGGCCATCGAGGAGTGCACCCCCTTCGCCCCGCTGCACAATCCCGCCAACATCACCGGCATCAACGCCTGCCGCGCCGTCATGGGCAAGGTCCCCATGGTCGCCGTGTTCGACACCGCCTTCCATCAGACCATGCCCGGCAAGGCCTATATGTACGCCCTGCCCTACCAGTACTACCTCTCCAACGGCGTCCGCCGCTACGGCTTCCACGGCACCTCCCACCGCTATGTCTCCGCCCGCTGCGCGGAGCTGATGGGCAAGCCCATTGAAGAGCTGAAGATCGTCACCTGCCACATGGGCAACGGCTCCTCCCTCGCCGCCATCGACCACGGCAAGTGCGTGGACACCTCCATGGGCTTTACGCCGCTGGTCGGCCTCCCTATGGGCACCCGCTGCGGCGATCTGGACGCGGGCGTCATCCAGTTCTTGATGAACAAGTACGGCTACGGCATCGACGAGATGCTGAACATCCTCAACAAGAAGTCCGGCGTGCTGGGTGTCTCCGGCGTCAGCTCCGACTTCCGTGATCTGGACAAGGCCGCGGCCGAGGGCAATGAACGCGCGCAGCTCGCCCTGGATATGTTCCACTACTGGGTTGCCAAGGTCGCCGGCTCCTATGTCGCCGCCATGAACGGCGTGGACGCCATCGTCTTTACCGCCGGCGTCGGCGAGAACAGCAAGGCCACCCGCGCCGCCATCGCCTCCTACTTCGGTTATCTCGGCGTCAAGATCGACGACGCCGCCAACTCCAAGCGCGGCGAGGACGTCATGATCTCCACCCCCGATTCCAAGGTCAAGGTCTTCGTGATCCCCACCAACGAGGAGCTGGTCATCGCCCGCGATACCCGCGATATCGTCGGCTGATCCCGCAAAAGCAGTACTGCTCCCCCTGAAACGTTCAGGGGGAGCAGTTTTTCGTTATTGTTTGACGTTAAAAAGAAAAGGGACGGCGTTTACAGGATATGAAGCGTCGGCTCCTCCCCGGTCAGAAGCAGATGGATCGCCCGCTCGTCAAGCTCTCTGCCGATCACGGTGAGCACGCCGAGGCTCTCCGCCGCGGGCCGCAGCTCGCAGGCGTGCCGGGTCGCGTTGAGCGCCAGCCAGCGTCCGTTCTCCCGGAAGAAACCTTTTACGCGAAGGATCCTGCCGTATCGGCAGCCGTGGAACAGCGCCGCCGCCTTTTTCCGCAGCTCGCTCCCGCCCAGCGGCAGGTTGAGGAACGACAGCGATTGAAAGCCCGTTTCCCCGCCGGCGACGGTCTTGACGTAGTCGGGAAAGAAGAAGCCGCAGCGGCTGAGGTCTGCGAAGTCGTCCGCGCCGAGTGCGTCCCAGTCGCGGGCAAGCGTCCTTCCGGAGGGTTTTTCCGCCGCGCGGATCGCATCCGCCGCCCTGTCCAGATGGCGGAGCGTGTTTTCGATCTCCTGCCATGAGGCAAGCTGCACCCGGCTCAACACCACGCGACCGGCGCAGGCGGCCTGGGAAGCCAAAAAGAAGTCCTCCTCCGGGAGCAAATCCTCCGGGAGCCTTGCGTCCAGCACGCAGATCACATTCCCGATCTCCAGCCAGCTCTCCAGCGGTTCTTCCCGGAGGGTGTCGTAAAACTCGTCCATGTCGAACACGCCCGACGGCTCGATCAGGATGCGGTCATAGCCGCTCATGGCCATGGCGATCAACCGGCTGCGAAAGCGCCGCCGATGGCAGTCCCCGCCGCAGGCGGAGGCCAGCGTCTCCACCTCGCACCGCTCCGAACGCAGCGTCCCGAGCAGAGGCAGATCGACGTTTACCGCGCCGTGGTCGTAAACGAGGATGCCGAGCCGCTGCCCCTTACCCAGCAGGAAGCGGGCATAGCGCAGCAGAAAACTGGTCTTTCCCGCGCCGAGAAAGCCCGTGACCAGATCGACCGGGATCATCCTCAGTTAAAGCGCACCACAAGGTGGGCAAAGCGGTAGACGAGCTCCGTAAGCTTCCGCCCCCTCTCGCCGGGGACGGAGACCAGACGAAGGATCGTTCCGTAGCGGAAGTAGTCCGCCCATTTGCGGTCGAAGCGCCGGCACTCCTCCCACAGCGCCTCCAGATCCCGCTCCGCCTGTTCGCTCCGGTTGAGGCGGGCGTAGATGATGGAGATGCCGAACATGATGAACAGCTCGTGCTTGAGGTAGCCGAGCTTGCGCCGGTCGGCGATCTCGTCGAGAGGGAAGGCCTTGAAGCACAGCTCGGTCGCCTTGAGCTGGTGGGCGTAGCGGCGCTTCATCACGTCCTCCTGCACGCTCTGCCCCTCGCGCCCGATGGTGTAGAGATACAGGTCGCAGTTCATGTAGTACATCTTTTCCACATAGCGGAGATTGCCGTAGACCATGAGGTTGTCTTCATAAAAGGTATGCTTCGGCAGCTCCAGTCCCGTCTTGCGCAGAAGCTCGGTGCGGAAGCACACGGTGTGGATCATCAGGATCTGGTCGACGAGGAAGGGCCGGGTCTCCTTCCAGCAAAACACGCGCCCGGCGGGCAGCGCGTTTGCGAACTTGATGGAGCGGTCGCCCTTGCCGTCGGAATGGACGTAGTGGTAGTTGGTCAAAAACAGATCCACCCCGCCCTCGCGGTCGACGCGCTCCAGCTCGTCCAGAAAGCGGACGAAATCATCCGACAGGGCGTCGTCGCTGTCGACGGTCTTGAAGTATTTCCCGGTCGCGCGGCGGAGGCCCTGGTTGATGCCCTCCCCGTGGCCGCCGTTTTCCTGATGGACGACGCGCACGATATCGGGGTACTTCCCTGCAAAGGCGTCGGCAATGGCGCCGGTATTGTCCTTTGAGCCGTCGTCGATGATAATGATCTCCACGCGGTCGCCGCCGGGGAGGATGCTCTCGATGCACTTGGCCATATAGTCCTGGGAATTGTAGCAGGGAACGGTTACGGTCAGCAGCTTCATACTCTTTTTTCCTTTTATCTGTTTATCTGTTTTTTACGGCAGCTCCTCGAGCCTGGAGAGGGCGGAGGCGATCACCGCGTCCATGTCGTAATAGCGGTATTCGCCCAGCCGCCCGCCGAAGATCACCTTCTCCTCCCGGTTGGCCAGCTCCTTATAACGCAGGTAGAGCGCGGAATTCACCGTGTCGTTGACGGGGTAATACGGCTCGTCCCCCGGTTTCCACTCGGCGCTGTATTCCCGGGAAACGACTGTTTTGGGCTGGGTGCCGAAGACGAAATGCTTGTGCTCGATGATACGGGTATAGGGGGTTTCCCGGTCGGTGTAGTTGACGACGGCGTTTCCCTGGTAGTTGGGGGTGTCGAGCAGCTCGGTCTCGAAACGGACGCTGCGGTACTGCAGGGGGCCGAAGCAGTAGTTAAAATAGCGGTCCACCGCGCCCGTGTAGACCACGGTTTCCGCCATAGCGTCAAAACCAGCTTTGTCGGCAACGTAGTCGGTCCCGAGCCGGACCTCCACACCCTCGAGCAGCCTTTCGACCAGCCTCGTGTAGCCCTCCGTGGGGATCCCCTGATAGCGCGCGTTAAAATAGTTGTTGTCGAAGGTAAAGCGCACAGGCAGGCGTCTGATGATGAAGGCGGGCAGCTCCGTGCAGGGTCTCCCCCACTGCTTCTCGGTATAGCCCTTCACGAGCTTCTCATAGATGTCGGTGCCGACGAGCGAGATCGCCTGCTCCTCAAGGTTTTTCGGCTCGGCGATCCCTGCGGCGGCGCGCTGAGCCGCGATCTTCGCCTCCGCCTCCTGCGGGGTGACGACGCCCCACATTTTGTTGAAGGTGTACATATTGAAGGGCAGTGAATACAGCTCCCCGCGGTAATTGGCCACCGGGGAGTTGGTGTAGCGGTTGAATTCCGCGAATCGGTTTACATAATTCCAAACCTTTTTATCGTTGGTGTGGAAAATATGCGCGCCGTAGACGTGGACCTGGATGCCCTCCACGTCCTCGGTATAGACGTTGCCGCCGACATGGTTCCGCTTTTCGATCACAAGAACGCGCTTGCCCCGGTCGCTCAGCTCACGGGCGAACACCGCGCCGTACAGCCCTGCGCCGACGATCAGAGTATCGTATTTCATGTTTCGGTCCTTTCGCGGGCACGGCACTGCGCCCGCCGTCTTTCGAGCCGACCGCGGAAAGAACAGCGGACAGCTTTTATTCTGATGATCGTATCATATACCGTTTTCCCCAAAAAAGCAAGGCGGCCCCGTTCCCGCGTCCTATTCCCCCTCTTTCCCTCCGTTTTGGTGTGCCCGGCATTGCAAAACGGGGGAAAATACGGTATATTGGGCTCATTCCCACAGCCGCTGTATGAAAGGGGGATCTGCCATGATCACCGAAAGCTTTGACGCCCACAGCCCCGAGATCGTCCGCGCCGCGGATACGATTCGCGAGGCGGACAAGGCCGTCGCCGCGCGCTTTCCGATCCGGAGCTTTATTATGACCTTCTCCGGGACGCTGATCGAGCTGCTCCGGGCAGAAGGGCTGATCGAGCCGCTGGACGAAAGCCTGTCGATCGGTTCCGCCGCCTTCAAGTCGCCCATCTATCGCATCAAAGACAGCCTCATCGGCGTGGTTCTCTCCGGGATCGGGGCGCCGAGCGCGGTGGCCGAGATCGAAGAGCTGCTCACGCTGTTTCCTGTGCGCCGCTTCCTGGTCTTCGGCTCCTGCGGCGCGCTGATACATCTGCCGGAGGGCAGGCTCATCGTTCCGACCGAAGCCTGCCGCGACGAGGGCTGCAGCTATCACTACGCTCCCGCCGCGCCGTACATCCCAGTGCGCGGCGCCGAGAAGCTGGCCGCGCTGCTGGACCGGCTCGGCGTCGATTACGTCTGCGGCAAGACCTGGACGACGGACGCCTTCTACCGCGAGACCGAAAGCAACACGGCGCGCCGCGTCGGGGAGGGCTGTGTCTGCGTGGAGATGGAGTGCAGCGCGCTTCAAGCCGTCTGCGATTTCCGCGGGGCGGCGCTCTACCAGTTCGTATATGCCGCCGACTCCCTGCACGGGACCTGGAACCGCCGTATCCTCGGTGAGCTGGAAAAGGACGCCCGTCTGCAGTATTTCGGTCTTGCGTGGGAGATCGTCAAGGCGCTGGAGTCGGAAGAATAGTCCCCTTTCCCACATATGCAACGAATTCAAACAATATTTTTTCCAAATGTCAGCTATGCTTGGTGGTACATTCCCCTTGTCGACGCTATAATCGCAACAGAATCTTGCAAAGGTGGGAATTTTATGAGAAAATACTACTTGGACAACCTCCGCTGCCTTACCGTAGCGCTGGTCGTGGTCTACCATGTGATTTACATGTTCTGCGGCGTGATCGACTTCGCCGTGATCGGTCCCTTCCGGGACTCGCAGCCGCAGGATGGGCTTTTGTATCTGCTGTACCCCTGGTTCATGCAGCTATTGTTTCTGGTAGCCGGCATGAGCTCCCGCTATTCGCTGGAAAAGCGCAGCGTACGTGAATTTGTCCGCTCGAGGACGCAGAAGCTGCTGGTGCCCTCCACGCTCGGCGTCCTCGTGTTCGGCTGGATGCAGGGTTGGATCAGCATGAGCATGGCAAACGCCTTCGCGTCGATCCCTGCGGAGGCGCCCGGGGCGGTCCGTTTCCTTATCATGACGCTCTCCGGCACAGGCGTGCTCTGGTTTGCCCAGCTGCTCTGGTTCTTCTCCATGCTGCTGGCGCTCGTGCGCTGTTTTGAGAGCGGCAGGCTCTATGCCGCGTGTGAAAAGCTCACGCTCCCCTGGCTCGTGCTGCTCGTGATCCCCGTCTATCTCTCCGGCCTGGTGCTCAACAACCCCGTTGTGGTGGTCTACCGCTTCGGCATCTACGGCTTCAGCTTCTTCCTCGGCTACTTTGTCTTCGCCCATGAGGCAGTGATCGAAAGGCTCTCCAAGGCCGCTCTCCCCCTGTCCCTTGCGGCGCTCGCCCTCGGGATCCTCTACCTCGTCCTGCATTTCGGGGACGATTACGCCAACGCCCCCACGGTCAGCAGCGTCGAAGCCGTCGTCTTCGGTTGGGCAGCCTGTCTCGCCCTGCTCGGCGGCATGAAGCGCTGGGGCGACCGGGAGTACGGGCTCGTAAAGTATCTCGCGCCGCGCAGCTACGGGCTCTACATCCTGCACTATCTGCCGCTCTCCGCCGCAGCGCTCCTCCTCCACCGCGCCGGCTTCTCCGCACTGCCGAGCTATCTGCTGACGGCGGCCGCGGGCTTCGGCGGCGCGCTTATCCTCTACGAAATCGTCTCCCGTATCCCCGTCGTACGTTATCTGGTGCTTGGAAGGAAGGGCGCGCGCCATGTTTCACGATAATCTGATCCAGCTTCGCAAGCTCAAGGGTCTGACGCAGGAAGCGCTTGCCGAAAAAGTAGGCGTGACCCGGCAGGCCATCGCAAAATGGGAGGCGGGCGACAGCGTTCCCGATCTGGAGAAATGCCGCCTGCTTGCGGAAACCTTCGGCGTCACGCTCGACGATCTGGCAAACTATGAACCGGACGCTGAGATCGGCCAGAATGCGCCGCCCCCCAAAGGCAAACACCTTTTCGGCGTCGTCACCGTGGGCGACAAGGGCCAGATCGTGATCCCCGCGAAAGCACGGAAGATCTTCCAGATCGCGCCGGGAGATGCGCTCGTCGTCCTCGGGGACGAGGGCTCCGGCCTTGCGATCCTCAAGGCCTCGAGCTTTCTGTCCATGGCGGACGCGATCCGGAAACAGTCCCAATGAGCGATACAAGGAGCCGATATGCAGCGTGAAGAGATCCGTCATCCGATCCCGCCCGTCTATGACGCGCAGAGCGAGCTGCTGATTCTGGGCAGCTTCCCCTCTGTCAAATCCCGCGAGACCGCCTTTTTCTACGGGCACCCGCAGAACCGCTTCTGGCGCGTGCTGGCGGCGGTCTACGGCGAGCCTGTCCCCCCGGATACGGAGGCGGAGAAGAAAGCGCTGCTGCACCGCTGTCACGTCGCCCTGTGGGACGTGATCGCCTCCTGCAGCATCGAGGGCTCCTCAGACAGCTCCATCCGGGACGTCGCGGCAAACGATCTGCGGCCCATCCTTCAGCGCTCCGGACTGCGGCGGATCTACGTCAACGGCGGTACGGCGGAAAAGCTGTATCAAAAATATATCGAGCCGGAACTGGGGATCCGCGCCGTGCGCCTCCCCTCCACCAGCCCGGCCAACGCGGCCTGGAGCTTGGAAAAGCTCTGCGCCGCATGGAAACGCATTCGGGAAGAAGGAGATCCTCCGTGCATTTTGTAGAAGCCAAAAGCCTCCTGAGCGCGAACAACGGCATGAATCTGTACCGCGGCTGCACCCACGGCTGCATCTACTGCGACTCCCGCAGCAAGTGCTACGGGATGGATCACGCCTTCGAGGACGTGGAGGCGAAGCGCAACGCGCCGCAGCTTCTGGAAAATGCCCTGCGCCGCAAACGCCGCCGCTGCATGATCGCCACAGGCGCGATGAGCGACCCCTATATGCACTGCGAGGAGGAGCTGCGCCTTACGCGGCGCTGCCTCGAGATCATTCGGCAGTACGGCTTCGGCGTCTCGCTGCTGACAAAATCCGACCGCGTACTGCGGGACCTTGACCTCCTGCGCGACATCAACCGGGAGGCCAAGGCCGTGGTGCAGATGACGCTGACCACGCTGGACGAAGAGCTCTGCCGCATCGTGGAGCCGAACGTCTGCACGACGAAGCGCCGCGTCGAGGTACTCAAGACCGTGCGCGGCGAGGGCATCCCCACCGTCGTCTGGCTTTGCCCGATCCTCCCCTATCTCAACGACAGCACGGAAAACCTTGACGGTCTGCTTGACGCCTGCGCCGAAGCGGGCGTACGCGGCATCGTGAATTTCGGCATGGGGCTTACGCTGCGGGACGGTGACCGGGAATACTACTACGCCGCCCTTGACCGCCGCTTCCCCGGCCTCAAGGAGCGCTATATCCGCCGCTACGGAACGGCTTACGAGCTGCCGAGCCCGAACGAGCGGGCGCTGAGCGAGCGCTTTCACCGCCGCTGCGAGGAGCTTGGCATCCTGCATTCGCCGGAGGACTGCTTTGCCTTCCTTTCTGCGCTGGAACCGAAATGCGAGCAGCTTGCGCTGGAGCTCTGACGCGGTCCCCCCCGGTCTCCTCCGCCTCCTTCCGTTTTCTCCCCCTTTCTCCCCCTTGCGAAAAGATTATGGTTGACGAACGGCCGCGAATGTGATACACTACCTAACGCTGATTTAATGCTGGTATAGCTCAGTCGGTAGAGCAGCTGATTCGTAATCAGCAGGTCGTGTGTTCGAGTCACATTACCAGCTCCAAAGGGAAAAGCCCCGGAAGCCTTGATTTTTCAAGGCTTCCGGGGCTTTTTCCGTTCGGAAACGGAGCTGTTTTTTCCCTCCCGCATGGGCGCTTTCGCCAAAGCGGAAACACGCCGTGCGGAGGCGGACCATAACAGATTGTTTTCATTTTTCCGGCAGCGGGCGCATTTCGGCAATTCCTGCGGAGTCGATCTCCCGATTGCTTCAAATATCGCGTGTAAAATGCGGCAAAACCGGGGAAACAGGAAACCTCAAACCGGGAAAAAATCAGTTACATAACACGCGAAAATAATATTTCTTCTAAAAGTTATCAACATTTTCAACAGCTTTTTCAACACGCGAAAAACATAGTGTTTTCAACGTTTTTCTCAATTCCTGCCAAAAGCTGTCGAAACCGCAAACGCATTCTCGTTACAATTCGATAACAGTTTTTTGTTTACATAAAGCCACAATCAATAGCTGTACAGACGCATCCCACCCAGGTCGTTGACGGAGGCGTATTCCCCGCCTGCCACGATAATATGGTCGTAGAGCCGGATATTCACCAGGTCGAGCGCCTTATACACGCGCGCGGTCACTGCGTCGTCCTCACGCGACATACGGGGCACGCCGCCGGGATGATTGTGCGCGAGGATCACATAGCTCGCCTTGCTTTTGAGCGCAAGCTCGACGACGCGCCGAATGTTGAAATCCACCGCGTTCACCGTGCCGCGTGCAAGCTCCACGCAGTTGATGACGCCCATCTGCGCATTCAGGCAGATCATCAGCGCGACCTCTTCCCGCTCCGTATCGAGACGCGGTCGCAGATATTCCGCCGCGTCCCTGCCGCTGCGTATGGTTTTGATCTCATTGGCCGAGCAGACGCGGCTGCGTTTGAGGATCTGCGGCACAAGCATCAGAAGCGCCGCCGTATTCTTCCCCACGCCCGGCACCTCGCAGAGCTCCCGCTCCGAGGCGGCGAACACGCCGTCCAGCGAGCCGAAGCGGTCCAGCAGCGCGTGCGCCAGCGGGTTGGTATCCCTCCGGGGCATGGCGTAAAAGAGGAGAAGCTCCAGCGCCTGCAGCTCATGAAAGCCGTCAAGCCCGTTTTCCAGAAACTGGCCGCGCAGCCTCTCTCTGTGTCCCTCATGGATCGCCATGCTTCTCCCCCCTTTTCTTTTCTGTTACAGATCCATCGTCGCGTAGGCGTTCAGGTCGCTGCCCGCGGTGTGGCCCGCGCGATATTCATAGTAGCCCTGCGCGCCGATCATCGCGCCGTTGTCGCCGCAGAGGCGCAGCGGCGGCACATAGAGCGAAAAGCCGTTCTCCTCCGCAGCCTTCTGGAAGTCGGCGCGGATCCGCGAATTGGCCGCGACGCCGCCCGCCACGACCACCTTGCCGTAGCCGAGCTCTTTTGCCGCGCGCACCGTGCGGGGCACCAGGCTGTCGCTGACGGCCTTTGTGAAGGAGGCCGCAAGCCCCGCCCGGTCGATCTCCTCGCCCTTCTGCCCGGCGTTGTGCACGAGGTTGATGACGGCGGTCTTGAGTCCGGAAAAGCTCATGTCATACGGGCTTCCCTCCACGTGGCCGATGGGGAATACGTATTTTGTATCGTCCCCGCCCTGTGAGAGCTGGTCGATGGGCTTGCCGCCGGGATAGGGCAGGCCGAGCACACGGGCGGTCTTGTCAAAGCACTCCCCCGCCGCGTCGTCCCGCGTGGCGCCGAGGATCTTCATGTCGGTATAATCCCGCACGTCCACGAGGATCGTGTTGCCGCCGGAGATGGCAAGGCAGAGGAACGGCGGCTCCAGCTCGGGATAGGCCAGATAGTTGGCCGCGATATGACCGCGGATATGGTGCACCGGGATGAGCGGCACATCGAGCGCAAGCGCGACGGCCTTGGCGAAGTTCACGCCGACGAGCACCGCGCCGATGAGGCCCGGGGCGTAGGACACGGCGACGGCGTCAATGTCCTGCCGCGTGATCCCCGCCGCGCTGATCGCCTTCTCGGCGAGGATGGAGATGGACTCGACATGGCAGCGGGAGGCGATCTCCGGCACGACGCCGCCGTAGACGGCGTGCAGATCCGCCTGGGAAAAAATCTGGTCGGTCAGGATGTGCCGACCGTCTTCCACGACGGCGACCGCGGTCTCGTCGCAGGTGGATTCAAAAGCAAGGATCTTCAATTCAAACGCCTCATTTCAAATAGCGTGTCATCAGCACCGCGTTCTCGCGCGGGCTGTCGTAGTAGTTTTTGCGAAGCCCGACCCGCTCGAAGCCGAAGCCCTCGTAGAGCCCGATGGCGGGGGCGTTTCCCTCGCGCACCTCAAGCGTGACGAAAGAGAGGTCGAGCGCCGTTGCCCGCTCCAAAAGCGCCGCGATCAGCGCGCGCCCGACGCCGCGCCTGCGCGCGGCCGGATCGACGGCGACGTTGCCGATATAGCCCTCGTCGAGCACATGCATCAGGTTTACATAACCCTTAATCTGCCCGTCCTCCTCGGCGACGAGGAAGACGTGCATTGCGTCGGGGAGCTGCGAGGACAGCGTCTCCGCCGTCCAGGGTGTTGTGAAGCACAGGGCTTCGAGCGCTTCCAAGCGCGGAAGGTCGGCCCTTGCCGCGTCGCGGATCACGAGCGCCATCTCAGTGCGCCTCCGCCCAGCTGCGGCCCGTGTGCACCTCCGCCGTCAGCGGGACGGAGAGCTGCGCGGCGTGCTCCATCTCCTCCTGGAGAAGAGCGCTCACGCGCTCGGCCTCGTCCTCCGGGCACTCGACGATCAGCTCGTCGTGCACCTGCAGCAGCAGCTTCGCCGCGAGCTTTTCGTCGCGCAGCCGCCGCCAGACGCGCACCATGGCGAGCTTGATGATGTCGGCCGCCGTACCCTGGATGGGCATGTTGAGTGCGACGCGCTCGCCGAAGGCGCGGATGTTGAAGTTCGAGCTCTTGAGCTCGGGCAGAGCGCGGCGGCGGCCGTAGAGCGTCGTCACATAGCCGTCGCGTCGGGCTTCCTCCTTGATGCGCTCCATATATGAGCGCACGCCGTGGTATTTCGCGAGGTAGGCGTCCATGTAGGCCTTCGCCTCGTTCTGGTACACGCCGATGTCCTGCGCGAGCGAGAAGGCCGAGATACCATAGACGATGCCGAAGTTCACGGCCTTGGCGCGGCTGCGCTGGGCGGGCGTGACCTCGCTGAGCGGCGTGTCGAAGACCTGCGAGGCTGTGACGGCGTGGATGTCCTCCCCGCTCACAAAGGCCGCGCGCATGGTCTCATCGTCGGAGATATGCGCGAGCAGGCGCAGCTCGATCTGGCTGTAGTCCGCGTCAACGAGCACTTTGCCGGGCGCGGCGACGAACATGCCGCGGATCTGTGCGCCGAGCTTTTTGCGGATCGGGATGTTCTGCAGATTGGGGTCGCGCGAGGAGAGGCGGCCTGTGTCGGTCACGGTCATCTGGAAGCTCGTGTGGATGCGCCCGTCCTCGCCGATGACTTTCAAGAGTCCCTCAGCGTATGTGGATTTAAGCTTCGTGAGCATGCGGTACTCGAGCACCTCGTCCACGATCGCGTGCTTGCCGCGAAGCTTTTCCAGCACGTCCGCGTTCGTGCTCCACCCGGTCTTGGTCTTTTTGCCGGATGGGAGCATGAGCTCCTCGAACAGCACCTCACCCAACTGCTTGGGCGACTGGATGTTGAATTCGTGCCCCGCGTGCCGCCAGATCTCGTCGCGCAGGCGCTCGATGTCCGCGTTCAGGCTCTCGCCAAAGTCATAGAGCGCCTTGCGGTCGACGAGGAAGCCCTCGCGCTCCATGTCGGCCAGCACCTCGCAGAGCGGCAGCTCCGCCGAATCATAGAGCCACAGCATGCCCTCCGTTTCGAGCTTTTCCTTCAGTACCGATGCAAGCGCCCACACGGCCTCCGCGCCGCTTTTCTCCTCGCCGAGGTATCGCACGCTGATGCGCGGCAGGGCGTAGTCCCCGCCGGTCGCGTCCAGTAGATAGGCCGCGAGCGCCGTGTCGAAGGTGAATCCTTCGACCGAAAGCCCCTCGGCGAGCAGGAGGTTCATGAGCTCCTTGAGCTGATGGGAAAACTTCGGCACTTCGGGCCGGAAAAGCTCTCGCAGCAGGGCGTTGTAGTCCTCGCCGCAGAGCGCCCAGCTCAGCTCGTACACCCTCTCGCCGTCGCAGACCTCGATGCGCTCCAGACCGTCGAGCGGCAGCACGGCGAGCGTTTTTGTCCCGTCGAGCAGAGTGCGGATAGCGTCACACTCCTCCGCGCTCTGTACGACGATACGCGGCAGGGCTTCGGCTTTCCGCGTCTCCGCCGTCTCTTCGGGCAGTGTAAGGCCCCATTTCTCGATAAAACGCTGGAAGCCGAGACGCTTCATCAGCGTGTAGAGCTCCGGCGTATAGTTGTGATCCCAGAGATTGTCCTCCGGCCTGAAGTCCAGCGGCACCTCGCGGAAGATCGTCGCGAGCCAGTAGGAGAGCTTCGCGCTCTCCTCCCCCGCGGCGAGTTTTTTTCGTACGCCGTCCTTGACGTCCAGCGCATCTAAGTTTTCATAGATCGCGTCGAGCGTGCCGTAGCTGCGCACGAGCTCGAGCGCGGTCTTTTCGCCCACGCCGGGCACGCCCGGAATGTTGTCGGAAGAATCGCCCATCAAGGCCTTGAGATCGACCATGCCCGACGGGGCGAAGCCGTACTCTGCTTCAAAGCTCTCGGGCGTATAGAGGATCGTCTCGTTCTGGCCCATGCGGGTCTTGACGTTGCAGACTGCCGTGCGCTCGCTCACAAGCTGCAGGCTGTCCTTGTCGCCGGTGACGATGACGCAGTCCCAGCCGTCCTTCTCGCAGATGGATGCGGCGGTGCCGAGAATGTCGTCCGCCTCGTAGCCCGCGAGCTCGTAGCGCCGCACGCCCATGTCGTCGAGCACTTCCTTGAGGATCGGCATCTGCACCGCAAGCTCCTCCGGCATGCCCTTGCGCGTGGCCTTGTAGCCGTCATAGGCCTTGTGGCGGAAGGTCGGCTCTCTGCGGTCGAAGGCGACGCAGAGCGCGTCGGGCTTCTGCTCGTCCAGCAGACGCTGCAGGATCGCGAGAAAGCCGTAGACGCCGTTTGTGGGCGTGCCGTCGGGGGCGTTCAGCTGCCGTACGCCGTAAAAGGCGCGGTTGACGATGCTGTTGCCGTCCAATATCATCAGTTTCATACTTTCCATGCCTCACTTTTCGCCGCGGAGGCGAATGATCTCGTCGCGAAGCTGCGCCGCGATCTCGTATTCCAGCATTTTGGCTGCCTTGCGCATTTTGCCCTCAAGCTGCTCAATCAGCTCCCTGCGTTCCCGCTCGGTCATGCGC
>ONOL01000007.1 GCA_900319465.1 uncultured Eubacteriales bacterium | reverse complement strand
CGGGGCTTTTGGTGCGCGAGGCGGGACTTGAACCCGCACGCCCGGAGTGAGCACTAGAACCTGAATCTAGCGAGTCTGCCAATTCCACCACTCGCGCATCTCTGGAACGCTTGATTATAATAGCACCGAGGTTCCCGCTTGTCAATACTTTTGTAACGAATTTTCGGGATTTTTTCTTTACATTCGCGGTGCGGAATGCTATAGTAATCCTGTTATTTCAGGCATATTTCGTGAAAGGATGAGACGTATGGAAATCGATCGCTACGCTGTCAAAGCCCATGCAAAAGAACTGATCAGAACCTCCAACCCCAGGGTCCTCTACGCAAGCGTTATCTTCATTGCGCTGTCCACAGTGATCTCCCTGCTCTCCAACCGCATCGTCGGTATATCCAGGGACGATCTGATGCTCTACCTCCAGTACATGAACAACGGAGACTTCGAAAGCGCCCTTTCCCTTCTGGGCTCTATCGCGCCCTCTTCCGGCGCGCAGCTTGTCAACATCCTGCTCCGCTGCGTGCTCCTCCTCGTCAGCCTCGGCTTAACGATCTTCCTGCTCAATACCCTGCGCGGTACCGCCCCCGATCTCGGCAACCTGCTGGACGGCTTCGGCCTCTGGTGGAAAGCGCTGCTGCTGGCGCTCGTCATCGGCGTGTTCGTTTTCCTCTGGTCCCTGCTGCTGATTATCCCCGGCATTATCGCGGCCTACCGTTACAGCATGTCCTTCTACGTGCTCATCAACCACCCCGACTACGGCATCATGGAGTGCATCAACGAGTCCAAGCGGCTGACCACGGGCTGGAAGGGCACGCTTTTCGTGCTGGATCTGACCTTCCTCGGCTGGGTGCTCCTCTGCTCGATTCCCATCCTCGGATGGATCCTGTCGGTATGGGTCACCCCCTACCGCAGCCTGACCTTCCTGCAGTACTACGAAAAGATCAGCGGTTACCATGTTCCCGCCGAGGAGCCTGCGGACTCCTGGGCGGAATAAGTCCGGGGCACTGCGGAAAAGCCACCATGCGCAGGGTTTTCCCTGCGCATTTTTACAGGCGGAGACCGCGTTCGGCCTTCCGCCGCGAGGCCCCTGCCCCGCGCTGCCGGAGGCCGGGCCGGGATGGATCCAAATCATGAAACAGACCGAGGGAGAAAACCATGAAAAAAGTTCTTCTGCTGTTGAGCTGTCTGCTGCTGGCAGTCCTGTGCGCCTGCGGCGCGAAGGACGCCGCGCTTCCCGCGCGGCCGGCGGAGACCGCCGCCGAGACGGCGCCGGAGCCCAGCCCCGAACCCACGCCGGAACCGACCCCGGAGCCCACGCCGCCTCCCACCGAATGGACGGTCACCGACGAGAGCGCCGAGGAGATCCTGGCGCTGGCGGAGATCCCTTCCCTCCGGGTCGTCGACGCGACGGCGAGCACTGAGTACGACGCGCTGCTGAAGCTGCGCGAGCTGCTGCCGGATTGCGACGTGCGCTGGGAGTACGAGTTTGAAGGCGTGCGCTATCCCAGCGACGCCACGCAGCTTACCGCCACCGAGCTCACGGGTCTGGAGGACGCGCTGCGCTATCTTCCCGCGCTCACGGACGTAGACCTGATGGAGGCCAAGCCGAAGATCGAGGATCTGGACCGCCTGTCGGAGCTCCGGCCGGACGTGTTCTGGCTGTGCACGCTCAACTTCTGGGGGATGCCGGTGCGCACGGACATCCTCGTCTACTCCTCCCTGCAGCCGCTGGACTGCGTCCCCTACGGCGACGCCTTCTACTACCCGATCCTCAAATACTGCAAGCACCTCAAGGCGCTGGACCTGGGGCACAACTACCTGACCGACAGCTCTCTGGAGCTGATCGGCCAACTCACGGACCTGCAGGTGCTGATCCTCGCGGACGACGCCATGACCAACGCCGCTCCGCTGGCAAACCTCCACAACCTCATCTTCCTGGAGCTCTTCCTCAACCGGCGGCTCGAGGATTTCAGCTTCCTCAACGAGATGCCCAAGATGAAGGATCTGAACCTCTGCTACTGCCGCAACCTCGACTCGCTGGAGTTTTTGGACAATATGCCGGAGCTGGAGTTCCTGCTGGTCAAGTACACGGGGCTCGACACCGACTATTACAATTCCTGGAAAGAGAAGCGGCCCGACGTGCACATGGTACTCTGGGACGGCGACATTGAATCCACCGGCAGCGGCTGGCGCTCGACGACCCGCAACCATATGATCCGCACGACCTTTTCCAACTGGCCCAGCGTCGTCCGCTACGAGTACTACAACGACGTGGACTTCAACTTCAGCGGCAAGATCTATCCCATTACTTACTTCGTGGCCGAGGATTGAACGGCGCGGTCGCGGAAGGAGGCGATCCCATGGACAAAAAGCAGAAAAACCGGGCGCTGCTCACCCTGATCGAAGCGGCGCTTACCCTCCTGTTTGGCCTCTCCGTCCTCCTTTCAAAATATTTCCACCCGGAAAGCCCCGTCTCCCTGGCGGTCAGGCAGGTGATCGCGGTGTTGCTCCTCTCCGGCTTTCTGCTTTACATCGCGGTTCTCATTCGCGGGAGAAGCGGGAAAAGGAAATGCGCACCGCTGCTGCTTGCCGCCGGAGCCGTTATCGGCATCGGGACCCTGTGCCTGGCCATGGTCTGCGGTACGGAGCTTCCCGAAAACCGGTTTTTGCTCGTCATCCTCGCCGGCGTCGTCGGATTGGTCTGCCTGCGCCTGCTGTTCAGGCTGGGCAGGAGGGAAGGCGCGGCGCACACGGCGCTTTCCGATGAGAACGACGCCCTGCGATACCTGAAGGAGCGCATCGAGGATACCATGACGCTCTCCGGACTCGTCGACGTGTTTGCGGAGATGGGCCGGCTCCCCCTGCAAAACGGGCTGGGCGGTCCCTTCTGCTTCGCGTGCGGCACGCGCGAGGACGGGACCTTCGTCTTCCGTCTGGCGCGTCAAACCGTCTCCGCCGATCATTCGCACGTACACATCACGATGGACGCAGTCTTTGCGCCGGATGAGGCGGTAAACGTGTCGGGCTATGCGGAAAATTCGCCGCTGTGGAGCTTTCAGGTCGACCGCGATTTCTTTGAATCCATCAAAAGCTCCGCTCCCTACTGGCTTTTGAAGGCCCGCAAGCCTCTGAGGACGAACCTGTATCTCGATTGATGCCGGATGCGTGCAGCGCATCCGGCTCTTTTCCGAAAGCGGCCGGCATTTTCGCCGGCCGCTTTGCTATTTCTCTGAAACCCCCTTGACAGACGGTCGGGCGCGTGCTAACATATGAACAGCCATTCATATGAACAGAGGTGCAAATGATGCATGACCACGGGGACATCCTGGAGAAGGTACGGCGCGAGCTGCCGACCGACGAGCTGCTGAGCGATCTGAGCGATCTGTTCAAGATCTTCGGCGACACGACGCGCTGCAAGATCCTCTACGCGCTCTTCGAGTCGGAGATGTGCGTGTGCGCCATTGCGGAGCTGCTGGGCATGACCCAGTCGGCCATCTCACATCAGCTCCGTATTCTGAAGGACGCGGATCTGGTAGGCAAGCGTCGGGAGGGCAAGACCATCTACTACTTTCTCTCGGACGACCACGTGCGCACCATCATTGCCCAGGGCTTTGACCATTTGATTGAAGATGATCACAGGGAGGAAGAAGCATGAAAAAGGTATTCAAGCTGGAGGATCTGGACTGCGCCAACTGCGCCGCCAAGATGGAAAACGCGATCGGAAAGCTGCCCGGCGTGCAGAGCGTGACGGTCAGCTTCCTGACCCGGAAAATGAGCCTCGAGGCCGAGGACGAGCGCTTCGACGAGGTCCTGCAGGCCGCCGTCAGGTGCATCGCCAAGGTGGAGCCCGACTGCCGGGTCATTCTCAAATGAGCGACCTGACACGCAGACAGAAAAAGACCCTCTTCCGCATTCTGGCTGCGGCCGTGCTGCTGGGCGCGGCGGCGCTGCTGCCGCTGCCGGGCGTTTGGAAGGCGCTGGCTTACGCCGTACCCTATCTCGTGATCGGTTACGACGTGCTTGGGAGCGCCGCGCGCAACATCGGACGGGGACAGGTCTTTGACGAAAAATTCCTGATGGCGCTCGCCACACTCGGCGCCTTCGCCATCGGCGAATACCCCGAGGCCGCGGCGGTCATGCTCTTTTACCAGATCGGCGAGCTCTTCGAGTCCATCGCCGTCGGCCGCAGCCGCAAGTCCATCGCGGCGCTCATGGACATCCGCCCGGACAGTGCCACGGTGCTGCGCGAGGGCGGGGAATGCTCCGTCGAGCCGGAGGAGGTCGCGCCCGGCGAGACCATCGTGATCCGCCCGGGCGAGCGCATCCCGCTCGACGGCATCGTGCTCGAGGGCGCGGGCAGCGTGGACACCGCCGCCCTCACCGGCGAGAGCATGCCGGTGGACGTTTTCGAGGGCGACCGCGTCATTTCCGGCTCGATCAACCTCACGGGGCTGCTGAAGGTGCGCACCGAGAGCGCCTATGCCGAGAGCACCGTGGCCCGCATTCTCGAGCTGGTGGAGAACTCCGCCGAGAAGAAGGCAAAGGTCGAGAGCTTCATCACCCGCTTCGCCCGCTGGTATACGCCCGTCGTGGTCACCGGCGCCCTGCTGCTGGCGCTGGTGCCGCCGCTCTTCGTCGGCAGTTGGGGAGACTGGATCGAGCGCGCGCTGATCTTCCTCGTGGTCTCCTGCCCCTGCGCGCTGGTGGTTTCCGTCCCGCTGAGCTTCTTCGGCGGCATCGGCGGTGCCTCCCGGCAGGGCATCCTCATCAAGGGCGCAAACGATCTGGAGACGCTCTCGAAGGTGGAGACCGTCTGCTTCGACAAGACCGGTACGCTGACCGAGGGCCGCTTCGCCGTCGAGGCCGTGCATCCTCGCGAGATCTCCCCGGAGGAGCTGCTGGAGATCGCCGCCGCAGCTGAGAGCTATTCGAGCCATCCGGTCGCGCAGTCCATCCTGCAGGCCTTCGAGGGCGAGATCGACAAAAGCCGCATCGCCGGGGTCGAGGAGCTTGCCGGCCGCGGACTTCGCGCCGAGGTGGACGGCGAGACCTACTACGTCGGCAACGCCGGCCTCATGGCACAGATCGGCGCGGAATTCCACGACTGCCATCTGCTGGGCACGATCATCCACGTCGCGCACGGCAGCGAGTACCTCGGCCACATCGTCATCAACGACCGGCTCAAGGAGGACGCGGCAGACGCGATCCGCGCGCTCAAGGCGCTCGGCGTGGCCCGTACCGTCATGCTCTCCGGCGACAAGGCCGCCGTGGCGGAAAACGTGGCCTCCCGGCTCGGCATCGACCGCTGCCTCCCGGAGCTGCTGCCCGCGCAGAAGGTCGAGCAGGTCGAAGCCCTCCTCGCGGAGGGCGGCAAGCTCGCCTATGTGGGCGACGGCATCAACGACGCCCCGGTGCTGACCCGCGCGGACGTGGGCATCGCCATGGGCGCGCTCGGCTCGGACGCCGCCATCGAGTCGGCGGATGTCGTTCTGATGGACGACAGGCCCTCCCGCCTGCCGCTCGCGGTGAAGATCGCGCGCAAGACCATGCGCATCGTGCGCGAGAACATCGCTTTCGCCCTCGGCGTCAAGCTTATCATCCTGCTGCTCGGCGCGCTCGGCATCGCCAATATGTGGTTTGCCGTGTTCGGCGACGTGGGTGTGCTGGTGCTGGCGATCCTCAACGCCATGCGCGCGATGCGGGCCGCCGAATAGAACGGAACAAAGGAAACCGGAGAAGCCCTTTTTGAGCTTCTCCGGATTTTTTTGCCTGCGCTTATTGGTCTATTTGGGGTCTGTCCAGGCCAGGTCCGCCGCCGGGAGGAGGCGTCCGCCGTGCCGCAGCGCCCGGAGCGCCTCCAGACAGAGCGGATAGCAGCCATCGAGGTATTCCTCCAGCGCGGCCTCCGTCAGAAAGCGCAGCTCCCCTTCTTCTTTTTCGGTGAAATCGCGCGCAAAAGCCGCGAGGAAATCCTCCGTCGCAAAGGCCGCGACCGTGCTGAGCGGCTCCCGCGCGAAGGCCGCCGGGTGCTCCACCTCGCAGCGCAGGCCGTAGCGCGCCACGATGCGGGCGTTCAGGAGGCGATAATCCCGATGCAGCGCCGCCACCTGCTCCGCGTCCTCCGGATCGATGGACAGGGCGAGCCGCTGCCGGAAGAAGAGGCGATAGCAGTTGTCCTCCAGCAGGTGCAGGCAGTAGCCCTGATACAGGGGGTCCCCCATCTGCGCCGCAAAGCGTTCCCGGAAGGCGTCGTAATCAAAGTAGTGCATCCCGGGGATCGAACGGTTGATGAAATGCGTCGCCGGGCGGTCTGCGAGATCGGCATAGGCGTCGGGCAGGAGGCAGCCGAGAAGGAAGCGCTCCGCGTCCCCGACCGGCTCCTCCCGCAGGAGCAGCCGACCGAGGAGATAGTGGATCGTCCGCTGTGCCACGCCTTACTTCTTACCCAGATTGCCGAGCAGGCTCATCAGGCCGCCGCCCAGGTCGCCCGCGCCGCTGCCGCCGCCGGTGAAGCTCTGGATCAGCGTGGAGAGGATGTCCTCGTCCTTCTCGCCCTTCAAGAGCTTCAGCGCGGCCTTGCGGGTCTCCGCGTCGGCCTTGCGGTAGGCGTTGAGCATGGTCTTTTCCGCCGCCGTCAGCTCCTCCGCCGCGGCGGTCTTTTGGGCGGTGGCCGTGCCGGTCTTTTTCGCCGTGGTCGTCGTCTTTTTGGCCGTGGTCGTCGTCTTTTTGGCCGTGGTCGTCGTCTTTTTGGCCGTGGTCGCCGTCTTCTTCGCCGTGGTCGCCGTGGTTTTCTTCGCGGTGGCCGCAGCGGCCGACGCGCCGCCCTTCGGCGCCTCCAGCAGGGATTTCTGCGTGACGCCGGTCGCCTTGGCGATCGCCTTGAGCGCCGCCTGGCTCAGCTCCTTCTCGCCGCGCTCGGCCTTGCCGATGTCCGCGGCGCTCAGCCCCACCTGCTCGGCCAGCGCCGTCTGGCTCAGCTTCGCGTTGGTGCGGGCTTCCTTTATGAGTTCGCCGACTTTTTTCTCCGCCATACTGCGCTCCTTTACTTCATCGCGCCCAGCAGCGCGCCGAGAAGCGCGTTGCCGTTGAGGCTGTTGTCATTCTCCTGCACGCCGCTGCCGAGCAGGGAGCCCAGCAGGCCGCCCATGGGAGAGGCGCTGCTCTGGCCGCCGAGCAGCGAGCCCAGCAGACCGCCCACGGGGGAGGCGCTCTGGGACGTGCCGCCCAGCATGGCCATCACGTCGCCCAGATCCAGGCCGTCGCTCAGATCCACCTTGCCGGCAGAGGCGGCGTTGCCGTGCGTCGCGGCGGACAGGCCGCTGAGGAGCGCGGGGGCGATGCCGGAGAGCGCAGTGCTGACCTGCGCGGTGCTCAGGCCGGTCTGCGCGGCGAGGCCGTTGAGCTCGGACGCGGCGCTGCCGCCCAGGATGTGGCCGAGGATCTTCCCGCCGTCTTCCAGATCGGCCTCGGCGATCTGTTCGGGCATGGACTTGGTGCTGGTGTGCTGGGTCAGCGCGCCGAGCAGGGACTGCACGCCGTTCTGGGAGGCGGCGTTGTTCGTGAGCGCCTTGAGCAGCAGGGGGATCGCCAGCGGCAGCAGCTTTTTGAGCACCGCGCCGCTCAGACCGGTCTTCTTTGCCAGCGCGCTGAGCGAAGCGTCGGCCAGCAGGGACTTGAGCAGAATGTTCAGCAGATTCATACGATACCTCCATATATTTTCATTATGTGATCCCGAATCCTTCCCGGGCGGGCGGCCCGCCCGTCCGTTCAAAACAGGAACTGCAGCGCGTTGTAGATCTCGATCGACCAGGTGCCCCAGTCGTGGCCGCCTTCGCAGACGTGGTAGAAGGCGTTCTGCCCGTCCACGAGCCGTCCGACCCGCGGTACGATGTCGTAAAAGCACTTCTCCTCCCCGTCCCGCGCCACATCGGTGTCGCCCGCGGCGGCGTAGTAGAGCCGGATGGGGTAGTCGCGCAGTTGATCGGATTCCAGCGACTGCACCACGTAGGCGGTGGCCGCGTCGCCGGAGAAGCAGAGGAAGCTGGCAAAATAGGGCAGGCTCTGGCACATGCCCGTGTCGTAGGTATAGTAGGAGCCCCAGGAGTTGCCGCCGATGGCGAAATGCTCCCGCGCGAGCATCAGGGAGGCCGCGTCGCAGCCCTCGGCGTAGGTGCTCAGGAACTGCGCGGTGTAGGGCAGGATGGTCCCCTGCAGCTCCGCCGCCATCTGCTCGTAGCTGCTCTTGTACTGGGTGTTCCCGTGGACCAGGTACTGGGAGGCGGAGACGATGATGAGCGGGTCGATCAGCTTTTCCGCGATCATACGGTCGTAGACCCAGCGCATCTCGAAAAAGCGCCCGTCCCAGAGCTCCAGCGTCTCGTCGAGCCAGGATTCCTCCGTGGTGCGCAGCCCGTGCAGCAGCACCAGGACGTTGTACGGCTTCGCCGGGTCGTAGTCGTAGGGCACATAGAAGTCCACGTTGACCGTCACCGGGATCTCCGTCCCCCACTGGACCGACTCGTAGCTCCAGTTGACGATGGCGCCCTCCTCGCCGCAGGGCTCGTAAAAGCGGTCCGGCAGCAGGCTCCGGCGGAGGTCGGGCTGCGCGCCGCAGCTGCAGTAGCCGTTGATATAGTGGTGAACGACCTTCTCGCCGCAGAGCAGGCACAGCCCCTCCGTGTCGTGGAAGGGGTGCTCGCAGACGTGGCCGCAGAGCACGCAGGCGCCGTTTTCATAGGCCGGATGGCCGCAGTCCTCCGGCGAGACCGACGGAGGCGACTCGGGCGCGGACGCCGGGGTCTCCTGGGCTTCGGGCGCGGGCGTCGCGGGGCTTTTCGCTTCCTGCCAGCGCGCCGCCAGAACGCCCAGCCCCGCGCCGAGACAGAGCATCAGCAAAAACAGAAGCGCAAAAACCGCCGTGCCATGTTTCTTCACCGGCAGCCCTCCTCCAGCGCGCGCTGCAGGTCCTCGCACAGCCCGCGCAGCTCCTCGGGCTTCACCTTGAGCACCGCGCGGTCAAAGCTCAGGAAGCCGTTCGTCTCGTCCTCGACGTCGGAGACCTGCGTGTATACCGCGGCGCAGAGCCCCTGCCGGACGAGCGGGGGCAGCTCGCTGCCGTAGGTCTCCCGCAGCGCCGCCGTGAAGGCCTCCCGCGTGTCGTACTTGCGGTAGCCGTAGGTCTTTTCCGTGTTGAAGCTGTGCGCCGGCAGCTTCCAGACGTAGCCGCCGAACTCGCTCAGAAACTGGGGCAGCGGCTGTTTTCCCAGATGCAGGGGGTCGAAATAGATGTGCAGGCTGTCGACGTCGCTCTTCGTCTGGTGGAACCAGCCGGAGGTCGCGTCGATAAAGCGGGTGCCGTCCAGCGCGCGGAGCCGGTCGTAGGCCGCGTCCGCATGGAACTGGCCCCAGCCCTCGTTGAAGATCGTCCAGAGGCAGATGCAGGGATGGTTTTTCAGCAGGCGCACGGTCCCTTCCATGCTCTCAAGGAAGAGGCGGCGGCTCTCGCCGTCCCGGTGCAGGCGCTTGTCCCGGCGCTTCTGGAAATGCAGCGTGGGCAGTACGGTATCGCGGATATAGCCGTAATCGCCGTTGTTCACCATGTCCTGGAAAACGATCATGCCCAGCCGGTCGCAGTCGTAATAGAACTGCTCGGGCTCGACCTTGATGTGCTTTCTGAGCGTGTTGAAGCCCAGCGACTTCATGGCGAGGATATCCTTGGCAAAGCCCTCCGGCGAAGCGGGGGTGTAGAGCCCGTCGCTCCAGTAGCCCTGGTCGAGCAGGCCGTTGAAAAAATACGGCTTGCCGTTGAGGCAGAGCCGGGGCACGCCGCGGAACCGTTTCACGGAGAGCGTGCGCAGGGCAAAGTAGGAAGCGACCCGGTCTTCGCCGCTCGTGAGCGTGAAGTCGTAGAGCTGCGGGTCCTCCGGGCTCCAGAGCCGCGGCGCGGCGACCGGGATCTTCACGCTGCCGTCTCGCAGGGGATAGCGCTCCCCCTCCAGCAGCACCTCGCCCTCCGAGACGCCCTCGGCCGTGATCGCGACCCAGTTTTCGCCTGTCTCGATGCGCAGGGCGCGGACGTACGTTTCCGGCACCGGCTCCAGCCAGACCGTCTGCCAGATGCCGGAGCAGGGGGTATACCACATCCCGCCGCGCTTCACACTCTGCTTGCCCCAGGGATAGCGGCGGTCGAGGTCGTTGACGAGCTCCACCCGCAGCTCGTTTTCGCCGGGGCGCAGCGCGCCGGTGAGCTCGAAGGAGAAGGGCAGATAGCCGTTGTCATGGCTGCCGAGCGCCGTATCGTTGACGGACACGCGGCAGGCGCGCATCACCGCGCCGAAATGCAGCAGCACGCGCTTGCCGCTCCAGCCCTCCGGCACAGAGAAGCTTCGCGTGCAGACCATCCGCTCGCCCACGGGCGGCGGGGTCTCCACGCCGCTCAGCAGGCTCTCGGGGCAGAAGGGCACGCGGACGCGCTGCGCGCGCCCGGCGCTCTCGAGCGTCCAGTCCCCGTTGAGGCAGAGCCAGTCCTCCCGGCGAAGCTGCGGCCGGGGGTAGCGCTCCCAGGGGATCGCGGGCAGGCTTCTCCCCTCTTCGGTGTACAGCCTCTGCACGCATATCCCCCCTTTTTGTCTTTTTTAACAGTATACCGCAGGAAACGCCATTCGTCAAAAGAAATGCGGTGAGAGCATGGCTCTCACCGCAAAACACAGTTATCGGTCATTCCCCGTCGTCGCAGATCAGGCCGTAGCCGCCCTGTTTGCGCTTGTAGACCACCGCGATCGCGTCCTCTGCTTCCATATTCCGGAACACGAAGAACTCATGATCCAGCAGGTTCATCTGCAGGATGGCCTCCTCGGGAGACATGGGCTTGATGGAGAAGCGCTTGGAACGCACGATCTTGAACTCTTCATCCGCCTCGTCCTCCAGAGGCGCAAAGGCAGGCACGGCGTCACGCTCCACCAGCACACCGTCCCGGAGGCGCTTCTCCAGACGGGTCTTGTTCCGGCGGATCTGCCGCTCGATCGCGGCCACGCCCGAATCGACAGAGGCGTACATGTCGTTCGTAAGTTCGCTTGCACGGTAGTACAGGCCGTTGTTGTGGATGGTGATCTCTGCCCGGAAGCGCCCGCGCTCCAGGCTGAAGGTTACGAAAGCCTCCGCCTCGTTTTTGAAGAAGCGGTCCAGCTTGCCGATCTTCCGCTGGGCATAGGCTCTCAGATCCTCAGAAGAATCCATCTTTTTCTCGGTGAAAGTGAACTTCATTTGTGCCAACTCCTTTCAAACTGTCGGTCAAAAAACGGTCGCCCGCTTTTCTGTTTTTTATTTTATCACAGGAGCAGGGAAAATTGAAGTCTAATTTGTGAAATCGTCACAAGCGACGGAAGCGCATCAAATCTTTTGTATATCTATACAAAAATGTTCCCCGGGAACTCTCGGGGAACATTTTCGTTCAGATCGCAAGCCTGCGTTTTTTCCGGAGGACCGCAAGCAGTCCGGCGAGGGAGAGCGCGCCGAGCGACAGCCACAGCGAAGCGCTGTTCCCGTCGCCTGTGCGCGGTGAAACGGTCGGGACGGTCTTGGGCTCCCAGGTCATGCGGTTGACAAAGCGCACGATGTGGGCCGAGTCCTTCGCCACCGTTCCGGTCGCCACGACGTCGCCGCCGCCGTTCTTCTCCAGCGCGAAGGCAGGCGGAGCCCCGGCGGAAAGCACGCCGCCGGCAGTCTGCACCTCCCCGGCCGCGCTCTCGAAGAAGAAGCCGACGGGCATCTCGCTTCCCGCTTCCCAGAAGGCATAGCTTGCGTTTTCGGGGACGTTCAGGAAACGGGCGGTCTGCCCGGCCTGCAGGATGAAGCTGACGTTCTCGGAGGAAAACTTCTGCTCCGACACGGTCTCGCCGTCCGCTCCGATGATGCGGCAGTCCACCGCGAAGGCGCGGCCATCCGCGCTTCGGAGCCAGCCGTTGACGCGGAAGCCGTTTGCCGGCCGGTATCTCCCGCCGCTCGGCGTAAGCACGGTCTTTGTCACGTCGATCCAGCTGAAAAGGACGTTCCGCGCCGTCAGGGCAAAGCTCTCGCCGTCGGGGAGCACGTCGTTTACCAGCATGGGGTGAAGGCTTCCCTCCGCCTCCAGCCGATAGCGCACGCTGTTCTCCTTTTCGTCCAGGCGGTAGTCATGCCCCTTTTCGTAGGTGATCTCCACCCCATCGTGCAGGGTCTTTAAGCCGGGTGCAATCCACGCGGAGCCGGTCCACGCAGGCTCCTCGCTTCCGTTGAGACTGATTTCGGCAAAGACGGCTTCATCGCCCTTTACCTCCAGCGTCACCGTGCCCCGGTCCGCACCGCCGGTCAGCGCATCGTCCCATTCCTTCTTCACCGTCAGCGGGATCGAGCTCAGCTTCGGCTGGTCCCGTCTGCCGTAGGTCACGGCGCCGGGGCCGCGCCAGCTCGCATACTGCGGCAGCGCCGCAGGCTTCTCCTTGGCATAATAGATGATCGGGGTGACGAGGTCCCCCAGGACGGTGCTCTGCTTGTATTCGGCGTAGAGCGTATCGGTGTTGGTTTTCAGCCAGTAGGTCTTGCCGTTCTCATCCGCGCTGCGGGGCGTCAGCTGTGCGCGCAGCGCCGGAGAGAGCGCGTCAAAGCTCAGCTTGCCGTTGTTGAGCGCGGCCACCGTGTCGTAAGCCTCCTGGCTCGGCCAGACGGTGCAGTTGACCGTATAGGTGACGCCCGACTTGAGATAGAATCTGTCGCCGAAATCCCAGACGATCTCGCCGGCGGCCGGATCGTAGCGGGCCAAGCCGGCGTCATGCGCCGCCGGGTCCCAGTCGGTGGTAACGCCGTTTTCCGTAACGGTATAGCGGAAGCCGTCGTCCGGCCAGACGTCCGCGCCCTGTTCCGCGTTCACCTTCGCCGCCAGATTGGTCAGGGGCGTTACGCCGTCGTGGATGGAGACTTTGGTAAAGCCCACCATGCCGCTGATGTCGCCGGCGATCTTCTGGAACGCGGCCTTGAGCGCCGCGCCGTCCTCGGCGTCAATGGAGTGCCCGTCGGGCGAGACGCCGCCGTAAGCCGCGTCGGTCAGCGCCTTCATCCTGGTCGACTCGCCGAAGGCGGAGATCGTGTAAAGGCTCTTGCCGCTCATGACGATCGCGCGCGCGTCGTCCGTCGCGTAACGGAAGCAGATATCCACCGTTTCCGGACTCGACTTGCTGTTGCCGTTTCCGAACACGCCGAAACGGGAATAATTGTAGTACCCCATTTTCTTTTCGTCGGCGATCTCGACATCCGAATAGTTCCCGCGGGTATCGCGGGTCGTGGGGTCGCCGTCCGAAACGAAAACCACAAAGGTGGCCGCGTCTGGGTCTGACGGGATCCGGTTTGCTTTGAACAGCGCGTTCTCCCAGTTCGTGCTCCCGTCGCCTTTCTTGCTGGGATGCGCCTGCAGGGACTGCACCCTTTCGATGAAGGCCGCCGCGTCGCTGGTGTAATACTGCCCGTCGAAGGTCTCGATCGAAGCCTTGGGGCTGAAGGTCACCAGACTCAGCCTGACGAGAGGCTGGCCCGTGATCTTGTCTTTGGGCCCGTTTTCCCCGAGCAGGATCTCGGTCAGCAGCCGGATCGCTTCTTTCGCGGACGGCAGGCGCGGCACGAATCCCACGTCCTCTCCGTCCATGCTGTGGGAGAGGTCGAGGATAATGACAACGTCCGCCTTCGTCTTTTCCTCCATGGGTTTGGTGCTGCCGGTAATGCTGAGGGAGAGGTTCAGCGTACCGTCGCCGTTGGCCGTGACGTTCTTGATCGCGCTCGGCTGCTCGAGGACCACGTTCCGGTCGATGGCCGCCGGCTTGCCGCCGGGCGTCGCCGGCTGCTCCGGCTCGTAAACGATATAGATGTAATAGTCGACCAGCAGATACCGGACGTACATCGCATCTTCGGAATCCAGGAAAAACAGGTAGCACCAGGTGTCGTCGTCCGGCGACTGCTCATAGGTATAGCGGCGATACAGCATGGGACCGTCGGCCTGCCGGACCCGGTACTCTGCCGGGTTTTCGCCGGGCGCCATTTCCCTGGAGCACAGATAACTGCATTTCAGGCGATAGCCCGCAAAATCATAGGAGAGGAACGCTTCGCTATACGGATAGTTCTCCCGATCGAAGCCGTGGTCGCCCCCGATCCATTCGGGCACTTCCCCGTGATCCTCAAACTCCACAAAGGTGTTCCCGTCCATGTAGCCGTAGTATACGTTGATCTTCGCGTCCGGATTTGTATTCCAGAGAATGGTAAACTGAGAAAAACTGTCGACCGAAAAGTCCAGCTTCACGGTGCTCGCATCCTCGGCTTCGGTCACCATGTTTTCAACGACGATCGTCTCCCCGGCATCCTCGCTCTCCTTATGATGGATGACCTCGAGGCTTTTCAGCATCTCATCGGCCTTCTCTTCCAGCCCGGTCATTTCGACCGTGACGTCAACGCTGCTCTGCGGCTCGAGCTCGTTCCCGTCGGCGTCCACAAGGGAGATGTCCAGTACGGCGACGCCTATGCGCCGGGCCATGTCCCCGTCCATCCCCTCTCTGTCCACATAGACGGGGCCGTCGATGCCGGGAAGCGTGATGGACTCCGGGAGCTCTTCGGCCGTATCGTCGGGGCTGCGCTCAGCCAGTGCCGCCTCTTTTAACGTCTGAAAGACGGCGCTGTCCTCCGGCAGCTCCGTGACCACCAGGCTGGCGTCGTCGGGGAGCCCCGCGTTCCCGTCGTAGCTCACGGTCACGCTGAAGTTCCCGCATTCGGCGGAGCGTTCCGTCATCGTCGACTCTCCGGGCTCTTCCTCTTTGGGGCTGTCCGCGCTTTCCCCATCAGCCGGCTCTCCCGCCTCATGAGGTGTCATTTCCGTGTCCGTGGACGCACCCGCTTCAGCGCTCCCGCCTTCCCCGCCGGCGTTCCCATCGTCCTGCCGGCCGGAATCCCCGTCGCTGTCCCCGCTCCCGCCGTCTGCGGGGGCGGGACCGCTGTCGGCCTCCGCGTCGTTCTCCGGGGGTTCCGCGTTTTCGGTCGAAGACAGGTCCCCATCCCGGCTCTCATCCGCCGTCTCCGTTCCCGGCCCGGCGCCGGGCTCGGCCGCGAAAGCCGAAAACGGCAGCAAGCCGAGGCAGAGCACAAACATAAGGAACAGGGCGAGCAGGCGTTGTTTTCCTTTCATGGTAACGTTTCCTCTTTTCATCAGGGTGCAAGGCAAAAACCGCACGGGAGCGAAGGCGCGCGGTCGTCGGACCTCGCTTTGATCCGCAATACGGTTCGTTCCGTTTTTCGTTCGCCGCCGGATTTGACCGCGCAGCCGACAGGCCCGGCCGCGCGGCCGCTTCTCGCGCAAGGGGCGGCGTTACCCGCTGCCGCTCCCGCTCCTCCGTTCGGAGCGGGAGCGTTTGTTTACCATTCGGTGATCAGCTCGCAGTCGGGCATGGCCTCGCGGAAGGCGTCGAGCTGCTCCTGCGTCAGCAGGTTCCCGCCGACCTTCAGGGTCTTCAGGCCCTTGAGCCGCAGCAGCGGCTGCAGGGAGCTGACTTCGTTCGAGCTCAGATCGATATACTCCACCGCCGAGAGCGTGCCCAGCGCGGCGATGTCGCTGATCTGGTTGTAGCTCAGATCCAGCCAGCGCAGCGTGAGCCTGCTCGGGCAGTACTCCAGCCGGAAGACGCTCGTCAGGCTGTTCTGGCTCAGATCCAGCGTTTCCAGGCTGTCCAGCTTGTCGATCTCACCCAGATTCGTGAGGTTCTGGCCGCTCAGATCCAGCTCGGTCAGGTTGCTGGGATAGGTCTTGCCGCCGATCTGCGCCGAGTACACCAGATCGGAGTGGATGATCGTGCAGTAGGGGATCATGGACTTGAGATAGCTGACCGCTTCGTTGCTCAGCCCCTCGTTGTCCTCGAGGGAAAGGCCCTTGAGCATGGTCAGGTTCTCCAGATGCTGCAGGTCCATGTCCACAAGGCCGGTGTTCTTGACCTTCAGGCTCTGCAGGTTGCTGAGCTTCTCCAGCCCGCTCAGATCACCGAGGGGGTTGTCCGACAGGTCCAGCGCCGTCAGCGTGGTCATGGTACTCAGCGGCGTCGTGTCGGTGAGCTGGTTGCCGGCGACATTGAGCGTGCGCAGCTTGCTCATCCCCATCAGCGCCCGCAGGTCGCTCAGCTCGTTATGGCTCAGATCCAGCAGCTCCAGCCCCGGGATGTTCATCAGCGCCTGCAGATCGGTGATCTGATTGTCCGCCAGCTTCAGCCAGCGAAGCTGCTTGCAGGCGGAGAGTGCCGAGATGTCCCGGATCGCGCGGCCGGACAGGTCGAGCTGGGTCACGTCCGAGCGAAAGGTGATGCCGCCGAGGCTGATGTCCGTTTCCTCACCGTTCTCCAGATCGCTGTAAATGGCGCAGGCGGGCAGCGCCTCGGACAGGGCGGTGAGCTGCTCCCTGTCGACGGAAATCTCCCGCAGGCTCAGCACCGTCAGATTCTTCAGTCCGTACAGGGGCGAGAGATCGCCCACGGGGTTGCCGTCCAGATAGAGCGTGCGCAGCTCGCTCAGGCCCGCGAGGGGGGAGAGGTCCGCGACCCGGTTGCCGCTCAGGTTCAGCACGTCCAGCCCGCCGAGTCTGGCAAGGGCGGAGACGTCCGTCAGTTCGTTGTTCATGAGGGAGAGGTTGTCCAGCGCGTAGAGGCGGCAGACCTCCTCCAGATCCTCGCTGTGCAGGCCGCGGTCGTCCAGCACGAGCGCGGTGGTCATGGCGTCGAGCTTCTCGCCCAGCACCTCGACCCGCTCCGCCTCCCGCAGCGCCTGCCGGCGCGCGTCGATGCGGCCGATGCGGGCGGAGACCTCCTCGTTCGTCAGATCCATGGCGCGCAGGATCTCCAGCGCCTTTTCCAGGTTGTCCTGCTGCTCGTAGCAGTCGGCCATCATCAGCAGGCACTCCTCGGTCTCCTGCTCCGCCGCGGCCTTCCGCAGGGCGCGCAGCGCGCTGTCATAGTCCCCGGCGCTCCGGCACTCCCGCGCAAACGCCATGTTTTCGGCGTAGACGTCCGGGCGGGTATAGTGCAGCTGCATCGCCGCCAGCACCGCCAGCAGCAGGACCGCCGCCGCCGTCCCGATCAGGAAGGCACGGCGCTTTCGCTTTTCCTGCGGCGAAAGCTGCCGCCTCGCCGGCCGGCTCCGTTCCACCGCATGGCGCGGCGCGACCCTGGCTCTGCCGGGGGCGTGGGCGCCGCTGCGTGTGATTCTGTTCATACTACCTCACTCCGCGCGCAAGCTCTGCGCGTTATTCTTCCGTCGCTGTCGTCTCGGGGTTCTCCGCGGCCGGCTCTGCCGCCGCCGGGCTAAAGAACGGAGAGGGCTCCGCCGGCTGCTCCGCGGGTTTCTCCGCAGGCTTCTCCTCCTGGGCGCTCTCCTCGGCGCCCTTCGCCCACGCCTTCTCCTTCGGCTCCTTGACCAGCTTCTTCATCGCGAGCGAGACGAAGAACAGGGAGAGCATGATGCACAGCACGCTCATCTCCTGCATCCCGGCCGTGAAGGTGACGGGGTTGGCCGTATCGCGCAGCCGGGCAATGTCCTCCACGCCCACATGGTAGCAGAAGGGGAGCAGGAACAGCGGCACCAGCAGCCACTTGGTGCGGATCAGCGTAAACACCGTCCCGCAGTAGAGGATGGCGACCACCGCGTACAGCAGCAGGCACAGCAGCATCTGGGTCGTATTTTCAAAGCCCAGCGCCTTGATGACGAAGAAGGCCACGCCCCCGAGCACGGGGAGGAAGGTGGTCCAGAGCGCGCTTTTTCCCAGCAGGGCCAGCAGCAGAATGAACAGCAGGCCGCTGGCGATGGGCAGAAGGATCTGGGTCATCAGGAAAAACCGGTCGTTCCACAAGCCCCAGCAGCCGATCACGCGAAACACGACGGCCAGCGCCATGAAGATCAGCGACGCTTCGGTACAAAAGCCGGTGCGCTCGACGTAAAACTTGATTCTGGCTTCTTTCATGTTCGTCATTCCGCCTTTCATTGATGGGATCATCGTTACGGGTATCCTCGTTTGAGCCCGTTCCCCGCCGTGCGGGTATCATCTTGGAATTATAGCATGACGGCTTCCAATATGCAAGGGAAAAGCCGTGCGAGCGGCATGCCGGAGCGCTCTTTCCCGGCAGGCTTCCTCCGCTTCCTCCCGGGACGGCAAAAACACGCCCCGGAGCCGAAGCTCCGGGGCGTTCCGCCTGCGTGGGACCCCGTTTTTCAGGCGGTCCGGTTTCAGTTCTTCAGACTCAGCATGTAATTGCCGTTCTCACCCAGCACCGTGGTGGGCAGCTCGCCGTCCCACTGCTTGATCCAGTAGTAGTCGATGAGCCCGTCGGTCAGGGACTCGGAGATGCGCTTGTTCATCTCGGCTTCCTTTTCGCCGGCGTAGAGGGCGGCCTCGGCCTGCACCTTGACCACCTCGAGCTCGGCGTTGGCGGCGATGACCGATTTCTCGGCCTCGGCGTTGGCGGCGATGACCGCCCGCTTGGCGTTGGCCTCGGCCTCCATGGTCTTCTGGGCCTGCTCGGTCTCGGCGGTCAGCTTGTTCTGGGCCGCCACCTGCTTGGCCTCGACGGCGGTGGTGAAGGCGTCGGTAAAGTCGATGTCCTCAATGGCGATGGACACGATGCTGATGCCGTAGCGCTTCATATCCGCGGAGGTGCTTTCCGCGATCATGTCGGACAGGTCGTTGCGCTTGGCGATCAGGTTCTCCGCGGAGTAGCGGGAAAAGACCGCCTTGGTGTTCTCGAGGATGCGGGGGTACATGACGTTCTCGTAGTAGTGGATGCCGACGGTGCGGTAGAGCTCCTGGGCCGTCGCCTGGTCAATGCAGTAGTTGACGGACAGCTGCAGGTTCACCTGCTGGATGTCGCTGGAGAAGGCCTCCGTGGCGATCTGCACCTTCTGGGTGCGGTTGTCCATTTTCACGACCTCCTGCCACGGCATGATCAGGTGCGCGCCGGCGCTGATGGTGCGCTCCTCCACCCGTCCGAAGGTGGTCAGGATGCCGGTGTAGCCGGTGGGCACCACCGTCACGCAGCCCAGGCCCATCGCCGCGATCAGCACCAGCGGCGCGAGAACCTGCGCGGGGCGGATGCGCCAGATGCGGCGGATCACGGTCCTGCCGGCCGCATTCTCCACAGGCTCCCCCTGGAAGCCCAGCACCACAAACAGAACCACAGATACGATCAAGCCTAAAAACAAAGCAAACATTTTCAATACCTCCTTCGTTTACTTGTTAAACATATGACGATATTTCGCCTGAAAAGTTCACCCTTCTCCCAGGGGGAAAAGGGTGAATATCCATGACGTTTTGTAATGGCGGCTCAGTAGGCCACACCCCAGAAGAGCATCTTGTCGGCGGGTCTGCCGCAGCAGGCGCACACATCGGAGAGCTTCTCCTGCGCGAAGGGGAGGCAGCGGGAGGACATGCCCGCCTCCTCCTTCATCTTCTGCTCGCAGGCGACGTCGCCGCACCACATGGTCTTGATGAAGCCGCCCTTCTCCTCCTGGAGCCGTTTGGCCTCCTCCACGGACCAGGCAGGCCAGCAGTGCTCTTCGAGGTTGCGCTTCGCCTTCTCGTACAGGCCCTGCTGCACCAGCGCGAGCTGCGCCTTCGCAGCCTCCTCCAGCGCCCCGAGGGAGACGACGGTCTTCTCGCCGTCGCTGCGGCGCACGAGCACGCACTGGCCGGCCTCGATGTCCCGGGGGCCGATCTCGACGCGCAGAGGCACGCCCTTCATCTCATACTGGGCGCACTTCCAGCCCATGGAGTTCTCGGAATCGTCGACCTGCACGCGAAGCCCCGCGGCGGCAAGGCGATCCTTCAGCGCGGCGGCGGCCTCCAGCACGCCGGGCTTGTGCTGGGCGACGGGCAGGATGATGACCTGGATGGGGGCGATCGGGGGCGGCAGCACCAGACCGTTGTTGTCGCCGTGGGCCATGATGACCGCGCCGATCATGCGGGTCGTGGAGCCCCAGGAGGTCTGGAACGGGTACTGCAGCCTGTTGTCCCGCCCGGTGAAGGTCACGCCGTAGGCGCGGGAGAATTTGTCGCCGAAGTAGTGGGAGGTGGCGCCCTGCAGCGCCTTGTGGTCCTTCATCATGCACTCGACGGTGTAGGTGGCCTCGGCGCCGGCGAACTTCTCCTTCTCGGTCTTGCGGCCCTTCACCACGGGGATGGCCAGCACCTTCTCATAGAAGTCGGCGTAGCAGTTGAGCTGCTGCTCGGTCTCCGCCATGGCCTCCTCGGCCGTCTCGTGGATGGTGTGGCCCTCCTGCCACCAGAACTCGCGGGAGCGCAGGAAGGGACGGGTCGTCTTTTCCCAGCGGATGACAGAGCACCACTGGTTGTAGAGCATGGGCAGCTCGCGGTAGGAGTGCAGCACGCGGGACCAGTGGTCGCAGAACATGGTCTCGGAGGTGGGGCGGAAGGCCAGGCGCTCTTCCAGCTGCTCGCTGCCGCCCTGGGTGACCCAGGCGCACTCGGGCGCAAAGCCGTTGACCAGCTCGCCCTCCTTTTTCAGCAGGCTCTCCGGGATCAGCACCGGCATCGCCACGTTCTGGTGGCCGGTCTTCTTGAACGCCGCGTCCATGATCCGCTGCATATTTTCCCAAATGGCATATCCGTAAGGGCGCAGGATCGTAAAGCCCTTGACGGAAGCGTACTCCACCAACTCCGCCTTGCGGCAGATGTCGGTATACCACTGGGCGAAGTCCACCTCCATATCGGTGATCTGCTCCACTTTTTTATCCTTGGCCATAAAAACATCCTCTCTTTCGCCGAAATTTTCAGCTTGAAATATTTTATAGTTTGCACAGGAGCTTGTCAATAGTTAAAAAAGATGACAAAATGTAACAATTTTCAGAAAAGGCCTTGACCTGCGCCTCTGAAATGGCTATAATATCTGCACATAACGGAATACATCCGGCTCTTTTCGCCGTTTTTGGCGGCGTTTGGTTTTTCAACGGAGGTGAACGACATCAACAAGCAGAAATTTCTTGCGGAGCTTGGCAAGCTGCTGACCTTCATGTATGAGGAAGACCGTCAGGCGGCGCTGGCCATGTACGGCAAGATGTTTGACGATGCCCGGGACGAACAGGATCTGATCCAGTTCCTCAGCTCTCCCACCCGTCAGGCGGTGGTGATCGCCCGGGCCTACAACGCCCGCGCGCGCAAGCTGCAGGTGGAGTCCCAGTCCCGTCAGCAGGAGGGGGACGACCCCTGGAGCGGGGACGCGCCGGATTTCGTGCTGGCCATCGACAAGCTGTATCAGGAGTATTTCCCCGACCTCGGCGACAGCGCTCCCGTCATGGACGATCAGTTCTCCCTCTTTGAGAACGCCGCCTATCCGGTGGAGGACGGGATGGACGAGGTCTTCCCCGCGCTGGACCTGGGCGGCGAGGACGCCGCGCCGGCCGAGCCGGCCGGACCGGAGGCGGCGGAAGCCGGCGACGAGGTGAGCGATTTCCTCGAGGAGTACCGCTTCGACGGCGACCTGCCGGAAGCGGAGGACGACGGGGACGCGTTTCCCGAAGAGGACGGCTATGAAGAGGAGTCCCTCTTCGCCGACGAGGAGACGGAGCCGCTCCGCAAGCCCCGCGTGCCGCTTCTGATCCTCTACATCCTGCTCGCCGTTCCCCTTACGCTTGTCGGCGTGCTGGTGCTGCTGGTCCCCACGCTGCTGTTCCTCGCGCTGGCCGCTTCGTCGGTTTCCGTCGGGGCGACGCTGCTGCTGGCCGCCTTCGGTGGCTTCACGATCCTCGCGGACTTCCTCCTGCTCTTCGGCACCGCCTTGGTGCTGCTGGCCCTGGGGCTTTTGTTCCTGTGGATCTTCATCTGGTTCATCGGCGGCGCGATCGCCGGGATGATCGCCGGTGTGATCCGCCTGGGCGGTCGCTGGTGCTATAAGGAGGTGGCGGCATGAAAAAAGCCGGCAGAATCGTTCTCATCATCGTGTTGGTCGCCGTGCTGCTCGGCGCGGTGTGCGTCGGCGTCGGTCTGATGACCGGGGCGGACGCGATGCGCGTTTACTCCACGCTGGACGAGCGCTATAACATCAGCGCTTATCAGCAGGCCTACACCCAGTACGCAGGCGAGCTCATGGACGCCGTTTCGGAGGCATTGCAGAGCCCCGCGGCGTGATGCGGTCCTGCATGGATGCGAATGGATAAGAAATACGAGGTTCTCAAGCTGGAAAACCAGCTCTGTTTTCCGCTGTACGCCTGCTCCCGGGAACTGATCAAGCACTACAAGCCCTTTTTGGACGAGCTGGATCTGACCTATACCCAGTACATCGCCATGATGGTGCTGTGGGAGCACCGATCCGTGACCGTCAAGGAGATGGGCCAGTACCTTTTCCTCGACTCCGGCACGCTGACGCCGCTGCTGAAAAAGATGGAGGCCAAGGGGCTCATCACCCGCAAGCGGGATCAGGAGGACGAGCGCAGTCTGATCATAAGCCTGACGGACGAGGGCGAAGCGCTGAAGGAGCGCGCCGTGGAGGTCCCGGTGAAGCTGGCGCAGTGCGTGCGGCTCACGCCGGAGGAAACCGGAGAGCTCTACCGCCTGCTGCACAAGCTCCTGGGCTGAGCATGATCTTGAAACTGACGCCGGGGATGTGATTTTCACATCCCCGGCTTTTTAAATCCGCTTTATCCGCTTTTCCACAGGTGCAGGACGCCCTTGTCGTTGAGCTGCCGGAGCGTCGCGAGCAGAAGCGGGAACAGCAGCATCCCGCCCACGCCGCAGATCCGCCAGCCCACGTACACCGCCAGCAGCGAGGCGACGGGGTCAAGCCCGATCTGGTCGCCGAGGAGCTTGGCCTGTACGCAGTTGCGGATCAGGTTGACCGCCGCCCAACAGACGGCGAGCCCCAGCGCCCGCCCCGTTTTCCCGAGCAGCAGGCTCCCCGCCGCCCACGGCAGCAGCACCGTCCCCGTCCCGAAGACCGGGAGCGCGTCCACCGCCGCGGTCATCGCCGCAAGCCCCACCGCGCCCTTGACGCGCAGCAGCCAGAAGGCCAGCAGCAGCTCCAGAAAGGTCATGCCCATCAGAATCAGCTGCGTGCGCAGGAGGCCGCCGAAGCTCCCCTTCAGATCCCTGCCGAGGCTGTCCATCCGCCGCCGGAGGCTCTCGGGGATCTGCGCGCGCAGGAAGGCCACGCTCCGGGGGAAGGAGGCAGAGAGGAAATAGGTGCCGAGGCCGGCCGTCACCGCGAAGAGCAGCACGTCCGGCCCGCTCTGGGCGAGCCGGGTCACGAAGGCGAGCAGGAGCTGCGAGAGCTTGAGCGGCAGGGCGGTCAGGGCGTCGCCCAGGCCGCCGAGCGCCGCGTCCACATACTCGGTCAGCTCCGTGGGCGCCGCCTCCGCGAGGCGCAGCAGCTTTTCCTCCCAGGCCGCGGCCGAAGCGGCCATCGCGCTCATCAGGCCGGGCAGCTCCCGCGCGAGCCGCGCCGCCCCGGTCACGCAGTAGCCGCCCAGGGCCGTCAGCCCCCAGAGCAGCAGGCCCAGAAGCAGCAGCGTCAGCAGCGCCGAGGCAAAGCCGCGCCGCCAGCCGCGGCCGCTCAGCGCCCGCACGGCCGGCTCCAGGAGCGCTGCGAGGGCAAAGGCCAGCAGGAAGGGCGCGAGCCAAGGCAGCAGGAAGCGCAGCGCGAGCCACAGTCCCGCCGCCGCCAACGCCGCGATCAGCAGCGCCCGCAGCCCCTTTCGCGCATGCTCCGACATCTCCCCGCCTCCTCCGTTTTTTCTTCTGCTTCTGGCATTCCCTCTTTTGTCAATTCTTATTCCTCCCGTATAAAATGGAATGGATACCATCGGTATCCGCCAACAGGAGGAAACCACCATGCTGCTTGTTCAGAAATTCGGCGGCAGCTCCCTCGCGGATCTGGAACGGCTGCGGCGCGCGGCCGGGATCGTGCTGCGCGCACAGCGCGAGGGGCACCGCCTTGTCGTCGTCGTCTCCGCGGCGGGCGATTCCACCGACGAGCTGATCGACATGGCGCACGCCATCGACCCCGCGCCGCCGCTGCGGGAGATGGACGCGCTCATCTCGACCGGGGAACAGCGTTCGGCCGCGCTGATGGCGATCCAGCTCAGCCGGCTGGGGGCGCCCGCCCGCTCCTTCTCCGGCCGACAGGCCGGGATCCTTACCGACGAAAGCCACGGCGGCGCCCATATCCGGCGCATCGCGCCCGAGCGCCTGCTGCGCGCGCTGGACGCGGGGCTGATCGCGGTCACGGCGGGTTTTCAGGGCGTCACGCCCGAGGGAGACGTGAGCACCCTCGGACGCGGCGGCTCGGACACCACGGCCGTGGCGCTTGCGGCCGCGATGGGCGCCGGGCGCTGCGAGATCTATACGGACGTGGACGGGATCTTTACCGCCGATCCCCGGCTGATCCCCGAGGCGGAGAAGCTTTCGCGCATCGACAGCCGGGATATGCTGGCGTTGGCGCGGGCGGGCTCGCAGGTGCTGCACCCCGAGTCGGTGCGCCTTGCGATGGAAAACGGCGTGGAGCTGCGCCTGCTCTCTTCCTTCCGGCCGGGTCCCGGCTCCCTGGTGGAGCGGCTGACGGAGGCGGATCGCCCCGCGTTCGCCGGCGTGACCCGGGATCGGGCGCGCGGCAGCGTCACGCTCGTCGGGCGCGCGGCGGGGATCGCCCTGCTCCCCGCCGTGACGGCGGCGCTCCGGGACGGCGGGGTCGCGGCGGACGGAAGCGAGATTGGGGAAAACGCCCTGACCCTGTTCGTCCCGCCGGAACAGCTTGACGAAGCGCTGCGGCTCCTGCACCGCTTCGCGTTCGATCCGTGAAAGCCGGGACAGGATAACAAAAAGGAGGGGAAAAGCCTGCTTTTCCCCTCCTCGGAACTGTCAAAAAGAGCCGCCGTCCGTTCTTCTTTTCCTTAAAAACGGAAAACGGGGGACGCGCCCTGTGCGCGTCCCCCGTGTATGTTACTCTTCGTTACTCTTCCTTTTCCTCCGGCTTGACGACCACGCGCTTGCCGCGGATCTGGAGCCTGCCCGCACAGTAGAGCGACACGGCCTGTGTCAGGAGCTTCCACTCGCACGCCTCCATCACCCGCAGCCCCAGCGTCTCCGGCGTATCCTCGGGCCGAACCTCGACGGCCTTCTGCAGGATGATGCCGCCCACGCCCCCGTCGCCGTCGGCGAAATAGGCCGTGGCGCCGGTGACCTTCACGCCGCGCTCCAACACCGCGCGCTGCACGTCGCCCTCCTGGCCGTCGAAGGCCGGGTAGAGCGAGGGGACGGTGCCGATGATGCGGTTTCTGAACTGATAGGGGATCACGCCCAGCGGCCGCCCATAGCCCGCGAGGATCACCAGCTCGATGTCCATGTCCTTGAGCTTGTTGGCGACGGCCATACTGTGGCTCGTGTTGGTGGGAAAGAGCTCCGGGTCCACCACATAGGCGGGGACGTCGGCGTTCAGCGCGCGCTTCATGGCATAAGCGTCCCGCTGGGGGCAGATCACCGCAACCAGCTCGATGTTCGGTATCTCTTTGAAATAGATGGCGTCCAGGACCGCCTGAAGCCGGGAACCCTCCCCGGACGCGAGAACCGCCGCTCTCACCATGGCCTTCTCCTCAATAGCACTTGTCTGCCGCTCCGTTTCGGACTATAATAAATCATCGGATGGTGAAACGCGCAAAGGCGTTTCGCCGGCGATCCCCTGCCCCGCGCGCCGGCGCGAGGGGGAAAACCCGCCCTGTTCCGGGCGGACGTCCGGGGAATCGCGGCCTTTCGGCGCATGACATTCGGATACTCGTACATTATACTTGATTCGACCGTAACGGTCAAGATAATCCGAAATTTGTACAGAAATTGTTCAGAAGCGGAACAAATGGGAGTCAAAAGCATGACAGAACTCTACCTGATCCGGCACGCCCAGGCGGAAGGCAACCGGTACCACATGATGCAGGGCCATTGGGACGGGGGCGTGACCGCGCTCGGCCGCCGGCAGATCGAGGATCTGGCGGAGCGCTTTCGCGCCCTGCCCTTTGACGCGGTCTATTCGAGCGACCTCTACCGCGCGCGCCTCACCGCCGACGCCGCCGCGCGGCGGCAGCATCTGCGGGTGAGGGAGCTTTTCGCGCTGCGGGAAATCAACATCGGCCCCTGGGAGGGGAAATTCTTCGGCGATCTGGAGCGCTCGGAGCCGGAGGCGGTCGCGCGCTTCCTCGGCGATCCCGACAACTGGGCGATCGAGGGCGCGGAGACCTACGCCGACGTGACGGCGCGCGCCTACCCCGCGCTCGAGGCGATCGCGCGCGCGCACGAGGGGCAGCGCGTGGCCGTGGTGAGCCATGGGATCACGATCCGCTGCCTGCTTGCGAAGATCCTCGGCCTTCCCCTCAAGGATACGAGACAGCTCCCCACCGCGGGCAATACCGCCGTCTCCCGCCTGGTCTGGGAAAACGGGCGTTTCACCGCGGAATCCATCAACGACGACTCCCACCTGAGCGAGCAGAACCGGGTCTCCTGGCGCAGGGCCGGGGATCTGCGGACGGAGCCGCTGGACCTGAAGGCGGAGCGGGCGTACTACTGCGGCTGCTACGCCGACGCCTGGCGCTTTGCCCACGGCGACCTCGCGGGCTTTGCCCCGGAGCCGTATCTGGACGCCGCCTGCGAGCACCAGAAACACCGTCCCGGCTCGGTGCTGCGCTTTTTCAACGGCGACGAGAGCGCGGGGCTGCTCGATCTCGACCCCCTGCGGGGCCGCGGCGCGGGCTACGGCTGGATCAGCCTCCTGTATCTGGAGCCCGCGTACCGCGGGCGGGGCTGCGGCGTACAGCTTCTCGCGCGGGCCTACTCGCTCTTTCGCGGCGAGGGGCGGCGGAGCCTGCGGCTGTACGTGGCCGAGGATAACGGCACCGCCCTCGCCTTCTACCGCCGGGAGGGCTTTTCGGCGATCGGCTCCGAGGCCGGCAGCCACGGCCGCCTGCTGCTGATGGAGAAGAAGCTGGGGGTGCGGGACGATGTCTGAACCCCTGGCCAGGATCGCGCGGCTCGAACCCGCGCCCGGACGGCGCATCCTCGTCGTCTCCGATATTCACGGCAACGTCCCCTATCTTGAGGGCGTACTGCGGCAGGCGGGCTTCTGCGGCAGGGACGAGCTGATCATCGACGGGGACTTTCTCGAAAAAGGCGCGGAGAGCCTGCGCACGCTCCGGATCGTGATGGCCCTCTGCGCGCGCGGCAACGCCCACGCCCTGCTCGGCAACTGCGACGAATGGCACCTGATCTTCCGGGAGGACTGGCCGGCGGACGGCGACGAACGCCTGCTGCGCTACCTTATGAACCGCAAAAGCGGGCTTTTGTGGGATATGTGCAACGATTCCGGCGTCGACCCCTTTGCGATCGAGGACTTCACCGAGATCAGGCGGCTGCTCCGGCGGCGCTATGCCGCGGAGTGGGATTTCCTTTCCTCGCTCCCCCACGCCATCGAAACGGAGCGCTTCGTTTTCGCGCACGCCTCCGCGCGCCCGGACAAGCCCCTCGCCGCCCACACGCCGCAGGAGCTCAACCACTGCGACCACTTTCTGACACAGGGCTGGCGCTTCGACAAATGGATCGTGGCGGGGCACTGGCCGGTCGTACTCTACGGGAAGGACAGGGTCTGCGCCAATCCCATCGTGGACCGGGAAAAAAAGATCGTCAGCATCGACGGCGGCTGCGTCCTCAAGGACGACGGGCAGCTGAACTGCCTCATCATCCCGGACCGGGACAGCGAGGACTTCTCCTTCGTCGCCTACGACCCCTTCCCCGTGCGCACGGCGCTGGACGACCAGGCCGAAAGCGCCCGCTCGGTCTACATCCGCTGGGGCGACAGCCGCGTGCAGGTGCTGCGGCGGGGCGCGGAGTTCTCCCGCTGCCGCCACGTGCGCACCGGCTATGAGCTGGACGTCCTCACCCGGTATCTCTTCACGGACAGCGAGTTCACCGACTGCAACGACTGCACGGACTACGTGCTGCCCGTCAAAGCCGGGGACGCGCTCTCGATCGTGGAGGAGACGAGCCGCGGCGTTTTCGCAAAGCGCGGCGGTGTTTCGGGCTGGTATTTCGGAGGGTTGAAATGAGTTGGGAAACGGGGGTCCTGTACTGGCTCTGTCTGATGAGCTTCGTGAGCTTTGCGGCGATGGGGCTCGATAAGCGGAGCGCCCGGCGCGGCGCGCGGCGCACGCCGGAAAAGCGCCTCTTCCTCTTCGCCGCCCTCGGCGGCGCGGCGGGGGCGCTCGCGGGGATGTACCTGTTTCGCCACAAGACCCGGCACTGGTACTTCGTCCTCGGCTTCTGGGCGCTGTTTCTGCTGCAGACGGGCGGGATCGTGTATCTGCTTCGGCGCTGACGCGGGGCGGCGGTTGGGCCGCGGTTGGGCCGCTCCCGCGTTGGGCCGCTCCGCATGTTTTTATTGAATTCTCTCCGCGCGGGAAGTATAATAAAATGAATATTTTCCTGCTGTTTTATGAGAAAAGGAGGCCGCGATGGAGGTCAAGGTTTCGGTGCTCTGCACCGCGTATCAGCACGAGGCCTATATCCGTGAGGCGCTCGAGAGCTTCGTCACGCAGCAGACCGACTTTGCCTTCGAGGTGCTCGTGAGCGACGACGCCTCCATCGACGGCACCGCCGCCATCATCCGGGAGTACGCGGAAAAATACCCCGGGATCGTGCGGCCCTTCCTGCTCGAAAAAAACCTCTATTCCCAAGGCGTGAACCTCTACGATACGCTGCTCTTTCCCGCCGCGCGCGGACAGTACCTCGCCGCCTGCGAGGGGGACGACTGCTGGACGGACCCCACGAAGCTGCAGCGGCAGGTCGATTATCTGGACGCGCACCCGGACTGCTCCGCCTGCGTGCACAACACCGTTGCCCGCTGCGCGGACGGCAGCGCGCCCGACCGCGTGCTTTTTGCGCAGAGCGGCGACCGGGACGTCCCCTTCTCGCAGGTGCTGCAGGGCATGTCCCACGCTTTTCACACCAGCTCCATCGTGGCGCGGCGGGAATTCATCGTAAACCCCCCGGATTTCCGCGACGTCGCCTTCTCCTACGGCTTCACCGACTACGCGGTGGGCCTCTGGCTCACGCTGAACGGCCGGGTGCGTTTCCTCGACCGGCCGATGTCCCTCTACCGCATCGGCAGCAACCCCAGCGCGTGGAGCAGCGGCGTGGACCGGAACTATCAGAAGCTCCGGCGCTTCGTTCAGGGCGAGATCGCGATGCTTCGCGCGCTCAAGCCCCACACGGACCCCGGGCAGCGCCTGCTGGTGGACGGCGTGCTGCTCGAGCGGGAATACGAGCTGTTGTATATCGAGGGCCGGGTGGAGGAGATGGTCCGCCCGCCCTATCTGGAGATCCACAGACGCATGGGGCTTTCGCGCCGCGTCAGCACCGCCCTGAAGCGCGCCCTGCCCCATCTGCACCGGTGGTATCGGAAGCACAAAGGATATCGGGATGGATAACAAAGCCAAAGTCGTCTCCAACTTGATATGGCGCTTTTTTGAACGCTGCGGCGCGCAGCTCGTGTCCTTCGCGGTCACGGTGGTGCTCGCCCGCATCCTCGACCCCGCGGAGTACGGCCCCATCGCCAAGGTGGCGGTCTTTACCTCCATCCTGCTGGTCTTTGTGGACAGCGGGATGGCCAACGCCCTGATCCAGAAAAAGGACCCGGACGATCTGGATTTCTCCTCGGTGTTCTGGTTCAACCTGAGCTTCGGCGTGCTGCTCTACGCCCTGCTCTTCCTTTTCGCGCCGCTGATCGCCCGGATGTACCGCACGCCGGCCCTCACGCCCATCCTGCGCGTGCTGGGGCTGACGCTCGTGGTCGCGGGTGTGAAGAACGTGCAGCAGGCCTACGTGTCCAAGACCCTGCAGTTCAAGCGCTTCTTCTTCGCCACGCTCGGCGGCACGCTCTTCTCCGCCGCGCTCGGCATCGCGATGGCCCGCCGGGGCTTCGGGGTCTGGGCGCTCGTGGCGCAGCAGCTCTCGAACGTCGCGGTCAACACCGTGATCCTCTGGTTCACCGTGGACTGGCGGCCGAAACGCCTGTTCTCCCCTGCGCGGCTCAAGGGGCTGCTCTCCTACGGCTGGAAGCTGCTCGGCGCCCAGCTTCTGGACACCGTGTACCTCAAACTCTATCCGCTGATCATCGGTATGCGCTACACCGACGCGGATCTCGCCTTCTTCGACCGGGGCAACCATCTGCCGAACCTCGTGGTGGAGAACATCAACTACTCCATCGACAGCGTGCTGCTGCCGGTGCTCTCAGACCGGCAGGACCAGCGGGACGCGCTGCGGGAAATGACCCGCCGCGCCATCCGCACCAGCAGCTACGTGATGATGCCGCTGATGACCGGCCTCGCCGTCTGCGCCGAGCCGCTGGTGCGGCTGCTGCTGACGGAGAAGTGGCTCCCCTGCGTGCCGTTTATGCAGGTTTTCTGCCTCTATTACGCCTTTTTCCCACTCCACACCGCAAACCTCAACGCCATCAAGGCCGTCGGCCGGAGCGACGTGTTCCTGCGGCTCGAAGTGATCAAAAAGGTTCTGGAGACCCTCGTGCTGCTCTTCACGCTGCGTATCGGCGTGTTCGCGATGGCGCTCGGCCAGCTCTTGTGCGGCGTGACCTCGCTTCTCATCAACGCCTGGCCGAACCGGCGCCTGCTCCAATACTCCTACCGCCAGCAGCTCAGGGACGTGCTGCCCGTGCTCGGGCTCTCGGCCGGGATGGCCGCCGCCGTCTGGCCGGTGGCGCTGCTCGGGCTTCCCGACGTTCTCACGCTCCTCCTCCAGGTCCCGCTGGGCGTGACCGTCTACGTACTGGGCTCGAAGCTCCTCCGGCTCGACAGCTTCGCGCTGATCCTCTCCCTGCTTCAAAAATTCCTGCGCCGCGGCAAGGAGGCAAACGACCATGGCTGAAAAAAAGAACGTACTGGTGTTCCCCGCGGGCACCGAGATCGCCTTTGAGATCCATCAGGCGCTGCGCTATTCCAAGTTCGTGCGCCTCTTCGGCGCGACGAGCGTCCCCTGCCACGCCGAGTTCGTGTTCGCCCGCTGCTTCGGGGGGCTTCCCTTCGTGAACGAGCCGGGGCTGATCGAAGCGCTCAACCGGATCATCGACGAAAACGGCATCGACTACCTCTATCCCGCCCATGACAGCGCGCTGCTGCGCCTGACCCGGGAGCGGGACAGGCTGCACTGCGCCGTCGTCACCTCCGACCTCGAGACCGTGGAGGTCTGCCGGGACAAAAACAAGACCTACACCTTCCTCGCCGGGGCGGACTATCTGCCGCTGAGCTGGCGCAGCGCGGATGCGGTGCCCGCCTACCCGGTCTTTCTCAAGCCCGCCGTGGGGCAGGGCTCCCAGGGCGCACGGCGCATCGACAGCCGCAGCGCGCTCGAGGAGGCGCTCGGCGACGGGACGGACTATGCGATCTGCGAGTACCTGCCGGGGGAGGAGTTCACCGTGGACTGCTTCACCGACCGGCACGGCGCGCTGCGCCTCGTTTCCCCCCGCAGCCGCGAGCGCATCCGCGCCGGGATCGCCGTGCGCTCCCGCCCCTTCCCGGCGGATGAGCGCGTGCGCGCGATCGCGGAGGATCTGAACCGGCGCTTTTCCTTCAACGGCGCCTGGTTCTTCCAGCTCAAGCAGAATGCCGCCGGGGACTGCCGCCTTCTGGAATGCGCGCCCCGGATCGCCGGCACGATGGGCGCCACGAGAAACCTCGGCTGCAACCTGCCGCTGCTGACGCTTTACAACCACTGGGGTTATGACGTGGAGCTGCTGGAAAACGGCTACGGGGAGCTGCTCGACCGCGCCTTCATCAGCCGCTTTGCGACCGATCTTTCGTACGAGAACGTCTACGTCGACTTTGACGACACGCTGATCGTGGACGGCGCGGTGAACGCGGAGCTGATGCGCTTCCTCTACCAGGCGCGCAGCCAGGGCAAGAAGCTGTACCTGCTCTCCCGGCACAGCACCGAGCTGCTGCCCGAGCTGGAGCGCTATGCCGTCTCCCCCGCGCTCTTTACCGAGATCCGCCGGCTGGCGCCCGGCGAGGACAAGGTCGGCTTCATCCGGCCGGATTCCATCTTCATCGACGACTCCTTCGCCGAGCGCAAGCGCGTGAAGGAGGCCTGCGGGATCCCCGTGTTCGACCTGGACATGGTGGAGAGCCTGCTCGACTGGAAAGCATAAGAGGAACGCCATGCGACCCATTCTCAAAAACAAACTGTATCTCTATCTGACCGAGTTTTTCGCCGGCATGTCCGTCATGGCCGTGGAGCTCGGCGCGAGCCGCCTGCTCGCCCCCTATTTCAGCTCCTCCCAGATCGTCTGGACCATCATCATCGGCACCATCATGATCGCCATGGCGCTCGGCAACCTGTACGGCGGGCGCGCGGCGGACAAAGACCCGAACCCGGACCGGCTCTACCGCCGCATCCTCATCGCCGCCGTCTGGATCGCGCTGATCCCCTTCGCCGGCAAGTACGTGATCCTCGGCATCTCGGCGCTTCTGATCTTCTCGGTCAATTCCAATTATCTCATCTGGTCGGCCTTTGCCGCCTGCATGCTGATCTTCGTCTATCCCCTGTTCCTGCTCGGCACCGTGACGCCCTCGCTCGCCAAGTACACGATGGAGAACCTTGAGGACAACGCCCGCATCATCGGCACGCTCGGCGCGGCCAACACCGTCGGCAGCATCATCGGCACCTTCGTGCCCACCTTCGTGACGATCCCCGCCGTGGGCACCGCGATCACCTTTCTGATCTTCGCGGGCATCCTGCTGCTGCTCGCGCTGCTGTACTTTTTCAGCGGCAGGGGCAGGCGCGGCGGCGCGATCGTCTCGATCGTCCTGTTCGTCCTCGGCGGCGCCCTCGGCTGGCGCTCGCACTTCGCCTTCTGGAAGGACGGCCTGCGCTACGAGGGCGAGTCCGTCTACAACTATCTGCAGGTGGAGGAAACGGACGAGAGCGTGGTCCTCTCCACCAACGTCCTCTTCGGCGTGCAGTCCATCCTGCCGAAGCGCTCGCGCTTCACCGGGATGTACTACGACTGCGCGATGGCCGCCCCCTATATGGCGGGCGCGGCGAAAAAGCAGGAGCGCGGCGTCGACTTCGACCTGCTCGTGCTCGGCATGGGTACGGGCACCTACGGCAGCCAGTGCGTCGCGTGCCTGCCCGGCGTGCGCGTCGAGGGCGTGGAGATTGACGGGAAGATCACCGCGCTTGCGCGGGAATACTTCGCGATGCCCGAGGATCTGCCCGTCGCGACCTACGACGGCCGGGCCTACCTGAACGCCGTGGACAAGCGCTACGACGTCATCATGGTGGATGCCTATCAGGACATCACGATCCCCTTCCAGATGGCCTCGGTCGAGTTCTTTACGCTCGTGCGCGCGCATCTGAAGGACGGCGGCGTGATGGTCGTGAACATGAATATGCGCGGGACACGGGAGGGGAACATCAACCAGTATCTGGCCGACACCATCTCCGCCGTGTTCCCGGAGGTCTATACCGCGGACGTGGCGCACAACACCAACCGCGAGCTTTTCGCCTCCTGCAATCCCGAGATGCTCGCGGTGCTGGCGCGGAACCTGGAGAAGATCGGGGACGGCGAGCTGCGCGGGATGCTCCTGCGCGTCAGCGAGGGGCTTACGCGCTATGAGCCGGGCTCCTGCGTCATGACCGACGACCGCGCGCCGGTGGAGCTGCTGAGCATGCGCGTCATCGACGAGCTGATCCGGGACGAGGTCGCGTGGTACCGGGAGGTCTACGCGCAGTACGGCCTCCGGGGCGTCCTCGGAAGCCTGTAAGCAGAAACGGAAACAAACGACCATGAGGGCTTCGCCTGCGGCGAAGCCCTCATGGTTTTCTCTGGCTGTCGGCAAAATGACGGCCGCTTGCGCGCCCGAAAGGGAAACCGCAGCCGCGGGAGGGAATAAGCCGTCCCCTCCCGCGCTTTCCGTATGCGCCTCCGGGCGAGGCGCGTCAAGTTTGTCTGCCGTCTCAGAGGCTTCTCCTGTCCCGTCAGTCTCCCTGTTCCCGCCGGAAGCGTTCCGGAAGCTCCGCGAGCGCGGGGTTGTTCGCCTCGAGGCACTCGGTGGCGCCGGCGCCGGCCATGAGCGCGAAGCGCAGGCTGCGCTCCAGGTCCATCCCATGCACGCCCGCCCAGACGAGGGCAGCCATGGCGGCGTCGCCCGCGCCGGTGGTGTTGACCACGCGCACCTGCTCGCAGGGGCGGCGGATGAGCCGTTTCCCCTCCGCGGCGAGCATGCCCTGCGCCCCCATGCTGAGGAACACGCGCCCCACGCCTGCGCGCAGCAGCGCCCTTGCCGCCGCCTCCGGCTCCTTCTCGCCGCTCAGCTCCTCCGCCTCCAGCGCGTTGGGCTTGAGGCAGGCGAGGCGGGGCAGGATCGCGCGCAGCCGCGGCGCCTTGGCGGTGGAGACCGGGTCGGCGTAGAGCGGCACGCGCACGCGCGAAGCGAGATACGAGAGGGTCTCGGCCGGGAGGTTTGCGTCCAGCACCACGGCCCGGGCGGCGTTGAGGGCGTCGAGGCGCTCCTCGATCACGGCGGGCGTGATGTGCGCCGTCACCCCCATATCCGCCACGGCGAGCTGCATTTCGCCTTGCTCGTCGGTAATGTAGAGGTAAGTGGAGCTGTTTTCGGCCTCCGCGCGCAGGCAGAGGGAGGTGTCGATCCCGTGCATGGCGCAGCTCTGCAGCAGCAGGCCGCCGTGCTCGTCCGCCCCCACGGCGCTCAGGAGCCTCACCTCCATGCCCAGCAGGCGCAGGTCGTGGGCGATGTTGCGCCCCACGCCGCCGGGCCGGATGCTGACCTGGCCGGGGTTGGAGTCCTTCGGCACCGGCCGCGCCGCCGGGCGGCCGCAGATATCCACGTTCATGCCGCCCACGACGGCGATGTAGTCTGCCATGCGATCCTCCTGTCTCTTTTTGGAAAATACGGCGAAGGATCCCAGCCGAGACCCGGCTTGAGACCCTTCTTTCTCCGACGATCCCTTCGATCGTCTTTGTTGTGCGGAGACGCGCCGGCGGGATCCGCCGGCACAGCTTCCGTTATATGACGTGCCAGATGTTCTTCGCGTACTCCTCGATGGCGCGGTCGGCCGCGAAGATGCCGCTCTCGGCGGTGTTCATGATGGCGAGACGCGCGCGCTCCTCGTCGTCCCGGATGCGCTCGTACATGCGCGTCTGGCAGTCGGCGTAGGCGCGGTAGTCCGCGATCAGCATATACTGGTCGCCGCCGTACAGGAGGCCGGAGACCAGATCGGAGTAGCTCTTGCCGTCCCGGAAGCCCTCGCGGAAGCGGTTCATGACGCGCATGATCTCGCCGTCGCAATGGGCCATGCCGTTGGGATCGTAGCCGTGGCGGCGCCAGTTGGCGATCTCGTCGGTGTGCAGGCCGAAGAGGAACATGTTCTCGTCGCCCAGCCGCTCGTACATCTCGACGTTCGCGCCGTCGAGCGTGCCGATGGTCACGGCGCCGTTCATCATCAGCTTCATGCAGCCGGTGCCGGAGGCCTCCTTGCCGGCGGTGGAGATCTGCTCGGACACCTGGGCGGCGGGCACGATGGCCTCCGCGGCGGAAACGCGGTAGTTCTCCACGAAGCAGACCTGCAGCTTGCCCTTGCAGACGGGATCGTTGTTGATGTCGTCCTGCATGCTCAGCAGCAGCTCGATGATGCGCTTGGCGACCCGGTAGCCCGCGGCAGCCTTGGCGCCGAAGACGAAGGTGCGGGGCACGAAGTCCCGCTTGGGATCGTCGTGCAGCTGCATCTGCAGGCTGGCAATGCGCATGGCGCACAGGAGCTGGCGCTTGTACTCGTGCAGACGCTTGACCTGCACGTCGATGATGCCGTCGGTATCGAGGACGAGGCCCTGGTTGCGCTTGCAGAAGGCGGCCAGCGCCTTCTTGTTCTCCTGCTTGATCGCGTTGACGCGGCGGCGGACCTCCTTGTCGTCGGCAAAGTCGGCGAACTTGATGAGCTCCTCGGGCCGGGTCAGGTAGGCGTCGCCGATGGTCTCGCAGAGGAGGCCGTGCAGGCCGGGGTTGATCTGCGCCAGCCAGCGGCGGTGGTCGATGCCGTTGGTGACATGGGTGAAGCGCTGGGGACGCAGGGTGTAGATGTCGTGGAACAGGTCGTCCTTGAGGATCTCGCCGTGCAGGCGGGAGACGCCGTTGACCATGTAGCAGGCGGCCAGGCACATGTTGGCCATGTGCACCTTCCCGTCGCGGATGATGAGGTTGCGGCCGACGCGCTCATCCCAGTTGAAGTTAAAGACCAGGAAATCGCACCAGCGGCGGTTGATCTCGCACATGATCTCCCACAGGCGGGGCAGAAGCTGCTGCATAAGGTCCTGCGGCCACTTCTCGAGGGCCTCGCTCATGACGGTGTGGTTGGTGTAGGCCACGCTCTCCTTGACGATGTTCCAGGCCTCGTCCCAGCCCATGTCGTACTCGTCCATGAAGATGCGCATCAGCTCGGGGATGATGAGGGTGGGATGCGTGTCGTTGATCTGGATGGTGTGGTGCTGGGCGAAGCTGCGGATATCGCCCCACTTGCGGATGTGCTTTCTGACCACGTCCTGCGCGGTGGCGGAAACGAAGAAATACTGCTGCTTGAGGCGCAGGGTCTTGCCCTCGATGTGATCGTCCGCGGGGTAGAGCACCTTGGTGATGACCTCGGCCATGGTGCGCTGCTCCATGCTGCGCACATACTCGCCCTCGGAGAACAGGTACATATCCAGGAAGTTGGGGCTCTCGGCGTCCCAGAGGCGGAGGGTATTGATCTCCTTGCCGCCGAAGCCGGCGATCAGCATATCCCGCGGCACGGCGATGACGGCGTCATAGCCGGTGTGCTCGGCGTGGTAACGGCCGAACTTGTCCCAGTGGGGAGCGATCTGCCCGCCGAAGCGGACCTCCACCGTGTCCTCATAGCGGGGGACAAGCCAGCTGTGCGAGGCGATGCGCCAGTTGTCGGCGACCTCGGTCTGACGGCCGTCCTTGAACTGCTGCTTGAAAATGCCGAGCTCATAACAGATGGAATAGCCCGTGGCCTCGAGGCCGAGGGTCGCCATGCTGTCCATGTAGCAGGCGGCGAGACGGCCGAGGCCGCCGTTGCCGAGGCCCGCGTCCGGCTCCGCTTCAAAAACATCCACGGCGCTGCGGCCCATATCCTCCAGCGCGCCGGTGAGCGCTTCGCCGACGCCGAGGTTGAAGGCGTTCTTCATCAGGCTGCGGCCCATGAGGAACTCCATCGACATATAGTGAACTTCCTTTTCGGCGTGGCGCGGATCCTCCACCGTCAGAAAACGGCTCATGAGCTCACGGATGACCATGGCGGAAGCCTGGAAGATCTGTTCGTCGGTCGCGGCTTCGCCGGTGGTAGTGAAGTAGGCACAGAGCTTATCTTCGATGGCGCTGCGCATCTCGTCTCGGGAAATCTGTCCGATCATATGGGAAAATACCTCCAAAAGTATGAGTATGTAACGCTTGGGAAGCGCCGTAGGGGCGGCTGTCAGCCGTCTGCCCGGGCGGGCGGCTGACAGCCGCCCCTACACGCCCGTTCGGGCGTGCAGGGGGGGACCGGAAACGGTCAGATCTTGGTGCCTTTGGGGACCACCAGCGGCAGCTTTTCGTTGCCGGCAAGGACCGTGCCCGCGGAGAAAGCGGTGTCCTTATCGGCGATCACGTAGCTCAGCTGGCTGTTCTCGCCCGCGATGCAGCCGCGCATGACGATGCAGCCCTTGAGCTTGGCGCCCTTGGCGATGCGCGCGCCGGAGAAGACGATGCAGTCCTCCAGCTCGCCCTCGATGCGGCAGTTGTCCGCGATCAGGCAGTTGCGGGCGACGGCGCCCTCACTGTAATAGGTGCTGACGTACTCGTGGATCTTGGTGCGCACGGGGCGCTCGACCGGGAAGACCTGGCGGCGCAGCGCCGGGTCGAGCATATCCTTGTTGGCGCGGTAGAACTCCTCCACCGTGCGGATGGCGTTGGCGTAGCCGTGGTGGACGTAGACGTCCATCTTGCCGCCGGCGGAGAGGAAGAGGTTCAGCGCGTCCTTATGGAAGGCGTACAGGTTCATGGCCGAGCAGCGGTCCATCAGCTGGAGCAGGGTGTCCTTGTGGATGATGAAAGCCTCGAGGCCGGGCAGGCCCTCGCCGTCGTTGCGGCGGTAGAGGTCGATGCGGCGGACGTAGCCGTCGGGTCCGACGACGAAGCGGTGGTGCTGGCCCATCGGGGTCTCCGTGCCGCAGATGGCGGTGATGTCGGCGTCGCCGGCCTCATGCTTGCGGATCGCGGCGTCGAGGTCGATGTTCGCGACCATGCTGCCGAACATCAGCACGACGTGCTTCTGCGAAATGTCGCGGATATAGGTGGAGACGGCGTTCAGGGCTTCGATGGTGCCGACGTAGTTGCCGGTGTGGTACTCGGGCAGGCCGAAGGGCGGCAGCATGCGCAGGCCGCCGTCGCCGGCGCGGCTCATGTCCCAGGCTTTGCCGCTGCTCAGATGGTCGAGCAGGGACTGGTAGTTGCGCTGCATGATGACGCCGCAGTCAAGGATGCCGGCGTTGCGCAGGGAGGACAGGGGGAAGTCGATCAGGCGGTATCTGCCGCAGAAGGGCAGCGACGCGCCGCTGCGGGCGCTGACAAGCTCGCGCAGCTCGGGCGTGGTCTGGTAAGCGAAGATGATACCGTGGTAATTTCTCATGGCTCAGACCTCCTCTCCGGTATAGATCATGGCCCCGGCGGGCACCGTGGCGTTCTTGCGGATGCGGATATTGGGCCCGCAGGTGGCGACAGCCCAGTTCTCGGAGCCGTCCGGATCGGTGCCGACCCTGGCGCCGGCCTCCACCACGGTGTTCTCGCCCACGATGGCGTACTTCACGACGGCGCCCTTCTCCACGACGGCGCCGGGCATCAGCACGCTGAAGGCGACCTCGGCGCCCTCGGCCACGACCACGTTGGGGGACAGGACGGAATTGTCCACATAGCCGTCGATCTCGCAGCCCTCGGTGACGATGGAGTGCACGACCTTCGCGCTCTCGCCCACGTAGTGGGGCGGGCAGACCGGGCTGCGCGAGGCGATGGGCCAGGCGTCGTCATAGAGGTTGATGTCGGCGTTGGACAGAAGGTCCATGTTCGCGTCCCACAGGGAGGTGATGGTGCCGACGTCGCGCCAGTAGCCGCTGAAGCGGTAGGGCCAGATCTTTTCGCCCGCGGCGAGCATGCTGGGGATGATGTTCTTGCCGAAGTCCTTGGAGGAGTTGGGGTCGTTCTCATCGGCGATCAGGTAATCCCGCAGCTTCTTCCAGTCGAAGATATAGATGCCCATGGAGGCGAGATTGGATTTCGGGTGCTTGGGCTTTTCCTCGAACTGCTCGACGTAGCCGTCGGCGCCGGGGTTGAGGATGCCCATACGGGTGGCCTCTTCCATGGTGACCTCCTGCACGGCGATGGTCAGGGCCGCGCCCTTCTCCTTGTGCTCGCGCAGCATGTCGGCGTAGTCCATCTTGTAGATATGGTCGCCGGAGAGGATCAGCACCGTTTCGGGGTCGTAGTTCTCGATGAAGGCAAGATTCTGGTAGATGGCGTTGGCCGTGCCGGTGAACCAGGAGCCCTTCTCGCCCGCGCCGAGATAGGGGGGCAGGATGTAAACGCCGCCGTCGGAAACGTCCAGATCCCAGGACTGGCCGATGCCGATGTAGCTGTTGAGCTGGAGGGGCTTGTACTGGGTCAGAACGCCGACGGTGTCGATGCCGGAGTTGGCGCAGTTGGACAGGGGGAAGTCGATGATGCGGTACTTACCGCCGAAGGGAACGCTGGGTTTTGCGACGCTCTGGGTCAGCGCATAGAGGCGGGAGCCCTGACCGCCGGCCAGGAGCATCGCGATGCAGCTTTTCTTCATAAGCAGCCTCCTTTGTTGATATTTTCTCTATTAGCCGATTGCGATATTCGCAAGTTGACTTACAAGGATCAAACACGCAGAGGATGCGGGAACTTCCCCGCCCGTCAGTTGAACAGGTTCATGGTGCGCTCCGGGCCGCTGCGGATGTAGCACTCCACGGCCGCGGCCGCGCGCTCGGCGGCCTTCGCCATCTCCTCCGCGTCCTGGTTTTTGAAGGAGGAGAGCACCCAGTCCGCCATGTCGTAGTCCGGGTGGGGCGGCGCGCCCACGCCGATGCGGATGCGGGGGAACTGATCGGTCCCAAGGCAGGTGATAACGCTCTTCAGGCCGTTATGCCCCCCGGCGGAGCCCTTCGCGCGCACGCGGAGCTTCCCGATCGGGAGCGAGACCTCGTCCGAGACGACGATCACGTGCGAGGGATCGAGCTTGTAAAACCGCGCGGCCTGGCTCACCGCCTCGCCGGAGAGGTTCATATAGGTCTGCGGCTTCATGAGCATGACCTTTTCGCCGCCGACGTCCACCGTGGCGGTCAGCGCGCGGAAGCGGGCCCGGTTGATGTCGGCGCCCTTCGCCTTTGCCATGGCGTCCGCCGCCATGAAGCCCGCGTTGTGCCGCGTGAAGGCATAGCGCGGCCCGGGGTTGCCGAGAAAGACGGCCAGCCACGCAACGCCGCCGGAGTTGGATGAAAATAACATACGTACTTCCTTTTTGGCTCCCCTGGGAAGGGGGTGCCTGTCGCGGCGCGTCTCACGCAGGCGCCGTGACTGAGGGGTTGGGTAAACGCTTCCGCGCTGCTTTCGGGGGGCCGCAAGCCGCTGCGCAGGCCCTCCGGCCTCGCTTTGCCCGGCTGCCTCCCCTTGTGCAAGGGAGGCAGCCCTCTTAGTTTTCAAACATGTTCGCGATGGAGACTTCCTCGTAGATCCTCCGGATCGCCTCGGCAAAGACGGAGGCGGTGGAGAGGTACTGAATCTTGTCGCAGGCGGGCTTGTCCGAGGGATAGGGGATGGTGTCGAGCAGCAGCAGCTCGTTGATGCAGGAGTCGTTGATGCGCTCGATGGCGGGGCCGGAGAGCACGCCGTGGGTCGCGCAGGCGAAGACCTCCTTCGCGCCGCCGATCTCCTTGATGGCCTTGGCCGCGCCGCAGAGGGAGCCGGCAGTATCCACGATGTCGTCGAGCAGGATGCAGGTCTTGCCCTCGACGTTGCCGATGATGTTCATGACCTCGGACTGGTTGGCGCGCTCACGGCGCTTGTCCACGATGGCCATGTTGAGGCCGAGCTTCATGGAGAAGTTGCGGGCGCGGGCAGTGCTGCCCACATCGGGGGAGACGACCATCACGTCCTCGTTGCCCTTGCCGAAGCGGCGGACATAGTGCTTGACGAAGAGGTTGCCGCCCATGAGGTTGTCCACGGGGATGTCAAAAAAGCCCTGGATCTGCGCCGCGTGAAGGTCCATGGTCAGCACGCGGTCGGCGCCGGCGGCGGTGATGAGGTTGGCCACCAGCTTGGCGGAAATGGGATCGCGGCTCTTGGCCTTGCGGTCCTGTCTGGCGTAGCCGAAGTAGGGGATGACGGCGGTGATGCGGCCGGCGGAAGCACGGCGCATCGCGTCGCACATGATCAGAAGCTCCATCAGGCTGTCGTTGACGGGCTTGCAGGTAGACTGAACGATAAACACGTCCTTGCCGCGGACGGGTTCGTAAACGGAGATGGAGCACTCGCCGTCGGCGAAGGCGGCGACGCTCGCATTGCCGAGCGACATGTACAGCTCCGAGCAGATATTTCTGGCCAGTTCAGGATTGGAATTGCCGCTGAAGACCTTGATTTCCTTGCCGTGTGCAATCATTCTCTTTTTCCTCCGTAAAGCCATCATTGGATGACGTCCTTTTTCAACTATACAATATAGCATAATTTTCAGCCATTGGGAAGAGGAAGTTTAGCAGATAAAACGCTGAAATCATGAGAAAAAACGGATTTACATTTCCTGCAATTTTGTATATAATATCAAAGATACGACGATTCGCCCCCCATCCGGGAGCTGACGGCCGCCCGGCCGTCAGAGGGGCCTTCCTCTCCCGCACACTATGGAAAGGTACTGTTTATATGCTGGAATTTGAAGAATACAAGGCAAAGCTCAACGCCGCCCGCCCCGCGCTGGAGCTGCTGGAGGGCGCGCTGAAGCTGGACGCGGCCAGGAAGGAGATCGAGGAGCTGGAGGCCGCCAGCGAGCGCGAGGGCTTCTGGAACGACGTGGAAAACTCCCAGAAGGTGCAGAAGCGCCTCAAGCTCCTGAAGGGCAAGGTGGAGAACTACGAAAAGCTCTGCGCCGCGTGGGACGATATGTCCGTCATGTGCGAGATGGCCATCGAGGAGAACGACGACTCGATGCTCTCCGAGCTCAAATCAGAGTTCGAGCGCTTCTCCGAGAACGTCGAGTCCACCCGCCTCTCCACGCTCCTGACCGGCGAGTACGACGCGAACAACGCCATCCTGACCTTCCACGCCGGCGCCGGCGGCACCGAGGCGCAGGACTGGGCCTCCATGCTCTACCGCATGTATAACATGTGGGCCGAGCGCCACGGCTACAAGGTGAAGGTCATGGACTATCTGGACGGCGACGAGGCCGGGCTCAAGTCCGCCACCATCATGATCGAGGGCGACAACGCCTACGGCTTCTTAAAGAGCGAGCACGGCATCCACCGCCTCGTGCGCGTCTCCCCCTTCGACGCGGCCGGACGGCGGCACACCTCCTTCGCCGCAGTGGAGGTCATGCCCGAGATCACCGACAACAGCGAGATCGAGCTGAAGGACGACGACATCGAGATGCAGGTCTACCGCTCCTCCGGCGCCGGCGGCCAGAAGGTCAACAAGACCTCCTCCGCCGTCCGTCTCATCCACAAGCCCACGGGCATCGTGGTCTCCTCCCAGGTCGAGCGCAGCCACTTCCAGAACCTGGAGAACTGCAAGAACATGCTGCGCGCGAGGCTCGCCGAGATCAAGGAGCGCGAGCACCTGGAGAAGATCAGCGACATCAAGGGCGTACAGATGAAGATCGAGTGGGGCAGCCAGATCCGTTCCTACGTGTTCATGCCCTATCAGCTCGTCAAGGACCACCGCACCGAATTCGAAAACGGCAACATCCAGAACGTCATGGACGGCGACCTGGACGGCTTCATCAACGCCTTCCTGTCGATGAAGGCCGCAAGCTGAGCCCCGCAGGCTGAAACACAAAAAAGCTTCTCCCCGTCCCGGGGAGAAGCTTTTTCAGCGCTCGCTGGGGCCGGGGTCAAATTCCCCGAAAATCAGATCGTCCACGTCATATTCCATCCCTGTCCCCCCTTCCGGGCAGCGGCGCGCCGGGCGCCCTGCGATAACAGCATGCAAAAATTATATGCTCCTCTTTTTATAATATGTCTTGCAAGAGAAATCTGTTTGCGTTATAATGTTTGGGCTTTATGCAATCACTCAGAAAAAAGGACGATTTTATCATGAGCGCATCAACCGATAAGAAGCAGCGTCAGCTGGCCCGCGCGGCCGGCACCGACAAGAAAATGCTCGCCGCACAGGAAGCGGCGAAGAAGCAGGCGCAGAGCAGGCGCCGCTGGACCATCGGCACCATCCTGGTCGTCGTGCTGGTCGCGGCCATCATTCTGCTCAACACGGGCATCCTCTACCACGGCACGACCGCCCTCACCGTCGGCGGCACCAGGCTGAGCCCCGCCCAGGTCAACTACTACTTCGGCAACGAGTACGTCAATCTGGTCAATTCCTACGGCAGCTACGCCTCCATGCTCGGTCTTGACACGAGCGCCGGCGTGACCGGCCTGAAGGACCAGGCCTGCTCCATGCTGGAAGAGGGCGGCACCTGGCGAGACTACTTCCTGAACCTCGCCAAGAATGACGCCTCGCAGATCGCCGCGCTGAAAAACTACGCCGCCGAGAACGGCATCTCCCTGACCGAAGAGGAGATCACCGCCGCCGAGGCCAGCTTCGAGGGCATGGACGACTACGCCAAGCAGCAGGGCTACGCCAACGCCAGCGCCCTGCTCGCCATGAACTACGGCAAGGGCGTCAACCTCAAGATCGTCAAGCAGGCCGCACTCGACAACGCCCTGGCCAGCAAGGCCTACCAGCACGCGCAGGACAGCTTCACCTTCACCCCGGAAGAGATCGAGCAGCACTACAAGGACTACAACGGCTCCCACGACTACTTCGACTTCCTGGTCTATGACGTGAAGGGCGCCGTGGAAGAGGGCGCCGAGAGCGCCTCCGAGACCGCGCTGATCGAGGCCAAGGCCACCGCCGACGCCATCTCCATGGCCTATCAGGACGGCGTCGATATCGAGGATATCACCGAGCGCTTTCAGGTCGCCGTGGAATCCCAGACCGGCGCGCTGCCGACCAGCCGCTCCCGCGTCGCCGGCAGCAGCCTGAGCGCCGATTACAGCGCCTGGCTCATGGGCGAGCGCGAGGCCGGCGACGTGACCGTCGTCGCCGACTCCGACGGCAGCGGCACCTCCGTCGTCGTGTTCCTCTCCCGCAACGACAACCACTACAACACCGTGAGCGTCCGCCACATCCTCATCAAGGCCGAGAAGGACGCTGACGGCAACTACACCGACGAGGCCAAGGCGGCCGCCAAGGCCCGCGCCGAGGAGATCCTCGCCGAGTGGGAAGCCGGCGAGAAGACCGAGGACAGCTTCGCCGCGCTGGCCGGGCAGTACTCCGAGGATACCGGCTCCAACACCAACGGCGGGCTGTACGAGGACATCGCCAAGGGCCAGATGGTCCCCGAGTTCGACGCCTTCTGCTTTGACGAGCACCAGAGCGGCGACACCGGCATCGTCTACGGCGAGAGCTCCGGCTACGCGGGCTACCACGTGATGTACTACGTGGGGCAGGGCGACCTGTACAGCAACGTCCTCGCCGAGAGCGAGATGCGCAGCAACAGCCTCAACGACTGGATGAACGATCTGGTCCTCCCCTACGAACCCGTGGAGGGCTTCTGGCTCCGTCTGGTCGGATAAGTCCGGAACCGATTCGGGCCGGGAAAGCAGCCTTGCTTTCCCGGCCTTGCTGATTTTTTGATGGGGGAGTTTCCATGGACGAAGCGATCCTTCAATTTGAACACTTCGGCTTTCAGTATAACGCGCAGTCCGAGCCGACGCTGTACGACATCAACCTCAGCGTCCGGCGCGGGGAGCGCGTGCTGATCGCGGGTCCCTCCGGCTGCGGCAAGAGCACGCTGGCCCACTGCATCAACGGCCTGATCCCCTTCTCCTACCGCGGCGAGATGAGCGGCAGCCTGCGCATCGCCGGCCGGGAGACGCGGGAAGAGAGCATCTTCGAGATCTCCCGGCACGTGGGTACCGTGCTGCAGGACCCGGACGGGCAGTTCATCGGTCTGACCGTCGCGGAGGACGTCGCCTTCGCGCTGGAAAACGACTGCGTGCAGGAGCCCGCGCTCCACGAGCGCGTGGCGCGCGCGGCCTCCCTCGTGGGGCTGGAGGAGCACCTCTCCCACGCGCCGAACGAGCTGTCCGGCGGGCAGCGGCAGCGCGTCTCGCTCGCGGGCGTGCTGGTGAACAAGCTGGACGTCCTGCTCTTCGACGAGCCGCTGGCAAATCTCGACCCCGCCGCGGGCAAGGCCGCCATCGAGCTCATCGAGCAGCTCCAGGCGGAGACCGGTGCCGCCGTCATCCTCATCGAGCACCGGCTGGAGGACGTGCTGCACCGGGACGTGGACCGGATCGTCCTCATGGGCGGGGGCCGCATCCTGGCGGACGCCGCGCCGGACGAGCTGCTCTCCGGCTCCTGGCTGCGCGAAAACGGCATCCGCGAGCCGCTGTATCTGACCGCCCTGCGCTATGCCGGGGTGGAGATCCGCCCCGAAATGGCCCCGCGCAGCATCCGCACGCTGCGGCTGGGCGAGGAGGAAAAGGCGCGTGTGCGCGACTGGTTCGCCGCCGCGCCCCCGCCCCCGGCGCGGCAGCCGCGCCCCGTGCTGCTGGAGGCGAAGGCGCTTCGCTTCTCCTATGCCGGCAGGCAGGAAGCGCTCAAGGGCGTATCCGTCCGGGCCGGGCAGGGGGAGCTGCTGGCCATCGTGGGCCGCAACGGCGCGGGAAAATCCACCTTCTCCAAGCTGGTCTGCGGCTTTGAGACGCAGCAGAGCGGCAGCATCCTCTTCCACGGCAAGGATATGGCCGCCTTGTCCATCAAGGAACGCGCCGACCGCATCGGCTACGTGATGCAGAACCCCAACCAGATGATCTCCAAGGTCATGATCTTCGACGAGGTGGCGCTGGGGCTTCGCACCCGCGGCGTCCGGGAGGAGGAGGTCCGCCGCCGGGTGGAGGAGACGCTGAAGATCTGCGGGCTCTGGCCCTTTCGGAACTGGCCGGTCTCCGCGCTCAGCTTCGGGCAGAAAAAGCGCGTGACCATCGCCTCCATCCTCGTGCTGGAGCCGGAGATGATCCTCCTCGACGAGCCCACCGCCGGGCAGGATTACCGGCACTACACCGAGATCATGGAATTTCTCGTCGCGCTGCAGCGGCGCGGCGTCACGGTCGCGATGATCACCCACGATATGCACCTGATGCTCGAATACGCCGAGCGCGCCGTGGTCTTTTCCCGCGGGCGCGTCATCGCCGACGCCGACTGCGCCGAGGTGCTCACCGACCCCGAAATCATCGAACAGGCCAGCCTGAAGGAGACGAGCCTCTACGCCCTCGCCCAGCTCTGCGGCGTGGCGGACGGGCGGGCCTTCGTGCGCCGCTTCATCGACTACGAGCGAAGGGAGCAGCGGCCATGACCAATCTCTTCAACTACATCGACCGCCCCTCGCCCATCCACCGGCTCACCGGCGCGACAAAGCTCGTGTGCGTGCTGCTGTGGAGCTTCGCGGCCATGCTGACGTACGACACGCGGCTGCTCGGGCTGCTCGTGGTTTTGAGCCTCGCGCTCTTCCGTCTTTCGCAGATCCGCCTTGCCGACGTGCGCTTCATGCTGGGCTTTACGGCGGTGTTCATGCTGCTCAACAACCTTCTGGTCTTCCTCTTCGCCCCGCAGCACGGCGTGAGCCTCTACGGGACGAAGCATCTGCTCTTCTCCCTCGGCGGCGGCTACGACCTCACCCGGGAGCAGCTGTTTTACCACCTCAACCTGTTTCTGAAGTACCTGGCCTCGATCCCCGTGGTGCTGCTCTTCGTCTGCACCACGAACCCCAGTGAGTTCGCCGCCTCCCTCAACCGCATCGGCGTCAAATATACCATCGCCTACGCCGTCGCGCTCGCGCTGCGCTACATTCCGGACATCCAGCGGGAGTACCACGAGATCTCCCAGGCGCAGCAGGCCAGAGGCATCGAGATGAGCCGGAAGGAATCGCTCGGCAAGCGCCTTCGGAGCGCGAGCGCCATCCTGATCCCGCTGATCCTCTCCAGCATGGACAGGATCGAGGTCATCTCCAACGCCATGGAGCTCCGCTGCTTCGGCAAGAACAAAAAACGGAGCTGGTACATGGCGCGCCCCTTCACCGGATGGGACTATGCCGCCATGGCGGGGAGCCTCGCGCTCCTGCTCGCGGCGCTGCTGCTGAACTTCCTCAACGGCAGCCGCTTCTGGAACCCCTTTGTATAATATGGATACCCGATAAAAAACAAGACCATCTTTGTCTGCTTTCTGTCGGGTATCCGTATCGACAGAAAGAGAGCACGCCGGGGCGGTCCGAAGGCCGTCCCGGCGTGCTTTCTGTTTTTTATACCACCTGGAACAGATAGAACTTCAGATAATCCGTCTCCGGCACGTTCCAGAGGATCGGATGGTCCGGCGCCTGTTGCCGCGCCTCGATCTGCCGCAGCTCCACGCCCGCGTCCCGCGCCGCCTCGCGCAGCATCTTGCGAAACAGCCCGTCCTCCATGAAATGGCTGCAGGAGGCCGTGGCGAAATAGCCGCCCCGGGGCAGCAGCCGGAGCGCGCGGCCGTTGATCTCCCGGTAGCCCCGCTCCGCGCTGCCCACCGTTTTGCGCGACTTGGTGAAGGCGGGCGGGTCAAGGATGATGAAGTCGTAGGGCGCCTTGCCCTGCTTTTCCAGCTCCGGCAGCAGGTCGAACACGTCCGCCGTCAGAAAGTCCATGCGCTCCGACAGCCCGTTGCGCTCGGCGTTGCGCCGCGCCATGGCGATCGCGGCTTCGGACACGTCCACCGCCGTCACGTGCGCCGCCCCGCCCCTGGCCGCGTTGAGGGCGAAGGAGCCGGTGTGGGTAAAGCAGTCGAGCACGCGGCGGCCCTTCGCAAGCCTCGCCACGGCGAGGCGGTTGTATTTCTGGTCGAGGAAGAAACCGGTCTTCTGCCCGTTTTCCACATCCACGGCATAGAAGATCCCGTTCTCGCAGATCTCCGTCACGGGGCTGCCCGGCGCGGGCAGGCCGGGCAGCGCAAACCAGCCCTTGCCCTGCTCCATGCCCTCGAGCGCGCGGATCGCGACGTCGTTGCGCTCGAACAGGCCGCGGATCCGATGCCCGTCATCACGGAGCATCTCCACCAGCGCGGGAAACAACATGGTTTTTATGTTCTCTATCCCCACCGAAAGGGTCTGGGTCACAAGAAGATCGTGAAAACGATCCACCGTGAGGCCGGGGAAGCCGTCCGCCTCGCCGAAGACCACGCGGCAGCAGTCGAGATCCTCCCCCATGACGGCCTTGCGGTAGTCCCAGGCGTAGCGCAGGCGGCGGCGCCAGAAGGCCTCGTCAAAGCGCTCGTTTGCGTTGCGGGAGAGGAGCCGGACGCGGATCTTGCTCTGCCGGCTGTAAAAGCCCGTGCCGAGATAACGCCCCTTCTCGCTCACCGCATCCGCCAGCGCGCCGTTTTCGCACGGCTCCTCCGCGCGCACGTCGCTCGCGTAGATCCAGGGGTGCCCCTCGCCGACCCAGCGCGCGCCCTTTTCGGATACCGTGATCCTCGGAAATGCCCGTTCTGCTTTCATGCTCCCACCCTCGAAAAGTGATAAGAAATTCTACCATAGCGGGACGGGAAATGCAACGGCCGCTTGCTTTTCCGCGCCCCGCGTGCTATTTTTAGCGTATGAGAATCCTGCGCCGGTCCGGCAAACGCGGAGGCCGGCAGAGAGAAACAGGAGGCCGCGCTGATGAAGCTTGCGGAAACGACCCGGCTGGCCGACATCCTCGAAACCTATCCCTGGCTGCCCGGGACGCTGGGCGAGACCGTGCCCGGGGCGAAGCCCTTCCTCGCCCTGATGAACTCGCCGCTCGGCAGAAACGCGCTGAAAACGGCGACCGTCGCCGACGCCGCGGCCTACCTCGGCCGTCCCGCCGGGCGGCTGCTGAGCCGTCTGGAGGACGTGATCCGCGAGCACGGGCAGGCCGCGCGGGACTGAAAGGACGGGACGCGGCCGAAACGGAAGGCCGCAGCCAAGGATTTGAGGGAACGACATGGACAAATACCAGCTGAAACAGTATATGGACGCAAGCCCCGACGCCAAGCTCAAGGATCTTGTGATGAAGCTCCTGTACGACGAGATCCTTGGCCTGCGCATCGCGCCGGGCAGCAAGCTCAACGTCAACCAGATCGCCTCCTCCCTCGGCATCTCCCGCACACCGGTGGCCGAGGCCGTGGCCGGGCTCTCCGAGGGCGGCTTCGTGGTCACCCATCCGGGGCAGCCGGGCAGCTTCGTGCTGGATCTGAGCCTGACGGACATGATCGACCTCTATCGGGTGCGCGACGCGGTGGAGAGCACCGCCGCCGCCCTCTGCGCCTACCGGGCGGACGACCATGTGGTGCGGGAGCTGAGCCTGCTCGCCGAGGCCTTCAAGGAGAGCGTGGAGAACCGGGACATCCGGGGCATGAAGGATACGGATATGCCCTTCCACCGGCTCATCATTGACTCCTGCGGCAACCCCTACGTGGTGCAGAGCTACGAGCAGATCCTGCCCAAGCTCATCATGTACCAGGCCTCGATGCTGGAGTTCATCGTCCACCAGAACGACAAGGCCAACCCCTGGATGGCGAGCGTCAAGTATAACCACATCTCGGTCGTCTCCGCCATCCGCATGCGTATGCCGGAGCTGGCCCGCCAGAGCATGACCGAGCACGTCGGCGCGAGCCTCAACTTTACGAGCCTCGCCGGGGACGGCATGGACCCCTTCCGCGCCCTGCGGCGCCCGTAGCGCCCGGCAGAGCAAAACATTACCGAGAAAACGGGCGGATCCGTACCGACTTGCGTCATACGGGTCCGCCCGCTCTTTTCTGATTCTTTATCCATGCCGCGCAGGCGGACAGCGCCCGTCCCGGCGGTCGGAAGCCGGTTTGTTTCCCGCTCCTTTTTGTTTCCCGGTTCCCTTCCGCCGCTCAGTCCACCCGCTCGTCGCCCCAGAAGAAGAGCGCGACGGTGCCCGGGCCGGTGTGGGAGCCGATGAGGTTGCCGATGCTGTTGATGACGACCTTCCCGTTGAGCTTCGGGAACTTCTCCTCGACCAGGTCCGCCACGGCGCGGGCGTCCGGCAGACAGGCCGACATGGTCATGAAGCACTTGCCGTCATAGTCATGGCCATCCCGGGCGTGCTCCTCCATTTTCTTGACGCACTCGCGGATCACCTTTTTCTTGGTGCGGACCTTGTGCCGCGGAACGAGCCGTCCCTGATAGTCCACGTTCATCAGCGGGCAGATCTCGAGCAGGCCGCCGAAGACCGCCGCCGTCTTGGAGATGCGGCCGCCCTTGACGAAAAAGCTCAGGTCGGTGGAGAAGAACCAGTGGTGCAGCTTGAGGCGGTTGTCCTCGATCCATTTCGCGCACTCCTCGATGGACAGGCCCTCGTCCCGGCGGTCGGCGGCGCCGTCCATCAGCAAGCCGTAGCCACCGGAGGCGGCCAGCGAGTCGATGACGAAGAGTTTCCGCTCCGGGAAGCGCTCCCGCGCGATCAGCGCCGCGTTCTGGGCGGAGTTCATGGTGCCGGAGATGCCGGAGGACAGGCAGACGTGCAGCACGTCCAGCCCCTGCTCCAGGAACGAGGAGAAATAATCCACGTATTCGGAGATGCTGATCTGGGAGGTGCTGGTATCGCCGCCGGCGGCCATGCGGGCGTAAAACTCGTCATGGGGGATGGACTGGCCCAGATCGTCCAGATAGGCGACGCCGTCGAGGAAGTAGTGGAAGCAGATATAATGGATGTCCCGCGCCTCGAATTGCTCTTTGCTCAGATCGGCGGGGGAGCAGCAGCTCAAAACGTAACTCATGGTATTCCGTCCTTTCGCATAATATTGCCGAATACAGGATACAGCCATGGCATCCCGATCACAAGCTACTGTGCCCCGATCGGACTCTACCATTCGGAAAACGGGAAAAAGGCCGGGGTAGACGGCTCTCTACCCCGGCCCTTTTTGCTCTACAAATCGTAGAATCCCGCCGGATCATTCCGGTTTTTTCTTTTTTTGCAGGAATTTCGGTCTTTTTTTGATGTTGCAGCTCAAGAAGACCAGCACCTCCGCCAGCGCGCAGATCAGGAAGATCTGCCAGGGGTTGATGTGCACGAAAAGCAGATAGATCATCAAAAACAGGCTGAAGACGAACAGCGCGATCACATACTGCAGATGGTGTTTTTTCCCAAACACACAGATCAGCACCAGATAGGTCAGGATTGAGACCGGCATCGCCACCACGAAGATCTGCCAGCGGATGATCCCCACCAGCCAGAGCGCCACGAAAGCCGTCAGCGCGAGCGTCCACACGCCGATGACCGCCACCGCGATGATCATGCTCACGCTGTAGCTCCGGTCCGGCACCTCGTCCGGGTCGGGGGCGGGCTCCCACTTGTCATGGGAGGAGAGCAGCGCGTCCACCGTGACGCCGAAAAGCTCCCCCATCTGGGTGAGCACGTAGGCGTCCGGGATCGCCTCGCCCCGCTCCCACTTGGAGATGGTCTTGTCCGAGTAGTTGAGGGCGGCGCCCAGCTCGGCCTGCGTGAGGCCTGCGGCGGTGCGCAGCTTGATGATATTGCTGGCCGTGACCAGTTTGAGTTCCGAAAGATCCATAGCAGAAATCCTGTCTGTGAAAGTCTGTCCATCGTCCCAAAACAGTTATTGTATTATAGCACGCGGCAGGCCGATTTGCAAGCATCGGCCGCCCGCGCGGGATTCGCCGCGCGGGATTCGCTGCCCTGCGCGCGAAAAAGCGGGGCGAATCCGTACGATGATACGAATTCGCCCCACGGTTTCCCGGAGCATTTCCATTTCCCGGCCGTCCCTTCGCCCGAAACGCGACGGTTTCACGGCACTGGGCTGTTATTTCCTTTTTGCCTCCGCCTTCTGCAGAAAGCGCGCGCTCTCGACGATGAAGCGCTCGTGCGTCCCCTCGCCGATCAGCTCGCCGTCCGCGAAGGCCTTCACGGAGAACGTCAGCCGTCTGCGGTCGATCGCCGTCAGCTCCGTCTCCGCGCGTACCGCCATGCCCACGGGGGTGGCGGCGAGGTGCGAAACGTCGATCCGCGTCCCTACGGTACCCTGCCCCTCGTCAAGAAAGGGCTGCACCGAGTTCATGGCCGCCTTCTCCATGAGGGCGATCATGCACGGCGTGGCAAAGACCGGCAGCGCCCCGCTGCCCGCCGCGGCGGCGGTATTCTCCGGCACGACCGTGACTTCGGCCGCGCCCCTGACGCCGGGCTCCAGCATTATTTCAGCGCGCCCTTGATGACGTCGGACAGGAGGTGGATGCCGTTGACGATGCGGTCGTCCGTGGAGCAGGAGTAGTTCAGGCGCATGCCGTTGTTGACGTTGCCCTTGGGATAGAAGCCGGAGCCGGGCACGAAGGCCACCTTGTGCTCGAGCGCGACGGCCGCGAGGTCGCGGGTGTTGACGTAGTCGGGCAGCTCGACCCAGGTGAACAGGCCGCCGTCAGGATCGGTGAACTTCGCCTCCTCCGGGAAGCACTCGCGCATGGTGTCGATCATCAGGCCGCAGCGGTGCTTGTAGACCGGCAGGATCTTGGCCACATGCTCGTCGACGTCAAACAGATCCAGATACTTGGAGATGACCATGGCGTTGACCGTGGCGGTCTGCAGGACGGCTGCCTGCGCGATCAGGTTGACCTTCTCGATGATCTGCTCGTTGGCGCAGATCCAGCCGATGCGGAAGCCGGGGGAGAGGATCTTGGAGAAGGTGCCGAAGTAGATGATGAGGCCCTGTTTGTCCATGCTCTTGAGCGCGGGCAGGTACTCGCCCTTGAAGCGCAGGTCGCCGTAGGGGTTGTCCTCAATGGCGGGGACGCCGTATTTCTCGATGATCTCCATGAACTGTCTGCGGCGCTCCAGCGGCCAGGTGCGGCCGGAGGGGTTCTGGAAATCGGGGATGATGTAAATGAGCTTGACGTTCTCGGTGGTCGCGAGCACGCGGTCCAGCTCCTCCATGATCATGCCGTTTTCATCCGTCGGCACTTCCACGAAGTTGGGCTGGTACTGCTTGAAGGCGTTGATGGCGCCCAGATAGCTCGGGCTCTCCAGCACCACGACGTCGCCGGGGTTGAGGAAGAGCTTCCCGATAAAGTCCAGACCCTGCTGGCTGCCGGCGGTCAGGATCACATGGTCGGGGTCCGAGTGGATGTTGTTCTTCTTGGCCATGCGGTCAACGATGTGCTTTCTCAGCGGCGCATAGCCCTCGGTCTGGCCGTACTGCAGCGCGGTGCGGCCGTTCTCTTTCATCACGGCGTCGAAGGCGGTCTGAATATCCTCCACGGGGAAGAGCTCGGGCGCGGGCAGGCCGCCGGCGAAGGAAATGATATCGGGCTGCGCGGTGAGCTTCAGCAGCGCGCGGATATCGGAGGCCTTGATGCCGTCCATTCTGTCAGAGAAATTAACCATATTTACGTCTCCCTCCTATTTTTATTCAAGAATTGCCGATTCTGCTTTTTCCTGCGCCGATGCCGTTTTCTCCGGCGCATTCCTTCCTGTTGCTATTTTTATACCATATTTTTTGCCGTCTGTAAACAGGCCGTTTTGCTATTTTCCCCGCAGCAGACGGCGCAGCAGCGAGGGCTTTTCCCGCCTCTCCGGCTCCTGCGCGAGCGCGCCCCAGGCTTCCGGCCCCAGATATTTGAGCACGGCCACCTGCGGCTCCATGTCCGGGGTGACGGTGAAGGTATCGGTATCGTACTCGTGGATGAACGCCGGGGACTCGAAGTGGTAGGTGAAATCCTTCACCATCTCGAGCCGGTGCCCGCCGCGGTTCCCGTCCCGGTAATGCATGGGGATGATGACCTTGGCCATGATCTCGTCGGTGACGCGCTTGGCCTCCTGCGAGGGCAGGGCCGTGGCGGAGCCCGCGCAGATCATGCACACGTCCGCCCCGAACAGGCGGCTGATCTGCCCGCCGTCGAGCTGTGTGCCGAGATCCGCCATGTGCACGAGCTTCAGCCCGTCCGCCTCGAGGATGTGGACATCGCAGAAGCCGCGCCAATTGCCGAGCTTGAACTCGTGCGGCACGCGCAGCGCCGTGACGGCAAAGGGGCAGTCCGACTCCGGCCTGCCGGACAGCTGCACGCCCTCCCGGTAGTTGTGCCCGAAATGCTCGTGGCTGACAAGCAGCTTGTCCGCCTTCACGCGCAGTTTGGGATAGCCGTTGGTGTAGTCGGCGTTGTAGGGGTCGATGAGCACGGTGTAGCCCCTGTGGGTGATGGCAAAGCACGCGTGTCCGAGCCATTGGATGGTCATGACGTCCTCCCCTTATCCTTCCATGATATGAAGTCCCCGGAGCGCCGGGTCCCCGATCGTCTCCTGCACGGCGAAGGCGTGCGGCTCGAGATAATCCCAGGCGCCCGCGCTGAGTCCCTGCTCACGCAGGACGCGGATCACGCCCGCGCAGACGTCCTCCACGACGCCGCGCTTGAGCTCCTGCCCGGCCTCGTCGTTCTCCGCCGTGAGCAGGAAGCTGAGCGCTTCGCGCATTTCACCGAGCAGCGGCAGCCGTTCCATGCCGCGCAGCGCCCATTTGTAATAGGGCATATGGGCGCGGTTCAGCAGATAGATCGCCCCGCAGCATTCCCGCACGAAGTCCGCGAGCGCGAGCATCGCCGCCCCCTCCTCGCCGTGGCGCAGGCAGCGCCCGTAGTTGTACTGGCCGGACTGGGCCATGGCGATCAGCCTCGCGGCCAGCTTTTTGCGGCGCACATCCTCGGGCATACCGTGCAGCAGCGTCTCCCGGATCGCGGAAAACTCGCCCAGATCGTCCCGGAACACTTCGCCGTTCGTGGCCTCGGCCAGCGCCCAGGAGGGCAGATTCAGCCACTCCCGCCAGTCCTTCGGCGCGCGCTCGCTCCCGATCGCGCGGCGGTAGAAAAAGCCGATGCGGCGCACGCCCCGGTTGACTTCCCCGAGGCGGCTGCGCGCGCCCGCGCGGCGGATCGGCAGCTCCCGGTAGGCCTCCGCGAGCGCCTCCCCGATCCGCAGATCGTCCGCGTCCGTGAGCCAGAGGCAGAAGCCGGGCTCAAAATCGTGGTCGCGCGAGAGGGCGTCGTCAAAGCCGAAGCACTCCGATCCCCTTCCCGCAAGGCCCACGGCAATGCGCGCCTCGAATGTGGGAAAGCGCCGGTGCAGCAGCTCGCGCCCGAAGTCCTCATAGAGCTTCCGCGCCTCGTCAAGCCCCTTCATAGATTTCCCTCACCCGCTCGCGCAGCTCCTGCGTATAAAGAAAATAGCCGAAATAATCAAAAGTCGGCAGGCACTTGGAGACCGTGAAGGCGTGGTAGCCGTCGCGCGGGAGCGTCGGGCTGTTGAGATACTCCCAGGCCTGCTCCATGCACTGCGGGATGCGCGGATCCTCCGCGTCCTGCCTGTCGTACAGCTCCGCGAGGTTGCACAGCGTCACCGCGAGCTCGTTCTCCGGGTTCGGGCAGCGCTCGATCGTGCGCATCGCGAGGCGGAAATGCCGCTCGGCGTTGGCGCCGTCCCCCACGTCGGCGTAGCTCAAGGCCATGTTGTTATACAACCCGGCGAAGCGGTAGTCCTCCGGGGCGAGATTTTCGCCGTAGACGCGCGCGACGTGCCGAAAAACCGGCAGGGACTCCCCGGCCCGGCCGAAGCACTTCATCGTCGTGGCGGCGTTGAGCATCACAGTCGCGCCGGAGACCGTGGCGCCCATGCGGTGCTCCCGGATCAGCGCCAGCCCGTCCGCGACGGCGCGCAGGCCCTTCTCCTCCTCCATGCTGCGGCGGTAGTAGCCCATCAGCTCGCTGAGCATCGCAAGCTCCCCGCGCCAGTCGCCGAGCTCGGCGGCCTCCGCGCGGCTGCGCTCCAGAAGCTGTCCGGCCTCCTGCTCGCGCCCCGCCTGATACAGCGCGTCCAGCCGCGCGATCCGCTCGGGCACGGGCAGCGCTTTCGCGCAGGGCTCCGCGTCCGGCGTGCCGGTATACTGGCTCGCATCGAAGGGGCAGATCGGGTCGATATGGTCCATGGTGATGGCCTCCCTTGCAAGATCGGTGTTTTTCTGTGTATAATATAATCCAAATCGGATCCCCTGTAAATCTTTTTTCCCGGAGGCAAAACGATGTCGAATCATCTGGCAAACGAGCGCTCGCCCTATCTGCGGCAGCACAGGGACAACCCGGTGGACTGGTATCCCTGGGGCGCGGAGGCCTTTGAAAAGGCGAAGCGGGAGGACAAGCCGGTCTTTCTCTCCATCGGCTACGCCACCTGCCACTGGTGCCACGTGATGGCGGAGGAGTCCTTTGAAAACGCGGAGGTCGCCGCCGTCCTGAACCGGGACTTCGTGCCGGTCAAGGTGGACCGGGAGGAGCGGCCGGACGTGGACGCGGTCTATATGGAGGTCTGCACCGCCCTGAACGGCAGCGGCGGCTGGCCGCTGACCGTCGTCATGACCCCGGAGCAGCAGCCCTTTTTCGCCGGCACGTATCTCCCCCGCCTGAGCCGCGGCGGGCGCGTCGGCCTGCTGCCGCTGCTGCGCGCGCTCGCCGGGCGATGGAAAAGCGACCGCGCCTCGCTGACAAAGACCGGGACCGAGATCACGGCCTTCCTCCGCCGCGAGGCCGCGCCCGCCGCCGGCCGGGCGGATCGGGCGCTGCTGCTGCGGGCGGCCGCGCAGCTGCGCGACTCTTATGACGCGGCATACGGCGGCTTCGGCGCCGCGCCGAAGTTCCCCGCGCCGCAGACCCTGCTGTTCCTGCTGCGCATGGCGAAGCTTGAAGGCGACAAGACTCTTCGTCCCATGGCGGAGCACACGCTGCGGCAGATGTACCGGGGCGGGATCTTCGACCATCTCGGCGGCGGCTTCTGCCGTTACAGCACCGACCAAGAGTGGCTCGCACCGCATTTTGAAAAGACGCTCTACGACAACGCCCTGCTCGCGCTCTGCTATACCGAGGCGTGGCAGGAGGGGCGCTACGCCCTCTGGCGCGGCGTCGCGGAGAGCACGCTCGACTACTGCCTGCGGGAGCTGCGCGCGGAAAACGGGGGCTTCTTCAGCGGGCAGGACGCGGACAGCGAGGGCGAGGAAGGCAAATACTACCTCTTCACGCCCGACGAGGTCTGCCGCGTGCTCGGCCCCGAGGACGGCAAACACTTCTGCGAGTGCTACGATATCACGGCGGAGGGGAACTTCCGCGGCAGGAGCATCCCCAACCTGCTGCTCAACCAGCGCTGGAACCTGATCCCGGAGGGCTACGACGACTTCCGGGAGACGCTGCGGCTCTACCGGGCCGGGCGCTGCCGGCTCCGGACGGACACGAAGCTGCTCTCCGGCTTCAACGGCCTGATGCTGGCGGCGCTCGCCCGCGCAGCCTGGGTCTTTGACGACAAACGCTATCTGGCGGCGGCGGAGGAGCTGGCGGTTTTCCTGCTGCGCACCGCCGGGGCGGAGGAGCCCGCGCGCTTTGCCGCCGTCTGCTACGGGGATACGCCTGCCGGGCTGCCCGCCCAGCTCGACGACTGCGTGTTCACCGCGCTGGGACTCCTCGAGCTCTACCGCGCGGACTTTGACGCGGCGCATATCCTGCAGGCGAAGGCGCTCGCGGACTTCGTGACGGCGCATTTCGCCGATCCGAAGGGCGGCTTTTTCCGCAGCTCCGACACGGCCGAGGCGCTGATCAAGCGGCCGAAGGAGCTCTGGGACGGGGCGCTCCCCTCCGGCAACAGCGGCGCCGCGGTCCTCTTCGAGCGGCTCTGCCGCCTGACCGGCGAGGCAAGCCCGAGCGAGCAGGCGGACGCCCTGCTGGACTTCCTCTGCGCCCGGACGGAGGACTACCCCGCCGCCGCGCCTTTCGCGCTGACGGCGCTGCTGGGGCGCGTCTACGGGACGAAGGAGCTCGTGTGCGTCCATGACACGCCGACGGCGATGCTGGCCGGTCTCTCATCGCGCTACGCGCCGGAGCTCACGCTGCTCCTCAAGCGCCCCGGGGACGAAACGCTCGCCAGGGCCGCGCCCTTCACCGCCGCCATGACGCAGCGGGAGGGCAAGCCGACCTATTACCTCTGTGAAAACGGCGTCTGCGGCCTGCCGTTTACCGAATGAATCAGGAAGGGCTTCGCCTTCGGCGGACGTTATAACCACGCGTTTTCACATCGCCGTACGACGCCACGCTGAAAACTTGTCCTTCGTTTCGCCCGGGATGACAGGGACGGGGCTTGTCTTCCGTCTGAGGGGCGCTCCCCGAACCGCCCTGCGGCGTCCCTGCAAACGAAAAATATGTCAGGCGAATTCGTACACATGACGAATTCGCCTGACTCTTTCCGCCGTTATTCTGCTTTCCCGCCGGGCGGTTCAGAAATCGCCCCTGCGGCCCGTGCGGGACCGTTTTCCCGGCCCCGTATTCCACCGTTCGCGAGACGGCATCGTCCTGCTCCCCGGTTCGTTCTTCATTTACACACGAGTTCGCCGTCCTGCACGTCCACGGTGAGGGTGCTGCCGGCGGCAAGGTCGCCGCGCAGGATCGTGCGGGCGATCAGCGTCTCGACGCTGCTCTGCAGCGTGCGCCGCAGCGGCCGCGCGCCGTAGAGCGGATCGTAGCCCCGCTCGATGACGAGCGCTTTGGCCTCGTCGGTGATCTCCAGCTTCAGGCTGCGCTCGGCCAGGCGCTGCCGGAGCCCCTCGACCAGGATGTCGATGATGCCGGTCAGGTTTTCCTTGGTCAAGGGCTTGAAGAGGATCGTCTCGTCCAGCCGGTTCAGGAATTCCGGCCGGAAGCTGCGCTTGAGCTCCGCCATGACCATGGCCTGCGCGTCCTCGGAGATGCTGCCGTCGGGCAGGATGCCGTCGAGCAGATACTGGCTGCCGAGGTTCGAGGTGAGGATGATGATCGTGTTCTTGAAGTCCACGGTGCGGCCCTGCGAGTCGGTGATGCGCCCGTCGTCCAGGATCTGCAGCAGGATGTTGAACACGTCCGGGTGCGCCTTTTCGATCTCGTCGAAGAGCACGACGCTGTAAGGCTTGCGGCGCACGGCCTCGGTGAGCTGTCCGCCCTCGTCGTAGCCGACGTATCCCGGAGGCGCGCCGATCAGGCGGGAGACGGAGAACTTCTCCATGTACTCGGTCATATCGATGCGCACGATGTTGTGCTCGTCGTCAAAGAGGCTCTCGGCCAGCGATTTGGCGAGCTCCGTCTTGCCCACGCCCGTCGGGCCGAGGAAGAGGAAGGAGCCGATCGGGCGGTTCGGGTCCGCGATGCCGGCGCGGGAGCGGAGGATTGCCTCCGTCACCTTCTGCACGGCCTCGTCCTGACCCACGACACGTCTGTGCAGCTCGTCGTCGAGGTGCAGGAGCTTCTCCCGCTCGCCCTCCATGAGCTTTGCTACCGGGATGCCCGTCCACTTCGCGACGATGCCGGAGATCTCCTCCTCGGTCACGGTGTCGTGCACCATGGAGCTCTGCCGGCTGTCCCCGGAGAGCTTTTCCGCCTCTGCGAGCCTGCGCTCGAGCGCGGGCAGCTCCGAGTAGCGCAGGCGCGCCGCCGTCTCGTATTCGTAGCGGAGCTGGGCGTTCTCGATGTCCGCGTGCATCTTCTCGATCTCGCTCTTGAGGCGCTTGACCTCGTCCACGCTGTTCTTCTCGCTCTCCCAGCGCGCCTTCATCGCGTTGAAGCTGTCCTTGAGATTGGCCAGCTCCTCCCGCAGCTTCGCGAGCCGTTCGCGGCTGAGCTGGTCCTCCTCCTTCTTCAGCGCCATCTCCTCGATCTCCATCTGCATGATCTTGCGGCGGATGTCGTCAAGCTCGGCGGGCATGGAATCGATCTCCGTGCGGATCAGGGCGCAGGCCTCGTCCACAAGGTCGATCGCCTTGTCGGGCAGGAAGCGGTCGGTGATGTAACGGTGGGAGAGCGTCGCGGCGGCGACGAGCGCGCTGTCGTGGATGCGCACGCCGTGGTAGACCTCGTAGCGCTCCTTCAGGCCGCGCAGGATGGAGATCGTGTCCTCCACGCTCGGCTCGTCCACCTGCACGGGCTGGAAACGCCGCTCCAGCGCCGCGTCCTTCTCGATGTACTTGCGGTACTCGTCGAGCGTCGTCGCGCCGATGCAGTGCAGCTCGCCGCGCGCGAGCATGGGCTTTAAGAGGTTGCCCGCGTCCATGCTGCCCTCGGTCTTGCCCGCGCCGACGATCGTGTGCAGCTCGTCGATAAAGAGGATGATCCCGCCCTCGGACTTGCGGATCTCCTCCAGCACGGCCTTCAGCCGCTCTTCAAACTCGCCGCGGTACTTCGCGCCCGCGATCAGCGCGCCCATATCCAGCGAGAAAATGGTCTTGTCCTTCAGGCCCTCGGGCACGTCGCCGCGGACGATCCGCTGCGCGAGCCCCTCGGCGATGGCGGTCTTGCCCACGCCCGGCTCGCCGATCAGAACGGGGTTGTTCTTGGTCTTGCGCGAGAGGATGCGGATGACGTTGCGGATCTCGTTGTCGCGGCCGATGACCGGGTCGAGCTCGTTCTCCCGCGCGCGTTTGACAAGGTCGGTGCCGTATTTCGCGAGCGCGTCATAGGTGCTCTCCGGGTTGTCGCCGGTGACCGGCGCAGTCTTGACCTTGCTCAGCTCCGCGGTAAACGCCGCCTTCGTAACGCCGTGGTCGGCGAAAATGCGTTTGATCGCCGGCGTCGCCGCGGCAAAAAGGCCGATCATCAGGTGCTCCACGGAGGTGTACGCATCCCCCATCGACTTTGCGGCCTTCTCCGCCGCGGTCAGGGCGCGGTTCGCCTCGGAGGAGAGATAGACCTCTCCGCCCGCGCCGACCTTGGGCAGCGCGGCAATGGCGGTGTCCAGCTCGGCCAGCACCGCGTTGCAGTCCACGCCCATGCGCTCGAACAGCGAGGGGATCAGCCCGCCGTCCTGGTCGATCAGCGCGTAGAGCAGGTGCTCCGGCGTAATGTAGTTGTTGCGGTTCTCCTGGGCCATGGCCTGTGCGGTCTGCACGGCCTCCAGGCTCTTCTGCGTATAGTTCTGTGCGTTCATTTCAGCACCCCCTTTAAGGAGTTATATTGGGTTCTGCCATCCTTCGCCGCCGACGCTCCTCAGCGCGTCAGACGGGGAAGCGTCAGATATGGATCTTCGCGTTCCTCATGTGCGCAAAGTAGGCGGCCTCCACCTCGTGCGCGTCGAGCCGCCCGCTCAGATAGCTCTTGAGCAGCTTGTCAAAGAGCTTGATGTATTCGCTCAGCGCCTGCGCCAGCTCCTCGCTCGTGCAGTCGCGCCCGGGCGCGGCAAGGGAGCGCACGAACTTGCCGTCATACAGGGCATAGTCGATGCGCGCGCCGGTGAGAGGCTGCAGGTGCATATCCTCGATGCTCTTCCAAAGCCGGAAGAACTCGGTCATCGCCTCGATCAGCCCCGCCGACTGCGTGCGGAACACCACGCTCAGCTCGCCGATCGCATCCCCCGCGCCGCGGTAAAGCTCCACCTCGTACTTGACCGTCGGGCGGTACTTGTATTCCAGCGAGCTTTTGAGCGACATGGAAAAGCTGTTCGGCGCGAAAAAGGGCACCAGCTCCCGCGAGGGGCTCATGAGCTGCTCGATGGCGGAGAGCACGTCGTTGATGCGGCGCTCGGGTGTGGTAAAGTTCACGTACTCGGCGAGGATCTGGTTGATGAGGTTGGAGCGGTTGGTGCCCATGCGGTGCGCCAGCGCGTCCACCTCCCGGACGACCTCGTCGTTGAGCATCAGGCTGTATAAGGTCTTTTTCATAGCGGATCACCCTTTTCTGTTCTGTGATGCCAGTATAGCGCAGCCGGTAACTTTTGTCAACATTTATATATAAATAAAAATGCAAATTATATATGAACAAATCGGCAGTTCGCACTTCAGTTCGCACTTGATTTTTCATGCGCGATTGGGTATAATAGCAAAGCAACTGAATACGGAGGGTTACTCAAGTGGTCGAAGAGGCGTGACTCGAAAACGAATGACCATTTTGGAAGCCTCGCTACAAATTGTCTTGATTTTTCAAGGCTTCCGGGGTATCATGCAGAGGAAATCTTCTCGGTTTTCTCTCCTGCTTTTCTCCCCGTTTTCTTTGATGTTTTGGGAGCATCAAAAGCACAATTTAATACGGAGGTGTATCGAAGTGGTCATAACGGCCCCGACTCGAAAGATTCGATCCCAAAGGTCACTACGTCCGCGAACTTTTCCGACTGCACAAGAGATCCTCCGGGATCGAATTTTCACAAGTTCATATCGTTCTTGCGTGTTGTCTTGCTTTTTTCCAAAACAGGATATACACTGAGATACACGGAGAGTTGTCCGAGTGGTCGAAGGTGCAGCACTCGAAATGCTGTAGACCGAAAGGTCTCTAGGGTTCGAATCCCTAACTCTCCGCCAAAAACCCAGTCATATCAAGGCTTTCAGCCCATATGACTGGGCTTTCTTTTTCATTAATCTGCCATTGTCGGACATGATTTTTCGGGCAAAAATTTGCTTCAAAGCCCGGCATGCCAAGGCAGTCGACGGCAGTATCGGAATGGTCAAGGCCTCACAGATTTTCGGCGGAAAAATCTGTCGAAACAACATCATCAGCGGTTATAACCGAGCCGCGATCCAGGCGGTTAACAGGCTCCAAAAACCGGCCTCTCCTTGGGCAATCTGCCATTCGTAGACATCATTTTCGGCAAAAAATCATGTGCGCCATCCGGCATGTGCGGAGTCCGGCAAGCTGAGGATGTTGTCCATCACGTTGGCTGACGTGAGCTTGGATTTGTAATCCAAGTGGCTGTAGATATTCGCCGTGGTGCTGATGTCGCTGTGGCCCAGCCATTCCTGGATCTGCTTCATAGGCACGTCGTTGGCCAGCAGCAGCGAGGCGCAGCTATGCCGGAGATCGTGAAAGCGGATATGCCGCAGGCCGGCCTTCTCGAGGAGCCTGCTGAACACGGCGGTCAAGGTCTTGGGGTTGAAAAGATTTCCCATGGCGTCCACAAAGACGTAGCCCTCGTACTCCTTGCCGTAGCAGTCTCCGCAGATCCGCTTGTCCTCCTTCTGCTGCTCCTTCAGGGCCAGCAGCTTCTCCCGGATATCCGGCACCAATGGGAGAGAGCGCAGGCTGGAGGTGTTTTTCGCCCGGTCTGCGCGGATGACCTCATACTTGCCGTCTACCTTGGCCGTTGTTACAATATGCCTGATGGTGATGGTGTTGCGCTCAAAGTCGATGGCGTCCCATCTCAGTCCCAGGGCCTCGCTGCGCCGCAGTCCGTAGAACGCGGTCATCTGGATCAGCAGTGAAAAGGGATGATCCTTCGTCGCCTCAAAGAGCTGCTCCAGCTCCTCCAGACGGTAGTAGTCCGCGATATACTTCTGCTTCTTCGGACGCTCTACCTTGTCGGCGGGGTTGTACGGAATGAGGTCCATCTTGACGGCATATTTCAGAGCTTTGTGAATGTTTGCGTGTTCTTTGATCACCGAGTTTGGGCAAATGGTTTTCAGCTCATGCAGATAAAAGCTCTGAATATGCCGCGCCTGAAGCCCACCCAGGGAGACGCCGGTTTCGCGGAAATACGGCACGATTTTTCCCATCACCATCTGCGTGTAAGAGGAAAAGGTGGTTTTCTCCACGGAGCCGCGAATGATTTCCAACCACAGCTCCATATAGTCTGCGAAAAGCATATTGGTGGAAAACTCACCGTTTCCCTTGCTGGCTGCCGGAGGGACGTAGCTCTGCCGCAGCTCCATCAGCATCTTCTCGGCGCGTTTTTTGTTTCCCTTTGCGGGAAGTCCCGTCGCGACCCACGGCTGTCTCCGCTTGCCGTTGACGTCCGTGTAGTTCAGAACCATAAAATAGTAGTCGTTTTTG
>ONOL01000006.1 GCA_900319465.1 uncultured Eubacteriales bacterium | reverse complement strand
TTCTTCAGCCTCAGGAAGAAAGAAAGAGCAAAATAAGCGCGCAGGCGCGAAAACGCCCCCTGCCTCTCGGCAGGGGGCGTTCCTTTCGGCAGGCGGAGAAGTTAAACGGTCGTCAGGAAGCCGCGCAGGAAATACAGCGCCGCGCCGAGCGGCGTGATATGCCGCCGCAGGCGGCTGAGCTGAACATAGTCGATATTGTCCGAGAACGCGTCGAGCGCGCCGACGTAGCCGCGAAGGATGTCGAGATACGGCTCAAGGTACTCCGAGAGCGAACCGCCCAGCACAACGTTGCAGTCAAGCGTCATGTGGATGTTATGGACCGCAACGGCAAGATGGCGCAGCATATCGTAGAGCAGGGACTCGTAATCCGGCCGGTGCCGCTCCACGCCGCGGAAAAACGCTTCGAGCGAAACGCCGAAGCGCTCCTCGATCCGGCGTACGGAGCAATAAGCCTCAAGGCATCCGCTCTTGCCGCAGGAGCAGGGGCGCCCGCCCGGCTCCAGGCAGATATGGCCGAACTCGCCTCCGCGCGCATTGTCGCCGGAGCAGAGCGCACCGTTCATCAGAACCGCGCCGCCGACGCCGTTTTCAAGCGAGAGATAGGCCATGGTCCCGCGGCGGCCGCGCACGAAGTATTCCGCGTGGCCGCTGGCCGAGCCGTCGTTCTCCACCCGGACAGGGTAGGGCAGGCTGTGGATCAGCTCGCTGAGCGATAGATCGCGCATCCCCAGAGAGGGGGCGACAAGCAGACGCGTATGGTCCGCGGAGAGCAGGCCGGGAACCGTGATCCCCACGCCCAGCAGCTTGCCGCGGTCGATGGAAAACTCGTCAATAAAATCCTCGATGATGGAGGCGAAGGCGGAGGCGTTGTACGGAAGGCGCGAGGGCAGGTCGATGGGCAGCGAGTGGAAGCCCAGCTCATGCAGCCGCAGATCCGCCGCGACAAGCCGCAGCTCGTGCTCGGAGACGGACACGCCCAGCGCGACGCGCGCGTCCGGAACGATGTCCAGCCCCTGTGCCCGCCGGCCGCCGGTGAACTGCGCCTCGCCGGTGTTGCGGACGAGCCCGGCCTCCATCAGCTCGTTGAGGTTCTGATAGAGCGTCGGCATGCTGACGCCGCAGCGAACGGCCAGCACCTGCTTCGTACAAAACTCCCTGGCGTCGTACAGATAACGGTAGATCCTGCTGCGCGCGGACAGCGCCGCGCGCCCGCTTCCCTCAGGCATCGGCATGAAAAAACACCCCCTGTTTCCCGCGCACGGCGAGCCGCGTGCAGGGCGGCGCCGCGAAACGCTGTGCCTTTTTCCGGATCATGTAAGCAGATAAACTTATTTTACCAGCCCGCCGGGGAGAGTCAAGCGAGAGAAAGCCGGTTCCAAAATATTTGTTTATAGATCATAAAATCCAATTTGGCAATTTGCATATTTTCCACAAGAAAAAACTGAACGGAATGCACAAACTAATGTAAAATCACAAGACACAACTTGACATTGCGACAAAAGATTTGTAAAATCTGCATATAGAAGCCGCAGAATGCGGCTTAACATTCGTAAAGAAGAAATATAAGGAGGTCAAAATGAAAAAGCTATTCGCACTTCTCCTCGCACTCTGCATGATCTTCGCACTCGCGGCCTGCGGCCAGCAGGCGGCTCCCGCCGAGGCTCCCGCCGAGGCCGAGGCTCCTGCCGGCGACGGCAGCCTGGTCGGCGTTGCGATGCCCACCAAGGATCTGCAGCGCTGGAACCAGGACGGCGAGAACATGAAGGCCCAGCTCGAGGCCGCGGGCTACACCGTCGACCTGCAGTTCGGCGCCAATGACATCGCCACCCAGGTCTCCCAGATCGAGAACATGATCGCCAACGGCTGCAAGGTCCTGGTCATCGCCTCCATCGACGGCGACTCCCTCGGCACCGTTCTGGCCCAGGCGAAGGAAGCGGGCATCCCCGTCATCGCCTATGACCGCCTGATCATGAACTCCGACGCCGTTTCCTACTACGCCACCTTCGACAACTGGCTCGTCGGCACCACGCAGGGCGAGTTCATCCGCGACGCCCTGGATCTGGACAACGCGGAAGGCCCCTTCAACATTGAGTTCATCACCGGCGACCCCGGCGACAACAACATCAACTTCTTCTTTGACGGCGCCATGAGCATCCTGCAGCCCTATCTGGACAGCGGCAAGCTCGTCTGCCCGTCCGGCCAGACCGAGAAAGCCGTCGTTGCCACCGCCAACTGGGCGACCGACGCGGCCCAGGCCCGCTTTGAGAACATCCTCTCCAGCAACTATGCCGACGGCACGCCTCTGCACGCCGTCCTCGCCTCCAACGACTCCACCGCTCAGGGCGTTGAGAACGCGCTGGCCGCGTCCTACACCAATGACGTGTACCCCGTCATCACCGGTCAGGACTGCGACATGGCGATCATGAAGAACCTGGTCGAAGGCCGTCAGGCCATGTCCGTCTTCAAAGACACCCGTACGCTGGCCGCGAAGGTCGTTGAGATGGTCGACGCGCTGATGAAGGGCGCCGAGCCCCCCGTCAACGACACCAAGACCTATGACAACGGCACCGGCATTATCCCCAGCTTCCTGTGCAGCCCCGTCTCCTGCACGGTGGACAACTACCAGGAGCTGCTGATCGATTCCGGCTACTACACCCTGGATCAGATCAGCTGATTGAATAAACAACTGATTTTCGGGCAAGGCGGGAAACCGCCTTGCTCGAAATCTAATAAAACTCTCGGGCTTGGAGGGGAAAACTTGGCAGACAATATTCTGGAAATGCGGGGGATCACCAAAGAGTTTCCCGGCGTCAAGGCCCTCGACGACGTGAACTTCGTCGTCAAACGGGGCAGCATCCACGCGCTCGTGGGCGAGAACGGCGCCGGTAAATCCACGCTGATGAATGTTCTCAGCGGTCTGTATCCCTACGGCAGTTATTCGGGAGATATTGTATACGAGGGAGAAGTATGCAAGTTCTCCAACATTAAAGACAGCGAAAGCAAAGGAATCGTCATCATCCATCAGGAGCTGGCCCTGGTGCCCTATATGAGCATCGGCGAGAATATGTTCCTGGGCAACGAACAGGGGAAAAAATACGCTATCGACTGGGACAAGACCCACGCCGAGGCGACCAAATATCTGAAGATCGTCGGCCTGACCGAATCCTCCAAAACGCTTATCAAGGATATCGGCGTCGGCAAGCAGCAGATGGTCGAGATCGCAAAGGCGCTGGCCAAACACGCCCGGCTCATGATCCTGGACGAGCCTACCTCCTCGCTCAACGAGGCGGACTCCCAGGCGCTGCTGGACCTGCTTCTGGAGTTCAAGAAGCAGGGCATGACTTCCATCATCATCTCCCACAAAATCAACGAAGTCTCCTACGTCGCCGACGATATCACCGTCCTGCGCGACGGCAAGACCATCGAGACCCTGACCAAGGGCGTCGACGATTTCAGCGAGGACAGGATCATCCGCGGCATGGTCGGCCGCGAGCTGGAGGACCGCTTCCCCAAGCGCTCCGGCGTGAAGATCGGCGACGTGGCGCTCGAGGTCAAGCACTGGAACGTCTTCCACCCGATCTATACCGAAAAGAAGGTCATCAACGACGTCTCCTTCTACGTGCGCAAGGGCGAAGTCGTCGGCTTCTCCGGCCTGATGGGCGCCGGCCGCACGGAGCTCGCCATGTCGATCTTCGGCCGCAGCTACGGCACGGAAATCTCCGGCACGGTGGAGATCCACGGCAAGGAGGTCAAGCTCCACTCGCCGCGGCAGGCCATCGACGCCGGGTTGGCCTACGTTACCGAGGACCGGAAGGGCAACGGCCTGATCCTGTCCAACCCCATTTTCATCAACACGACCCTGGCAAACCTCAAGGGCGTCACGAAGAGCGGCGTGATCGACAAGGACAAGGAGCTGTCGGTCGCGGAGGAATACCGGGTCAAGCTCCGCACCAAGACGCCCACCGTACGGCAGAACGTCGGCAACCTCTCCGGCGGCAACCAGCAGAAGGTGCTGCTGGCCAAGTGGATGTACGCCGATCCGGACATTCTGATCCTGGACGAGCCTACCCGCGGCATCGACGTCGGCGCGAAGTACGAGATCTACTGCATCATCAACGATCTGGTGGCGGAAGGCAAATCCGTGATCATGATCTCCTCGGAGCTGCCCGAGGTCCTGGGTATGTGCGACAGGATCTACGTGCTCAACGAGGGGCGCGTCGTGGGTGAGTTTGACCAAAAAGATGCCAGCCAGGAGAAGATCATGGCCAGCATACTCTCTACCGATTCGGCAGCAAAGGAGCAGAAGCAATGACGACAAAAACCAAAATCCTGAACTTCGTTCAGAAGTACACGATGATCATCGCCCTGGTGCTGGTCACAAGCTTTTTCGCCTGGCGCACCGGCGGCAAGATCCTCCTGCCTCAGAACATCACGAATATCATCTCCCAGAACGCTTACGTGTTCATCCTCGCCACCGGTATGCTGCTGTGCATCCTGACCGGCGGCAACATCGACCTGTCTGTCGGCTCCGTCGTCTGCTTCGTCGGTACGGTCGGCGCCGTGCTGATGAACAAGAATCTCAATATGTGGCTGGCCGTGCTGGTGATGCTGGTGGTCGGCCTCCTCATCGGCGCCTGGCAGGCCTTCTGGATCGCCTACGTCAAGGTCCCGCCCTTTATCACAACGCTTGCAGGCATGCTGATCTTCCGCGGCCTGTCCAACGTCGTGCTGCAGGGCAAGACCATGTCCGTCACCAATGAGAAGTTCGTCCAGATCTTCGGCGGCGGCGCCAAGTGCTACGTGCCGGATATCTTCGGCGGCTCGGAGCTGAATATCCTCTGCATGGTGGTGGGTATCATCGCCTGCGCCCTGTACCTGTTCTTCACCTTCCGCAGCTCCGCCGCCCGCCGCAAGGCCGGGCTGGAGACCGAGCGGCCCCTCGTGACCGTCGTCAAGGCGGTCGTCATCGTCGCGGTCATCATGTTCTTCACGCTCCGCCTCGCGCAGTACAAGGGCCTGCCCATGGCGCTGATCTGGGTCGTGGCCATCGTGCTGATCTATACTTACATCACCTCCAAGACGACCGTCGGCCGCTACCTCTACGCCATCGGCGGCAATGAGGTCGCCACCAAGCTCTCCGGCATCGACACCAAGAAGATCTATTTCTTCGCCTATGCCAATATGGGCCTGCTGGCCGGCCTCGCGGGCATCATGACGATCGCCCGCCTGACCTCCGCCCAGCCGACCTACGGCCAGAACTACGAGATGGACGCCATCGGCTCCTGCTTCATCGGCGGCGCGTCCGCTTACGGCGGCGTGGGCACCGTGCCCGGCGTCATCATCGGCGCCCTGCTGATGGGTGTGATCAACATCGGCATGAGCATCATGGGCGTTGACGCCAACTACCAGAAGGTCGTCAAGGGCCTGGTGCTGCTGGCCGCCGTCATCTTCGACGTCCTCTCCAAGAAGAAGGGGAACTGATGTCCGGCGAATCCGAGCGCGATCCCGCCGCGACCGGGAAGCAGACCCCGTCCGCCGCGGCCGACCGCAGCCGGGCGGTCAATCTGCTGGCCCTGCGCGCTGTGGTCGCGGCCTACCTCGTCTATCTCGGCGCCTCGCTGATCTACGGGGAGCTCACCGGCGCTTCGAGTCTCCCGCCCGCCGCGGCCTGGCTTGCGGGACTGCTGTTCCTCGTGGGCGGCGGCCTGTTCGGGCTTTTCACCTGGCGGCGCTGGCGCGCGGAATCCGAGACGGCAAAGCAGCCGCCGGAGAACGACGACGCGCCCTGAAACAAACAAGGTTTGAGACAAAAACACCTGTCCGGTTCCGCCGGCAGGTGTTTTGCCGTTCCGGGCGGGAGCGGCGCGGCAGGCCGGGGGGAAGGGACGGAGGAAAGGGACGGAGAGGAATCGAGTGCGCGAATCGAGTGTGGGGAATCGAGTGTGGCGAAAAATCATTGCTTTTGACCGGGGAATGAAGTAAAATAAAACAATACTTAAGATCTGCGGCAGAAAGGCTGTTTTCCGCGCCGGGACCGCCGCCGGACAGCGGAGCGGGAAAGGCGCGGGAAAAAGGATAGAGAAAGGGGAAGCTGTGATGAGGATTGCGATGGCCCAGATGCGGATGTCGTCCGCGGTGGAAGAAAACCTGGACAAGACGCTGCGCCTGACGGAGCGCGCCGCAAAGCTGGGCGCGGAGCTGATCTTCTTCCCGGAAGTGCAGCTCTCTCCCTTCTTTGCGGCGGCGCGCGGCGCGGACGCCTCCCGCTGGCTCCTGCGCGCGGACGGTCCGGAGATCGGCGCTATCCGCTCCAAGGCCCGAAAGCTCGGGATCTTTGTCAGCCCCAACGTATACCTGGAAGAAAACGGAAAAGCTTACGACGCCTCGCTGATGATCTCGCCCAAGGGCAGGATCCTCGGCGTGAGCAAGATGGTGCACATCCCCCAGGCGGAGCATTTCTGGGAGCAGGACTACTACACCCCCTCGGACACGGGCTTCCTGGTCTACGAGACGCCGAAGGCGACCGTAGGCGTGGTCATCTGCTTCGACCGGCACGTACCCGACGGCGTGCGCAACTGTGTGCGGCAGGGGGCGGAGCTGGTCATCATCCCCACCGCCAACCTGAGCACAGAGGATCTCGGCCTCTTTGAGCGGGAGCTGCAGGCGCTGGCACTGCAGAACCGCTGCTTCGTGGCCATGTGCAACCGGGTCGGGCAGGAGGGGGAGCTCCGCTTTGCCGGCGAGTCGCTCCTGGTGGCGCCGGACGGACGGATCGAATTCAAGGCCGGCGGGCTGGAGGGACTGTATGTGATGGACTTTGACCCGGAGGAGGCGCGGCGCGCCAGAGAGGGCTGTGCCTGCTGGTTTGCCTTCGACCTGCTGCCCCGATGAGAGCGCTGATTGCCATGAGCGGCGGCGTGGACAGCTCCACCGCTGCCTTCCTGCTGCAGTGGGAGGGCTATGAATGCGAGGGCGTGAACCTGACGCTCTACCGCAACACGGACATCGGCCTTGCCTGCCATAAGAGCTGCTGCACTCAGAAGGACGCGGACGACGCCTCCGACGCGGCCTTCCGGCTCGGGATACCCTTCGAGAGCCTCGACTGCCGGGGCCTGTTCCGCGAGACCGTGATGGCCGACTTCGCGCGCGGCTATGAGGCCGGGCGCACGCCGAACCCCTGCATTGAGTGCAACCGCCGCATCAAGTTCGATTTCCTGCTGGACTACGCCCAGCGACAGGGCTTCGACTGCCTTGCCACCGGGCACTACGTCCGCGTGGGCTTCGACGGGGCCTCCGGCCGCTGGCAGATGCGTACGGCGCTCGACGAGAGCAAGGACCAGAGTTACGTGCTCAGCATGCTCTCGCAGGAGCAGCTTGCGCGGCTGCGCTTTCCGCTGGGCGAGTACCGCAAAAGCGAGATCCGCGAGATCGCGGCCTCCCTCGGCCTCGTCACCGCCCATAAGCCGGACAGCCAGGATATCTGCTTCGTCCCCGACGGGGACTACGGGGCCTTCCTGGAGCGCTATCGCGGCAAGGTCTACCCGGCCGGCGATTTTCTGGACGAGAACGGCAATACCGTCGGCCGCCACCGCGGCGCGGTGCGCTATACGCTGGGACAGCGGCGCGGCCTGCGGCTTCCCATGGGGGAGCGGATCTACGTCGTGGGAAAGGACATGGCTGCCAACACCGTCACCGTCGGGCCGGAGTCTTCGCTTTACGCCGCACAGCTCACGGCGGGCCGAATGAACTGGCTGTCCGTCCCGGAACCGACGCAGCCCATCCGGGTCACGGCGCGCTGCCGCTATCGGCAGACGCCCCGGTCTGCGCTGGCCGAGGCGCTGCCCGGCGGCGGACTGCGGCTGCGCTTTAACGAAGCGCAGCGGGCCGTCACCCCCGGACAGACCGTCGTGCTCTACGACGGACCGCTCGTGCTCGGCGGAGGCATCATACAGACTGTTGAAAAATGACGGCCCGCGGGCCGTCATTTTTATCGAAAGAGAGGAAATCGCGATTTCCTATTGACAAGATGGGAATAGGAGCTTATAATACAGACAATCCCCATTAACATACCCGAAAGGTAGGTTAAATAATGCTGTACGCAGTACGATGTTGACTCCGGAGAGTACGAAAGACAGGATGAAACGAGGCAGATTTCTATCATTTCAACTCAATGGAGGGTATTATCATGAGTAAGATCTTTACGTCCGCAGACCAGCTGATCGGCAAAACGCCCCTGCTGGAGCTGAGCAATATCGAGAAGGCCGAGGGGCTTGAGGCCCGCGTCCTGGCAAAGCTCGAATACTTCAACCCCGCCGGTTCCGTCAAGGACCGCATCGCCAAGGCCATGATCGACGATGCCGAGGCCAAGGGGCTGCTGCACGAGGGCTCCGTCATCATCGAGCCCACCTCCGGCAATACCGGCATCGGCCTTGCCTCCGTGGCCGCCGCGCGCGGCTACCGCATCATCATCGTCATGCCCGAAACCATGAGCGTGGAACGCCGCCAGCTCATGAAGGCCTACGGCGCCGAGCTGGTGCTCACCGAGGGCGCCAAGGGCATGAAGGGCGCCATCGCCAAAGCGGAGGAGCTCCAGAAGGAGATCCTCGGCGGCTTTATCCCCGGCCAGTTCGTCAACCCCGCCAATCCCGCCGCCCACAAGGCCGCCACCGGCCCGGAGATCTGGGAGGATACCGACGGCAAGGTGGATATCTTTGTGGCCGGCGTCGGCACCGGCGGCACGCTGACCGGCGTGGGCGAGTACCTGAAGGCGCAGAACCCCGCCGTCAAGGTCGTGGCCGTGGAGCCCGCCTCCTCCCCCGTGCTTTCCAAGGGCACCGCGGGCGCACACAAGATCCAGGGCATCGGCGCGGGCTTCGTGCCCGACGTGCTCAACACCGGGATCTATGACGAGATCTTTCCTGTCGAGAATGAGGATGCGTTTGCTGCCGGCAAGAAGGTCGGCCGCAGCGAGGGCGTGCTGGTGGGCATCTCCTCCGGCGCTGCTGTCCATGCCGCGATCCAGCTCGCCAAGCGCCCCGAAAACAAGGGCAAGACCATCGTGGTCCTGCTGCCCGATACCGGCGACCGCTACCTCTCCACACCGCTGTTCGCCGACTGAGCCGCCCTCCCGCAATCGTCGCAAGAGTTCGATCGGGAGATAGAAAGCAATTAATTGATAGATAGAAAGAGCCGGGCAAGCCGCCCGGCTCTTTCTTCAGGCAAAGGCGCTGCACTTTTCCCGGCTCCTTCCCGGCCCCGGCGGCAGGAAAAAAATATGACAAAATAGGGGCTGGACAAAAAGAATTAAAAGTGTATAATTGTATACAATAAAGCAGGACAAGAAGGTCAGGGCTATGGGAGAACGAAAAAGCATTTCCATTGCGGATCAGATTTTCGAGCAGCTTGAGCGGGACATCCTGTCGGGCAAGTACCCGCGCGGGGAGCTGCTGACGGAGCTGCGTCTGTCGGAGGAGCTGGGCGTGAGCCGCACGCCGATCCGGGAGGCGATCCGCCGTCTGGAGCAGGAGAATATCCTGGAGGAAGCCGGCCGCGGCGTCACCGTGGTAGGCATCTCCCAAGAGGACATGCTGGATATGTACGAGATCCGCATCCGGATCGAGGGCCTGGCGGCGGAATGGGCGGCCGCCCGAATCACGGAGGAGGAACTCGGCGCGATGCGCGATACGCTTGAGCTGCAGCGCTACTATACCGAGAAGCCCTACGGCGGCCACTCAGACCAGATCAAGAATCTGGACTCCCACTTTCACGAGCTGGTCTACCGCTCCTGCGGCAGCCGCGCGCTGATGGATACCCTGCTGGGACTGCATAAAAAGATGACCAAGTTCCGCATGGCTTCGGTCAGCAAGCACAGCCGCGCCCTGCAGTCCGTGGAGGAGCACGAGGCGATCCTGGCCGCGCTGAGCGCCCACGACGGGGCGGGGGCCAATCTCGCGATGACCATCCATGTGCAGAACGCCCGGGACCGCATGCGCGCGATGGGCGACGAGGACGCGCCGCAGAAATGACCGCGCGGCCGGAGAAGAATGGAATAATACGGAAATAAAGACCGGGGTGGGGGAGCACGGCGCTTCCTGCCTGCCCCGGTCTTTCGTCTGCTAAAACACGGTGCGCCATGCGGACCACGCATGGGCGGAGCGCGGGAGGGGATTTCCCTCCCGCGTTTGCTTTCCGGGGAAAGCGGGAAGCTTGCCGCCGCTCCGCCGCTGCCGGCCGGCTGGGGAAGGCAATTCTTAAGAATCCTTTAGAATTCTTAAAATGCGGAGAAATCCTTGCGGAAAAGTACAAGATATAGTATAATACAGCCAATTGAAAGCACAATATATTACGAAATGGTTACATGAATGGAAAAGCGTGATCTTCCGAAAGGGGACAGGCTCCGGGACTTTGTGCGGAGCCTCTGCTTCCTGTCGCCGAGCCTGATCGGCGTGGCCGTATTCTTCATCGTGCCCTTCGGCGTGGTGGTGTATTACTCGCTGATCGACGGCGTTGCGTCCCACAGCTTCGTGGGGCTGGACAATTTCATCAAGCTCTTTCACAACTCCGCGTTTTTGACGGCGGCCGGAAATACGCTGAGCTTCTCGGCGCTGGCGGTGCCGCTGGCGGTGGTGCTCGCCATCGTGCTGGCGCTGCTGCTGGAGGCGCGCATTCCCCTCAAGAGCCAGTTCCGCACCTTCTTCCTGAGCCCCATGATGGTGCCGGTGGCCTCGGTGGTGCTGATCTGGCAGGTGCTGTTCAACTACAACGGTACGATCAACGAGTTCCTGCTGCTCTTCGGCGCGGACAAGATCGACTGGTTCCAGAGCGAACACAGCCAGATCGTGGTCATTATCCTCTTCCTTTGGAAAAACCTGGGCTACAACATGATCCTGTTCATGGCCGGCCTTGCCAATATCCCGAAGGAGCTGCTGGAGGTGGCGGACGTGGAGGGCGCCGGCGAGTGGTACAAGTTCTTCGAGATCAAGCTGCGCTATCTCTCGCCTACCGTGCTCTTCGTCACGATCCTCTCCCTGATCAACTCCTTCAAGGTCTTCCGCGAGGTGTATCTGCTGACCGGGGATTATCCCTATGAGACGCTGTACATGCTGCAGCATTTCATGAACAACACCTTCAAATCGCTGGATTACCAGAAGCTCTCCGCCGCCGCGGTGGTCATGGCCATCGTCATGGTCGTTTTGATCGCGCTGCTGTTCAAGGCGGAGGACTGGTTCGGAAAGGACGTGGAGGGATGAAGAAAAAGCGCTATTTCGGCCGCGCGGTCACCTTCCTCCTCTGCCTCGTCTTCGCGGTCGCCTTCCTGCTGCCCACCGTGCTGACCATCACCAACTCCTTCATGTCCGAATCGGAGATCAAGGCCAATTACGGCATGATCTTTTCCACCACCACGGGCGGCTACGTCTCCAAGACCGTCAACCTGAAGTTCATCCCGGACAAGGTTTCCTTCTCGCAGTACGTCACGGGGCTTATCAAGTCGCCGGAGTACCTGCTCAAGTACTGGAACAGCATCCTGCTCGTGCTGCCCATCGTGATCTTTCAGGTGGGCGTCGCCTCGGTGGCAGCTTACAGCTTCACCCGCTGGCGCGGAAAGATCCGCAGCGGCATCTTCTTCTTTTACGTCATCCTGATGCTCATGCCCTATCAGGTCACGCTTGTGCCGAACTATCTGGTCAGCGAAAAGCTGGGTATCCTCAATACCCGCTGGTCTATCATCCTGCCGGGCATTTTCGCCCCGTTCTCGGTCTTCCTGCTGACCAAGTTCATGCGGCGCATCCCTTACGCGCTCATCGAGTCGGCCAAGGTGGACGGCGCGGGCGAGTGGGATATCTTCACAAAGATCTGCCTGCCGCAGTGCCGCTCCGCCCTCTATTCCATCGCGATCCTCGTGTTCATCGACTACTGGAACATGGTCGAGCAGCCGCTCATCCTCCTGCAGGACGCGGACGCACAGCCGCTGAGCGTGTTCCTCTCGTCCATCAACGCGGGGGAGATCGGCTTGGCCTTCGCCATGGCAACGGTCTATATGATCCCGTCGCTGCTCCTCTTCCTCCACGGCGAGGAATACCTGGTGGAAGGGATCGCAAATTCAGGCAGCGTCAAAGGATAACGGAAATCGCGTTTTCAGTTTCATATTTTGAGAACCCGGAGGAATTATGGATTCTAAACCGAAAAACAGAGAATGGGTCAAGAACGCCGCCATCATCTTCCTGGCGGTGCTGCTGGTGCTGACCTTCTTCTCCAATACGATCATGAACAGGAGCCTGCCGGAGGTGGCGACCCAGAACGTCTCCAGCGGCTCTATCACCGCCAAGGTCCGCGGCACCGGCACCGTCACGGCCACCGGCACCCACAGCGTCAAGGCCGAGCAGACCCGGGAGATCCGCGCGGTCATGATCAAGGCCGGCCAGACCGTCGAGGCCGGAGACGTGCTCTTTATCCTCGGCGAGGGCGAGAGCTCGGAGATCGAACAGGCGCAGGAGGCGCTGCGGCAGCTCCAGGTGAGCTACCAGCGCGGCGCCATCTCCGTCCCCTCGGTCAGCTACAAGGCCGATGAGCACGAGATCGAAAGGGCGAAGGAGCTGCTGGCGGAGGCCGAGGCCGAGCTTGAGGCGATCAAGAAGAAATCGACCCGGGAGATCCCCAGCGAACAGCTCAATGCCGCGAAAACCGACGTCTTCCAGGCCAAACAGAATCTGGAACAGGCTGAGAAGGAACTCACGGCCAGACAGCAGACGCTCGAGAGCAGGAAGATCGATCGGGATGCACTCCTGAGCCTTTACAACGACAAGCTCAACACCGCCTATGACCGGGTGCAGGAGCAGGAATACTGGGTCGAGCGCTATGAGATCGAGCTGAACGACGCGCAGGGCGTGGAGCCCCCCGGACGCATCGCGGAGCTGCAGGAGGCGCTGAGCAAGGCCCGGGAAGCGCTGCAGGAGGCGAAGCAGTACCTCAGCGCGCTGCAGGAGCCGGAGAGCCAGAAGGAGATCACCGAGGCGGAGAAGGCCGTTCAGGCCGCCCAGGAAGCTGCGGACGAAGCGGCGGCCGCCCGGCAGGACGCGGTTACCGCCCTCGCCGCGGCGGAAGCCAAGGTGGAGGCCGTCCAGGCCGTGATCGACGAGATCATGGGCACCGAGACCGTGAGCGCCGAGTACAAGGAGGCCAAACAGAAGGTCCGGAATGCGGAGGATACCCTCTTCAACCTGCAGAACAGCCTGGAGCAGAAAAAGATCAGCGACTCGAAGAGCCAGGCTCTGAGCTATCTGGATCTGAGCGATATCGGCCAGCAGATCGAAAAGGCCAAGCAGCGCCTGGCCGATCTCTCCGGGGGCGAGGAGAACCAGATCCTCGCAAAGGTCTCCGGCACGGTGCAGTCTGTCGAGTGCACCGCGGGGGAGACCAAGGCCAAGGACGACGTGCTCGCCACGATTGAGGTGCCGGATATGGGCTATACCCTCTCCTTCACCGTCACCAACGACCAGGCACGCCGCCTCAAGCCCGGCGATTCCGCCACCGTTTCCAACTACTACTGGGGCAGCCAGATCACCGCGACGCTCTCTTCCATCCGCACCGATCCCAAGAACCCCCAGACCAACAAGCTGCTCACCTTTGATCTCGAGGGCGACGTCAGCGCGGGCTCCGAGCTCACGATCTCCGTCGGCCAGAAGAGCGCAAACTACGACCTCGTCGTGCCGAATTCCGCCATCCGCAGCGACGCAAACGGCAAATTCGTCCTGAAGATCGAAGCCAAGAGCTCGCCCCTCGGCAACCGTTACATCGCCCGCAGGGTCGCCGTGGAGGTCCTTGCGGAGGACGATATGTATTCCGCCGTCACCGGCGACCTCTCCGGCTGGGGCGACTATGTGATCACGACCGCCAACGCCCCTGTCAAAAACGGCGATATGGTGCGCCTTGCGGACAACGGCTGAGATGAAACGGACGGAAAGAAAAGGCAGGCGCATCGCCCTGCTGATCGTCTGCGCGGCGCTGGCCCTCTCGGCGGCCGCCTGCTTTGCGGCGGGGGCGCTGCTGGGCAGGACGCTCAGCTCCCAGCGCGCGGCGGAACGCTGGCGCGGTGAGAGCGGGCTGGATTTCTGCCAGATCAGCTGCTTTGTGCCCGTTGACGAGACGCTGGGACAGGAGAAGATCTATCAGTTCCGCACGGATCTCCTCAAGCGGCTGCACGAGGCCGCGCTCGATGTGGACAATGAGGAGACGCTCTTCGTGGACGCCTGGAGCTGCACCGGCAAGGCCCTTGCAACGACCGATCTCGGCAAGGGCGACGCCAGCGTCATCGCCGTGGGCGGCGACTTTTTCCAGTTCCATCCGCTGCGGCTGCTGAGCGGCAGCTATATCCGGGAGGGCGATCTGATGAAGGACCGCGTGTTGCTGGACGAGGAGCTGGCCTGGGTCCTGTTCGGCGGGATCGAGCTGCAGGGCCTTACGCTCAAGATCAACGGCGTGCCCTTCGTGGTGGCGGGCGTGATCGAGCGCGAGCAGGACTTCGCTTCCCGCCGCGCCTATACCGCGGGAATGGGGCTGTATATGTCCTACGACGCGTGGAAGGAGCTCAAGCCCACCGCCGGGATCAGCAGCTATGAGCTGGTCATGGCCGAGCCCGTCAAGGGCTTTACGCTCAATTTCGCGCGGGAGAAGTTTCCCATCGGGCAGGGGACGATCGTCCAGAACACCGGCCGCTTCGCCATGGGCAAGCTCCTGTGGCTCGTGACGGAGTTCGGAACGCGCAGCATGCAGAAGCTCGGCGTGCTGCTGCCCTACTGGGAGAACGCTGCCCGCTGCATGGAGGATACCTGCGCACTGCTGGTTTTCCTCGGCTGGCTCTTCGCCCTGACGCCGGCCGTCCTGCTGGCGGCGGCGCTGCTGCGGCTGCTGAAGCGCGGGCGGGAGAAGCTTGAGGACGAGCTGCTCCCGACCTGGAAGGACGGGGCGGAGGAATTCGTCCGTGTCCGCCAGCGCCGGCGCTGGGAGCGGAAGCACGGAAAGCACGAAGCGAAATAACAAGAAGAGGCTGTGAGAAAACGAAATTTTCTCACAGCCTTCAGCTTTGTCTTTTGCGCGTTGCGATCTGAAAAGATTTCGTGTCAGTCTCCTCAAAACGATCGGATATCGCTTGTTTCCTTTTCGTCGCGCTCCAGCTCCAGCAGGGTCTGCGTGAAGCCGTAGCGCCCGGCAAGCGCCCGCGCCTGCGCCCGCCCGGAACAGCCGGTTTTCCCCGTGCGTTTGGCGCGGATCATGAGGTTCTTCGGCGTACTGTCGAAGTCCGTGAATTCGATCATGTCCACCGCATAGCCCCGGTCCTCCAGCACGAGCGCGCGGATCGCATCCGTCAGCAGGGCGGCCATCCGCTCGCGGAGGATGCCGTGGCGCAGGAAGACGTCCAGCTCCCCGCCTTTGTGCATCGTGGCGTTCAGCTCATGCTGGCAGCAGGGGACGGAGAAGATGTGCTGCGCGCCCTTTTGGATCGCGTAGTGCAGGGCGTGGTCGGTGGCGGTGTCGCAGGCGTGGAGTGTGACCACCATGTCCACCCGCTCGCCGTACAGCACGTCCTTCGAGACGTCCGCGTGCACGAAGCGCAATCCGCCGTAGCCGTATTTTTCGGCGATGGCGTTGCAGTGCGCGACCACGTCCGCTTTCAGGTCGTAGCCGATGATGGTTACGTCCATGCCCCGTTTGACGGAGAAATAGTAATAGAGGATGAAGGTCAGATAACTTTTGCCGCAGCCGAAGTCCAGGATCGTGATCGCCTTCCGGTTGCTGTCCGTGAAGGCCTGGTCGATCAGCTCGACGAAGCGGTTGATCTGCCGGTACTTGTCGTAACGGGCCTTGACGACCCGGTAGTCCGGCGTGAAGACGCCGAGATCCACCAGCGCCGGGATCGCCTCGCCCTCGGAGAGCAGGTAGCGCTTCTCGCGGTCGTGTCCCTGCGCCGCCGCGGGACGCGGCACGGAGGCGGCGCCGATCTTCTTGTACAGGCCGTTCTGCCGCAGGCAGTACTGCGCGGAGGACGCCTCCGTCACGATCAGCACCTGCCGGTAGCGCCCGTCCAGCTCGTCTGCGCACAGCCGCAGCAGCGCCTCGCCCTCCAGATTCTGATGGAAGGCCTGCGCGCCGCGCCGGCGCTCGAGCTGGAATACGCGCCTGCCCCGGATAAGCAGGGGGCGCACGCTGAGCTTCTGGTCCGCGCTCCGGTCGGCCGGCTGGCTGAACACCGCCTTGGAGAGCGTGTCCAGCGCCGCGGAGAGCTCGCTTGTGAGATTCCTGTCTTTCATCTTATTCAAACAGCTTCTTCAAACGCAGCGCGGCAGCCTTCAGCTCGTTCTTGCTGTAAGAGTTGTTCTCGTCGGCAAGCACGGCGGAAACGGCCTCTTTCGCGCTCAGCTCCCCGGCCACCATCGCGTCCACCAGCATGGCCTCCGCCGAGACCGTGTGCTCCACCTTGTTGAACACGTAGTCCGGCTGCACCTCCAGCACCACCGCGTACTCGCCCTTGTCGTAGCTGCCCTTGGCAAGAAGCTGCTCCTTGACCTCCGCGGGCGTGCCGCGAAAACTCATCTCATGCAGCTTGGTCATGTCGTTGCAGAGGCAGAGGCGTACGCCGCATTCGTTCTCAAGGAAGAAGTCCACCAGCGAGAGGATGCGCAGCGGGGACTCGTAAAAGGCGAAGGTGCGCGTGTCGCCGCGGCGGAGCTTCTCCAGGAGCTTCCGGCGCTCGCTGTTCTCCCGGGGGAAAAAGCCGTAGAAGGTGAAGGCGCTCAGATCAAAGCCGGAGATGGCCAGCGCGTTCACCGCGGCGCAGCAGCCCGGAACGCCCACTACCCGGATGCCCTCCTCGACCGCGGCCTTGATCAGCTCGTTTCCGGGGTCGGAAATGCAGGGCGTGCCCGCGTCGGTGATGACGGCGACACTTTTGCCCGCCTTCATCTCGGAGATGAAATACCTGGCCTTGCCGTACTCGTTGAACTTGTGGTTCGAGACCAGCTTGTTTTTGATGCCGAGCTTGTTGAGGAGCACCATGGAGCGGCGCGTATCCTCGGCGGCGATGATGTCCGCGTCCGTCAGGATCTGCGTCCCGCGGGGCGACATATCCCGCGAGTTGCCGATGGGCGTTGCGACGATATACAGGGTTCCGGCGTTGATCTCGTCCATAAGAGCCTCCGATGCGATCGTTGTCTGGCTTAGTATTATATCTTACGGGAACAGATTTGACAATCAAAAAACGGAGGCCCTGCCTCCGTTTTTCGCGCTGCTGCGCTCAGTCCGTGGAGCTTTCCAGCCACTTGGCCACGGCGTGCACGTCCACGCCCAGACCGTCGGCCAGGAAGGCCGCCATCTCGTTGAGGTTCAGCTCCTGCATCCGGGCGAAGTTGCGCTTGCCGGCCAGGTCGCTGCCGCTGGTGCGGCCTTCAATGTAGCCGCAGTCATAGCACATCAGCAGGGGGATCTTCCGGTGGGAGTCTTCGACCAGCTCCCGACCGCAGCGGGGACATTTCATGGCGTTTCGCCTCCGTTTTCGTTTTGCCGTTGTTTGGTGACTCCATGTTACCGCAGCGGCGCCGGATTTGCAAGCGTAGATATTTCTCTGACGAGCGGTTAATACCTTCCAACAATGTGCTTGACAAATACCCCGTGGGGGTATATGATGCAGGGGAAAGGAGCTGAGACACATGGAAGAAAAGTGCTGCTGCGCCCCGACGGAGGGCGAGCACAGGACGAAGGAACGTTCCCCGGAGGAGTACAGGTCCCTGTGCAACCGGCTCAGCCGGATCGAGGGGCAGATCCGCGGACTGCGGGGGATGCTCGACCGTGGCGCCTACTGCCCGGACATCCTCGCCCAGGCGGCCGCCGCCAACGCGGCGCTCAACGCCTTCAGCCGGGAGCTTTTGAGCCGGCATATCCGCTCCTGTGTGGTCAACGACGTGCGCGCCGGCAACGACGAGGTCATCGACGAGCTGCTGGACACGCTGCAGAAGATGATGAAATAAGCGCTTCCCCGCCGGGGGAAGCGCCGGAAGGGGTGACAGGGGCATGCGGAAGGGAGCGCCCCTTCCCCCCGCTTCGCGCAAGCTCCCCCGGAGAGGGAGCCAGGAAGGAGAGGGAAATGCAGCAATACAACGTGACCGGGATGAGCTGCGCGGCCTGCTCGGCCCGGGTGGAGAAGGCGGTCGGCGCGGTGCCGGGGGTCACGGCCTGCGCAGTCAGCCTGTTGACGAATTCCATGGGCGTGGAGGGCACGGCGGACGAAAAGAGCATCGTCGCCGCCGTCGAGGCCGCGGGCTACGGCGCAAGCCGGAAGGGCGGGGAAAAAGCCGCGCCCCCGCGGGAGGACGCCCTCGCGGACCGGGAGACGCCGAAGCTGCGGCGCAGGCTCCTGCTCTCGCTGGGCTTCCTGCTGGCGCTGATGTATATCTCGATGGGGCACGGCATGTGGGGCTGGCCCCTGCCGCGCTTTTTCAACGGCAACCATGTGGCGATGGGGCTTGCGCAGCTCCTGCTCGCCGCGGCGGTCATGGTCATCAACCAGAAATTTTTCATCAGCGGCTTCCGCGGGCTCCTGCACTGCGCGCCGAACATGGACACGCTCGTGGCGCTCGGCTCTTCGGCGGCCTTCGTTTACAGCGTGTGGGCGCTGTTTGCCATGACGGGCGCGCAGGCCGGCGGCGGAAGCGAGGCCGCGATGCCTTGGATGCATGAGTTCTATTTTGAGTCGGCCGCGATGATCCTCGCCCTCATCACTGTGGGGAAGACGCTCGAGGCGAGAAGCAGGGGCAAGACCACCGACGCGCTCAAAAGCCTCATGAAGATCGCACCGAAGACCGCGTCGCTGGTCGTTGACGGCGAGGAAAAGACCGTCCCCGTCGAGCGCGTCGGAAAGGGCGACGTGTTCGCCGTGCGGCCGGGGGAGAACATCCCCGTGGACGGCGTGGTGCTGGAGGGCGCGAGCGCCGTGGACGAGTCTGCGCTGACCGGAGAGAGCCTCCCTGTGGACAAGGCGGCGGGCGACCGCGTCAGCGCCGGGACCGTGAACCGGGAGGGCTATCTCCGCTGCGAGGCGACGCGGGTGGGGGAGGACACCACCCTCAGCCAGATCATCCGCATGGTTTCCGACGCGGCGGCCACCAAGGCCCCCATCGCCAAGACCGCGGACCGGGTCTCCGGCGTGTTCGTCCCGGTGGTCATGGCGATCGCCCTGCTGACGGCGGCGGTATGGCTGCTGCTCGGCCGGGGCGCTGGCTTCGCGCTCGCAAGGGGCATCTCCGTGCTGGTCATCAGCTGCCCCTGCGCGCTCGGCCTCGCCACCCCCGTGGCGATCATGGTGGGAAGCGGCGTCGGCGCGAAAAACGGCGTGCTCTTCAAGACTGCAGCCGCGCTGGAGGAGACCGGCCGCGCCGATATCGTGGCGCTGGACAAGACCGGCACGATCACGGCGGGCGAGCCGCGCATCACGGGGCTGCTGCCCGCGCAGGGCGTGACCGAGGAGGAGCTGCTCTTTTTCGCGGCCACGCTGGAGAGCCGGAGCGAGCATCCGTTGGCCGGGGCCGTGCGGAAGGAGGCGTCGGCGCGCGGCGTCAGGCCCGGAGAGCTCTCCGACTTCCGCGCCCTGCCCGGAAACGGACTGCGCGGGACGCTGGACGGCGAGACGCTGCTCGGCGGAAGCCTGAAGTATCTGCGCGCGCAGACGGCGCTGCCGGGCGAGGCGCTCGCGCAGGCGGAAAAGCTCGCCGAAGAGGGGAAGACCCCGCTGCTCTTTGCCAGAGGCGGCCGTTTCCTCGGCATCCTCGCGGCGGCGGACGTCATCAAGCCCGAGAGCGCCGAGGCCGTGCGGCAGCTGAAGGCGCTGGGCGTGCAGGTCGTGATGCTCACCGGCGACAACGCCCGCACCGCCGCCGCCATCGGCCGCGAGGCCGGGGTGGACCACGTGATCGCGGGCGTGCTGCCCGACGGGAAGGAGAGCGCGATCCGCCGCCTGCAGCAGTTTGGCAGGGTCGCCATGGTGGGCGACGGCATCAACGACGCGCCCGCCCTGACGCGCGCGGACATCGGCGTCGCCATCGGCGCGGGGGCGGACGTTGCGATCGACGCGGCGGACGTGGTGCTGATGCGCTCACGCCTCACCGACGTCCCGGCGGCGATCCGCTTGAGTCGCGCTGTGCTGCGAAATATCCGCGAGAACCTGTTCTGGGCCTTTTTCTACAACGCCGTCTGTATCCCCGTGGCGGCGGGCTGCTTCGTGTGGGCCGGGCTGAGCCTGAGCCCCATGCTCGGCGCGGCGGCCATGAGCCTTTCGAGCTTCTGCGTGGTGTCAAACGCGCTGCGGCTCAATCTGTTCAGGATGCAGGACCCCAGCCATGACAGACCCCGAAAAGGGCGGAAAGCCGAGGAGATCGTCCTCGAAAACGAAAAGGAGGAGACAAACATGACGACAACACTCAGGATCGAAGGTATGATGTGCCCCCACTGTGAGGCGCGGGTCAGGAAGGCGCTCGAGGCGCTCGACGGGGTGGAGGAGGCTGTGGTCAGCCACACCGCCGGCACCGCCGTCGTCACCGGCAGCGTGGACGCCGAAGCCATGAAGGCCGCCGTAGAGGCGCAGGACTATAAGGTTTTGGGCTGGGATACCCAATAAAAACAAGACAATCTTAGCGGCCGGAATGGTGCCAACCTGCGTTGGACTCCTTGACCATAACTCTCCCTTATGCTCTGCGGCGTCCGCCTTGTCCGGCGCCATGCTGTCCCGCAGATCTTTGCCTGCTTGCTATCGGGTATCCGTATGAGGCGTGAGCGCTGGGGACGGCGTCCCCCGAAAAATAGAAAACGGATTGCCGCAGCCGCTGCGGCAATCCGTTTTCAGCTTGTCAAAAAGTCCCTTGAGGGGACTTTTTTGCCTGTGCTTCAGCCGCCGAGCATTTTGCTTCGGGCAAAATGCTGTTCTGAAAAGCTTGCAATTGCAGGCTTTTCAGACGGCGGTTTCTTGTTTTAGGGGTTCAAGGCGCTGACGGCTCGGCCTGCGCCGGGAGCGTGAATTCGGCGGCGAAGTGATTCCCGTCCCGCCGGGTCTTGAAGCGGCCCTGCATGGCCTCCATGATCTTCTCGCAGGTGCGCAGGCCGATCTTCGTGCTCTCCACACGCGGCGCCGCGGCGGCGACGGCGTTGGAGAAACAGACCGAGAGCTCCCCGTCCTTCAGCTCCGAGACGATCATCACCGGCTCGCTGCTGTCGGCGTATTTGCGGGCGTTCGACACCAGGTTGTCCAGCACCCGCTTGAGATAGAGCGGGTCGGTCTCCACCGTGGCCTCGCCCGAAAACTCGATGCGCCGCACCGGAAAGCCCGCGTCCGCGAGGTCGAATTCCGCCTCGCCCAGAAGCTGCTCCAGCAGCAGGCGCGCGTCGTAGCGGTCCCTGTCCATCTGCAGCTCGCCGCGGCCGAAAACCAGAAAGTACTTGAAGAGCTCGTCCGTCAGATCCTTCAGCTCCAGCGCCTTTCCATAGGCGCTGGCGGCAAACTGGCGGCGGTGCTCCGGGTCGCTTCCGCTCTCGTTCAGCAGCTCCAGATAGCCGAGGAGGCTCGTCATCGGCGTGCGGATGTCGTGGGAGATGGCGGTGATGAGCTCGGAGTTGGCCTCCCACGCCCGGCGCTCGCCGGACATACGCTCGATGACCGCGTTTCGCATATGGTCCATTTCGGACGCGAGCTGGCTCAGCTCGTCCACGCCGTCGGTGGTGATGTCTGCCTGCAGGTCGCCGCCGCCGATGGCGCCGGCCTCCTTCGACAGGCGGATGATGCGGCCCGTCAGACGGCGGACATAGAGGAGCATGACCGCCACAAAGGCGAGGCTCCCCAGCAGGATCGCGATGATGCGGTTGAGATAGTCCTCGCGGATGCCGGTCGAGTCCTCGATGCGCACGTAATAGCGGCCGTCGGCAAAGTTCATGGGGTAGAGCTTGCCGTAGAGCGCGGAATACTGCGGGCGCACCCCGCCCGTCTGCGCGGCGCGGGGATCAAGCCCCAGCTCCTCGGGCGTGTAGACGCTCACCATCACATAATCCCGCCGGGTGTTGTAGCGGGTGACAGCGGCGCTGTCCCGGCCGGAGAGCTCGTTGGCGCTCACATAGCCCGCAAAATCCGCGTAGAGCTCGGCCTGCCGCGCGGCCACCGCGTTCGGGCTCAGATAAAAGCGGTTGAGCGCAAGCGTGGCCGCGCCGTAGGCGAGGGAAAAGACCGCCACCGCGCAGACCGTGCTCAAAAGCAGTATGTAGAGCATCTTCGCATCCAGCGAGCGGGGCAGGCGGAAGCGTTTAGTCAATCTGATAACCCCTTCCCCAAACGGTGCGGAGGATCCTCGGCTTGGACGGGTTTTCCTCGATCTTGCGGCGCACGTTCAGCACGTGCACCATGACCGTGTTGCCCGAGCCGGAGAGGAACTTCTCCCCCCAGACGGCCTCGTACAGCTCCGCCGCGGTGACGACCTTCCCCCGGTTCTGCACCAGATATTCCAGAATGGCGTACTCGGTGTCTGTCAGCGTGACGGGCCGGCCGCCCACCTTGACGGCGCGCCCCGCCAGATCCAGCTCCAGCCCCTCCAGCGAGAGCGTGGAGGCGGGCTTGCCCCGGTACTGCCGGTAGCGCCGCAGAAGCGAGGAGACCTTGGCCAGCAGCTCCGCCTGGGAGAAGGGCTTGGAGAGAAAATCGTCCCCGCCGCTCTGGTAGGCGGCGACGCGGTCCCGCTCGGCGGATTTGGCCGTCAGGAAGAGCACCGGGGCGTTGGAAAACTCCCGCAGCTTCTCGCAGGTCTCCAGCCCGTCCATGCCGGGCATCATCACATCCAGCACCACGAGGTCCGTGTCGGGATTGGCGCGCAGATAGCTCACGGCCTCCGCGCCGTCGGCGGCCTCTGCCACGAAATAGGAATCCTTCAGCAGAAGAGAGAGCACTTTTCGGATGTCCGGATCGTCGTCCACTATGAGGATGCGGGAAAGCACGGCCATATCGTCAACCTCCGTCACGGTTTTTTCTTTCCTGATACGGCGACATTGTACCACAAAGTTTTAAAGGAAACAAACGGTGGAACAAGATTTAAGGATTCTTAAGATACACAGCCCGTATGATGTGTTATAATCACGGCACAACGGTGATCGTACGATCCGGTTCTGCGCTTTGCGCATTCAGGAGGAAAGAATATGAAAAAAAAGATCCGCGCCCTGCTGTGCCTCGTGCTCGCCGCCGCAGCGGCGCTGAGCCTTGCCGCCTGCGAAACAGGTGGCGGGAAGGCGGAGAAGCCCGAGGAAACGCCCGCCGACACGCTCGTTTATACGCCGTCCTTCACGCCCGTCAGACTGATCGGCAACGTCTACCTTAACCCCCGCTGCTTTACCGACGACGGCTTCTACGCCACCGCCTACGAGAAGGTGGGGGAGCGGGAGCTGAACGACGGAGAGGCCTTGGAGTATGACGGACAGCTCGACGTCTACGCCTCGTCGATCTACTTTGTCAGCAGCAGCGGCATGGCCGCCCAATTGGAGAAATACCAGCCGATGCCGGCGGTCGAAGATACCGAGGGCCGCACCAACTTCAATTCCGGCAGCGAGCTTTGCGGGATCTGCCAGAGCGCGGACGGCAAGCTCGTCGTTCTGGAGCAGGTTTACGCCAACTGGTTCGACGGGAAACCCTCTGAGCTGGAGAGCGACGGCTCCTGGGAGAAGTGGCACTATACCCGCAACTACTACATCCGCAGACTCGACACCGACGGCAGCGAGCTGAGCATCAGCCTCGTGGATTACCGCGCCGGCGAGGACGTCTACTTTTACATCCGCGACCTGTGCCTTGATGAGGACGGCAACCTCCTCGTCGTCGACGAGACGAAGGTCGTGGCCCTCACGCCCGACGGCAGCGTCGCCTATACGATCGGGGGCGACGACTATCTCAGCAACCTCGTCCGCCTGCGGGACGGCAGCCTCGGCGTGACCTGCTGGGGCAGCGGCGGCATGGAGCTGCGCCTCATCGACACGAAGGGCAAACGCTTCGGCACGAAGTTCAGCCTGCCCAACAACGCCTATGACCTGCTCCCCGGCGGCGGGAAGTACGACCTCTGCTACCGCAGCGGCTCCAACCTCTACGGTATCGACCTCGCCAACGACGCCAATGAAAAGATCCTCAACTGGATCAACTGCGACGTCAACGGCGACTACGTCACCAACCTGAGCTTCGACGCCGACGGCAGCGTCACCGCCGTGCTCAGCTCCACCAAAAACGGAAAGAACGAGACGGAGCTCGTCCGGCTCTCCCCGGTCCCCGCAAGCTCTCTGCCGCAGAAGCAGACACTGACCCTCGCGGTCATGTCCCTGCCCTACGACATGAGCGACCGCATCATCGCCTTCAACCGCAAGAGCGACAGCGTCCGCATCGAGCTGCGCGACTACTCGGAGTATAACACCGAGGACGACTGGAGCGTGGGCCAGACCAAGCTGACCACTGAGCTCCTCTCCGGCAAGGTGCCGGATCTGTTCTCCCTCAACGGCCTGCCTTACAGCCAGCTCGCCGGGAAAGGGCTGCTGGAGGACCTCTACCCCTACCTCGACGCGGACACGAGCATCAGCCGGGAGGATTTCTTCCCCACCGTGCTGAAGGCCATGGAATATAACGGCGCGCTCTGCCGCATCTGCCCCAGCTTCACCGTCCAGAGCCTGATCGGCGCAAGCTCCGTGGTGGGCGACAAGCCGGGCTGGGATTACGAACAGTTCCGGGAGGCGCTCGCCTCCATGCCCGAGGGCTGCACGCCGCTGGATCAGTACACCACGCGCGAGGACGTGCTCAGAGCCCTGATGAGCCTCGATATGAACGACTTCGTGGATTGGAGCACCGGCAAGTGCAGCTTTGAGAGCCAGGAGTTTACCGACCTGCTTGCCTTCTCGAACGCCTTCCTGGAGGAGTTCAACTGGGAGGATTACGAATGGAACGAGGATGAAAGCACCCCGAACCGCATCGCGCAGGGACGGCAGATGCTCATGCAGACTTCCATCTCCAGCATCGAAGACGTGATGATCAACGATCTCTATTTCGGCGGCGACAGCACCTACATCGGCTGGCCGACCAACAACGGCATCGGCAATATGATCTCCCTGGACGACAACGCCTACGCCATCAGCGCCAGCTGCGGGAACAAGGAGGCCGCCTGGAGCTTCCTGCGCAGTATCCTGAGCACTGAGTACCAGGAGAGTCAGTACGGGCTGCCTGTGGTCAAGAAGGTCTTTGACGCCAAGCTCAAGGAAGCCATGACCCCGAAGTATCAGACGGATGCAAACGGCAACTACATTCTCGACGAGAACGGCGACAAGATCCAGGAGCCCCGCGGCGGCATCGGCTTCGGCGATGGCAAAACCTACGAAATCTACGCCCTCAGCCAGAAGGAGGCCGACAAGCTGCTGGAGCTCATCAACACCACGACCAAGGTCACGGATCAGAACGACAGCATCCTCAACATCGTGAAGGAGCAGGCACAGGCCTATTTCGCCGGGCAGAAGTCCGCCGAGGAGGTCGCCCGCCTCGTGCAGAGCAAGGCGAATATCTACGTCAACGAACAGCGGTAAGCGCCTGCCTGCCCAAAAGAATACCCGCTGCCGCGCCGGCGATGCGCATCGCCGGCGCGGCAGTCTGTCTTCCGCCCTGCGCCGCGGCGCGGGGGAAGCGGCGCGGGGCGTTTTTCCCCTTGTACGAAGGACGGAGACTGTGCTATACTGTTATTTCAGTAATACAGAAAGACGCAGGAGAGGATCGCCATGTATACACGCGAAATGACCAGAGAGCTCAAGGTGGGGAGCCTGAGGGTCGGCGGGAGCGCGCCGGTCACGGTGCAGTCCATGTGCAACACCAAGACCTGGGACGTGGAGGCCACGGTGCGGCAGATCAAGGAGCTGCGCGCCGCGGGCTGCGAGATCGTCCGCGTCGCCGTGCCCGACACCCGCGCCGCCCTCGCCATCGACAAGATCAAGGAGCGGACGGACGTGCCGCTCGTGGCGGACATCCATTTCGACTATAAGCTCGCGCTGCTGTGCGCCGAGCGCGGCATTGACAAGATCCGCATCAACCCCGGCAACATCGGCGCGGAGGAGAACGTCAGGGCGGTGGCGGAGGCCTGCAAAGCGCGGCACATCCCCATCCGCATCGGCGTCAACGCCGGCTCCCTCGAAAAACGCCTGCTGGAAAAATACGGCCACCCCTGCCCGGAGGCCATGGTCGAGAGCGCAAAGGGCCATGTGGAGCTGCTGACTCGCTTCGGCTTCGAGGAGATCTGCCTTTCGCTCAAGTCCTCGACCGTGCCGCTGACCGTCGCGGCCTACCGTATGGCGGCGGAGGTCTTCCCCTATCCGCTGCACCTCGGCGTCACCGAGACGGGCACCGAGTGGAACGGCACGATCCAGTCTGCCGTCGGTATCGGCACGCTGTTGAACGAGGGCATCGGCAGCACCATCCGCGTCTCCCTTACGGCAGACCCGGTCAGAGAGGTCTCCGCGGGCATCGCGATCCTGAAAGCCGCGGGGCTTCGGAAGGGCGGCGTGAAATTCGTCTCCTGCCCCACCTGCGGGCGCACGGAGATCGACCTCATCGGACTGGCCACAAGGGTCGAGGGCATGGTGCGCAGCCTCGACCGGGACATCACCGTGGCGGTGATGGGCTGCGTCGTGAACGGGCCCGGCGAAGCGCGGGAGGCCGACTACGGCATCGCCGGCGGCAGGGACAAGGGCCTGCTCTTCAAAAAGGGCCAGGTGCTGGGCACCTACGACTACGACCAGCTCTGCGACAGGCTGATGGAGCTGATCAAGAACGATGAACCGTTCTGAGCTTTGAGATTTGAGTTTTCCGCTTTCCGACGCGCTCAAAACTCACGACGCAAAACGATCCTTCCTCAGAGGTAACCATGACCGATTACACCCCGTTTTTAAAGATTTTTCCCGGCTGTGAGGATCTGCGGAGCCTTGCGGGCGGATTGGAACAGGCATACGTGACCGATGCGCAGGTAGACGCGCGGGAGCGGACCCTCGTGGTCTGCGCCCGTTTTGCCGCCATGCCCTCGCCCGTGGACGTCAACACGCTCACCGAGCGCCTGCGCGCCGACTACGGCCTGAAAACCGCGGCCATCGTGCCGGATTATCCCCGGCCCAAGGCCGCGGCGACGCCCTCCTCCGGAACGCCCGTCCACAGCGGGGGGGACGGCCCCAAGGGGGACCTGCTCTTCGGCCGCGCCATCCGCCAGAAGCCGGTGCCCATGAACACCCTGACGCTCGAATCCGGCAAGGTCACCGTCGAGGGCGACGTCGTCGCCGTCACCAGCCGCAGCACCAAAAACGGCGGCGCGGTGCTGGCCTTCGACCTCACCGACCGCACCAACTCCGTCTCCGTCACGCGCTTTCTGCGCTCCGACGACGACAGGAGCATCATCGAGCGCGTCGGCGTGGGCGACCATTTGACCGTACAGGGCGAGATTATCTGGTCAAAATACGACAACGACATGGTGCTCGAGCCGCGCGGCATCATGAAGTCCAGGCGCACCGTGCGCCCGGACAAGGCCGAGGTCAAGCGCGTGGAGCTGCACCTTCACACCCGCTTCTCCGCCCTCGACGCGCTCACCGACCCCGCCGCCGCCGTCAAGCGCGCGGCCGACTGGGGCATGCCCGCCATCGCTGTCACCGACCACGGGGTGGCGCAGGCCTTCCCGGATATGTGGAAGGCCGGGAAAAAGCACGGCGTCAAGATTATCTACGGCATGGAGGCCTACTTCGTCAACGACATGGACGGCAACGCCGCCGTCATCGGCAAGTCGAAGCTCCCGCTCGACACCGAGTTCGTCGCCTTCGACATCGAGACCACCGGCCTCAACGCCCAGGACGAGCGCATGACCGAGATCGGCGCCGTCATCTTTTCCGGCGGAGAGATCAAGAGCACCTTCAACACCTTCGTCAATCCCCAGAAGCCGATCCCGGCGAACATCACGGAGCTGACCGGCATCCGGGACAGCGACGTGAAGGACGCGCCGCTGGAGAAGGAGGCCATGGAGCAGTTCATGGCCTACGCCGGCGACCGCCCGCTCATTGCCCACAACGCGCATTTCGACGTGGGCTTCATGACCGCCGCCGCGCTGCGCAGCGGCCTCAAATTCTCCCCGGTCTTTCTCGATACGCTCGCGCTTAGCCAGGCGCTGCTGCCCGAGCTCAAGCGCTTCAAGCTGGACATCGTATCCAACCACCTCGGCCTGCCGCAGTTTAACCACCACCGCGCTTCCGACGACGCCATGGTCGTGGCGCGCATGATGGACAAGTTCCTGCCCATGCTGCGCGCACAGGGCGCGAAGGATCTCGACGGTATCGAGGAGGTCTACCACCGCTTAAAACGCACGGACGTCGCGAAGAGCCACCACATGATCCTGCTGGTGAAAAACCGCAGGGGGCTGAAAAATCTCTACGAGATGATCTCGCAGTCCTACCTCAAATACTTCCACCGCAATCCCACGGTGCCGAAGAGCCTGCTCAATCAGCACCGGGAGGGCATCCTCGTCGGCTCCGCCTGCGGCATGGGCGAGCTCTACGGCGCGGTCATGACCGGCGCGAGCCAGAAGGAGCTCGAGAAGATCGCCTCCTACTACGATTACCTGGAGATCCAGCCCATCGGCAACAACGGCTTTCTCATCGAAAACGGGCGCGTGAAGGATGAGAAGGTGCTGCAGGAATACAACCGCACGATCCTGGCGCTCGGCAGGAAGCTCGGCAAGCCCGTCGTCGCCGCGAGCGACGTGCACTTCCTCGACCCCGAGGACGAGCAGTACCGCAAGATCCTGCAGGCGGCGAAGAAATTCTCCGACCCCGACCGCGACTGCCCGATCTATTTCCGCACCACGGACGAGATGCTGAAGGAGTTTGCGTATCTCGGCGAGGAGACGGCCTACGAGCTCGTCGTCACGAATACCCGCGCCATCGCCGACCAGGTGGAGGAGATCGAGCTGCTGCCCAAGGACCTGTTCCCGCCCAAGATCGAGAACTCCGCCCGCGACCTGCGCGACCTCGTCTACGGCAAGATGCACCGCATCTACGGCGAGAACCCGCCGAAGATCGTGCAGGAGCGCGTCGATACCGAGCTCAACACCATCCTCGACCACAACTACGACGTGATCTACATGTCCGCGCAGAAGCTGGTGCAGAACTCGCTGGAGCACGGCTACCTTGTGGGAAGCCGTGGCAGCGTCGGCTCCTCGATCGTGGCCTACATGTCCGGCATCACGGAGGTCAACTCCCTCCCGCCGCACTACGTCTGCCCCGAGTGCTGCCACTCCGAGTTCGTCACCGACGGCAGCTACGGCTGCGGCGCCGATATGCCCGAGAAGGACTGCCCGGACTGCGGCACGCGCATGAACCGCGAAGGCTTCGACATCCCCTTCGAGACCTTCCTCGGCTTCCCGGGCAACGAAAAGACCCCCGATATCGACCTCAATTTCTCCGGCGAATACCAGGCCAAGGCGCATAAGTATACCGAGGTGCTCTTCGGCTCGGACCACGTCTTCCGCGCCGGGACCATCGGCACGCTCGCGGAGAAAACAGCCTACGGCTACGTCAAGAAGTATCTGGAGGAGCGCGGCATCCAGGCCACCAAGGCCGAAGAAAACCGCCTCGCCCTCGGCCTCGTGGGCATCAAGCGCACCACCGGCCAGCACCCCGGCGGCCTCGTCGTCATCCCGCAGGACATGGACGTGACCGATTTCTGCCCTGTGCAGCACCCGGCGGACGACCCCAACAGCGATATCATAACGACGCATTTTGAATACCACTGCATGGAGGCAAACCTCCTGAAGCTCGACGAGCTGGGGCACGATGACCCCACCATGATCCGCATGATGGAGGACATGACCGGCGTGGACGCGAAGACGATCTCCCTGTCAGACCCCGAGACCATGTCCATCTTTACCAGCCCCGCCGCGCTCGGCCTGCCCGACGACGACCCGATCATCGGCAAGACCGGCTCGATCGGCGTGCCGGAGTTCGGCACCCCCTTCACCCGCCAGATGCTGGTGGACACCCAGCCCAGCCAGTTCGATACGCTGGTGCGCCTGTCCGGCTTCTCCCACGGCACCGACGTGTGGGCGGGCAATATCCACGATCTGATCGTCAACGGCATCGCCGACGTCAACCAGACCATCGGCTGCCGCGACGACATCATGATCTACCTCATCCAGAAGGGCATGCAGCCCGCGCTCGCCTTCAAGACCATGGAGGCCGTGCGTAAGGGCAAGGTCAAAAAGAGCGGCGAATTTCCCGGCAACGCCGAGGAGCAGATGCGCGGCATGGGCGTGCCCGACTGGTGGATCGAGTCCGCGCGCAAGATCGCCTACCTCTTCCCGAAGGCGCACGCGGTGGCCTACGTGATGATGGCCTTCCGCATCGCCTGGTTCAAGGTCCATGAGCCGCTGGCCTTTTACAGCGCGTATTTCTACCGGCGCAGCCAGAAGGGCGGCTTTGACGCGGCGATGATGACCGGCGGCACCGAGTCGGTGCGCCGCAAGCTCAACGAGTTCAAGCGGCGAAACGACCTGAGCGCGAACGAGGAGGACCTGCAGGTCACGCTCGAGGCGGTGTACGAGTTCAACCTCCGCGGCTTTGCGTTCGCCCCCATCGACCTCTACCGCTCCGACGCCTCGAAGTTCCTCATCACCGAGGATAAGAAGCTGCGCCCGCCCTTCGTGGCCATCTCCGGCCTTGGCGAGACGGCGGCGCAGGATCTCGCGGCGGCGGGGAGGTCCGGGCAGGAATTCATCTCCATCGAGGAACTCAACCGCGTCTGCCCCAAGGTCAGCCAGACCCACCTGGAGCAGCTCAAGGCCATGGGCGCGCTCGGCGACCTGCCCGACACGAGCCAGATCAGTATTTTTGAATGGTAGGCTGAGCGTAAGCGGAAGGGAAAAAGCAGAACAGGATTGCCGCGCCGGCTTGTGGAACACCGGCGCGGCAATCCGTTTTTCCTTAACTTTTGTGAAGAGCCGTTGCGAACGGGGACGGCTTGGTGTAAAATAAAAAACAGGATATACCTCTTTCTGAAAGGAGCGGGAACTATGAAGATCACCTTTCTCGGCGCCGCCCATGAGGTCACGGGAAGCTGCACCTATCTGGAGGTGGGCGACAAACAGGGCGTTGTGGACTGCGGCATGGAGCAGGGGAAGGATCTGTTCGTCAACGAGCCGCTGCCGGTGGACCCCTCTGCGCTGGATTTCGTCCTGCTGACCCATGCCCACGTCGATCACTCCGGGATGCTGCCGCTGCTCTATAAGCAGGGCTTCCGCGGCCCCATCTATGCCAGCGCCGCCACCTGCTCGCTCTGCGACATCATGCTGCGCGACTGCGCCAACATCCAGGAATCCGAGGCGGAGTGGAAGAGCCGCAAAAACCAGCGCGCCGGCGGCGAGGAGGTCGAGCCGGTCTACGACATGGAGGACGCCCTCGGCGCCATCTCCCTGCTGCGCCCCTGCTCCTACGGCGTGATGGTCCAGGTCAACGACTGCGTCTCCATCCGCATGACCGACGTGGGACACCTGCTCGGCTCCGCCGCCATCGAGGTGTGGCTCACCGAGGCGGGGGAGACCCACAAGATCACCTTCTCCGGCGACCTCGGCAACAGCGGCCAGCCTATTTTGCGCGATCCGCAGTTCGTCGAGGAGAGCGAGTACCTGGTGCTGGAATCCACCTACGGCGACAGGCTGCACAGCGAGGAGCGCGTGGACTACGTGCAGGAGCTCGCCAAACGCATCCAGACCGTGCTCGACCGCGGCGGCAACGTCGTCATCCCCAGCTTCGCCGTCGGCCGCACGCAGGAAATGCTGTATTTTATCCGGGAGATCAAGGAGCGCCAGCTTGTCACCGGGCACGGGGAATTTCCCGTGTATGTGGACAGTCCGCTCGCCGTGGAAGCGACCTCGATTTTTCTCCAGTGCGACACGCAGTACGTCAACAACGAGACGCGCCGCCTGATCCGTTCGGGCGTAAATCCGTTGGTTTTCCCCGGGCTGAAGCTGAGCGTGAGCCAGGAAGAGTCCCGCGCCATCAACGAGGACAGGGAGCCGAAGGTCATCCTCTCCGCCTCGGGCATGTGCGACGGCGGCCGCGTGCGCCACCACCTCAAGCACAACCTCTGGCGCAAGGAGTGCATGGTGCTCTTTGTCGGCTATCAGTCCGCGGGCACCCTCGGCCGCGTGATCGTGGACGGGGCAAAGTCCGTCAAGCTTTTCAACGAGGACATCGAGGTCAACGCCCAGATCGACAAGCTCCCCGGCATCAGCGGCCACGCCGACAAGGACGGGCTGCTTTGCTGGCTGGACGGCTTCCGGGAGAAACCGAAGCTGGTGTTCGTGAACCACGGCGACCCGGAGTCCGCCGACAGCTTCACCGCCTGCCTCAACGACGAGAAGGGCTACCATGCCTTCGCCCCTTACAGCGGCACCTGCTTCGATCTGCGGCTGGGGCAGTTCGTGCGCATCACCGAGGGGACGCCCGTCGAAAAGAAGGCCGACGGGAAGCAGCATAAAACGAGCCCCGTTTATCTGCGCCTCGTCGCGGCGGCGGAGAAGCTGCTGCGCATCGCCAAAAGCATCGAGGGCCGCGCCAACAAGGAGCTCGCCCGCTACGCCGACGCGATCGAGAAGCTCGCGGAGAAGATGGAAAAATAGGCCTTTGCGCCGAACGCCGGACACAAAACCTGAGCGCTGAGTATTGACGAAAGACGTCACTTTATGTTAACATAACATGAGATCCGTATTGAAGTCTGCAGGAGGCTGTTCCCATGGCCAAGAACGAATTTGAACCCGGGAAAAACCTGGGGGAGGAGATCAAAGGGCTGAACCGGCAGGAGCTCTGCGAGCTGCTGATCGAGCTGTGCCGCGTGATCCACGGCGAGGCCGGCGCGGCGTACCGCGGCGGCGTCTACCCCGAGAACCTGCGGCGGGACGCGGCGGGCGAGCTCGTCATCGGCGACGGCCGCGACGGCGACTGGGAAGGCCAGGAGCTCTGCTTTATCGCACCCGAGCTCTATTGGCACGGCACGAAGAGCCAGGCGGCGGACGTCTATTCGCTCGGCCTGCTGCTCTATTACGGACTGACCGGAGGCAAACTCCCCTTCGAGGGGGAGAGCAGCAACGCCCAGCTCACCCGCATGAGCGGCAAGGCGATCCGCGCGCCCAAGGGCTGCGGCGCGCGGCTGCGGGAGATCCTCGAGAAGGCCGCGGCCTTCCGGGAGGAGGACCGCTACCAGAGTGTCGGCGAGCTGGCCGTGATGCTGGAGAGCTGCCTCGACAACAAGTATCTGGACGAGACCGACGGCGCCCGCGGCATCTTCCGCAAGGACGACGGCGATCTGAGCGATATCGAAAAAATGATGATGGCGATCATCAGCGGCGACGGAGGCGCGGCGGAGACGCCGAAGGAAGAAACGGCCGAAGAGCCGCCGGTGGAGGAAGTGAGCGCCGAGGAGGCCATGGAGGAGATCCTTGCCGCCGAGGCTCCGGAAAAGCCGGAGAAGGATCTGATCGCGGAATCCGCAGAGGATCTGGTGGCGGAGTTTTTCGGCCGGCAGGAAGAGGAAGAGCCGGCCGCTCCCGTCCGCCCCGCGCCGAGCGAGGAAGCGGAACCGGACGACGTGCGCGTCTATGAGCCGGGCCGCGAGAAGCGCCAGCCGATCCCTATCCTCGTGGAGGAAAAAAACCCCGAACTCGCCCCCGTGGTGCCGCGCCCCCAGCCCCGGCGCACGGCGGTGAAGTATTCCGACGATCCCGTGCGCAGCCAGCAAATCGGCCAGGAGGTGCGCAAGCGCCGCAAACGCCCCGTGCTGGTGGTGCTGCTGCTGTGTGTGCTGCTGTTCGGCGTGGCGGCCGGAGCGCGGATCTTCCTGCGCGAGTGGAACCGGCCCGATACCAGCATCGGCACCATGACCGTGAGCACCCCGACCCCCGGCGAGAACGCGCCGCAGCTTGGCGAGAACGGCACCGGCAGCATCGTTACCCCGCTGCCCGACCCGCTCATCGGCGCGACCGAGGTGCGCTACGAGGTGGTCGTGGACGACGCCGGCTGGATCGAGGCCAGAGCCAAGGCCGAGAGCATGGGCGGCCATCTCGCGGTCATCACGAGCCCCAAGGAGCTGGAAAAGGTGGCGGAGGCCATCGGCCAGGCGGGGCTCGCCCGGGCCTGGATCGGCTGCTACCGGCTCAACGGCGAATACGTCTGGGAGACCGACGAGTACGTGAGTTATTATCCCTGGGACGAAAACGAGCCGTCAGAGGTCGACGCCTACGACAATGCCCCAGAGGACTTCATTATGCTTTGGAACCATAACGGCTGGTGCTATAACGACTGCCGTGAAAACCCGGCCAGGGACTTCCCGGAGTATTACTCCGGCTCCATCGGCTTCGTGGTGGAATACGGCGTGGGGGAAAAACAATGACCGGAAGAACAAGACATATTTTACTTCTGCTGCTGGCGGTGATCGTGGTGGGCGCGATGCTTTTTGCGCTCTACGCCCTGCGGGGCTTCGGCGATCTGCCGCTGGTCGGCGGCAAGACGGAAAAGCCCGTCGTCACGGAGACCCCGGCGCCCACGCCGGAGCCGACGGAAACACCCGCGCCCACCCCGGAACCGACCGAGACGCCCGCGCCCGCTCCGACGAGCGAGGCGGGGACGGAGCCGGCCGACGAGGACGCGGTCTCCAGCCTCTCCGGTGCGCTGCGCACCGGGGCGGGAGAGCTGCGCTATAAGGCCGAGATCTTCGGCTCCGCGCAGCAGGGGGACGAGACCGACTCGGTCTCCCTCGGACACGTATACGCCAACGCCGGACGGCTGCGCGTGCAGTTTTTCCGCGCCGACGGCAGCTCCCCGCAGGAGCCCTTCCTGATCGAATACGCGAGCACCAACCTCCACCAGGAGGCGAGGAGCGTCGACCTCAACGGCGACGGCAGCGAGGAGCTTGTGCTCCGGCTGCACACCTTCGAGGGGGAGCACGCGGTGATCCTTTTCACCTATGATCCGGAGAAGGACGCCTGCGTGCGTGTGGATTTCCAGGACAGCGACGCGATCACCTGGAGCAGCGACTATGACGCCGCCACCAACGAGCTCTGGCACCGCCACGGCACCGTGACGGTCTGCTATGACTGCTACGAGCTGCAGGGGACCGCGCTGGTGATGACCCGCAGGCTCGCGGACGACCGCCGGAAGGACGATGCGGAGCGCTTTACCGAATACGCCGTGGATGGCAGCAGGATCCTGACGCTGCAGGAAAACGTGCCCGCCTCCGCCATCGACAGCGCGAAGTGGAGCTTCGTCAATTTTAACTGAGCGCCGCCCCTCCGCAGGGGAGCGATCAGGAACATATCAGGAGAAGACATGACCGAAACCAACCGTAAGCTGCTTGCGTTCATCGACGCAAGCCCGACTGCCTGGCACGCCTGTGCCAATTTCAGCGCCCGCCTGCTGGCGGAGGGCTACACCGAACTGAAAGAGACGGAGATCTGGAAGCTCCGGGCCGGCGGCAAGTATTTTGTCTGCCGGAACGGCTCGAGCCTGATCGCCTTCCGTCTGCCGGAAGAGCCGTTTTCCGGCTTCTTGATGATGGCCGCCCACACCGACTCCCCGGCCTTCAAGCTGCGCGGCAGACCCGACGCCCCCTCCGCGGGCGTCTATACCCGCCTGAGCGTCGAGCGCTACGGCTCCATGCTCTGCGCGCCCTGGCTGGACCGCCCGCTGGCGGTCGCAGGCCGGGTCACCGTGCGCGAGAACGGGAAGATCGTCACGAAGCTGGTGAACATCCGGCGGGATCTGGCGCTGATCCCCAATCTGGCCATCCATATGGACCGTACCGCCAACGACGGCAAAAAGTACGACATCAAGACCGATATGCTGCCCCTATTCGGCAGCGAGAAGGCCATGGGCCGCATGGAACAGATCGCGGCCGAGGCCGCGGGCGTGGCGGAGGAGGACCTTATCTCCACCGACCTGTATCTCTACCCCCGCACCCCGGGCGTCGTCTTCGGCGCGGACGGGGAGTTCATCGCGGCTCCGCGGCTGGACGACCTGCAGTGCGCCTTCGGCTGCTTCGAGGGCTTCCTTGCGGCGGAAGCGGGCAAGAACGCGCCGCTGCTGTGCGTGTTCGACAACGAGGAGGTCGGCAGCACCACCAAGCAGGGCGCCAACTCCGACTTCCTCGCGGACGCGCTCTGGCGCATCTGCGAGGCGCTCGGACGGGAGTTTTACACCAGCGTCGCGGCAAGCTTCATGGCCTCCGCCGACAACGCCCACGCCGTGCACCCCAACCATCCCGAATTCGCCGACAGCCAGGACCGCCCCGTGATGAACGGCGGCATCGTCATCAAGCACCACGCCAACCAGAAATACACCACCGACGCCGTGACCGAGGCCGTCTTTGCCGAGATCTGCCGCCGGGCCGGCGTGCCGGTGCAGCATTACTCCAACCGCGCAGACCTGCGCGGCGGCACCACGCTCGGCAACATCAGCACCGCCCACGTCTCCGTGGACTCCGTGGACATCGGCCTGGCCCAGCTCGCCATGCACTCCTGCTTTGAGACCGCCGGCAGCGCCGACACGGACTACCTGATCCGCGCCGCCCGCGCCTACTATGAGAGCGGCTTCCGCCGCAGCGCGGAGGGCATCGAGCTATGACGGGGCGCATGGTAAAACGGCTTCTGGCCGTGCTCCTGTGCCTGGCCGTGCTCGGCGGGAGCTTTGCTTTTGCCGACGCGGAGATCCCGGCGGCGGAAGCGGCGGAGGACCCCGGCATCCTCGATCCCGCTGCGCTGCAGCAGATCGTCGACGATTACTGCCGCAGCAAGGGACTCGACCCGGAAAACCTGAGCGTCGGCTTCTGCTACACCGCCACCGGCGATACCTGGTACTGGAATCCCGACGCGTGGTATTACAGCGCCAGCATGTACAAGGTGCCGGTCATGATGATCCTCGCCGAGCGCTACAAGGCCGGCGAAATCACCGACGAAACCAAGATCTCCGGCCTCACGCTCGCGGAGGCCAACGAGCTCATCCTCGTCTACTCCCACAACGACTACGCCCACGCCATGATGCATTACATCGGCACCGACGCCGAGTGCCGCACCCTGTATCAGCAGTACGCCCAGCTCCCCGCGGAGTACTATGTGCAGGATTTCTACGATTACAGCTACTTTACGGCCCGCTTTATGACGCAGGTCATGCAGACCCTCTATACCGAGCAGGAGCGCTTCCCGAACGTGGTCGAGCATCTGCTGCTCGCCCAGCCAGGGCAGTATTTCAAGGCGGGCATCACCGACGTGCCCGTCGCCCAGAAATACGGCAACTTCATGGATTCCATGGGCCGACAGTTTACGCACGACACGGGCATCGTCTACACCGACAACCCCTTTATTCTGACTGTCATGACCAAGAACATGGGCGCGTCGGACACCGTGATCGCCCAGTTCTGCGGCGCTTTTGAGGATTACGCCCGCTCGCTCGACGCAAAGCTCCCCGCCTATCAGCAGCAGAAGCGGCAGGAGGCGGAGGAAGAAGCCAGACGTCTCGCCGAAGAAGAGGCCAGACGCCTGGCCGAGGAGGAAGCGGCCGCCGCTGCGGCCGCCGCCGAGGAGGCGGCACCGGCGCAGCAGACGGGGGAGAGCCCCGACGCCGGACAGAGCCCGGCGGAAACCCAGCCCGCTCCGGAGGCCGCGGCAGCCGTCGAGCCTGTGCGCCCCCACGGGGCCAGGCGGAGCGTGATGATCGGCTTCGGCGTGATCATCGTGCTGCTGCTGGCGGGCTTCCTCGTGGAAGCCGCCGCCGACCGGCGGGAGAGAGACTACGCGCGCGCCGCCCGCTCCCGCGGAGGGCGCAGATAACTGGTGATGCGAACAATGAAAAGAACGATCTGTATACTGCTGGCGCTTGCGCTGGCCCTGGGCTGCGCCGCCTGCGGCTCCCGCGGAGGGCGCTACGGCGTGAAGACCGTGACCACGCTGGTGGAGCAGGACTACTCCCTCGCCTTCCGCGTGGGCGACCCGACGCAGGATTACGTGGACGCCGCGCTCAAGGTGCTCAACGCCCGGGGCCGGGTGGACGAGCTTGCGAATAAATGGTTCGGCAGCCGCATCATCCGCTTCGAGCGGGACGAACAGGCGCTGGAAAAACTCGAGGAGCAGCCCGCCCCCCGGGACTTCATCATCGGTGTCGACGTCAACTCCTTCCCCATGGCCTACCTCTCCAACGGCGAGTTCTGGGGCTTTGACGTGGAGCTTGCGATGGCCGTGGCCGAGCTGCTGGGCTGGAACCTGAAGATCCAGACCATCGAAAAAGAAAACGTCTACATCGAGCTTTCCTCCGGCAACATCGACTGCGCCTGGGGCGGCGTCGCCCTGAACGACAAGGAGGTCGAGGAGGGTAAGTACAGCGAATACGGCCCCTATGTGCACAACGATATCGTGATCGCGGCCAGAGGCGGCAGCTTTATCTACAACAAGCTGATGCTCGCCGGCAAGAGCCTCGCCATGTGCTCCACCGCCGAGGCGATGGACGCCCTCAACAGCGACGAGGGGATCGCGCGGCGCCTCGGACAGACCACCCGCCTCGCGGGAGGCACCATCGAATGCTTCAGTTACCTCTTCTCCGGCAAGTGCGATGTCGTGCTGGCCGATACCATGGCCATCTACTACTTCAACTGCCATTGAGATCGTACAGGCTTTGCCTGCCGCCCGCCCGCCGCACCGGCGACCTCGATCGCCGGTGCGGCGGCCTTTTTTTCGCTTGTTCGACCGCCGCCGCGCGCGAACAAGGCTATTGACCGCGGGGCGCGGGCATGATAAAATACTACGAATTACTATGGAACGGGATTGTGTGCTATGTGGATCGCCGATCAATGGAAGGATTTCGAGCTGCTCGACTGCTCGCGGGGGGAAAAGCTGGAGCGCTGGGGAGAGTACTACCTCGTGCGCCCCGACCCGCAGGCCATCTGGGATACGCCCCGGCGCAACGTCCACTGGAACGACCGGGACGCCCGCTATCGCCGCAGCGACAGCGGCGGCGGAAGCTGGGACAAGGGCGGGCTGCCCGCCGAGTGGAGCATCCGCTATAAGGAGCTGACTTTCCGCGTCAAGCCCATGAACTTCAAGCATACCGGACTCTTTCCCGAACAGGCCGCCAACTGGGACTGGGCGATGGCGAAGATCCGCTCCGCCGGCCGGCCCGTCAGCGTCCTGAACCTCTTCGCCTATACCGGCGGGGCGACCATCGCCTGTGCGAAGGCCGGCGCCTCCGTCTGCCACGTGGACGCGGCCAAGGGCATGGTGGCCTGGGGCAAGGAGAACGCCGCCGCCTCCGGCCTGCGCGAAGCGCCCATCCGCTGGATCGTGGACGACTGCGCGAAGTTCGTCGAGCGGGAGATCCGCCGCGGCCGCCGCTACGACGCGATCATCATGGACCCGCCCTCCTACGGGCGCGGACCCGGCGGCGAGGTGTGGAAGCTGGAACAAAACCTCTGGCCCTTCGTCTCCCTCTGCGCGGGGGCGCTCTCTGACGAGCCGCTCTTCGTGCTGATCAATTCCTACACCACGGGGCTGTCCCCCTCGGTCCTGAGCTATGTGACCGAGAGCATTTTCACGAAAAAGTTCGGCGGCCGATCCGACAGCCAGGAGCTCGCCCTGCCGGTGAGCGATTCGGGCTTGTTCCTGCCCTGCGGGGCGAGCTGCCGATGGGAGGCGTAAGGCCTCCTTCGCCCGATTGACTGCCGCGGGCGCTAAGGCCGGCTTGCCTGACCCGACGCCGGCGCAGGGAGACAATTCCCATCCAGAGGATGCGGGAAAGGACGCTATGAGCATCATTCGATTCGAAAACGTACATTTCAGCTACCCCGATTCCGACCGGGACAGCCTCTGCGGCGTAGACCTGGAGATCGAGGAGGGGAGCTTTGTGGCCGTGCTGGGGCATAACGGCTCCGGCAAGTCCACCCTTGCCAAGCATATGAACGCCATCCTCCTGCCCACCGGGGGCAAGGTGTTCGTGAACGGGATCGACACCGCCGACGAGCAGCGCCTGCTCGACGTGCGCCGCTGCGTGGGCATGGTGTTCCAGAACCCGGACAACCAGATCGTGGCCAACGTCGTCGAGGAGGACGTCGCCTTCGCGCCGGAAAACCTCGGCGTTCCCCCGGAGGAGATCCGCGAGCGCGTGGACAGCGCGCTCCGGACCGTCGGGATGTTCGAATACCGGCAGCACGCGCCGCACCTGCTCTCCGGCGGACAAAAGCAGCGCGTCGCCATCGCAGGCGTCATCGCCATGCAGCCGCGCGTGCTCGTCCTCGACGAGCCGACCGCCATGCTTGACCCCCAGGGCCGGCGCGAGGTCGTCGCCACCGTGACGCGGCTCTGCCGCGAGTCCGGCATGACCGTCGTGCTCATCACCCACCATATGGAGGAGTGCGTCGGCGCCGACCGCCTCGTCGTCATGTCCAACGGCAAAATCGCCGCGGACGGTACGCCCGGCGAGGTCTTCTCGCAGGTCGAGCTGATGGAGCGGGAGGGACTCGACGTGCCCGAGACCGTACGGCTCTGCTTCGATCTCAACAAGGCAGGTTTTTCGCTGCCGCTCGATATCCTGCAGGCTGAGCCCTGCGCCGACGCCGTCATGCGCGCGTCAGACGAATCACCAGCCTTCACCGCAGCGCGATGCGGGAGGGACCGGAAGGATCAGTAAGCCTATGTCTGTACTCACCGTTGAGGAGCTGTGCCACACGTACAGCGCGCACACTCCGTTTGAAAAGGTCGCCGTCGAGGGCGTGAGCCTCACGATCCCCGCGGGACAGTTCGTTGGGCTGCTGGGGCATACCGGCTCCGGCAAGTCCACCTTCATCCAGCATCTCAACGCCCTCCTGCAGCCGACCTCCGGCCGCGTGCTGCTGGACGGGGAGGATATCCATAAGGACAAAGCCTCCCGCCGCGACGTGAAGCGGAAGGTGGGGCTCGTGTTCCAGTACCCGGAATACCAGCTCTTCGAGGAGACCGTATTCGCCGATATTGCCTTCGGCCCGAAAAACATGGGGATCGCGAAGGAGGAGATCGACGAGCGCGTGCGCGAGGCCGCGGGCTTCGTCGGCGTGGACGAGAGCCTCTTCGCGCGCTCCCCGCTGGAGCTCTCCGGCGGGCAGAAGCGCCGCGTCGCCATCGCGGGCGTCATCGCCATGCGCCCCGGCGTGCTGATCCTCGACGAGCCTACCGCGGGGCTCGACCCCGCCGGCTGCCGCCAGATCATGGACAACATCTGCCGCTACCGCGAGCAGAGCGGCGCCACCGTCATCATCGTCAGCCACAACATGGACGACGCCGCGCGCCTTACCGAGCGCCTGATCGTCTTTGACCACGGGCACGTGGCTATGGACGGCACGCCCGAGGAGGTCTTTTCCCGTCCGAAGGAGCTCATCAACATCGGCCTCGCCGTCCCCCAGGCTACTTCCGTCGCCATGGCGCTGCGGGAGAGGGGCATGGCGCTGCCCGAGGCCATCTATACACACCGGCAGCTCCTTGAGGCCGTGAAGCGGGCGAAGGGGGTGGGCACATGCTGAAGGACATTACTCTCGGCCAGTATTTCCCCGGCGATACCGTCGCGCACCGGCTCGACCCCCGCACCAAGCTGATCCTGGTGTTCCTGTATATCGTGGCGCTCTTCCAGGCCTCCGGCTGGGCGGGCTACGCGCTCGTGCTCGCGGCGACGGTCGCCTGCATGGCGGTCTCGCACATCAGCCCGAGGAGCATCTTCAAGGGCCTCAAGCCCATGCTCTTCATCATCGCCCTCACGGCGCTGCTCAACATCTTCTATACGACGGGCAGACCCATCGTCCCCGGCTGGATCATTACCTGGGAGGGGATCGAACGAGCGGTGAAGATGATGCTCAGGATCACGCTGCTGATCGCGGGCACCTTCCTGCTGACCTATACCACCAGCCCCATGGAGCTGACCGACGGGCTGGAGCTTTTGATGAACCCGCTCAAGAAGCTGCGCGTCCCGGTGCATGAGATGACCATCATGATGTCCATGGCGCTGCGCTTCATCCCGACGCTGATCGAGGAGACGGACAAGATCATGTCCGCCCAGAAGGCCCGCGGCGCGGATTTTGAGACCGGGAACCTGCTCCAGCGCGCCCGCGCGCTGCTGCCGATCCTGGTGCCGCTGTTCGTCTCCGCCTTCCGGCGGGCGGACGAGCTGGCCGTCGCCATGGAGAGCCGCTGCTACCACGGCGGCGAGGGACGTACCCGCATGAAGCAGCTTTCCATGGAGCGCAGGGACGCGATCGCCTTTGCCTGCGGCCTGCTGCTTCTCGCCGCGGTGATCGTACTGAAGCATTGGAGATTGTAGGGACGGCCCCTCGGCCGCCGCGCGGGAGCTCCCCCTGCACAGGGGGAGCTGATAACGACAAGTTTGGCAGCGAATGATGCTGTGAATCATTCGCCCGATTCTTATTGCAATGAATATATGGCAAAACAGCCGCGCTGTTTTGCCGCGCCGCAATGCGGCGCGGCGAAAAGCCTTCTGGTTTTTCGCCATTGTATAGTCATTATAAGGAAGCTTGGTTATGAGAAACATCGCTTTGCGCCTGAGCTACGACGGAAGCGGATATCACGGCTGGCAGGTACAGAAAAACGAGATCACGGTGGCGGAGACGCTGGAGACGGCGCTCACGAAGGTCTGCGGCCATCCGGTCAGGACCGTCGGCTGCGGACGCACCGACGCGGGCGTGCACGCCCTGCGCTACTGCGCAAATTTCCGCTCCGACTGCCGCATCCCCATCGAGCGCATGGCCCTCGCCGTCAACTCCCGCCTGCCCGCGGACATCGCCGTGCAGGACGCGGTGGAGGCGCCGGAGGAGTTCAACGCCATCGGCTCCTGTATAAAAAAGGAATATATCTACAAAATACACAATAGCAATATTCGGGATCCTTTTTTGCAGAAAAGGGCATGCTTTTATCCCCAGGATCTGAATCTGGAACAGATGCAGGCCGCAGCCCGCGCCTTCGAGGGCACCCACGACTTTCGCGCCGTGCGCAGCGTGGGCACCGAGACGAAAACCACCGTGCGCACCGTCTACTGGTGCCGGGCGGAGAAGCAGGGCGAGCTCATCACGGTCTCCATCTGCGCCGACGGCTTCCTCTACAATATGTGCCGGGCCATGGTCGGCACCATGATCTACGCCTCCTACGGCAAGCTCCGTCCCGAAGAGATCCCGGCGCTCTTAGAAAAGGGCGACCGTCGCCTCACCGGCCCGACCATGCCGCCGCAGGGACTGTACCTCAACCGGATTTGGTACGACGGCGCGGTCGGAGAGATGATGCTGCGCTGACGGGCGAAACCGCCTTCACGCGCCCGGTGCGCGATGAGGGAAAGGAAAAACAAAACAGTTTATTTATTCACAAATCCATGTTACAATAACGCTACAACCAAGCGCGGGCTCTGCCCGCGCGGAGTGGGTGAAAGAAAATGATCAGACTCATTATCGATATCGTTCTGCTGGTGATCGTGGCGCTCTGCACCTGGGGCGGCTACCGGCGCGGGCTGATCGGCGGCGTCGCCGGCATCCTCGCCATCGTGATCGCCCTGTTCGGCGGCAGCCTTCTGTCCTCCGCCTATTCCCACGAGGTGGTGCCCGCGCTGCAGCCTTTCGTGGACGGCTTCATCAGCTCCCAGAAGACCCGAGACAACGTGCTGGAGGAGATGGGCTACGGCGACAGCAGCCTCTCGCTTGAGGATGTGCTGGCGCAGGACCCCTCCCTGCGCTACGACTACGCCTACGAGTGCTTCCGCACGATGGGCTTTTACAACGACCGGGCCGAGGAGCTCGGCGAGTGGGCCGTGCAGGTCTCCGATGAGACCGGCATGAGCATGCAGAACGCGGTTATTTCCACCCTCAGCGACGCCATCTGCTACGTTGGCGGCCTCGTTATCAGCTTCCTGCTGATCCTGATCGTGCTGGTCGCCATCGGAAACGTGGGGAATATGTCCTTCCGCCTCCCCAACCTGGAATTGCTGGATGAGATCGGCGGCGCGACGCTCGGTTTCCTGAAGGGGATCTTCTACTGCGTGCTGCTGTGCTGGCTGCTGAGCTTCTTCGGTCTCCTCATCGGCAAGGATACGCTGGGCAGCACCACGCTCGCCCGCTTCTTCCTTGCCTTCCGCTTCATCACCGACAGCCTGCTGTGAGGCAGCGCGCTGCCTTCCCGGCCCGGCGGCGCGGCGAGCCGCCGCTTTGCCCGGGAGGTCAGAAAAATCGGCTCTTCCGCAAAAAAATGGGGCGGCCCTTGCGGCCGCCCGTTCGGCTGTCACGAGGCCTCCGCGTCCGCTCCCGGCGGCCGGGGGAGTTACAACAGAATTCCCGAATCACACCCTTTTGCTTTCGCACAGTTTGCGCGAGGCGAGTTTGCTGTACATAGTATCCAAGGAGGCAAAATGCAGGCTACCATGTGTTCCCGCTGCGGCAAGAATGTGGCGGTCATCTTTATCACCAAAATCGAGGCAGGCCAGACCAAAAACGAGGGCCTGTGCCTCAAGTGCGCCCGTGAGCTGCACATCAAGCCCGTGGACGACGTCATCAACAAAATGGGGATCTCCGACGAGGATCTGGAAAGCCTCTCGGGCGAAATGATGAACGCCCTCTCCGGCGCGGAGGATCTGATGAACGTCGATCCCGCCGACGGCGACGAGGACGACGACGGCAAGACCGCGACCTTCCCGTTCCTCAACCGCCTCTTCGGCGGCCCGCAGGGGCAGGGGAGCGCTCCGCAGAACGAGCAGCGCCCCCGCAGCGAGGAGCCCAAGCAGGGACAGAAGCCCGCAAAGCGGAAATTCCTCGACAACTACTGCATCGACCTGACCGAGCGCGCCCGGAAGGGGAAGCTCGATTCCATGGTCGGCCGCGAGGAGGAGCTGGAGCGCGTGATCCAGATCCTCAACCGCCGCCAGAAAAACAACCCCTGCCTCATCGGCGAGCCCGGCGTCGGCAAAACCGCCATCGCCGAGGGCCTGGCCCAGCGCATCGCCATGGGCAGCGTGCCCTACAAGCTGCAGAATAAGCAGGTCTTCCTGCTGGATCTGACCGCGCTCGTCGCCGGGACCCAGTTCCGCGGCCAGTTTGAGAGCCGCATGAAGGGACTGATCGAGGAGATTCGCAGGGAGGGCAACATCATCCTCGTCATCGACGAGGTGCACAACATCGTCGGCGCGGGCGACGCCGAGGGCAGCATGAACGCCGCCAATATCCTCAAACCCGCCCTCTCGCGCGGCGAGATCCAGGTCATCGGCGCGACCACCTTCACCGAGTACCGCAAGCACATCGAGAAGGATTCCGCGCTCGAACGCCGCTTCCAGCCTGTCACCGTCGGCGAGCCCTCCCTGGAGGACTCCGTCGCGATCCTCAAGGGCATCGCCCACTACTACGAGGACTACCACGGCGTGGAGATCTCCGACGAGATGTGCCGCCAGGCCGTGATCCTCTCCGAGCGCTACATCACCGACCGCTTCCTGCCCGACAAGGCCATCGACCTGATCGACGAGGCCTGCTCCGACGTCAATCTCAAGGACGAGGGCATCAAACGAAGAATGCTCGCCGAGCGGGATCTGGAGAACGTCCGCTTCGAGCGCGAGGCGCTCATGAGCGACAACAAGGAACAGGACCCAGAGAAGCTGGATCAGCGCTACGCCCGCATCGCCCAGCTCAGAAGCAAGGAGATCCAGCTCGAGCAGGAGCTGGAAGCCCTGAAGGCCGCGGGCAGGCCGAAGCTCGCCGTCGATAACCTTGCGCGGATCATCGAGCTCTGGACCAAGATCCCTGCCAGCTCTATCAAGGAGGATGAGCTCGAGCGCCTCGCAAAGCTCGACGAGCGGCTCAAAGCCCATATCGTCGGACAGGATGAGGCTGTGGACGCCGTCTGCGCCGCGATCCGCCGCAGCCGCGTCGGCCTCAAGGTCAAGCGCAAGCCCGTCTCCTTCATCTTCGTCGGCGGCACCGGCGTGGGCAAGACCGAGCTCGTCAAGCGCCTCGCCGCGGATATGTTCGACTCGCCCGAAAGCCTGATCCGCCTCGATATGTCGGAGTTCATGGAGAAGTTCTCCGTCTCGCGCATCATCGGTTCACCCCCGGGCTACGTCGGTTACGACGAGGCCGGGCAGCTCACCGAGAAGATCCGCCGCAAGCCTTACAGCGTCGTGCTCTTCGACGAGATCGAGAAAGCGCACCCGGACGTCATGAACATCCTGCTGCAGATCCTCGACGACGGGCGCATCACCGACGCGCAGGGCCGCACCGTGAATTTTGAAAACACCATCGTCATCATGACGACCAACGCCGGCTCCAACAACAAGACCGGCAGCGTCGGCTTCGGCGGCACGATCAGCGATATGAGCCGCGAGCGCGCCATGAAGGCGCTGGGCGAGTTCCTGCGCCCGGAGTTTCTCAACCGCGTGGACGAAGTCGTCTGCTTCAACCAGCTCACCGAGGAGAACTTCCGCGGCATCGCGCTGCTTATGCTCGGCGAGGTCCGCGACGTGCTCAGGGAGAAAAACCTGACGCTCTGCTGGGACGAGAGCCTGACCGACTATCTCGTTTCCAAGGGCTACTCCGTCACCTACGGCGCGCGCAACCTGCGCCGCCTCATCCAGAAGGAGATCGAGGACGAGATCGCGTCCTCCCTCATCGAAAAACGCGGGGACGGCGTGCAGACCGTTGCGCTCTCCGCCCATGATGGGAAAGTGGAGGTTGCCTGCCGATGAAACGCATTGAGGTCATCCGCGGCGATATCACGCGGCAGGACGCGGACGCCATCGTCAACGCCGCCAACTGCTCGCTGCTCGGCGGCGGGGGCGTGGACGGCGCCATCCACCGCGCGGCCGGGCCGGAGCTGCTGCGCGAATGCCGCACGCTGAACGGCTGCGAGACCGGAAAGGCCAAGATCACCAAAGGCTACCGGCTCCCGGCAAGGTACGTGATCCACACGCCCGGCCCCGTTTGGCACGGCGGCGGGCACGGCGAGGAGGAGCTGCTCGCATCCTGCTACCGCTCCTGCCTGGCGCTGGCAAGCGAATACGGCTGCCGGACCGTGGACTTCCCCTCCATCAGCACCGGCGTGTACCGATTCCCGCTCGACAAGGCCGCGCGGATCGCGATCGGCACGATCGCGGCGTATCTGGACGGACACCCGGAGATCGAGCGCGTACGCATGGTCTGCTTTGACGAGCGCACCGAGAGCTTCTACCGGGAAGCGCTGGAGAAGCTGACATGAGGACGCTGCTCGTCAGCGCCTGCCTGCTGGGCTTTGACTGCAAATACTGCGGCGGCAGCAACGCGCTGGCGGGGGAGACCCTCGCGGCGCTGCGGGAACGGTATCGCCTGATCCCTGTCTGCCCCGAATGCGCGGGCGGGCTGCCTGTCCCGCGGGAGCCGGCCGAGCGCAGAGGTGCGCGTGTCGTGAGCCGCGGCGGACGCGACGTCACCGCAGAGTATGCCAAGGGCGCCCGGATCGCGCTGGCGCTTGCGGGAAAATACCGCTGCGGCGCCGCGTTGATGAAAGAGCGCAGCCCCTCCTGCGGCAGCGGCGGCATCTACGACGGCAGCTTTTCGGGAACGCTGGTCCCCGGCTTCGGCGTGGCCGCGGAAGCCCTGCGGGACGCCGGGATCGCGGTCTTCGGCGAGAGCGGGGCCGGGGATTTGATAAACGATCCGCGGATGTGAAAAAAGCATGACGTACCTGCTGCCGCGGGATCGACCGTCGGCCGCCCGGCAGAACCCGGCTGGGTTTTTGCAGAGAAAACAGGCGAATCCGTACCGAAGCCGTGTACGAATCCGCCTGTTCTCTTTTTCGCTCCTGCCGTCTGTCGCAGGGACGAGTGACGGCCGTCCCTGCGGAGGGAAGCCCGTTTTTCAGGCCAGCTTGCCGCTGCCGTCCAGATAGATCACGGGAGCCATGCCCGTTACCAGCAGCACCATGTCCTCGTCGTTCGTATGGCCGTCGGCGCGGGTGTAAACCCTGCGCAGGCTGAGCTGCCCGCTGATGTTGCCGGAAACCGCGGCCGTGGGCATCTGATTCAGGATGGAATCCCGCAGCGCCCGGCAGAACCGCTCGCCGTCCGGCACCGTGCCGAGGCGAATGCCGTTGACGGTGACCGCGTCCGCCCGCGCAACGCCTGAAACCGCGTCGAGAAGCGCCGCGGTCAGGGCCTTCACGTCGTTCTCCGGCCGCCGGAAGCCGAAGCCCAGGCGCAGATGCGTCTCCGGCATTTTCGCGTCATAGCGCAGGATCTCGTCTGCCGCCGCCTCGGCCGCGCGCTGTCCCTCCCGCAGCACCGAGGGGCTGTAACGCCCGGGCAGCGACGCGCCCGCCACCGTGACCCGGTACTGCACACGCAGGTTTGCGCACAGGAGGCCCAGCACCGCAAGAACGAGCAGGAGCCACCGACTTTTTTTCATCATACCACCTCCGGGAGTTAACATAATGTATTTCCCAGAGGCCGTCAAGCTCTTTGACAAAAGCAGTGCGCGCTTGACAGGAAAAGACAGTCCGGACGGCCCCGCCGCCTCCGGCGGCGCTCCTTTCAGGGGAGGCAGGGCGCGGCAGGGGAGGCGGTGAGGACGCTGACCTCATAGGCCGTGCGTTCCACCGTGCCCTCTTCGGTGAGCTTGAGGTAGCTGCGGCTCTGCACGCGCCCCTCAAGGCGCAGCCGGTCGCCGACCTGCCAGCCCGCCGCCTGCCGCGCAAGCGCGCCCCAGCAGATGCAGGGCAGATAGTCCGAACGGCCGTAGTGCCGGTTGACCGCCAGCATGAGGTCGCAGATGTCCCGGCCGAGCGGCGTCTGGCGCAGCGTGGGCGCTTTGCAGAGCGTGCCGAGCAGCTGCAGCCGGTTCTCGTCCTCGCCGGAGCAGAGCGAGAGCTCCCGCGCGTAGGCCGTGATGACCAGCTTCGCGCCCTCGCCGCGCCGGTTGTTGAAGCTGCGCAGCTCCCCCTGCACGAGCAGCTTGTCGCCCGCCGAGAGCGCCGCCGCCTCCAGCAGCTCCCGCCGCACGATCACATTGAGTACGTCCGCCGTGCCCGAAAGCCGGAGCACCGAGAGCGGAAACTGCCAGAATTCCACGCCGCGGCCGCTGTGGGAAAAGGCCGGGCGGCCCGCAAGCGTCCCCACGAGACGCAGTACGTTGTTTTCCGGGATCATGTCCATGGTTGAGGCTCCTTTGTTTGGATTTCCGCTGCGACAGTCGTTTCGCAATCGAAAAGGATAGTCCAATCTATTCCGCACCGGCTCTTGAATATGACAGGGAAAACGGATATAATGGAGGCAGCTTCAAACAGAAACGACAAAGGAGTAATCTGTATGGAAATCAACGAGATCCTTGAAAAATGCGACCATACCCTGCTGCGCGTGGACTGCACGAGCGAGGAGATCCGCAAGCTCTGCGACCAGGCGATCAGATACCGCTGCGCCTCCGTGTGCATCCCGCCCTGCCACGTGGCCGGCGCCAAGCGCTACGTCGGCGACAGGATGAAGGTCTGCACCGTCATCGGCTTCCCGAACGGCTACAATACCAGCGCCGTCAAAGCCTTTGAGGCGGCCGACGCGGTCAAAAACGGCGCGGACGAGGTCGATATGGTCATCAACCTCTCCATGGTCAAGGACGGCTGCTGGGACCTGGTGGAGAGGGACATCAGGGCCGTCGCCGAGGCCGTGCCCGGGACCCTGCTGAAGGTCATCATCGAGTGCTGCCTGCTGACCGAGGAGGAGAAGGTCAAGATGTGTGAGATCGTCACCAAGTGCGGCGCGGAGTACATCAAGACCTCCACCGGCTTCTCCAGGGGCGGCGCCACCCGCGAGGACGTGAAGCTCATGCGCGAGCACTGCCCCTCCTTCGTCAAGGTCAAGGCCGCCGGCGGCATCTCCTCCCTCCAGGACGCGGAGGACTTCATCGCGCTCGGCGCCGACCGCCTCGGCACCAGCCGCGTCGTCAAGCTCGCGATGGAGCGGGAAAACGCCGAGGGCGTCCCGGACGAGAAGTACTGAGAAAGCAGCGCCCGCAGCTTTGCGGCGATTCCCCCGGAGAACAGCCGCGAAAAAAGTTCCGGAAAAGTTCGAGAGAGGCTCTTGACAAACCGGAAAAAGACTGCTATATTATCAGAGCTAAAACAAAGAAGGTGCGGCATCCCCGTCCTCACCCGGCGGCCATCGAGTCAGCCCGGGTCAATAAGAGCAACGCCCCGTTCGGGGACTTACGCTGTTTTTATGCGCGGATGCTGTGCGTCCGCGCTTATTTATTGACCGTTATCTTTCGGAGGTGTTTCCTATCGCAAACGCGGTTCACCAGATCAACGAAGAGATCCTTGACAGCCAGGTGCGCCTGATCGGCGCGGAAGGCGAGCAGCTGGGCATCATGTCCGCCGCCGACGCCCTCAAGATCGCCGAGGAGCGCGAGCTCGACCTCGTCAAGATCGCTCCGGGTTCCAACCCTCCCGTCTGCAAGATCATGGACTACGGCAAGTTCCGCTTCGAGCAGACCAAGAAGGAAAAGGAAGCCAAAAAGAATCAGCGCGTCATCGAGATCAAGGAGATCCGTATGTCTCCCGGCATCGATACCAATGATTTCAACACCAAGCTGAAAAACGGCCAGAAGTTCCTCGCCGACGGCGACCGGGTCAAGGTGTCCGTCCGCTTCCGCGGGCGCGAGATGGCCCACACCGAGATCGGCGCGGAGCTGCTGAAGGATTTCGCGGCCAAGTGCGCGGAGATCGCCAATATGGACAAAGCACCCAAGCTCGAGGGCAGGAACATGTCCATGTTCCTCTCACCCAAGCCCGTCGCGCCGGCAAAGAAACCGGCTAAGCCCAAAGCGCCCAAGGCTGTCGAGGCCGAAGGCTAATTACGTAAAGGAGAAATCATCATGCCCAAACTGAAGACCCACAGCGGTGCCAAGAAGAGATTCAATCTCACCAAGACCGGCAAAGTGAAACGCGCACACGCGTTCAAGAGCCATATCCTCACCAAGAAGGACACCAAGCGCTGCCGCCGTCTGCGCTCCGAGGCTTACGCCGACGTGACCAACGTAGCTACCATCAAGAAAATGATCCCTTATAAATAAGGGCAGACGGACAATAGGAGGATATACAAATGGCTAGAGTTAAAGGCGCAATGATGACCCGCAAGCACCGGAACAAGGTTCTCGGTCTGGCGAAGGGTTACTGGGGCAACAAGTCCCGTCACTATAAGATGGCGAACGAGCAGCTCATGAAGTCCGGCCGCTATGCATACGTCGGCCGCAAGCAGAAAAAGCGCGACTTCCGCAAGCTGTGGATCACCCGTATCAGCGCGGGCTGCAAGGCCAACGGCATGAACTACTCCAGCTTCATGCACGGCCTCAAGGCCGCCGGGATCGATATGAACCGCAAGATGCTCTCTGAGACCGCGATCCATGATCCCTCCGCCTTCACCGCTCTCTGCGACACCGCAAAGAACGCTGTCAAGGCCTGAACCGAATAAGGGGATGCCAAACCGCCGCCGGGATTCCGGCGGCGGTTTCCGCTTGCCAAAGAAGTCCGATCCGGACAGTGTTGACGGCGCTTCCGCCGGGCATTTTGCCCGAAAAAACCGGATCCCCTCCGCCTTTTTCGGACGGCGGGGGGATCAAAACGCGAGGCGGGCCTTGCCCTCATGCGCTCCCCGCGGCTCCGGTTCGGTTCCTCACCGCCCTGTTTTGACAGTCTCAAAACCGCCTCCGGGTTTCCCGGAGGCGGTTTGCCGATGCCGCTCCCGCGGCGGGAAACGCGCTGCTTTTCGCGCGCCTGCGACCGGACGCCCCTCGTTTCCGGCGCGTTTGGCCGTTGCAAAATACACGCGGGTATAGTAAAATTAACGCAGGATGACCGAAAAATGGATACGGGAGGTTTTGGCATGATTCTCGATACCGCGAAATATCTGGGGCCCTGCGCATGCGGGCGCGAACACGCGCTGCGCACGAAGCTGGTGGTGTGCGAGTACGGCGCGCTGCAGCGCTTCGACCGGTACATGGAGGATGCGGGTCTCTCCGGCTTCCGCACCGTGATCTACGACACCAACACCTATTCGCTGCCCGGCATGGTGCACGTCCGCGCCGATCAGGAGATCGTGCTGGAGGCCAAGGGCCTGCACAGCGAAAAGGGACTGATCGAGGACTGCATGAAGCGCTTCGCGCGCAAGCCCGACTACGTAGTCGTCGTGGGCGGCGGCACGCTGATGGATTTCGGCCGTTACAGCGCCTGGAAGCTCGGCATCCCCTTCGTCGCGATCCCCACCATCGTCTCCTCCGACGGCTTTACCGCCGATATCTGCTCCATCATCATCGACGGGCAGAAGAAGTCCATCCCCATGCAGGCGGCCGACGCCGTCATCTGCGATATCGGCATCGTCGCCGGGGCGCCGCGTTTTCTGACCATCGCGGGCGTGCAGGACATCATGGCCAAGGTCGTCTCCATCGCCGACTGGAAGATCGCTTCGCTCGTCTCCGGCGAATACTTTTGCGAGAAGGTCTGCGGCATGGCGCAGGAGGCGCTGGATCTGATGACGAAGTGCGCCTATGACCTCAAGGCCGGCAAGGAACCGGACATCGAGACCATGGCCTACACTCAGATGCTCTCCGGCTTGACGATGCAGATCCTCTCCAACTCCCGCGCCGCCTCCGGCGCGGAGCACCTTGTCGCCCATCTCGTGGAGATGAAGCCGAGAGGCTTCGAGAACGCCCACGGCCTGCACGGCGAGTGCGTCGGCGTGGGCACGCTGATGGTGGCGAAGGCCTACCACGAGCTGGCCGCGCGCGAGAGCATCGAGGTCAGACCCTTCGCCCCGATTGACGAGGACTGGGTGCGCTGGGAGTTCGGCCCGCTCGCCGACGGCATCCTCAGGGAAAACGAAAACGACGTGCTCGCAAGCTTCCCGCCCGAGGCCATCCGGAAGCACTGGCAGGAGATCCGGGAAATCGTCGCCCGGATCCCGAGCTATGAAGAGCTGCTGGACCTGTATACCGCGATCGGCGCCAAGCACTCGCTGGAGGAACTCGGCATCGACCCGTCCGTGCAGGACAGCTTCCTCGATATCTCCAGCGCGATCCGCAACCGGCTGACGCTCGCCCGCATGACAAGGCTCATGCGGCTCTGAGAACGAGAAAACGGGGAGGAACCAACCATGAAATACATCATGGCCCTGGATCAGGGGACGACCAGCTCCCGCTGTATCCTGTTCGATAAATCCGGCAATATCTGCGCTGTCGTGAACAAGGAGTTCAAACAGATCTTCCCGCAGCCCGGCTGGGTCGAGCACGACGCCAACGAGATCTGGGAAACCACCTACGAGGTCGCCCACGCTGCCATGGCCAAGCTCGGCGTCAAGGCCGAAGACCTCGCCGCCATCGGCATCACCAACCAGCGTGAGACGACCGTGGTCTGGGACAGGGAGACCGGCGAGCCCATCGCCAACGCCATCGTCTGGCAGTGCCGCCGCACCTCCGACATCATTGACCGCCTCGTCAGAGACGGTTACGGCGACGTGATCCGGGAAAAGACCGGACTCGTGCCGGACGCCTACTTCTCCGGCTCCAAGATCCAGTGGCTGCTCGACAACGTCCCCGGCGCGCGCCGCCGCGCCGAGGCGGGCAAGCTCCTCTTCGGCACCATCGACACCTGGCTCATTTACAAGCTCACGGGCGGCCGCGTCCACGTCACCGACTACACCAACGCCAGCCGCACCATGCTCTTCAACATCCACACGCTCGCATGGGACGAGGAGCTGCTGAAGCTGCTGCGCGTGCCGAAGTCCATGCTGCCCGAGGTCAAGCCCTCCTCCTGCGTCTACGGCAAGACCGAATTCGAGATGTTCGGCGGCGAGGTCCCCATCGCGGGCGCCGCGGGCGACCAGCAGTGCGCCCTGTTCGGCCAGTGCTGCTTTGAGCCGGGCACCATGAAGAACACCTACGGCACCGGCTGCTTCCTGCTGATGAATACCGGCGCGGAGCCCGTCATGAGCCGCAACGGCCTCGTGACCACCATCGCCGCCTCTGCCGGCGATCAGGTGCAGTACGCCCTCGAGGGCAGCATCTTCGTCGCCGGCGCCGCCATCCAGTGGCTGCGCGACGAGCTCGGCGTGATCACCTCCGCCAGGGAGAGCCAGCAGTACGCCGAAAAGGTGGCCGATACGGCGGGCGCTTACGTGGTGCCGGCCTTCACCGGCCTCGGCGCGCCGCACTGGAGCCAGCGGGCGCGCGGCTGCGTGGTGGGCATCACCCGCGGCTTCTCCCGCGCGCATCTCGTGCGGGCCACGCTCGAAAGCCTCGCCTACCAGACGCACGACATCGTCCGCGCCATGGAACGCGATTCCGGCATCCCGATCGCCGAACTGAAGGTGGACGGCGGCGCCTCCGCCAACAACTTCCTGATGCAGTTCCAGTCCGACCTGATCGGCTCCGACGTATACCGCCCCCGCTGCATCGAGACCACCGCGCTCGGCGCGGCCTACCTCGCGGGACTTGCCGTGGGCTACTGGTCGAGCCTCGAGGATGTAAAGAACAACTGGGCCGTAGACCGCGTGTTCACCGCCGAAATGGAGGAGGAAAAGCGCAGAAGCCTGCTGCGCGGCTGGTCCAAGGCCGTCAGGTGCGCGCTGCTCTGGGGAGAAGCGTAGTTTTAAGTTTTGCGCTTTGAGGAGACGGGAGACCGGACTGTTCAAAACCCACGGCTCAAAGCCGGAAAAGGAATAAGGATTCATGAATTTGGAAAAGCTGAAAAATTGCGAACTGTTCCTGTTCGATATGGACGGGACGCTGTATCTCGGCGACGAGGTCTACGACGGCGCCGTCGCGCTTATGGAGGATCTGCCGCGGCTCGGGAAGAAGTACATCTACCTGACCAACAACTCCTCCCGCGCGGGCGAGGACTACATCACCCGCCTGCGCCGCCTCGGCTTTCCCTGCGAAAGGGAAAACGTTTTCACCTCCGGCATGGCCACGGGCATGTATCTGACGCAGAACTGCCCCGGCGCTTCCGTCTACCTCGCGGGGACGCGGGCCTTTTACCGCGAGCTCCTGAGCTACGGCGTAAAGCTCGTCAATGACGAGAACGGCCATACCGACGCCGATGCCGTGGACGTGGTCGTGCAGGGCTTCGACACGGAGCTCGTGTACGAAAAGCTCGACCGCGCGGTGCATTTCCTGCGCCGGGGAGCAAAATTCATCGCCGCTAACCCCGACTGGGTCTGCCCCATGCCCGCCGGCGAGGTGCTGCCCGACTGCGGGAGCATCTGCGCGCTGCTCACCGCCTCCAGCGGCGTCAGACCCGAGTATATCGGCAAGCCCAACCGCAATATGATCGACGTGATCGCCAGAATGACCGGGATCCCCAACGAGAAGATCTGCGCTGTGGGCGACCGGCTCTACACCGATATCGCCGTGGCCCAGAACGCGGGCAGCGTGTCTGTGCTGGTGCTCTCCGGCGAGACCGATCAGCGCATGGTGGACGAGGCCGAACGCAAGCCCGACTGCGTGCTGCCCTCCGTGAAGGAGCTGCACGAGCTGCTCAGGACGTGAAGCGGCGGCTCCCGCCGCGCCCGCTGCGGGAAGAACAAACCGATTATAGATGGGAGCGATCGAATCGCTTATGTCACAGTTATTGAATTACGCGTTTCCTATCGCGGCGGCGCTGCTGCTCCTGGCCTTCTTCCTGGGCCTGCCGCCGCTGCAGAGCTGCAAGCTGCCCGCGCCCTCCGGACGGCGGAGCAACTGGCGGCTGGATCTGCTGCTGCTGGCGCTCATCACCGGCGTTTACGCCGGCGTCGCCTTCCGCGATCTCGGCAATACCACCGCTCCGCAGAGCTTTGTGCCCATGCTGGGGCGCGAGGCGGTGATCACGCTGGACCAGCACCCGGCGGAGCTGATGCTCTACACCGGCGTGGGGATGGGCGGCTACCGCTTTGAAATCTCCGAGGACGGGGAAAGCTACGAGCCGCTGCTGGAGGATTTCACGCAGGATCATGTGGCGGTGCTCAAATGGCACAGCCTGCCCGCACCGACGCTGACCGCCCGGAAGGAGGGCGGCTGCAGCGTGAAGATCAGCTGCAGCTACGGCGATCCCTGGCTGGGGGAGGCCGTCTTCCTGAACAGCGACGGGGAGATCATCCCCGCAAGCTGCGAGGAGAGCGCCCTCTGCGACGAGCAGCAGACCGTCCCGCCGGAATACAGCATCGACAACTCCACCTATTTTGACGAGATCTACCACGCGCGCACCGCCTGGGAGCACCTCAACGGCATCTGGCCCTATGAGATCAGCCATCCGCCGCTCGGCAAGCTCATCCTCGGCCTGGGCATCCGGCTCTTCGGCATGACGCCCTTCGGCTGGCGCTTCTCCGGGACGATGTTCGGCGTGCTGATGTTGCCCGTGACCTACCTCTTCCTCAAAAAGCTCTTCGGCGGCTGTGCCGTCCCCGCGCTGGGAACCGCGGTGTTCGCCGCGGATTTCATGCACTTCGTGCAGACGCGCATCGCCACCATCGATACCTACGGCGTGTTCTTCCTCCTGCTGATGTACTATTTCATGTACGTCTGGCTCTCGGAGGACAGGGGCTGGGCGCTCGCACTCTCCGGCGTCTGCTTCGGGCTCGGCGCCGCCAGCAAGTGGACCTGCCTCTACGCGGGCGCCGGGCTCGGCGTGCTGTGGGCGCTGCACTGGCTGCTGCGCTTTGTCAGGGAGGGGAGAGATCAGAAGCTCTTCCCCGCCTTTGTGAAAAACGCGGCCTTCTGCGTCCTGTTCTTCGTGGCAGTGCCCGGACTTATCTACTATCTGTCGTACCTGCCTTATGGGACGGCAAGGAATGTCGCTCCCTTTACCCGGGAATACTGGGACATCGTGTGGGGAAACCAGACCAATATGTTCTCCTACCACTCCCAGCTCGTGGCGACGCATCCCTACTCCTCCAAGTGGTACCAGTGGATGCTGAACATCCGGCCGATCCTGTACTATATGCAGACCGGGCCGAACGGGGAGCGGGTGCGCATCGCGGCCTTCCTCAACCCCCTGCTCTGCTGGGGCGGGCTGATGGCCCTGTTCATGCTGGGCTATCTCGCGGCCTTCCGCAGAGACCGAAAGGCCGCCTTCCTGCTGATCGGCTATCTGGCACAGCTTCTGCCCTGGGTGTTCATCGACCGGCTCACCTTCGCCTACCACTATTTCCCCTGCGCCGCCTTCCTGGTGCTGGCGATCGCCTACGTGTTTGCGCTGATGCGGGAGAACCGGAAGGACTGGCTCTGGTATGCGGGCGGTTTTGCGCTCGCCTGCGCGGCTGTGTTCGTGCTGTTCTATCCCGAGCTCTCCGCCCATCCGATCAGCGAGGAGCTTGCCGACCGCGCGCTGCGCTGGCTGCCGACCTGGCCCCTCGCCGGGATCTTTTCGTGAGGGCACGGACCCGCCGCCTTGGACTCCTTCGCTTTGCGCAGGATGACAGGCTGGAGCATAAAACGAACCGACAGACCGAATACGGCCTGTCGGTTTTGCTTTCTTCCTTCAAAAAAGGATCGGTTTTGCCTCGGCAAAATGTAGGGAAACGGTCGGAGCACCCCGCTCCGAGCGGGAACGGCGTCTCCCGCGCCTGCCGCGCGACCGGCACGGGGATGCCCAACGGCGCGCCCGGCGAGGCGGGAGTGCGGCCAAGTCAGTAATAGCTGGGCTGGGGGAGGCGGTGATCCAACAGGACCTTGCCGAAGCAGACGCAGCTTCGGCCGGAATCCCGGGCGATGCTGATATTGGCGTCCTGCCGGACGGGATTGGCCGAGAGGAGATGCAGCGTACCGCCGTAGTCCTCACACCACTGCTTGCAGAAAACATCCCCGTCCACAAAGAAGATACCGACGTCAAACTCCTGCAGCGGCGCGTCCCGCCGGACGTAGACCAGGCTGCCGTCGGGAATGTAGGGTTCCATCGAATCACCCCGGATCGTGAGGCAGAAATCCGCGCCGACCGGCGCCGCGGGGTCGAGCGGGATGTTTTCGTAATCCTCACCCTCGATGGGGGAGGCGTAGCCTGCGGCGGCGGGGACCAGGTAGTGCTTGATCATCACGAGCTTCTCCGGCTCCTTCTCCGCCTTGTAGGAAGGCTGCTGCACCAGATAGCGCCCGTAGCGCAGCAGCTCGTTCTGCCCGCGCTCATTCAGGGCGCGATAGATCGGCAGAACGGGCGCTTCCGGCTCCTCCGGCTGCGGCGCGGGGACGGCCGGCTGCGCCGTTTCGCCCAGAAGAAAGCCGCGAGTGACGCCGAAGTGCAGGGCAAGCTGCTCGATCTTGTCCATACGGGGCATCTGGCTGCCGCTGCAGTAGGCGGAGACGGTCGATTTGCTGACCCCCAGCAGATTCGCGATATCGACCTGCTTTTCCCGGTGCTGCTTCATCAGACGCTGGAGATTGTCGGCGAACAGATTGCGGTCGTAGGTAACGGGAGCGGCCATGGTCTGCACCCCTTTCTTAGATTCTGTAACCATTGTACGGAAAACAGGCAAAAAAGTCAAGTTAAACATGAGAATAATCGGAGAAAAGAATGGAAAAACATGACGAAATAAAGAAGTTCGGAAATACAGAACTAAATACTTGACAAATCGCTGAAAGTGTGGTAAAGTATAACCGAACCGAAGGAGGGGGCAGCTTCCCGAATGAGGGAGGATGGCCGGTATAAGCGGCTGCTTTTTTCGTGGCCGCCGGTTTTTTCAAGATGAAGTTCAGTATAACAGAACGACCGGAAAGGAGAGACGGAGATGGAACAGATTCCGGACGACCCGATCGTGCACAGTATGGAAGAGACAGGGTGGCCGAGGTGGATGCTCTGAGCGAGAAGGGCGTGACGGGGGGCGGGCGGTTGCCGGTCTCGCGGCAGCGGGTGCGCCGGGCGGCGCGGCTGGCGCTCGCGCAGATGGAGGAGGCGCTCGGCGCGGGCGACAGCAAACGCGCCAAGGAGCTCAGCGGCGTGCTGCGCGAGATGCTGCAGCTCTACCGGGAGCTGCTGGGCAGCACAGGCCAGAGCGTGACCGTCTGCTTCGTCGGAGATAGCGAGGAAGCGGCGGGGTAAAGCGAGAGAAGGAGAAGGAAAAGGGGACGGAGAGAAGGAGGGAGAACAGGATGGGAGCCTTGAGGATCCCGCAGCCGAATGAGAAGCAGCGGCTCTTTTTGAGCGACAGGCACAGGTATATCGCCTACGGCGGGGCGCGGGGCGGCGGAAAGAGCTGGGCCGTGCGCGTCAAGGCGGCGCTCCTCTGCCTCAAGTACGGAGGCATCAAGGTCATGATCGTGCGCAAGACCTATCCCGAGCTGCAGGAGAACCACATCCTGCCCCTGTGCGAGCTGCTGCACGTCTATGATGAGGACCCGGAGCGCCGGCTGGCCCTCTACAACGACCAGAAGAAGCACATCGTATTCCCCAACGGCAGCCGCATCCTCTTTCGCTACTGCGACAACGACACGGACGCCCAGCGCTTTCAGGGCACCGAGGTGGACGTGCTGTTCGTCGACGAGGCCACCCAGCAGTCCGAGGAGCGAATGGATAAGCTGCGCGCCTGCGTGCGCGGCGTGAACCCCTTTCCCAAGCGGGTCTACTATACGATGAACCCCGGCGGCGAGGGCCACGGCTGGGCAAAGCGCCTCTTCCTCGACCGCATCTACCGCGAGGGGGAGGACCCCGAGGACTACAGCTTCATCCCCGCGCTCGTCACCGACAACACCGCCCTCATGCGCGCCGACACCGACTATGTGCGAAAGCTCCGCGCGCTGCCGCCCAAGCTGCGCGACGCCTGGCTCTACGGACGCTGGGACATCTTCGAGGGACAGTTTTTCGAGGACTTCCGGGCGACGCCCGATCTGGCGATGGCTCAAAAGTACGGCTTTTCCGACTCTTCCGAGGAGCTCAAACGCCAGCGGCGCTTTACCCACGTCATCGAAGCCTTCGACCTGGCCGCCGGAGACAAGCGGGGCTGGAGCGTGTTTCGCAGCTACGACTTCGGCTACGGGCGCCCCTTCTCCTGCGCCTGGTGGGCGGTGGATTACGACGGCGTGCTCTACCGCATCCTCGAGCTCTACGGCTGTACCGGAAGCCCCAACGAGGGCCTGCGCTGGACCCCGGAAAAGCAGTTTTCCGAGATCGCGCGGATCGAACGCGAGCACCCCTGGCTCCGGAACCGCAGGATCGGCGGCGTCGCCGATCCCTCCATCTGGGACGGCAGCCGGGGCGAATCCGTCGCCGAGACCGCCGCCCGGCACGGGATCTCCTTCGTCCCCGGGGAAAACCGGCGCATCCCCGGCTGGATGCAGTGCCACTACCGGCTGCAGTTCGACGAGCAGGGCTATCCGCGTATGTACGTCTTCGACAACTGCGCCGCCTTCCTGCGCACCGTGCCGCTCATGCAGTTTTCCAAAAGCTGCCCCGAGGATCTGGACACCGCGATGGAGGACCACGTCTGCGACGAGTGGCGCTACGCGTGTATGTCGCGGCCCGTGACGCCGCTCCGGAAAGAGGAGGACGCGGGAGGCGCGATCGACCCACTGAGCCGGAGGGCATAGCCCGCTCCCGGAGAGGGGAACGCCTGCCGCCTTCTTCCAAGGCAGACCCCGGTGGGGCAAGAAAGGAATGATTCGATGTCAAGCATCACCCCGGAGCGGCTGCGGGAGTTTACCGCCGCGCTCCAAAAGTACAAGAGCGGAAAGGCAAGCCTCGAACGGCGCGTCGTTTCCGCAGAAAACTGGTGGAAGCTTCGCAACCGCTTCGAGGAACGCAAGGGCGGCCTCAGCGACGACGGCGGCTATCGCTCCGCCAGCGGATGGCTCCACAACGTGATCGTCTCCAAGCACGCCGACGCCATGGAGGCCTACCCCGAACCGCTGATCCTGCCGCGCGAGCCCGGCGACCGGGAAGAGGCGAGACTCCTGTCGGCCATCCTCCCCTGCATCCTGGAGCAGAACCGCTTCGAGAAGACCTACGACGCCGCGATGTGGCAGAAGCTCAAAACCGGCACCGCCTGCTACCGCGTGGTCTGGGACCCGGATAAATGCGGCGGTCTCGGCGATATCGCCATCGAACGCGTCGACCTGCTCAACCTCTTCTGGGAGCCGGGCGTGGACGATATCCAGAAAAGCCGCTATTTCTTCTGCACGCATCTTGAGGACGAGGAGACGCTCTGTGAGCAGTTCCCGCAGCTGCGCGGCAGGCTCCGCTCCTCGCCCTTCATGGCCACCCGCTTCGTCTATGACGACGCGCTCAGTCTCGAGGGAAAGGTCACGGTCATCGAGGCCTATTACAAAAAGCGCGGCGTGCTGCACTACTGCAAATACGTCGGCGATACGGTGCTGTACGCGACGGAAGATGAGAAGCTGCGTTTGGAGGAGGCGGGTTTTGCGGATGCGGGGGAGGCGAGCCCCAAAGCCGAAAACGCAAGCCCCAAGCCTGAGCCCGCAGGACTGTACGACCATGGACGCTACCCCTTTGTGTTCGATCCTCTCTTTCCGGTGGAGGGCAGCCCCTGCGGCTACGGCTTTGTGGACCTCTGCGCGAACGCGCAGACCGCGATCGACCTGATGCGCACTGCCTTCGTCAAAAACACCCTCGTCGGAGCGACCCCGCGCTACTTCCAGCGCATCGACGGCTCGGTCAACGAGGAGGAGTTCGCCGATCTGAGCAAGGCGCTGGTGCACGTCAGCGGGAACCTCGGTGAGGACAGCCTGCGCCAGATCGGCTTCGCGGGGCTGCCGCCGGTCTATGTGAAGGTGCTCGAATCGACGATCCGTGAGCTGCGCGAGACAAGCGGCAACACCGAGACCGCGACCGGCACCATGAACGTCGGCGTGACCGCCGCCTCCGCCATCATGGCGCTGCAGGAGGCCAGCGGCAAGGGTAGCCGCGATTCCACCCGCGCCTCCTATCAGGCCTTCGCCGAGATCGTGGAGCTCTGTATCGAGCTGATCCGCCAGTTTTACAGCCTGCCCCGCCAGTTCCGCATCACCGGCGGCCTCGGCGCGGAGGATTTCGTGAGCCTCGACAACGCGGCGCTGCTGCCGCGCCCGCTGCCCGGACTCGCCGCCATGAGCCAGCCCGTGTTCGATATCAAGGTCTCCGCCCAGAAGCGGAACGCCTATTCCCGACTCAGCCAGAACGAGCTCGCCATCCAGCTCTACCAGATGGGGCTGTTCGAGCCGGGACATGAGCAGCAGGCGCTCGGCGTGCTGGATATGATGGAGTTCGACGGCAAGGAGCAGCTCATGGGGCGCCTCGCCGCCGGGATGCGCCTGCGGGAGAAGCTGCAGGAGCTCAGCGGCTACAAGGCCTTCGCCGTAGCGCTCGCGCGGCGCTACCGCCCCGATCTCGCAGCGGGGCTGCTGGGGGAGAGCGCAGCTTCGGCCGCGCCCTCGGAGGCACGCGGCGCGGAGGCGACCCTTCCCGCCGGGAAAACGGCAAAGCCTGCCGAGCAGGCGCGGGCGTCCGCCAATCTCGCGCCCCTGCCATGACGCGCATCGTATATGAGCCCGGCCTGCCCGCCATGCGCTTCTCCGGACACGCGGGCGCCGGAACGAAAGGGAACGACCTGGTCTGCGCTGCGGTGAGCGCGCTGATGTTTACGCTGCTGGCGGCGCTGGAGGGATCGGAGACGAAGCGCTGCATGGCCGACGGCTTCTGCGCCGTGAGCGGCGGCGAACGCACGGCCTACGAGGTCGTTGCCGCGGGGCTGCGGGAGCTCGCGGCGGCCTGCCCGGAGCATATCAAGCTGGAGGTGAGAGCATGACGCAGGAGCTTTTGGACTGCCTGCAGGGGGAGACGGCAAGCCCGGCCGCGCCCTGCGGGGGCAGCGCCTCTGAAACGGAAGAGGCGGGGAGCGCTTCGATTCCTGCGCAGGCGCAGGGCGCTTCTCCGGCCGGGGAGGCGGGAAGGCCGGCCGCCGCCCCCGGAGGGGGAGGGGCGGAGGAGGGAAATCCGCTTCCTGCGGAGGCTGACCGTGCGGAGAAAGCGGAGAAAGGCTTCGACGCCGAAGGGCTGCGCGGGCATCTGGCGGGGCTGTACGCGCAGGCCGCGGGGCTGCAGGGCTTCGACCTGCGGAATGCGCTGCGGGATCCGGCCTTCGTGCGGCTGACCGCGCCGGGGACGGGCGTTTCGGTAGAGGACGCCTGGTTTGCGCTGCACAGGCGGGAGGCGCAGCAGATGCGCGAGGAGGAAAACCGGCGGCTCCTCTCCCGCGCGGCCGCGGCCTCCGCACGCAGACCCCGGGAGGGCGGCCACGGCAGCCCCGCGCTGCTTGCCTCCGACTACCGCAGCCTTTCGCGGGAAGAACAGCTCCGCGTGAAGAGGCGGATCTTCGAGGCGGGAGCCAGAGGAGAGAAGATCTATCCGTGACAGCGCGCGGGACGCGCGGCGGAAAACGGCAAAGCCCCCGCAAGCGCTGCGCGCCGACGCGCCCGCGGAGGAAAGCCAGGGAAATACCTCCCCCCGGAAAGGGAGGAGGAAAATGCAATCAGGAGGGAATGTATGAACATCAATCTGCAGTATTTCGCAGACGCCGGGACGCTTGTCAACGGCACCGCGAATTTTGTCAACGCCGGCACCGGCGAAACCACGGCGTTCACCGACAGCCATACCCTCAGCCCCGAGCTGAAGGCCTTCTATGACACGGAGCTGCTCGAGAACGCCCGCACCGAGCTGTTTTACGCCCAGTTCGCCAAGCGCCAGCCCCTGCCCGCCAACCACAAGGGCCAGGTGGAGTGGCGCAAGTGGAACACCTTCGACCGCGCCGCCAAGCTCACCGAGGGCGTGATCCCCACCGGCCAGAAGTTCGGCGTCACCACCGTCACCGGCGCCGTCGACCAGTACGGCACCTACACCGCCATTACCGATAAGCTGGAGCTGCGCGCCTACGACGACGTGATCCTCGGCGCGACCGAGGAGATGGGCGCCTCCGCCGCCGAGACCCAGGAGAAGCTGATCCGCGACGCGCTGTACACCGGCACCAACGTGATGTACTGCGACAAGGTCGCCCTCTCAGACGGCAGCGCCTCCGCCGTCACCGCCGAGAGCGGCCTGTGCGAGAACGCGACCCACGTCTGCCACCTTACCCCGGAGATGATTAACCGCGCCGTCACCATCCTCAAGAAGAACCGCGTGCCCCGTATCAGCGGGCGCTACTACGCGGTGATCCACCCCAGCGTCGCGCACGACCTGCGCCAGAGCGAGGGCTGGATCGAGGCGCATAAGTACGCCGCGCCCGAGGCGCTCCTCAACGGAGAGATCGGCGAGCTGCACGGCGTGCGCTTTATCGAGAACGTCTTCGCCCCCGTCTTCAAGGGCGCGGATCTCGCCTCCGACGCGCGCAGCCTGAAGGTCAACAACCAGAGCGGCTACACCGGCGCGGTCACTTCCGTCGCCTTTGACGGCGGCACCGTGGCGGCCAACGCCCTCAAGGGCCGCACCATCTCCATCAACGGCGTCCCGGCCAAGGTCACGGCGAATACCGGTTCCGCCATTACCGTCGAGTCCACCAACTTCGGCAGCGTCAGCGACAACAGCGATATCCTGCCCGCCGACTTCGGCGCGGGGGACGTCGCGGCTTACGCTACCTACTTCTTCGGCAAGGACGCCTTCGGCATCATCGACCCCGAGGGCGGCGCGCTGGAAATGATCATCCACGACAAGGGCGAGATCGGCGGCCCGCTGAACCAGTTTTCCACCATCGGCTATAAGTTCGAGACCAACGGCGCCACCATCCTCTACCCCGAACGCCTGCTGCGCGTGATGAGCTGCTCCAGCTTCTCCGCGACCGACGAGGCCAACTGAGAGAGGAGGCAGCGTACAGATGGAGAAAGAACGCATCGAAGTCTCCGTCCCGCGCGGGGCGGAGCGGGATGACCCCAACCTGTTCGTGGGCATCAACGGCATGAGCTATCTGCTGCCCAAGGGGAAAAAGTCCAGCGTGCCGCCCGAGGTGGCCTGGGAAATCGCGCGCAGCGAACGCGCACGCGACGCCCTGGACCAGACCATGGACAGCCTGCAGAGGGTCCGGGCATGACCGCCGGCGCGCTGATCGCCGAGGTGGACGCGCTGCGCCCCAACCAGTATTCCGCGGCGCAGAAGCTCCAATGGCTGCAGCGGCTGGACGGCCAGGTGAAGCTTGAACTGGAGGAGACCCACGAGCCTCTTCCGTCCGCTTCGCAGACGGAGCAGTCCGGGGAGGAGAGCTACACCGCGGAGACGGAGCTGCGCGTGCCCTTCCCCTACGACACAGAGCTGTATTCCGCCTACCTCTTCTGCCAGATCGACCTGCACAACGGAGAGATCAGCCGCTATAACCAGAGCCTGTCGCTGCTCTCCGCCGCCTGGCGGCAGGCAGCGGACTGGTTCAACCGGCAGCGGCTGCCCAAGAGCCGCAGCGGCTGGCAGCTGTAAGATCAACAGAAAAAGGGGGACGGCGCCCCGGAGAAAGGCCGGACGCCGCCCTCCGGAGGGAGGGCGGAGGGAAAGGGAGCAGACCATGCAATTTCCAAGACTGAGCCCGTCGAAGCAGACGCGGGTGATCACCGACGTGTTCACGGGCTATGACCACAGACCCCGGGTGGCCGACGGGGCCTTCTATACCACAGAAAACCTCTCCTCGCGGCAGTACCCGCTGCTGTGTACCCGCAAGCGCCGGGGACTTGTGCGGACGATGCGGAACCCCGGCGGACTGCTCGGCAAGGACAGCCTGTGCAGCGTGGAGGATGGAACACTTTATGTAAATCATCTGGCGACGCCGGTCACGGGGCTCACAGCGGGGGAGAAGCAGCTCGTGAGCATGGGCGCGTACGTGCTCATCTTCCCGGACAAACGCTACTACAACACCGAAGACCCCACGGATTACGGCGACATGGAGGCGGATCTGACGCTGGCGGGGACGATCCAGTACAGTCTCTGCGACGCCCAGGGGGAGCCGCTGGGCAATCCCACGGCAGGAAGCACCGAGCCGGAAGCGCCGGCGAACGCGGCGCTGTGGCTGGACACTTCGGGCGGGACGCGGGTGCTGCGGCAGTATTCCCAGGCGCAGCGCTGCTGGATCGAGCTGACGACGGTCTATACCCGGCTGTGCTTTCCCAGCCTCGGCAGAGTGCCCGCGCTGTTCCGGCAGTACGACGGCGTGGAGGTGAGCGGCGCGGCCGCGGACGGCCTGAACGGGGAGAAGATCCTCTACGCGCTGGGCGGCGGCGAGCAGGAATACGACTATATCGTGCTCGCCGGGCTCATCGAGCAGGGCTTCTCCGAGAGCGGCAGCGTGCGCCTGCGCCGGCGGCTGCCGGAGATGGACTTCGTCTGCGAGGCGCAGAACCGGCTCTGGGGCTGCCGCTACGGCAACGACGGGGAGAAGAACATCAACGAGATCTACGCCTCGGCCCTCGGCGACTTCAAAAATTTCCGGCAGTATCTGGGACTGAGCACCGACTCCTGGACGGCCTCCGTCGGCTCGGACGGCGCGTGGACCGGCGCCGTCAGCTTCCTCGGGCGGCCTACCTTCTTCAAGGAAAACCGCATCCATCAGGTCACGGTCTCCGCAACTGGCGCCCACCGGCTGGAGGAGACGGTCTGCCGCGGCGTCCAGAAGGGCTGCGGCAAGAGCCTGCAGGTCGTGGGCGAGAGCCTGTACTACAAGAGCCCCGGCGCGGTCTGCGTCTGGCAGGGGGGCTTCCCCCAGACGGTCAGCGCGGCGCTGGGCGATACCGCCTACGACAGCGCGGTCGGCGGCAGCATCGACGGGCGCTATTACCTGTCCATGCGAGAGAGCGGGAGCGGGGCGTGGAGCCTCTTCTGTCTGGACACCGAGCGCGGGATCTGGTACCGGGAGGACGCGCTGCACGCGGGCGCCTTTGCCGCGGCGGACGGCGAGCTCTTCGCTGCGGACACTTCTTCCGGCGCGCTGCTCGCGCTCAAGGGCAGCGTCGGCACGGTGGAAGAAAACCTGAGCTGGATGGCGGAGACAGGGCTTATGGATTACCAGACGCCGGACCGCAAGTACGTCTCCCACTACACGCTGACGCTGCGGATGGAGAGCGGCTCGCGGCTGAGCATCTGGCTGCGCTACGACTCCGCGGGGGACTGGATCAAGAGCGGGGAAGTGGAGCTCTTCGGCAACGGCACGGTCTCCCTGCCGATCCGCCCGCGCCGCTGCGACCATCTGCAGCTTCGCATCCGGGGCGAGGGGGAGGCGAAAATCTGCGCCCTGTCCCGCGTCCTGGAGACGGGCAGCGATCTGTAGGAGGCAATATGTACGAATATCCACCGATTTTATCGGGAAGCGAGCAAAACCAGCTCAACGCCCTCCGGGATTATCTGGTGCGCATGGCGAAAAGCCTGGAGGCGGCGGAGAGGGCGGAGGCCGCCGCGCAGACGGCGCCCTCACAGACCGGACGGAAGGAGCAGGAGGACAAGCTCGCGTCCATCCGGCGAAACGCGGCCAATCTGCGCGCCCTGATCGTCAAGACGGCGGCCGACGCAGACACGCTGGCCGTGGAGCTCGGCGCTGCGCGGGAAGAGATGCAGAGCTACTACCTCGCCAAGTCCGACTTCGGCGCTTACATGGAGCAGG
>ONOL01000015.1 GCA_900319465.1 uncultured Eubacteriales bacterium | reverse complement strand
TATCCTCCTTGTAAATCTTGAATTGTTATTTTCCTATTTCCACATAGATTTTTTCGATGAAGGGAGACTTAAGTACAGGCAAGGAAAGGCTCGCTTACGCGGCCGAAGCACATCCGCTCAACGGATCCCGTACCCGGGATCGCAAAGAAAAAACGGGCGATCTCGCGAACATCGCACGAGATCGCCCGGATCGGTATTCACAGGGGACAGGGGAGCTGCTCAGGAAACCTTGATAAAGGTAGTGTTCGCGCCGGCAGCGTCCATATCGTCGGTCCAGTAGAGGTTGTTGCCGGAGAAGATGAGCTTGCCGGTGCCGTTGCTGTACTGGGTAAGGAAGGAGCCGGAGCCCTCGCTGTCGAAGGTGGTGATGACCTTGCTGGCATTGCTGTAACTCATGATCCCGTCGGCGTCAACGGTGCCGGAGAAGCTCCATTCGATGCGCTCGGCGGCGCTGTTGGCCCAACTGATCGTCACATAGTAAAGGGAGGAGTTGCCAGTGACCTTAATGTCGGCGCGATTGGCGTTGCTGTCCGTGTAGGTGCCGGTATAGTCGGTCGTGATGACGGTGGCGGTTCCGGGCTGCGGAGCGGGCGTCTGGACGACCGCGGCGTCAGCGCCCGTGACCGTGACGGTTGCGGAATCGGTGTTCACACTGCCGAAGTTGTTGGTATAGCAGCAGTAGACCTTCCAGCCGTTGAAGTCGGCAGGGATGTTCTTGAGCTGGAGATTGCTCTTGTCGCCGTTGACGATGGTCATCGAAGCAAAGCGCGTCGCGGCCTCCTTATAGCTCAGGTCGGTCTGCCCGTCGGGGCTGACGAAGTGCCAGACGGCCCAGGTGGCGTTCTTGTACTTGGCGATGAACCAGGCGGAGCCGCCGGCCTTCACGGCCTCGTTGGTGGGGCTCTTGGTCACAACAGGCAGCTTGGAGCTGTCAACGGTGCCCTTGGCGGAGACGCTGATGGTGGCGGACGAGGTGTCCACATAGCCCGCGCTGTTGCTGTAACGGCAGTAGACGCGCCAGCCGTTCATATCCAGAGGAATGTTGCTCACGTGCATGGAGCTGTACATACCGCCCTCGATCTTCAGGCCGGGGAACTTGCCGGCGAGCTCCTTGGAGCTGTACTCCCAGTCGGTCTGCCCGTCGGGGCTGACGAAGTGCCAGACGGCCCACTTGGCGTTCTGGTAGCGGGCGACGAACCAGGCGTCCCCTCCCTCAAGCAAGGACTCGTCCGTGGGGTTCTTGGTGACGACCGGCACGTTCGCGGGCGCGGGGGTGGAAGCGGGCGCCTGCGTTACGACCGGGGCGGGCGCCTCCGTGACGACCGGGGTGGGGGCGGGGGTCTCCGCCGGGACCGGCGTGGGCGCGGGAGTGATCACCGGAAGAACGGTGGGCTCCGGCGTAGCTTCGGGAGCGGGCGTGGCCTCGGTAACCGTAACGTTCGCGGCGTCGGGCGCGGGGGTGATTACGGTCACGGTGGGGACAGGCGGCTGCGTGATGGTCGTTTCCGAACTTCTGCGCAGACCGCAGGCGCCCAGCAACAGGCAGACACAGAGGAGGCACACAAGAATTCCTATATATCCTATATTTTTTTTGGTATTCATGTTCCGATTCCTTTCTGTTGGGATTGATGGTGTGATCGTGCATTTTCATGGCAGAACGCCGGCCGGCGCCGAGCGATCATTTATTAGTTATGACAACCATAGTATAGTACGCATTTTGTTTTTTGACAAGATAGAAGTCGAAAAAATAAGAATTCTAAAGAAACTGGCAGAACTGGAAAATAGAAGGAAAGGACGGTCCGGATAGACCGTCCTTTCCTTATCAATCCGTGATGTATGTTCCCGGTTCGGGGCTCAAACGCTCTCAAATTCCTCGACGATGGCCTGATCGGGGGCCTTGGTGCAGAGGCTCACGACCACGATGGCGAGGCAGGCCGCCAGGAAGGCGGGCAGCAGCTCGTAGATGTTCCACGCGCCGCCGAGGGGGCGCACCAGATACTTCCAGACGAAGATCATCACGCCGCCGGTCACCATGCCGGCGATCGCGCCCTGCTTATTGCAGCGCTTCCAGAACAGGGAGAAGAGCATCAGGGGGCCGAAGGCCGCGCCGAAGCCCGCCCACGCGAAGGAGACGATGCCGAAGACGGAGCTGGCCGGGTCGCGGGCAAAGAACACCGCGATGGCGGCGATCACAAGGACCGCGATGCGGGCGATGGTCATTTCCTGCTTGCTGTTGAGCTCGATGTGGAAGACGCCCTTGAGGATGTTGTGGGAAACGCCGGAGGCGGCGGCCAGGAGCTGCGCGTCGGAAGTGGACATGGTGGAGGAGAGGATGCCTGCGAGCACCACGCCGGCCAGCAGCGCGGGCAGGATGCCGAAGCTGCTCATCAGCGCGGAGATGCGGACCAGGATGGCCTCGGCGGCGGAGTTGCTCTCAAAGGTGGCGATCACGCCCTTGCTGCTCATCGCAAAGCCGACGATGCCGACGATGATCGCGACGCTCATGGAGATCACGACCCACACAGTGCCGATGCGGCGGGAGATCTTGAGCTTCTCGCCGTCCTCGATCGCCATGAAGTGGTTGAGGATGTGGGGCATGCCGAAGTAGCCGAGACCCCAGGCCATCGTGGAGACGATGGTGATAAAGCCGTACTTGCCGGGCGTGGAGGAGAGGATGGAGGTATTCGCGGTGAGGCTCAGATAGCCGGGAACGGTCTTGGCGTTCTCGACCACGGCGGTCCATCCGCCGGCGGCATGGATGCCGAAGATGAGGATCACGACCAGGGCCACGGTCATGACGATCGACTGGATCAGGCTCGTAATCGAGGCGGCGAGGAAGCCGCCCATGGCGCAGTAGCCGACGATAACGGCGGCGGAGATCAGCATCGCGCCCATGTAACTCATGTCAAACAGGTTGGTGAAGAGCTTGCCGCAGGCGGCGAAGCCGGAGGCCGTGTAGGGCACGAAGAAGATGATGATGATCAGGGCCGCGATGCCTTCGATCAGACCGCTCTTGTCGCCGAAGCGGTGGGAGAAGAAATCGGGGATCGTGATCGCGCCGAGCTTTGCCGAGTAGCTGCGCAGGCGCCTTGCGACGATAAGCCAGTTGAGATAGGTGCCGACGGCAAGGCCGATCACCGTCCATGTCGCGTCCGCCAGGCCGCAGAAGTAGGCCAGACCGGGAACGCCCATCAAGAGCCAGCTGCTCATGTCGGAGGCCTCGGTGCTCATCGCGATGACCACGGGGCCGAGCTTGCGGCCGCCGAGATAGAAATCGCTGGCGGTCTTGTTGCGCTTGGAGTAGGCAGCGCCGATCAGAAGCATACCGCCGAGGTATACAATGATGGCAATCAAAATGCAGATATTGGCGAGTGTCATAAAAAATACCCCTCTTTTTTGTGGAAGATGCTTAAAGTATAGCGGGTTTTTCCCATGAGGCAAGCGGGAAACGAAGAAAAAGCGCTTGCAATCGCTGTTTTTTTTCGTATAATAGAAACGAATTTAATTTGTTTCATGTTTTCATGAAAAGAATTCATTCAATTACCCCCGCGAGGGGCAGACAAGGGGCGGGGGAGCCAATTTACGGAGAGGAAGGGAGACCATGAACCTGTCAAAATATGAAGCGCTCTGCGCCGTGGTGGAGCAGGGGAGCCTGACGAGGGCGGCCGAGACGCTCTCCTGCACGCAGTCGAACCTGAGCCACAGCCTGGACAGCCTGGAGAAGGAGCTGGGCTTCCCGATTTTGAAACGCGGGCGCGGCGGCGTGAAGCTGACGGCGGACGGGGAGAAGCTGATGCCCTCGGTGCGCGCGCTTCTTGCCAGCGCCGAGCAGCTCAAGCAGACCGCGGCCTCGATCCGCGGGCTGGATACGGGCACCGTGCGCATCGGCGCGTTTACCTCTGTGGCCGTCCACTGGCTGCCGGGCGTGCTGAAGGAGTTCCAGGCCGACTATCCCAAGGTCGAGTTCCGGCTCTTCAACGGCGACTACCATGACGTGGAGCAGTGGCTGAGCGACGGGAGCGTGGACATCGGCTTCGTCAACGTCCCCTGTGCGCTCGACTGCGAGTGCATCACGCTGATGGAGGACCGGCTGCTGGCGATCCTGCCGCTGGGCAGCCGCTTTGCCAGCTATCCGAAGTTCCCGCTGGTCGAGTGCGAGACGGAGCCCTTCATCAGCCTGCTCCAGAGCTCCGACCACGACGCCCGCCGTGCGCTGGAGAGCGCTGGCGTGCAGCCAAACGTCCGCTTTTACACCAAGGACGACTACGCGATCCTGGCCATGGTGGAGCAGGGGCTCGGCATGAGCATCATGCCGGAGCTGCTGCTCAAGGGCAGGAACGACAGGCTCCAGATCCTGCCGCTGATCCCCGAGGCGCGGCGCACGATCGGCATGGCGATCGCCGCCTCCGAAAAGGCGGGACCCGCCACCCGGCGCTTCGCCGATTATGTCGTGCGCTACGTCAAGGAGAACGCCTGAGCCGGGGAAGACAAAACAGGCCAAAAAGTTTGCCGCAAGGTTTGACAAGGAACGCCATCTGGACTACAATAAAAGTGCACCATTCTATAATTATTATATGAGGTGGAAAGATGTATAAAGTTGTGACCAAGCGTTTCCTGAACGACGCCAAAACGATCTGTCTTTTTGAGATCGAGGCGCCGCTGATCGCCCGCCATGCCCAGGCCGGCCAGTTCGTGGTTTTCCGTCTGGACGAGCAGGGCGAGCGCGTTCCCGTATCCGTGGCCGGTTACGACCGGGAGAAGGGCACCGTGACCGTCATGGTGCAGGCTGCCGGCAAGACGACCAGGATGCTGCATACCGTGGAAGAGGGGGACGTGATCTCCGATATCGTCGGCCCGCTGGGCAAGGCTACCGAAATGGAAGGCCTCAAGAAGGTATGCGTGGTCGGCGGCGGCGTCGGCTGCGCCATTGCCTACCCCATCGCCAAGGAGATGCACGCCAAGGGCATCGACGTGACTTTTATCGCAGGCTTCCGCTCCGCGGACATCGTGATCCTCAAGGAAGAGCTCAAGGCCGCCTCCGACAAGCTCATCATCGCCACGGACGACGGCTCCTACGGCGTGAAGGGCTTTACCACCGTGTTCCTGAAGAATGAGATCGAGGAAAACATCAAGGAGGGCAAGCCCCAGTTCGACCGCGTCATCGCCATCGGGCCGGACATCATGATGAAGTTCCTGGCCGACGTGACCCGCCCCTACGGCATCAGCACGATCATCTCCCTCGACCCGATCATGGTGGACGGCACCGGCATGTGCGGCTGCTGCCGCGTGATCGTCGGCGGCGAGACGAAGTTTGCCTGCGTGGACGGGCCCGATTTCGACGCCCACCAGGTGGACTTCGATTCCCTCATCAAGCGCGCCGCCTTCTACAAGGACGAGCAGGACGAGGCCGCCCAGCATATTTGCCGTATCACGGGAGGTAAGAGAAATGGCTAATCTGAAAGTGAACATGAGCATGCAGAAGGCCGAGATGCCCGAGCAGGACCCCGTCGTCCGCGCCGGCAATTTCGACGAGGTCGCCCTCGGCTACGACGCCGAGACCGCCATGAAGGAGGCCGCCCGCTGCCTTGACTGCAAGAATTCCCCCTGCCGCAGCGGCTGCCCCGTGGCCGTGAAGATCCCCCGCTTCCTTGAGAAAGTGCGCGACGGGGACTTCGACGCCGCTTATGAGATCATCACCTCCACCAACTCCCTGCCCGCCGTCTGCGGCCGCGTCTGCCCGCAGGAGAAGCAGTGCGAATCCGAATGTGTGCGCGGCATCAAGGGCGAGAGCGTCGGCATCGGCCGCCTTGAGCGCTTCGTGGCCGACTACCACATGGCCAAGGCGGACAAGCCGGAGCCTGTCGTCCCCGCGTCCAACGGCCACCGCATCGCCGTCATCGGCTCCGGCCCTGCCGGCCTGACCTGCGCGGGCGATTTGCGGAAGCTCGGCTATGACGTGACCATCTTCGAGGCCTTCCATAAGTCCGGCGGCGTGCTGGTCTACGGCATCCCCCAGTTCCGTCTGCCGAAGGAGATCGTGGCCGCGGAGATCGAGAACCTCACGAAGATGGGCGTCAAGATCGTAAACAACGCCATCATTGGCAAGTCCATTACCGTGGATGAGCTGTTCGAGGACGGCTTTGAGGCCGTGTTCATCGGTTCCGGCGCCGGCCTGCCCCAGTTCCTGCACATCCCGGGCGAAAACCTGCTGGGCGTGTACTCCGCCAACGAGCTGCTGACCCGCACCAACCTCATGAAGGCCTATCGCAGCGATTACGATACGCCGATCAAGAAGTTCAACCGCGTGGCCGTCGTCGGCGCAGGCAACGTCGCGATGGACGCCGCCCGCGTCTCCAAGCGCCTGGGCGCCGAGCACGTGTATATCGTCTACCGCCGCGGCGCGGACGAGCTGCCCGCCCGTAAGGAAGAGGTCGAGCACGCCGAGGCCGAGGGCATCGAGTTCAAGCTCCTCAACAATCCCTGCGCGATCCACGGCGACGAGAACGGCCACGTGACCGGCATCGAGTGCGTCCGCCAGGAGCTGGGCGAGCCCGACGAGAAGGGCCGCCGCAAGCCCGTCCCCGTGAAGAATTCCAACTGGATCCTTGATGTGGACACCGTGGTCATCGCCATCGGCACCAGTCCCAACCCCCTGATCCGCAACACCACCTCCGGGCTGGCGTTTACGAAGAAGGGCGGCATCCAGGCCGACGAGGGCGGCGTGACCTCACGCGAGGGCGTGTTCGCCGGCGGCGACGCGGTCACCGGCTCCGCTACCGTCATCCTCGCCATGGGCGCAGGCAAGGCCGGCGCCAAGAGCATCGACGAGTACATCCGCGGCAAGGCAAAGTAATCCGGCGCAACAGAGCAAAAGAAGTCCGGATCGGACTTCGCTGACTAGCGGAAGCTCCGGAAACACAGCTCGCGTTTCCGGAGCTTTTTTGGCAAAAATTATGGACGGACTCTTAAAATGACTCTTAAAATCTCTTAAATCTGACAATTGCCCTTGCCAGAAGGCCGGGCGTATGATACAATCTCTCCGTATGTATGTATACATAACATCTTTTTTCGAGGGATAATCTGTGGATAATCAAGTGATTGATAAAAATGAAATGAGTCCGGAGGAGCAGGAAGCCGTTCGGGCGGATCGCCGGAAGAGAGCCAAACGCAAATCGACCGCGCGCGTCATCGACCGCATTTTCGGTTTTGTGATGGCGACGGTGATCATGGCCGGCCTGGCCGGCCTCGGTCTGGAGTACGTGCTGCTCAAGGGCCCCTCCGAGACCCTGCGCAACACCTTTGCCATGACCATGTTTGAGACCCGGCGCTTTACGTGGGTCCCGAACATCTTCCTCACCGAGGAGGAGGTCGAGGAGCTCAAAACCACGCGCAACCAGCACGTGGAGGAGACCTTCGACGCCTCCCTGATCAGCCTGCCCAGTCAGGAGGAGCTGGCGACCGAGAACAGCGACGGGCCCGTTCCCGACGCCTACGGCCTCATCGACGACGATGGGGACGGCCTGATCATCGAAAGCATCCGCGGCACGGGCTATGTGGGCCATATGATCGTGGTCAAGGACCCGATGCGCGTCTTTGTCGGCGCGACCACCCGCGGCAGCGGCGCCGGCCTCACGCTCGAGCAGATGTGCAAGAAGTACGGCGCGATCGGCGGCATCAACGGCGGCGCTTACGCCGACCTCGGCGGCAACGGCTCCGGTGATACGCCCGACGGCCTGACGATCCTGGGCGGCCAGGTCGTCAACTCCGGCTTCGGCGCGGACGCCTTCGTCGGCCTCGATGCCGACGGGAAGCTCCATGTGGGTTACTATACGATGGACGACGCGGTCAAGATGAACATCACGGACGGCGTCAGCTTCGGCCCGGTCCTGATCATCAACGGCAACGTGACCGACGCGGCGAAGATCCCGAGCGGCGTCAACCCCCGCACGGCCATCGGCCAGCGGGCGGACGGCGCGATCCTGATGCTCGTCATCGACGGCCGCCAGGTGCACAGCATCGGCGCGACCTACTCCGACCTTGCCCGCATCATGTCCGACTACGGCGCGATCAACGCCTGCAACCTGGACGGCGGTTCCTCTTCGAGCGTTTACTGCTACGGGGAATATCTCAACAGCAGCTCCTCTGCCAACGGCGTCGCCCGCGCGCTTCCCGACGCCTTCCTGATCCGCCCGCAGGACTATGCCGAAACGGCCGCAGGCGAAAGCGCCAATTCCTGAGGGAGGTGGACGATATGGCGAAAAGAATCAAGAATACCCACGGGGCCGGCGTCTACGCCACGTTTCTGACCATCTACATCCTGGTGCTCGCCCTGATCAGCGTATTCGGCCTTACCCGCCTCTGGGAGTATGCCAAGACGCTGGACCCGGTCGGACCTGAGAGCACGATGGACGCGTATATCGAGCAGCTCAAGGACAACGTCTGGAACGAAGGCATGGCGCAGACCGTGTCCGCCATGCCCCATGAGTTCCAGAGCGACGAGGAATGTGTGCAGATCGTCAAGGATATGCTGGAGGGCGACTGGAGCTACCGCCGCCGGGAGGGCAGCACGGACGCCTCCCCCAGCGTGGAGTTCGACCTGATCTGCGGCAAAAACCTGATCGGAAAGGCGACCGTGGTGCGAGATGAGTCCCAGCGCGGCAAGGTGCCGGACAATCAGCTCCCCTGGATCGTGCAGGGCAACGAATTCTACGTGGACGGCCTGTATACCTCGCTCAAAGTAACCGTTCCCGAAAAATATACGGTTCGCATCAACAACATCCCGGTGGATGAAAAATACATCGTGGAGCGCGGTATCCACTACGACGTGCTGGAGCCGTATTACAGCCAGTATCCCGACCTGCCCACGAAGGTCACCTACGAGGTCCATAACCTCTTCGGCGTTCAGGAAGCGGTCGTTTACGACGAGGACGGCAATATCTCCGTGCACGACGATTCCCGCAACGACATGCAGTATATCAAGCAGCCCGATCCCGAGACCTGGGCTCGGCTGGAGGCCTTTGCCATCGCGTTCTCCGACCAGTACAAGTATTTCAGCGCCGGCACCGGCGACCCGACGGTGGCCATCTCCCGCCTCAACCCCTATATCATCGAGGGCAGCGATCTGGAGCAGCGCCTCTGGCTTGCCATGGACGGCTACGGCTGGGCGCACACCCTCTCCTATACGTTCAACGGCGCCGTGCTGAACAGCGCGATCGATTTGGGCGGCGGCTACTATATCCTGGACGTGACCACGGAGACGACCGTGCTCTACCCCAACAAGGGCGACAACGGTACGCTGCACGAGTTTGACGGCCTGACCATCGTTGCGCTGGACTTCGGGGATTCGATCCGCGCAGTGACGGTCGAGAACGCCTGAGCGGGGAGGCGCGTATGGAAGACAAGCGATCCTGCCGCGAGGCCGTGGCGGTCATCCTGCCCTCGCTGAATCCGGACGCGAAGTTTTCCCGCGTTGTCGACGGCCTGGTGGAGGACGGCTTTCAGCATATCATCATCGTCGACGACGGGAGCGACGCGGAGCATCAGCTCTGGTTTGACCGGGCGGCCGGGCACCCCCAGTGCACGGTGCTGCACCACGGCGTCAACAAGGGGAAGGGCCGCGCGCTGAAAACGGCCTTCGCCCACGTCGCCGAGAAGCTGCCGGAGCTCAAGGGCGTCATCACCATCGACGGCGACGGCCAGCATCTGCTGCCGGACATCATCGCCTGCGCAGACCGGATGATCGAGAACGCCGACAAGGTGGTGCTCGGTTGCCGGGACTTCGACCAGCCCGGGGTGCCGCCGCGCAGCGTTGCGGGGAACAAGACCACGAACCGGCTCTTCAAACTCTTCTACGGCATCACGATCTCCGATACCCAGACCGGCCTGCGGGCGATCCCGCAGCAGTTCCTCCCCCGCTTTCTCGAGATGGAGGGCGAGCGCTTCGAGTATGAGACCAACATGCTCCTGCAGATGAAAAAGCAGAACATCGTCTTTCTCGAGCAGCCCATCGCGACGGTCTACGACCCGGAGGATTACAGCTCGCATTACAACGCCGTCAAGGACTCCTGGCGCATCTTCAAAATTATGATGAAAAACAAGTTCAGGTAAATGCATGGGCAAGTTTTCACAGTTGATCAAGTATTCGCTCAGCTCGATCGCGTCATGGGCAATCGACGTCGGCATGTTCCTGCTGCTCAAGATCCTGCTTGACGCGAGGCTGGGGGATTTTTCCGATCTGGTGTGTACGGCCGCGGCGCGGGCCGTGTCCTCGTTCTTCAACTTCAACGCCAATAACCGCCTCGTTTTCGGACACAGGGGGGACTACGGCAGGGCGCTGCTGCGCTATTACTGTCTCGCGGTGCCCATCATGCTCTGCTCGGCGGGGCTGGTGACGCTGCTCGACCACGTGCTCGGCGTCTCCGCGCCGACGCTCTCCACCGCTATCAAGGTCTGCGTGGACGTGCTGCTGTATCTGGCAAGCTTTACCATCCAAAAAAAGTGGGTCTTTTCCCAGAAACACGACAAAACGGACAGCCGCTAAGGCTGTCCGTTTTTCATTTCAAACTGTGTCCACGGAGCCTCCGCGGGCGGGGGAGCGGAGAAGGCGAGCTTCTCGCCGCTTTCGGGATGGGAGAAGCGGAGCGCCTCGCTCCAAAGCGCGAGCGCCGGCGCCGGATCGCCGCCGTAGCGGCGGTCGCCCAGGAGCGGAAGCTTCCGGGAGGCAAACTGCACCCGGATCTGGTGCGAGCGGCCGGTCAGCAGCTCCACCCGTACAAGGCTCCTGCCCTCCCTGCGGTCCAGCGTCTCAAAGCGCAGCGCGGCCTCGCGCACGCCGCGGCGCTGCCGCGTGACGACGTAGCTCTTGTTTTTCGCCGCGTCGTGATACAGCAGGTCCCGCAGCTCGCCCGCTTCCGGCGCCTCCCCGCAGCAGACGGCGAGATAGCGCTTGTCCATCCCGCCCTCCGCGATCTGCCGGGAGAGCGCGGCGGCCGCCGTCCCGGTCTTCGCATAGACCATCAGCCCGCCGACGGCGCGGTCGAGACGGTGCACGCAGAAGACCTCCTGTAAACCGAGCTGCGCGCGCAGCAGGCCGGGCATCCCGCCCTCCTCGGACAGCACGCCCGCGGGCTTGATGCACAGGACGAGCTGCCGGTCCTGATAGAGTATGTTCGCTTCCATAACATCACCGAAGCCATTGTAAGGTTTCTTTGGGGAAAAAGCAAGCGCCGCTTGTATCTGCCGCAAGCCTGTGGTATAATGACAAGCACTTTGCGGCGTGACGCCGTATTTGCGTGATTCCGTTTCCGTCCGGCGGGAGCCGGGACTCGTTTTATTGAAAAAGAAAGTGTGATCGATCTGGATATTTCTAACATGATCAGTCTGCTGGGCGGCGTTGCGCTGTTCCTCTTCGGCATGACGCTGATGGGGGACGGCCTGAAAAAGGTCGCCGGCAACCGGCTGGAGCTGGTGCTCTACCGCCTGACCGGCACGCCCGTGCGCGGGATGCTGCTGGGCGCCGGCGTGACCGCCGTGATCCAGTCCTCCTCCGCCACCTCGGTCATGGCGGTGGGCTTCGTCAACTCCGGCGTCATGAAGCTGAGCCAGGCCGTCTCGGTCATTCAGGGCGCGCTGGTGGGCACCAGCATCACCGGATGGATCATCGCCCTCTCAAGCGCGGAGGGCGCGGGCTGGACGGCGCTGCTGTCCACCTCGAACCTCTCGGCTATGGTAGCCGTCGCGGGCGTCGTCCTGCGTATGTTTTCCAAAAAACAGATGCACCGCCACGCGGGGGATATCCTGCTGGGCTTTGCGGTGCTGATGTTCGGCATGCACAGCATGAGCGGCGCGGTGGAGCCGCTGCGGGAGGACGCGCATTTCCTGCATCTGATGACGAGCGTGTCCAACCCCCTGCTGGGCATTCTGGTCGGCGCGGCCTTTACCGCCGTCCTGCAGAGCGCCTCGGCCGCGGTCGGTATTTTGCAGGCGCTGTCCCTGACCGGGGCGATCACCTTCGCCGAAGCCTATCCGCTGATCCTCGGCATCGCCGTCGGCTCTTCGCTGCCGGTGCTGATGTCTGCCATCGGCGCGAAGGCGGACGGACGCCGCGCCGCCTGGTCCTACCTTGTGATCGAGGTGCTCGGCGTGCTGATCTTCGGCGTGGGCTATTACGTGCTGGATGCGGTCTTCCGCTTCCGGCTGGACGGCTGGGTGGTAGGCACCTTCTCTGTGGCGCTGGTGAATACGCTCTTCCGCGCGGCAAACGCCATCGTGCTGCTGCCCTTCGACCGGCAGATCGAGAAGCTGACCGTGGCGCTGGTAAAGGAGAGCGAGGACGAGAAATCCCTCGCGGGCGAGCTCGACCGGCTGGACGAGCGTTTCCTGCAGCACCCGGCCCTTGCGGTCGAGCAGAGCCGCATGACCGTCAACGCCATGGCCCGCACGGCAAGGGAGAACCTGCTGCGCGCGCTGGCGCTTCTGAACGAATACAGCGAGGCGAAGCTCCGCAAAGTGGAGATGACCGAGGACCTGGTCGATCTCTACGAGGACAAGCTCGGCACCTATCTTGTCAAGCTCAACACCCACGAGCTCAACGAAAAGCAGAACGAGAGCGTCTCCACCTACCTGCACACCCTCTCCGACTTCGAGCGGATCAGCGACCACGCCATGAACATCGCGGAGGCCGCGCGGGAGATCCATGAGAAGAAGATCGTCTTTTCCGCCAGGGCGCTGCGGGAGCTCGAGGTACTGACCGGGGCGCTGTGCGAGATCCTTCAGCTCTCGGTGGACGCCTTCACCGGCGAGGATCTGGCCATGGCCTATCGCGTGGAACCGCTGGAGGAGCGGATCGACGTCCTCTGCGACGAGATGAAGCTCAACCATGTGGAGCGGCTGCAGAAGGGCTTATGCGCGCTCAACCAGGGCTTTGTGTTCAACGACCTGATCACCAATTTCGAGCGTGTGGCGGACCACTGCTCCAACATCGTCATCGCCATGATCGAGCTGCGGGACGACGAGTACGACACCCACGGCTATATCATCAACCTCAAGGAGCTCCATTCCCACAACTTTGACGGGTTTTACGAGGAATTTGCGAAGAAATATGAATTTTAAAAGAATCCACCGGCTTAGCCGGTGGATTCTTGATCTGCGTTAAAACAAAATCTGCAGCAGCACGAGGAAGAGGACCCCCGGGATGCCGAAGAAGCCGGTGATCAGTGCGGAGGGCAGCGTGATCGGGACCGAGAGCCCCACGAAAGCGCCGATGAAGTTAAAAATATACAGCACCACAAAGCCCAGCGCCCCGTTGATCGCCAGCTTGAAGATCCACTTGATGGGCGCGGCGAGAATGCGGATGAGCAGGATGACAAAGACCACCGTGGCGGCAAGCATCAAAAGACTGGACAGAGTTTCCAAAGAATCACCTCAAATAAATCGCAGCGTGCGGCGCATACTAAACGCGGACGGTTTTCCGGGCGCGAGAGACAGAGAGCGCCGGATGAGAATCCTGTATTCCTATATAGAGATACATCCAAAACGGAAAATTGTCAAGCGGCCGCTCAGGGCCGCGGGGCGGGGCGCGAACGCGTCCCGCCTTTTGGCGGCGTCAGAAGAAGCGCGCGCCTTCTTCCTTTTTCTTTGAAAGCCCCGGAGCGGCTTTCAAAGGAGGGGACGGGAGATACAAAGCGTGCGCCGTTCCGCTTCCGCGGTTTGCACAGGCACCGCGAAAGCTCCCCGTCCGCGCGCATGGAGAGAAGGGGACGCGCCCGGGGCACTTCGTAACCGTTGTGTTGTTGAAATCGCGTTTTTTCAATGCTATACTATATCAGTTAACATGGCTATGGTGCACATCACAAGATATAGTATCGGTAAAGGAACAGGCATTTATGACAAAAAGCACGGCACAGTACGGCAACGACAGCATCTCCCAGCTCAAGGGCGCAGACCGCGTGCGCAAGCGCCCGGGCGTCATCTTCGGCTCCGACGGGCTGGACGGCTGCGAGCACGCCGTTTTTGAGATCCTCTCCAACGCCATTGACGAGGCGCGGGAGGGCCACGGCAACCTGATCACGCTTACTTACTTTGAGGACAAGTCCATCGAGGTGGAGGACTTCGGCCGCGGCTGCCCGCTGGACTGGAATCCCGTGGAAAAGCGCTTCAACTGGGAGCTCGTGTTCTGCGAGCTCTACGCGGGCGGCAAGTACAAAAACGCCGACGGCGGCGATTACGAATACTCCCTCGGCCTTAACGGACTCGGCTCCTGCGCCACGCAGTACGCCTCCGAGTACATGGACGTGACGGTCTGGCGCGACGAGAAGAAATACTCCCTGCACTTCAAAAAGGGCAAGCCCTGCGGCAAAAAGGGGCAGGAGCTGATCGCCGAGCCGGCCGACAGGAAGAAGACCGGCACCACGATCCGCTGGCGGCCGGACATCGAGGTCTTTACGGACATCGACATCCCGGCGGAGTATTTTGAGGACGTGCTGCACCGCCAGGCGGTGGTCAACGCGGGCGTCACCTTCCGTCTGCGGCTGCAGAAGGGCAGGAGCTTCGAGACCCGGGACTACTGCTACGAAAACGGCATCATGGATTACGTGACGGAGCTTGCCGGGGAAGGGGCGCTGACCGCTCCCTACTTCGTCTCCACCGAGCGCAGGGGACGCGACCGCGAGGACAAGCCTGAATACAAGGTCAAGATCTCCGCGGCCTTCTGCTTCTCCAACAAGACCAACGTCCTCGAGTACTACCACAATTCCTCCTGGCTCGAAAACGGCGGCGCGCCGGACAAAGCGGTCAAGAGCGCTTTCCTCTCCGCCATCGACGCCTACCTCAAGCAGCAGGGGAAGTATCAGAAGAACGAGAGCTCGATCAAGTTTCAGGACGTGCAGGACTGCCTGGTGCTGGTGACGAACTGCTTCTCCACCCAGACATCCTATGAAAACCAGACCAAGAAGGCCATCAACAACCGCTTCATCCAGCAGGCGATGACCGAGTTTTTCAAGGCGCAGCTCGAGGTCTATTTCATCGAGAACAAGCCGGAGGCCGACCGGATCGCCGAGCAGGTGCTCATCAACAAGCGCAGCCGCGAGACCGCCGAGAAAGCCCGCCAGGGCATGAAGAAGAAGCTCTCCGGCTCCATCGACATCGCAAACCGCGTGCAGAAGTTCGTGGACTGCCGCAGCCGCGAGCCCGAGAAGCGGGAGATCTACATCGTGGAGGGCGACTCCGCACTGGGCGCCTGCAAGCTCTCGCGGGACGCGGAGTTCCAGGGCATCATGCCCGTGCGCGGCAAGATCCTCAACTGCCTCAAAGCCGACTATGTGCGCATCTTCAAGAGCGACGTCATCACCGATCTGATGAAGGTGCTCGGCTGCGGCGTGGAAGTGAAGGACAAGCACACCAAGGAGCTGTCGAGCTTCGACCTCAACAACCTCCGCTGGAACAAGGTCATCATCTGCACCGACGCGGACGTGGACGGCTTCCATATCCGCACGCTGATCCTCACCATGCTCTACCGCCTCGTGCCGACCCTGATCCGCGAGGGCTACGTATTCATCGCGGAATCCCCGCTCTACGAGATCGAAAGCAGGGGGAAGACCTGGTTTGCCTACTCCGATCGGGAGAAGGCGGAGATCGTGGAGAGCCTCAACGGCGCGAAGGCCACGATCGCCCGCAGCAAGGGCCTCGGCGAGAACGACCCGGACATGATGTGGATGACCACCATGAACCCGGAGACGCGGCGGCTCATCAAGGTCATGCCCGAGGACGCCGCGCGCATGGCGCAGGTCTTCGACCTGCTGCTGGGGGACGATCTGGACGGGCGCAAGAACCACATCGCCGAGTTCGGCGCGCAGTATCTGGACATGGCGGACATTTCGTAAGGGAAAGACACCGTAACGGCGATCGCCGGAGACAGAGGGGGCGAGGGCCCCGGAATGCGGCAGGGAACGCGGGCGCGGCCTATGCTCCGTGACTCGTCAGGAACCGAAGGGAGGATCCATGAAAGCAAGATTTGAAAGCAGCTTTGAGCGCGGGCAGGAACTGGTCAGATACTGTATGTTCGGCGCTGTCGCGACCGGCGTGTGCGCGCTGGTCTTTACCGAGACGGGCTCGGTCGCCCAGATGGTGCTGATCTTCCTCTCCGCGGGGCTTTTGGCGGCGATGCTCGTCTGCGCCGCAAAATTCTGCCGCTGTCCCAGCTGCGGCAAACGCATCATCGCCGGCGCGCTCGCGGTCACGGTGTGCCCGAACTGCCGCCGGGATCTGCGCAGCGGCCGAAAGGTCAAAAAATCCAGGAGATGAGCGCTGCCGTTCGCTTTGGACTGTCATCCTGAGCGGAGCGGGACCGAAGGATCTGACGGATTCTTCGATGCAGACGCTCCTCGGAATGGCACGGTGGTTTTTCGCGGATGGCAGGGAAAAGGTAAGAGGCTTATATGGCAAAGAAAAAGGAAAACGAAAAGAAAAGATTTGACAACCCCAACGTGATGGGGCTGCGGGCCGCGGTGCTGGAGCAGCCGATCACCGAGACGCTGGAGACGAACTTCATGCCCTACGCCATGTCGGTCATCGTCTCGCGCGCGATCCCGGAGATCGACGGCTTCAAGCCCTCCCACCGCAAGCTCCTCTATACCATGTTCAAGATGGGCCTGCTCGGCGGCAGCCGCACCAAGAGCGCCAACATCGTCGGCCAGACCATGAAACTGAACCCCCACGGGGACGCCGCGATCTATGAGACCATGGTGCGCCTTTCCGCGGGCTATCAGGCGCTGCTGACGCCCTTCGTCGATTCCAAGGGCAATTTCGGCAAGGTCTATTCCCGCGATATGTCCTACGCCGCCTCCCGCTATACCGAGGCGCGGCTCTCGGCCATCTGCGCCGAGCTCTTCCGGGACATCGACCGGGACACCGTGGACTTTGCCGACAACTACGACGGCAGCATGAAGGAGCCCACGCTCCTGCCCACGGCTTTCCCGAACGTGCTGGTCTCCGCCAACTCCGGCATCGCCGCCGGCATGGCCAGCCAGATCTGCGGCTTCAACCTCGGCGAGGTCTGCGAGACCGCCATCGCGTACATAAGGGACCCGGAGTGCGACCTGCACGCCACGCTCCCCGCGCCCGACTTTCCCACCGGCGGCGAGATCATCTACGAGCGCCGGGAGATGGAGAGCATCTACCTCACGGGCCGCGGCAGCTTCAAGGTGCGCGCCCGCTGGCGCTTCCTGCCGAAGGAGAACATCGTCGAGATCTACGAGATCCCCTACACCACCACCTCCGAGGCGATCATCGACAAGGTGGCGGAGCTGATCAAAACGGGCAAGGTGCGCGAGATCAACGATATGCGTGATGAGACGGATCTGGGCGGCCTGCGCCTCGCCATCGACCTCAAGCGCGGCGCCGATCCCGACAAGCTCATGCAGAAGCTCTTCAAGCTCACGACCCTGCAGGACGCCTTTCCCTGCAACTTCAACATCCTCGTCGCGGGCAATCCCCGGGTCATGGGCATCCGGGAGATCCTCGAGGAGTGGACGGCCTGGCGCATGGACTGCGTACGCCGCCGGGTGTACTTCGAGCTGAAGAAGAAGCAGGACAAGCTGCATCTGCTCCAGGGCCTCGAGCGCATCCTGCTGGATATCGACAAGGCCATTGAGATCATCCGCAGCACCGAGCTTGAGAGCGAGGTTGTCCCCAACCTGATGATGGGCTTCGGCATCGACCAGACCCAGGCCGAGTACGTGGCCGAGATCAAGCTGAGGAACATCAACCGCGAATACATCCTCAAGCGCACCTCGGAGAAGGATGAGCTGGAGAAGGACATCGAAGACCTCGAGGCCGTTCTCCACAACCGCCGCCGCATCAAGAGCATCATCGTCGACGAGCTTAAGCAGATCCAGAAAAAATACGCCGCGCCCCGGAAAACCGCGATCGTCTATGCCGACGAGATCGAGGAGTTCGACGAGAGCGAGAGCGTACCCGACTACCCGGTGACCGTGTTCCTGTCCCGCGGCGGTTATCTCAAGAAGATCACCGCCCAGTCCCTGCGCATGAGCGGGGAGCAGAAGTACAAGGAAGGGGACGGCCCGGCGCTCAGCTTCGAGGCCACGAACCGCGCGGAGCTGCTGGTGTTCACGGACAGGCAGCAGGTCTACAAGACGCGGCTGAGCGAATTTGAGGACGGCAAGGCCTCCGCGCTCGGCGCTTATCTGCCCGCAAAGCTCCAGATGGATGAAGGGGAGAACGTCTTCACGGTGCTCGACCCCGGCAATTACCGGAAGCACCTGCTGTTTGTGTTCGAAAACGGCAAGGCCGCGCGGGTCGAGCTGTCTGCCTATGAGACCAAGCTCAACCGCAAAAAGCTGATCGGCGCCTATTCGGACAAGAGCCCGCTGAAGGCGCTGCTGGTGCTCGACGGGGAGACGGACGTGGTTTGCTATGCCAGCGACGGGCGCTGCCTCCTGTTCCATACGAGTCTGCTGCAGGCGAAGCAGAGCCGCAGCGCGCAGGGCGTCGCGGTCATGAGCCTCAAGGCGAGGCGCACGCTGAGCGCCGCCGCGCTTCTGCAGGATACCGCCATCCGGAACCAGAGCCGTTACCGTGTGAGAAGCCTGCCCGCCGCCGGCGCGCTTTTGAAGCCGGAGGACAAGGGCGAGGAACAGCTCACGCTCATTGAGGAGTGAGAGAATGAAAAGCCTGAAGGATTCGCCCGTGGGTAAAAAAGCGGCGAAATACCTCGTGATCGCCGCCGGCGCGTTTATCTACGCCATCGCGTTTCAGTTCTTCCTGTTCCCGAACGAGATCGTGGCGGGCGGCGTGACCGGTATCGCCATGATCATCAACGCCGTCACCCACTGGCCGGTGGGCGTCATGGTCATCGTGATGAACGTACCGCTGTTTCTGATCTCCTGGCGGCATTTCGGGCTGGAATTCATGCTCGCTTCGCTGCTGGGCATGGGACTTTCGTCGGTGCTGGTGGACCTGTTTTCGCTCAGCGGTGTGGTGCTGACCGAGGACCCGATGCTCGCCGCCATCATCGGCGGCGTCATCAAGGGCGCCGGCCTCGGCATGATCTATTACTGCAACGGCTCTACCGGCGGCATCGACATCGTCGTCAAATTCCTGCGCCGGCGCTATAACCACATCAATTTCGGCACCATCATGCTGATCGTGGACACGGTCATCGTAGTGGCCTACGCCATGGTGCTGGGCAAGCACGAGAGCGCGATGTACTCCATCATCGCCATGTTCGTCGTCACCAAGGTCATCGACCTGTTCCTCTACGGCATCGACAATTCCGCGCTCTGCCTCATCATCAGCGACAGGAGCGGCGAACTGACGGATAGGATCCTCTCCGGCCATGTGCACCGGGGCGTCACGATCCTGGAAGGCGAGGGCGCCTACTCCCACATGAAAAAGCACGTCGTCATGTGCGTGGTCAAGCGCACCCAGCTCCCCGAGCTGCGCCGCCTCGTCAAAGGCGTGGACGAGCGCGCCTTCTTTGTGGTGACCGACGCGAAGAACGTTTTCGGCAAGGGCTTTGAGAGCATCTCGGAGGTTCGCTGATGAAACGCCTGGTCTCCCTGCTGCTTCTTGCCGCGCTGGCGCTGCCGCTGTGCGGCTGCGGCAGCATCTTCAATGAGGAATACGTGGTCGTGGGCGATTATACGCCCGCGCTGCCTGCCGCCGATGCGGAGGATCGGATCACGGTCTCGAACCTCCCGGCGCTTCGCCGCACCCTGCTGGAGCTGGTCTACGCGGGGGAGGGCGAGAGCAGCATCGTTTTTGACGCCGACTATCAGGGGGAGATCTCCGAGGACATGGCCAGCGCCTGCTGGCAGGTGCGCACGCAGGACGCCCTGTGCGCCTACTGCGTCGAGAACATCTCCTACGATCTGACGAAGATCGTAAACCACATGGAAGCCCGCCTCTCCATCCGATACAGCGACGCGGTCTGCGCGCCGACGGAGGTGCTGCGCCGCAGCTACTCCAGCGGCATGGACGAGCTGGTTCGGGAGATGATCACCGACGGGCAGACCCGGGTGACGGTGCTCATCGACCGCAGCACCTATAACGCAGAGGGCATGGAAGAGCTGGTGCAGAGCGTCTACCGGGCGGAGCCCGCGCTTGCGCCGAAGGCGCCGACGGTCAGCATCATGATGCTCAGCGGCAGCGGCATGCAGCGGATCTATGAAATCAATCTGGACTATGGCATGGACGAGGACGAGCGGCAGCGCCGCCTTGCGGAGCTGGATGCACTGGAGCCTTTCGCGGGGCTTGCGGTCGAGGAGCTGGACGAGGCGCACAGGGCGCTTGCGGCCGTCGATTATCTGGCGCGCAACTGCGTTTACGATCCGCAGGGCGCGAATGACCTCTATTCCGCTCTGATCGGCGGCTGTGCCGACGACGAGGGAATGGCCTTCGCGTTCGTGAGGCTCTGCTCCCTGCTCGGACTGGAGTGCCGCATGGTCTACGGCCAGCGAAGCTGGGAGGATTACTGCTGGAACATCGTCACGGTGGACGGCAGCTGTTACCACGTGGATCCGGCCGTCTGCGCCGGAGGAGATTATGAGGGCGGCTTCCTGCTCCGGGACGAGGTCATGTGGGAGAACTGCCGCTGGGACGTTTCGGCCTGCCCGCCCTGCAGCGGCGAGCTGAGCTGGTACGCGCTCGCCGTGACGGACGGCCTCATCGAAAAGGCGCAGGAGGCGCCTGTACCGCAAGAAGAGGAGATGGCTGACGAAGGGGAGGACGCTTCTCAGGACGCGGTCGTAGAAACGGAGGAAAGCGAAAAACCCGCCGAGATGTGATTTTTTTGCTTGACAAGACGGCAGATTGTGGTATAATCCAATCTGCTGATGCGGGCATAGCTCATCCGGTAGAGCGCCACCTTGCCAAGGTGGAGGTAGCGAGTTCGAGCCTCGTTGCCCGCTCCATACAGGCCCACCGCTCAGGCGGTGGGCCGTTTTTTCAAGCAGCCGCTTCCCGTTGCCGGCGGCTTCGGGGATCTGCGCGCTGGGAAGGAACCGGGCTTTTCGTCCTGTCAGCGGACAGGACGGAACCGGCAGACTCACCGGATTCGGGCGGCGTCTGCTCGGTGCCACTACCGGAAGGTTATGGTTTTCCCGGCAATTTGCTGCCGAAGGATATATGCGCGCCCGTGGCGGAATTGGCAGACGCGCTGGATTTAGGTTCCAGTCCGAAAGGGTGCAGGTTCGATTCCTGTCGGGCGCACCACGTCAAAACAAGGCCGTAAGGTCATGCGGCGGCACAGGTGCCGCCGCATCGACCGACGACCTTGTTTTTCCTTTCCGCCGCAAAGCCGCGCTGTCGGCTTTGCGGCAGCGGTTCCTGTTGCGGAAAAATGATTCCTCAAAAAATGGACAATATTGCCGGAACATCTGCCGATCCGGAAAAGGAGAAACACGGAACGTGGGTTTTTGAAGAGCGGTTTACAGAGATACAGGCGGGCGGTATCGCGCTTTGAGGGAGCATCTTCCATCTGTCCCGAAAACGGATTGCCATGGAGCAAATTCGCAGCCGTCAGATTCCCTGCGAGGATCGCTTCATTTAGATCACCGAATACCGACCGCAGGAGGGGGAGCGATCCCCCTCCTGTTTTTGTGAGGTGTTTGTTTGGCGGATCTGTCCGTTCGCTGCGTATTGCGCGCAGAGAACGCATATGGTATAATTATATAATACTGGCGTCAGGCCGGACGGCGTCGCGCCGACGTGACCGAAAGAGGAGTTTCCTTATGACGATACGCGCTTTTTTCGCAATCCTGCTGTGTAAGCTGCTGCGCTTTGTGTCCCGGGTTCTGCACCGCGGCGGCACCGCCATGCCCGGCCGCTATGCCCTGAAGCTCTGCCCCAATCTGCTGGAGCGACTGGCAAAGCAGGTCAAAACCGTCGCCATTACCGGCACCAACGGCAAGACCACAAGCGCCCGCATGATCGAAGAGGCCTTCAGGGAGCAGGGACTTTCCTATCTGACCAACCGCTCCGGCGCAAACCTCATCGATGGCATCACCACCGAGTTCGTGATGAACAGCAGTCTGCTCGGCCGGGTGAAAAAGGACTACGCCGTCATCGAGTGCGACGAAGCCGCGGCGCGCAAGGTATTCCCCCGCCTGCGGCCGCAGGTCGTCGTGGTGACGAACCTCTTCCGCGATCAGCTCGACCGCTACGGCGAGGTGACCCACACGCTGGAGAATATCCGCGAGGCGCTCAGGGGCGCGCCGGAGGCGAAGCTCTGCCTCAACGCCGACTGTTCGCTGACGGCCTCGCTCGCCGGGGATCTTCCGAATCCGGTGCGCTGGTTCGGCGTCGAGCAGGGCGCCGCCCCCTCCCGCGCAAAGCCCGAGATCTCGGATGCCACCCACTGCATCCGCTGTAAGACCGAGTATGAGTACGACTATATCAGTTACGGCCACCTCGGCGGCTTCCGCTGCCCCAAATGCGGCTACCGGCGGCACAGCGCCGACTGCGCCGTGACCGATATCGTCGAGCAGCGCCCTGACGGCAGCGAGCTCGTCATGAACGTCAGGGGCGAGAAGCTGCTCGTGACGGTGAACCTGCCTGCCATGTATAACATCTATAACGCCGCCGGGGCCGTGGCTGCGGTGACGGAGATGGGCTTCCCCGCGCAGGCGGCTGCCGAAGCGCTCAGGAGCTTCCGCTGCGGCTTCGGGCGCATGGAGCGCTTCGATCTTGCGGGCGGGACGCGCATGATGCTGGTCAAGAATCCCGCGGGCTGCAATCAGGTCATCGAGTACCTCCAGAACTTCAAGGAGAAGTTCGTGCTGGTGATTTGCCTCAACGACCGCGCCGCCGACGGGCGGGACGTCTCCTGGATCTGGGACGCGGATTTCGAAGGCCTGAGCGCCCTTGCGGGACGGCTGACGCAGGTGATCGTTTCCGGCGACCGGGCGGAGGATATGCGCGTGCGCATCAAGTACGCGGGCGTGGACGACGCCTTCATCCGCGTCGAGCGGGATTATGAGACGCTGGTGCGCGAGCTTGAGAAGGAGACGCGCCCTGTCTGCATGATGCCGACCTATACCGCTATGCTGGAGCTGCGGCAGACCGTCATCCGGCACTGCGGCGGCGAGGACTTCTGGGAATGAACGCTTCAGGCTCCGCGCCCTTCCGCCTCCGGTTCGACGGAGGAGCGGGAAAACTCCGCCGCCGTTTTTCCTTCTTCCTTTTCGCAGCAAAGCCGCTTTGCCGGGCGCGGCGGCGGGAAACAAAGAATCATGATATTTGGTGATCGTATGGAACTGAAAATCTGCCATATGTACCCCGATGTGCTGAACCTCTACGGCGACCGGGGCAACGTGATGTGTATGCAGCAGCGCCTGAAGTGGCGAGGGATCGAAAACAGCGTGACGCGCCTCCCCATCGGCTCGCGGGCAAGCCTTGCGGGCTTTGATCTGGTCTTCATCGGCGGCGGGCAGGACTTTGAGCAGCAGGTGCTGCTGGAGGATCTGCACCGCGGCAAGGATCGGGAGATCCTCGCCGCCGTGGCCGACGGCGTGCCCTTTCTGACGATCTGCGGCGGCTACCAGATGATGGGCAACTACTATGAGACTTACGACGGCGTCCGCTGCGATTTCATCGGGGCGGTGGATCTGTATACCGTCGGCTCGAAGAAGCGCATGATCGGCAACTACAAGTTCCGCTGCGAGGAGGCCTCCGGCGGCAGCCTCGTCGTGGGATTTGAGAACCACAGCGGCCAGACCTTCCTCGGCGAGGGCGTACAGCCGCTGGGGAGAGTGCTCGCGGGCTTCGGCAACAACGGGCAGGACGGCACCGAGGGCGTGCGGTATCGCAATCTCTTCGGCACTTACAGCCACGGGCCTGTGCTGCCCAAGAACCCCGCGCTCTGCGACCATATCCTGCTCACCGCGCTGATCCGCAAATACGGTGCGGCGGAGCTTGCCCCGCTGGACGACGCCGCGGAGCTTGCCGCCCATGACGCCATGGCGGAGCGGATCTGAGCGCATGGAGCTGGATTTCGCGCCCATGGAGGGCGTCACCTCGTACCTCTACCGTAATCTCCATGCCGCCTGCTTCCCCGGCGCCGCGCGCTATTATTCCCCCTTTATCGCGCCGGACGGCAGCGGCCGCTTCAAGGGCGCCGCGCTGCGGGACGTTCTGCCGGAGAACAACCGGGACATAGAACTCGTGCCGCAGGTGCTCTGCAACAGCCCGGCGGCCTTCCTTGCCGTGAGCCGGGAGCTGGGGGCGATGGGCTACCGGGAAGTGAACCTGAACGCGGGCTGCCCCTCGGGGACGGTGGTGCCCAAGCACAAGGGAGCCGGGATGCTGGCAGACCTCGGGAGTCTGGACGATTTTCTGGCTGAGGTCTTTTCCCACTGCGCGCTGCGCGTTTCCGTCAAGACCCGTATGGGCCTTGAAAGCACGGTGGAGTTTCCCGCGATCCTTGAGATCTATAACAAATACCCGATCGCGGAGCTCATCATCCACGCGCGGGATCGCGCGGGCATGTATCGGAGCGCCCCGGATCTCGCCGCCTTCGCCGCCTCTTTTCCCGCCTGCCGCGCCGCCGTTTCCTACAATGGGAACGTGGTGGGCAAGGAGAGCATGAATGTAGTTATGTCAACCGTACCGGAGCTTACGCGCATGATGCTCGGCAGGGGAGCGGTGACCGATCCGGCCCTGTTCCGTCTCCTGCGGGGAGGCGCCGCGCTGGAAGCGGCGGAGCTGCGCTGCTTTCTTGAAAGGCTGGAGGCGGCCTTTCTCGAGGCGGGACTGGGGGAGCATTTCACGCTTGCCCGGCTCAAGGAAGTCTGGTATTACGTCATCTGTAAATTCCCCGGTGCGGACAGGCTGCAGAAGGCCCTCAACAAGTCCCGCCGTCTGGAGGACTATCACGCCGCGCTCTCCGCGCTCTTCTCCTCCGGACGCTTCGACGCCGGAGCGGTGTTCCGGGGATAATCAAAAAAGGACAGCGAGCGATTCAAGGGGAATGGCTCGCTGTCCTTTTTTGATTTGCATCGAAAGGGGAGGGAACGGAAGCTGCTCTTGCTGCGGCGAAAGGCTTACAGAGACTGTGTTCCCTCCGGGGGGAGGTACTCGCGCTCCGGCATGCGGTAGGGCTGCGTGCCCCGGCGTTCCTCCTCGAGGCAGTCCTGCACGTAGTTGATGAACTCCTGCTCCAGCTCGGTGCGGTGCTCGTTGCGCTTCCAGACCAGCGCGTACTCCACCTGCCGCGCGCTGTCGGTGATGATTTTTTTCACCAGAAGCTCGTTTTCCGTATAGGTGGTCATGGGATAGATACTGATGCCCGCGTTCTGCTCGGCAAGTGCTTCGGCGTCGATGTAGTTGGAGAGGTCGCCCGCGATGGTCGGTTCCTCGCCGAGCTCGTCAAACCAGAGGCGAATGGCGTCGATTCGGGACTGGCGGCTGGGGATGAACAGCGGCTGCCCCACGAGCTTGCGCAGCGGCAGGAACTCTCCCCCCTCCTGCGCGAGCGGATGCTGCTTGGAGAGGATCGCCACCCAGGGCTCGCGGCCGACGGTGATGCCGTCGAGCTGCTCGGCGTTGTAGGGCGCGGCCACGAGGGCGAGATCGGCAAGCCCGCGCTGCAGGCGCTCCATGACCTCGTCGCCGCTGCCGTTCCAGAGATGCACCGCCACCTGCGGGAACTCCGAGCGGAAGCCCGCGATCCAGCGGGCCAGCAGATAGGGGGCGCGGCCTTCGACCAGGCTGATATTGAGATTACCGGACAGCCCCTCCATGGAGCGAAGCTCCTGCCGGGTCTGGTCCGACAGCTCCAGAAGCTGCCGGGCGCGGCGGTAGAGATGGGTGCCCGCGTCGGTGATGGTCAGGCGGCGCTTGCCCCGGATGAACAGCTGCACGCCCAGCTCCTCCTCCAGCCCCTTGATCTGGCCGGAGAGCGGCGGCTGACTCATGTTCAGACGTTCCGCCGCGCGGGTGATGTTGAGCTCCTCCGCCACGACGACAAAATAACGCAGTGCGCGCAGATCCATAGCGAAGCCTCCTCTGTCTCTTATCATTCAAATAAAAAGTATACACGATTATCCGCCCGACGGCAAGGAAAGAATACGGAAAGAAGAAAGGAAAGAAGAAACGGAAAGAAGAAACGGGCGAAAGAAGAAACGGGCGAAAGAAGAAACGGAATCCGATCGCTCCGCCTTGCGGCCGCGAATGAAAACGGGGGATCCTTCTGAGCGCTTGGAAGGATCCCCCTGACGGTATTGAAATAGTTCAGCGGCCTTCCCGATGAGAAAAGCTCACATAGAGTTGCCTGCATAGCTCGGACAGCTTTTTCATGCCTGACGCCTCTTTTCTTCCCTGTTTTGTCCCCTCGGGACAAACAGAGAATAGCACGCGCTTTCCGAAAAGAAAAATACCGATTTGCTTCCATTGTCCATATGGATAAAATATGATAAAAGCATATAGCATATAAAAAAGCTTGATAAATCGACGGGACGGAGGTAAAATGACCGCGTGTTGAGAGGCGGGCATGCCTCTCTTGTGCTTTTGCTTGCATGGAAAAGGAGGATAAAGATCATGAGTACGGTACCCGAACTGTTTGGAAGCATGGTGTTCGATGACAAGGTCATGCGCGCACGGCTCTCCGCCGACATCTATCACAGCCTGAAGGACACGATCCGACAGGGAAAGAAGCTGGACCTCTCGGTGGCCAACGCCGTGGCGGACGCCATGTGCGCCTGGGCGGTGGAGAACGGCGCGACCCACTTCACGCACTGGTTCCAGCCCCTCACCGGCATCACCGCCGAGAAGCATGACGGCTTTATCTCTCCCGCCCCCGACAGCCACGTCATCATGAAGTTTTCCGGCAAGGAGCTGATCACCGGCGAGCCCGACGCCTCCAGCTTCCCCTCCGGCGGCCTGCGGGCCACCTTTGAGGCCAGAGGCTACACGGCCTGGGACCCGACCTCTTATGCCTTCATCAAGGAAAAGACCCTCTGCATCCCCACGGCCTTCTGCTCCTACGGCGGCGAGGCGCTCGATAAGAAGACGCCGCTGCTGCGGAGCATGGAGGCGCTCAACCGCGAGGCGCTTCGGGTGCTGCGGCTGTTCGGCAACGCCGACGTAAAGCGCGTGGTCACGAACGTCGGGCCGGAGCAGGAGTATTTCCTCGTGGACAGGGAGATGTACCTCAAGCGCAAGGACCTGATCTACACCGGCCGGACGCTCTTCGGCGCGAAGCCGCCGAAGGGGCAGGAGCTGGAGGACCACTACTTCGGCGCGATCAAGCCCCGCGTCAAGGCTTACATGGAGGAGCTCAACGAGGAGCTTTGGAAGCTCGGCATCTACGCCAAGACCGAGCACAACGAAGTTGCGCCCGGACAGCATGAGCTGGCGCCCATCTTCACCGTGAGCAACATTGCCGCCGATCACAACCAACTGACCATGGAGGTCATGAAGAAGGTAGCCCGCAAGCACGGGCTCGTCTGCCTGCTGCACGAAAAGCCTTTTGCCGGCGTCAACGGCAGCGGCAAACACAACAACTGGTCCATGTCCACGGATACGGGCGTGAACCTGCTCAGCCCCGGCGATACGCCGTATGAAAACGCGCAGTTTCTGCTCTTCCTGGTGGCGGTCATCAAGGCCGTGGACGAGTACCAGGGCCTGCTGCGCCTGAGCGTGGCCTCCGCCGGCAACGACCACCGTCTGGGCGCTAACGAGGCGCCTCCCGCCGTGATCTCCATTTTCCTCGGCGACGAGCTGAGCGCTGTGCTGGACGCCATCGAGACCGACAGCCCCTACGCGGGGACCTCAGTCCGCCGCATCCGCCTCGGCGCCGACGTGCTGCCGCGCTTCAACCGGGATGCGACCGACCGCAACCGGACCTCGCCCTTCGCCTTCACCGGCAACAAGTTCGAGTTCCGCATGGTGGGCTCCAACGATTCCATCTCCTGCGCGAACATCATGATCAACGCCGCCGTGGCCGAGGCGCTGCGGCAGTTTGCCGACGAGCTGGAAGGCGCGCAGGGCGACTTCGACGAACGCCTGCACGCGCTCATCAAGAAGAACATCACCGCCCATAAGCGCATCCTCTTCAACGGCAACGGCTATGACGAGGCGTGGATCGCGGAAGCCACCGGGAAGCGCGGGCTCCTGAACCTGCGTACGACGCCGGACGCGCTGCAGATGGTGCTTGTGCCGGAGAATATCGAGATGCTGGAGAGACACCGGGTGTTCTCCGAAGCGGAGATCCGCTCCCGCTATGAGATCACGCTGGAGAACTATGTCCGCACGGTGCGCATCGAGGCGCTGACGATGGCGGACATGGCAAAGAAGGAGATCCTTCCCGCCGTCCTGCGCTATGCGGGAGACCTCGCCGCCGGCGTCAATGAGAAGAAGAAAGCCGCGCCCGCCCTCTCCTGCAGGACGGATACGAAGCTGCTGACAAAGCTGTCGGCGCTGGCCGACGGGATCGACGGCGCTGTCGAGAATCTGGAGAAGAGCATCGACGGCTGCAGCGATCCGGACGTGACCGCGGAGGCTTTTTATATCCGCGACGACCTGCTCAACCGTATGGCGGAGCTGCGCGCCCTCTGCGACGAGGCGGAGACGCTGACGGCGGCCTCCTACTGGCCCTTCCCGACCTACGGCGATCTGCTGTTCGGCGTGTGAGGAACATCCCTTGTAAAGCAGCGCCGCAGGAGGGAGAGGCGCGCATATCGTACGCGGCTTGGGGAGAAACAGCCGCGCCTGGATAAAGGGGAGGAACAAGTCATGTGCGGAATCGTAGGATTTACCGGCTCCCGCAGCGCGGCGCCTGTGCTGCTGAAGGGCCTTGGACAGTTGGAGTACCGCGGCTACGACTCGGCAGGGATCGCCGTCCTGGACGGGGGCAGCATCCGGGTCGAGAAGGTCAGCGGGCGGATCGCCAAGCTCTGCGAAAAGACCCGGGACGGCGCCGCCGTGCCCGGCGTGATCGGCATCGGTCACACCCGCTGGGCGACCCACGGCGCGCCCACGGACGTCAACGCCCACCCGCACCTGTCGAACGACGGACGCTTCGCCATCGTCCACAATGGCATCATCGAAAACTATCTCGCCCTGCGGGATGAGCTGATCGCGGACGGCTATGTGTTTGAGAGCGAGACCGACACAGAGACCGTGGTGCATCTTCTCGAGCATTACTATGACGGGGACATCAAAGCCGCCGTCATGAAGACCGCAGCCCGGCTGGAAGGCTCCTACGCGCTGGGCATCCTCTGCACGGACGCGCCGGACACGCTGTACGTGGTGCGCGAGGCCAGCCCTCTGATCCTCGGCATCGGGGTAGGGGAGAACTACTTCGCCTCGGACGTGACGGCGCTCGTCTCCCATACGAAAAACGTCATTTATCTGGAGGACGGCGAGATCGCCAGACTCACGCCCGCGTCCATCACCGTCTGCGACTGTACCGGGCGGGAGATCCAAAAGCCCATCAGCCGCGTGACCTGGAACGTGGAAGCGGCGGAGAAGGGCGGCTACGAGCACTTCATGCTCAAGGAGATCATGGAGCAGCCCGCCGCCGTCAAGGCCGCCCTTGCCCCGCGGTTTCGCGACGGACGGATCCGGCTGGACGATCTGGAGCTGACCGCAGAGGAGCTGCGGCAGGTAAATAAAATTATCATCACCGCCTGCGGCTCGGCCTATTACGCCGGCTGTTCCGGACGCTACGCCATCGAAAAGCTCTGCCGCATCCCCGTGCAGGTGGAGCTCGCCAGCGAACTGCGCTACTCCGACCCGATGGTGGATGAGCACACGCTGGTGCTGGTCATCTCGCAGTCCGGCGAGACTGCCGATACCATAGCCGCGCTCAAGGAGTGCCGCTCCCGCGGGGCGAAGATCCTCGGCATCGTCAACGTCGTCGGCAGCACCATTGCCAAGCTCGCCGACTACACGCTCTACACCTGGGCCGGTCCGGAGATCGCCGTAGCCACCACGAAGGGCTATACGACCCAGCTTGCGGTGCTGTACCTGTTCGCCGTCTGCGTTGCGGAGAAGCTGGGGCGCATCGGGGCGGAGCAGTACCGGAATGCGGTGCGCGCGCTCCAGTCGCTGCCGAAGCTGCTGCAGCAGACCATCGACATGAACTATCAGCTTCCCTCCGTCGCAAGCCGTTATGCAAGCCGCTCGCTGTTCTTTATCGGCCGCAATACCGATTACGCCGTGGCGCTGGAGGGCGCGCTCAAGATGAAGGAGATCTCCTATCTGCACGCCGAGTCCTACGCCGCCGGGGAACTTAAGCACGGCACCATTGCGCTGATCGACGAGAACCAGCCGGTCATCGCCGTCTGCTGCAACGAGGCGCTCGCGGAGAAGACGCTCAGCAATATCGTCGAGGTCAAGGCGCGCGGCGCCAAGGTGTTGGCCGTTGCTTTCCGTGGGAACAAAGGGATCGTTTCGCAGGCGGACGACGTGGTGTTCATCCCGCGCATCGATTCGATCTTCTCTGCCGCCCTCGCCGTGGTGCCGCTTCAGCTGCTGGCCTACTATGCCGCGAAGGAGAAGGGCTGCGACATCGACAAGCCGAAGAACCTCGCAAAATCCGTCACCGTCGAATAACAGGGGACAGAATAAAGGAAAGGCAGGCAGGATATGCCTGCCTTTGCTGTCCAAAGTCCTTCGTATAGTGAGTGGCTTTGGACAAGAAAAAAACGGCGTGTCAAAACACGTCGTTCTCTCTTGGCTGAGTTCTCCCAAGAAGGGGAAAAACCAGGGCGGTCCTCCTGAAAGGCCATCTGCGGATCGTCGCGCGGTACCGTGATTTGCCGAAATCAGATATTTTTCTTAAAGCAAATGCTCCGGTTCGCTTCCTCAAAACCCGTTGCGATATGGAATTTCAGACTATCCTCGTTTTCAAGCTCGCAATCGCTGGCAAACTCCGAACAATGCTGATCTTTTGACCATTTTTCACAGCGCAAGAGAAGCTCTTTCGCATACCCGCGGAGTCTGTGCGCTTCCAGAACAAAAATCCCTTCCAGGTATCCAACCGGCGACGTCCCAGTCCCTTCGACATAATCTCTTCTTAAATGGCACTGTGCGAAGCCGACAGGCTCTTCCCCACATATTTGATAAAACAAACGGAGTCCTCCTCTTCCACCGCTTTTTCAAATTCCTCGCACAGACTGCGCAAGGTGTTGTCAGGGCAAAGATGCCGTGCTAATTCGGCGAGGACTGCGCTGTCAACTTTTTTCGCTTTTTTAATCAACGTTTTTAATCAACGACATGCCCTCCGCTTCCTGATTCAGCAGGATCGTTCACCCATACCGGCGCGGCAAACACAACCAAGAAAACCGCCTTTCCTGTACAGAAAGACCCGGAAATACATCGGCCTCCGGAAATCCCGCTTTGTCGAAATGATTCTCCACTTTCTTCGATGAATCAACAAAAAAGCTCTTTTGCCTTTGCCGGACAAAAGAGCTTTCCTGTATGGTGGAGCAACTTGAGTCAAATCCGAACCGAAAGCCGCTTTAATGTCGTCGAGGGTCATAGTCTCCGTTCCGTCTTTGAAGTTGTAGGTAAACACCAGCCGGTCGTCAAAGACAAAGATCGAATTGATGAACGTGTCGATGATCTGCTTCTGGTACTCCGGGTCGTCTGCTTTACCGTATTTGAACCGGCTGATCCAACTGACGATTTGTTCCTTCGTATAACGAGGCTTTAGTAGCTGTGCCTGGGCTATAGCCAGCTTCAGGTCCTCCCGCTGGGCCTCCAGCTTTTCCAGCCGCTCCTTCGTAGAGGCCGTAAGGATGCCGGCTTGGATCGCATTGAGCATGTTCTCTATCGCCTTTTCGCATTCGCTCAACTGCTGCCGCATGGCAGGGAGCGCGGAGTTTTCTTGCTCCTGCAGGGAGATAATCGCCTCCACGATGCGGTCAATCTCGGCGGGATTGAAAACTTTATTTACCGTCACCAGCACGGCAGCGCGCTCGATCCAGTGCTTCTTGATCGCTTTTCGCGTGCAGCCCAGATGCCGCTTCGCCCCGCTGCACTTGTAGTAGTAATGTGTAACTCCCCGGGTCCCGCTGGTTCCGCTCTCTCCCGCCATCATCCGGCCGCAGTCCCCGCAGAACAGCTTTGTCGTCAGCAGATATACCTCCGTCGCCTTGGCTTTGGCCGGGGCTTTTTTGTTGGCCGCCATGCGCTGCTGCACGCGGTCGAACAGATCGTCGTCGATGATGGCGGGGATCCCCTTGGGGATGACCACGTCCCCGTACTTGTATTCCCCGATGTACTTCCTGTTCTTTAGAATCAGGCTGACGCCGCCTATCTTGAACGCCTTGCCCTTCTTGGTTTTCAGGCCCCGTTCATTCAGGGAGTCCGTGATCTCGGTGATGCTCTCCCCGCTATCGTATCGAGTGAAGATCTCCGTTACCAGCGGTGCGGTAAGAGGGTCGACCGCAAGGATACCGTCCGTACCGACAACATAGCCTAATGGCGTGTTGCCCCCGTTATTTTTGCATTTGAGCGCGTTTTCCTTTTGGCCTCTGTGAATCTTTTCGGAGAGCTCAGCGGAATAGTACTCCGCATATCCCTCCAGCATGGACTCCAGGATGATCCCCTCCGGCCCATCGGAGATGTTCTCCTTTGCTGAAATGACCTTCACGCCATTCTTTTTCAGAATGTGCTTATAGTGAGCGCTGTCATACCGGTCACGGGAAAAGCGGTCCAGCTTCCATATGAGGACAATGTCGAACAGGCCCTTTTCACTATCCTTGATCATCCTCTGAAATTCCGGGCGGTCAGCGGTGCGGGCGGATAACGCTCGGTCTATATAACTGCCGAGGATGGTTATCCCGTTTCGTTCTGCATATTCGCTGCACTCCCGAATCTGCCCCTCAATACTCTCTTCCCGTTGGCTGTCAGAGGAATAACGGGCATAGATAACCGCTTTCATTTTTCACCTTCTCCGCGTGAGGCATTGTCTTGTGTTTGCACTTTGCGTGCATCTCCCTCCGCTTCTTCCGCGACCCCCTCGATCAAGCCCGTGACTACCTCGTTCAGCTGGGCTGCGTTTTGAGCAGATATTACGGTATGACCCAATTCGGATTCCAGCTCTCGCCGGGCGTTGCCTGCGATCCGGCCGCCGCGTTTGGCGATCTCCATACTCGGCTGGAATCCCTCCGGCTGCTCGTTGGCAGACAGATCGCGCGTGGCCGTCTCTGCCAGCATGTTCAGAATGATCTCCGTTGTGGTCATATTGTCGCGAAGGTTCTCTTTCTTTAGACCCTTCAATCGCTTATATTGCCGCGTCGTCATGCCCGACCAGGCGCGGGTGATCTCATCGGTCAAAATGGCATATTCCCGCCCCTGCTGAATGCCTCGTTCCTGCCATTCGTCCGTCAGCTCTTTGCGGACCTGGATCGCCTGCAGACGCTGGTTGATCCATTCGCGGGAATAGCCCTTTCTTGCATATGTCTCAAGAGCACGGTCGATGGAGAGTTCCGGATCGATGGTTTCCTCAATGCGCTCAGTACCGACCTGTGCAAGCCAAAGCTTGAACGGCTCCGCCTTGGGAGAAGGGATAGATTGAATGATGCGAAGCAGTCCAATGGTTGAGGCGACATCTGTTTGATACCGTTTCCCGTCTTTGGGCGACTTCATTTTCAGTTGGTGACAAAACGTCACCAACTCGCTGCCCTCGTCGCTCATGCGCTGCTTCAATTTGTTCCAGTACTTACGAGCTTTATCAAAGTCCGGTTGGTCTGTCAGCACCTGAACGACGTCTACGATAGAGAAATACCACTCTTCGTTTTCTTCATTCCAAGCCGTGCGGATGGGCTGATCCTCAAACCGTTGGATATTATCACTCATCGCCAGATTCCTCCATCATTTTTGGCTGATCTTGTTCCGAAAGCATTTCCGTCAGTGCGGCCTTAAGTCGCTCATACATCGGAGACTTCGGATCAAAGCACATTTCAATGAAGCGCTTTTTTTCCTCGTTGTCCAGCGCGATCTTCGGTATGTTCTTATAGAGCTTCCCCTGCGGGCTGTCCGTACGTCCGAAGATGAAATCCAGCGAGACGTCGAAAAACTCTGCATACCGTGTCAGCGTCTCCAAAGACGGCGAGGCGATATCAAGCTCATAGCGGTTTAAACTGGCCTGTTTAACGCCGACGATCTCGCCCATCTTGACCTGCGAGAGCTTCATGCTTTCGCGCAGTTGCCGCAGTCTTTCAGCCACGATCTTCAAATAATCACCTCCCGAAGAACTAATACGACATTATCATAAAACAGGATAAAAATCAACCCTCATTCCGCGTTTTCTTTCGGCTGCGATTATCATTCTTTTATATGCGGGTTTCCCCCGTTGGCTGATAATCATCATGTGTCAGCAAATCATACTAATTTTCAATAGAAAGTAGACAAGATGCCATCATTATGTTAGAATAGACATGGTGATGAAAAATGAAGTACAAATTCAGCGAAGAACAGTACGA
>ONOL01000039.1 GCA_900319465.1 uncultured Eubacteriales bacterium | reverse complement strand
GCATATCGAATGTGTCTGTTTGCTGAGCAGGAGCAAGCCGGAGCCCGCCGGCGGCGAAAAGAAGCGTTATCAATCGGGGAACCGGGAAGAAGCAAAGGAACCCTCTGCTGCAGGAAAGAGCTTTCCCCCAAGGGGAAAACGGAAGCGGAAGGAGCATGGAAATGGTCACAACGTGGATACGAAGACTCTATGACGCGGGGACCCGGCTGGAGATCCGGGCGGACAGGCTGATCGAGAAGCTGCTCCGGGGCGCGCTGCGCAAACGCTTCCGGCGGCGCTGAACGCGAGCGGCGCTATCCGACAGGAAATCCGGCGTCCCCGGCGCGGCCGGGGACGCTTTTTGTGCACTTCGATGCTTGTCAATTCCGCACGCATCCATTATACTTGTCTTACTGACGTTTTGCGGTGGTATACGACATGAGTATTCTGAACCTGATCTCGCTCCTGGCAGGACTCGCGCTGTTTCTCTACGGCATCACCCTGATGGGCGACGGCCTGAACCTCGTGGCCGGCAACAAGCTGGAGGTCTTTCTCTACCGGCTGACCAGCAACCGCTTCCGCGGGATCCTGCTCGGCACGCTGGTGACGGCGGTGATCCAGTCCTCCTCCGCGACCTCGGTCATGTGTGTGGGCTTCGTCAACTCCGGGCTCATGCGCTTTTCACAGGCTGTCGCCGTCATCCTCGGCAGCATCCTCGGCACTTCCGTCACCGGCTGGATCATCACGCTCTCGAGCGTGGGGGGCGGCGGCGGATGGGTAGAGCTGCTGAGCACCACCGCCATCACCGGCGTCATCGCCGTCGTATATCCTGATGGGCTTTGCGGTGCTGATGTTCGGCATGAGCGCCATGAGCAGCGCGGTGGAGCCGCTGTAGGACGATCCCACCTTCCTGCGGCTGCTGGTGAGCATGTCCCATCCCCTGCTGGGCTTTCTGGTCGGCGCGGTGTTCACCGCCATCATCCAGAGCTCGGCCGCCGCGGTCGGCATCCTGCAGGCCCTGTCCCTGACCGGGACGCTGAGCGCCGGGGAGACCTTTCCCCTGCTGCTCGGCATCGGCGTGGGCGGCGCGCTGCCGGTGCTGCTCGGCGCGCTCGGCGCCAACCGCAACGGCGTTCGCACCGCCGTGGCCCACCTGCTCATCGACATCCTTGGCGCCGTGATCTGCGGTGCGGGCTTCTACGCCCTCAACGCCGTGCATCCCTTCGCCTTCCTCGGGGGCTCCATCAGCATCGTGGGCGTCGCGGCCATGAACACCGCCTTCCGCCTTGTCACCGTGGTGGCACTCGCCCCCTTCATTGGCCTGCTTGAAAAGCTGACGAACCTGTTCGTGCGCGACGCGGGGCAGCCCGCAGCCGAAGCGCCGGAGAATGAGATCCGCCTGGAGGAGCGCTTCATCCGCTACCCAGCCCTCGCCCTGGAGCGCTGCTGGGCGATTACAGCGAGGAGGGCTTCCGGAAGGTGCGGGACCTGGAGTGCCTCGTGGACCGCTATGAGGACGCGCTCGGCTCCTATCTGCTGCGCATCACGCCGACGGAGCTGACGCAGGAGCAGAACAAGAGCCTGCACAAATTCCTCCACGCCATCACCGACTTTGAGCGCATTTCCGACCACGCCAACAACATTGCCGACAGCGCCAAGGAGATCTTCGACAAGCAGCTCGAGTTCTCGCAGGCGTCCCAGCATGAGCTGGACGTGCTGGCCGCGGCGGTCAAGGAGATCGTGGATCTGACCATCTCCGCCTTTGTGGACAACGACCTGGAGCTTGCGCTGCAGGTGGAGCCGCTGGAGGAGCTGATCGACGGACTCTGTGACCAGATGCGCAGCCGCCATATCGACCGTCTGCAGATGGGCATCAGCACCCAGCAGCACAGCTTCGTCTTCAACGACCTGATGACCAACTACGAGCGCGTGGGCGACCACTGCTCCAACGTCGCGGTGGCGATGATCGAGCTTGCCCACGACGTGTTCGATATGCACGAGTACCTCGACAGCCGCAAGCTGATCCGGGACGCCGCCTTCGACGAGAACTACGAGCGTTTCCGCGCAAAATTCAATATTGAATAAGAAAAGGGGCTGTTCGGATCGAACAGCCCCTAATAAGCAGAAAACATTAAAAAATATGGATCGCGCCGAAGGTCAGCACGGTCGTGATCGCCGCGGCCGTGCATACGCCGGCGAAGATGGCCGGGACCGCCTTTTTGAGGCGGATATCGAGAAAAGCCGCGACCAGCGCGCCCGTCCAGGCTCCGGTGCCGGGCAGCGGGATCGCCACCAGGATCAACAGTCCCCAGAAGCCGTAGCGCCGCACCGCCTCCCCCTTGGTATCCGCCTTGCGCTCCATCCGTCGGATGAAGCCGTCCAGCGCGGCCCAGTGCAGCCGCAGCCAGGCGAAAACGCGCCGGATGTAGACGATGATGAAGGGCGTCGGCAGCATATTCCCGAGGATCGCCGCCGTCAGCGCCAGGGGATACGGCAGCCCCTGCGCGATGCCGTAGGGCAGCCCCAGACGCAGCTCCACCACCGGTACCATGGAGATGAAGAAGGTGCTTATGAACTTTCCGAGGACCGTGCCGGTCAGCCAGTCGATCATTCCCGTACTCCAAAAACAGTTGTTACGAGAAAGTATACCATAGCCCTTTCGCTTTTGCAAGCGACTATCCTGTCATCCTGTCAAGATCATCCTGTCAAGATGGTGGAAGTTTGTATTGACGCTCCGGGAGAAAGGCGTTAGAATAAAATAAATATTTGAAACATCGGAGGGTCCCATGAACAAAGTCGCGATCGTAACCGGAGGAAGCGGCGGCATTGGGCGCTGCACGGCGGCCGAGCTGAGCAAGGCGGGCTGCAGGGTCTATGAGTTCTCCCGGCGGGAGAAGCCCCAGGAGGGCGTCATCCATCTGAGCGCCGACATGACCGATGAAAAGCAGGTGCGCGCCGCGGTTGAGGAGGTCCTGCGCCGCGAGGGGCGGATCGACATTCTGGTGAACAACGCCGGCTTCGGCATTTCCGGGGCGGCGGAACTGACGAAGAGCGAGGACGCGCACGCCCAGCTCGAGCTGAACCTCTTCGGCCTGGACAACGCGACGAAGGCGGTCCTGCCCGCCATGCGCAGCCAGGGCGGCGGGCGCATCGTGTGCATGAGCTCCATCGCGGGCATCCTGCCCATCCCCTTCCAGCTCTGGTACTCGGTGAGCAAAGCGGCCATCAACGCCTACGTGCTGGCGCTGCAGAACGAGCTGCGCCCCTTCGGGATCACGGTCTGCGCCGTCATGCCCGGAGACATCGCCTCCGGCTTCACCGACGCGCGCGTGAAGTCCGACGCGGGCGACGACGTGTACGCCGGTCGGATCGAGCGCTCGGTTGCGGTCATGGAGAAGGACGAGCGCGGGGGCATGAGCCCGGCCGCCGCCGGCGCCTTCGTCGCAAAGATGGCGCTCAAGACCCGCAGCAAGCCGCTGGTGGCGCTGGGGCTGTCCTACAAGGCCGCGGCGGTGCTGGCGAAGCTCCTGCCCCGCAGGCTCTCCAACTGGATCGTGGGGCTGATCTACGCAAAATAAGGGCAGCGGGGAGCGGGGACGCCCATCCCCTCTTCACAAGCTTCCCATGCGCTTTCGACTTGCCCACTTTTTCTTTTTATAGTACGACTCCGGTGATTGCCAGGCAATCACCGGAGTTTTTACATTTTTGCTTCTGATCCTGTTATCAGCAGCGGCGATAGGTGCGTGTGTACTCGCGCAGCTTTTTGGCGAGCTCCTTGTCCAGCACGTCGGGCAGCATACGCCACTGCCAGTTGGTCCCGAGGGTACCGGGGCTGTTCATCCGGGCGCTGCCCGGCAGCTCCAGCACGTCCTGCATCTGCACGACGAAGAGATCGGAGGCCGATCCCATACCTGCGCGGATCATGCCCCAGCACCAGCCCTCCTCGGGCGTGATGCGCATATAGCGCTCGGCGAAGCGGAGGTCCTTTTTCGGGATCGACTTGATCCAGCCCAAGACGGTGTCGTTGTCATGGGTACCGATGTAGCAGACGCTGTTCGGCACGCATTTATGCGGCAGATAGCGCAGCTCGCCCTCGGCGTCGAAGGCGAATTCCAGGATCTTCATGCCGGGGAAGCCGGAATCGGACAGCAGCTTCTCCACTTCGGGGGTGGTGTAGCCCAGATCCTCAGCGATGAACCGGAGCCCGGAGAACCAGTTTTTCAGCACGCCGATCAGGTCCATGCCCGGGCCGGGCTTCCAGCGGCCGCGCTTGGCCGTGGAATCGCCGTAAGGAACGGCCCAGTAGCTTTCAAAGCCGCGGAAGTGATCGATGCGGATGATGTCGTAGAGCTTGCGCGCGCCGTCGACGCGGCGGATCCACCAGCCGTAGCCGTCCGCCTTCATGGCGTCCCAGTCATAGAGCGGGTTGCCCCAGAGCTGGCCGTCCTCGGTGAAGGCATCGGGCGGGACGCCCGCGACCTCGGTCGGGACGTTTTCCGCGCCGAGCTGGAAGAACTTCGGCTCGCTCCAGACGTCGGCGGAGTCGAGCGCCACATAGATCGGCACATCACCGATGAAGGAGACGCCCTTCCCGTGGGCGTAGTCGCGCAGCGCTTCCCACTGGCGGAAGAACAGGAACTGCAGGAACACGTAGAAATCGACGTCCTCCTTCAGCTTCTCACCGTAAGCGGCGACCGCCGCGCTCCTGTGCAGGCGGATATCCTCGTCGGGCCAGTCGATCCAGCTGCCCATGCCGAAGTGGCTCTTCACCGCCATGAACAGCGCGTAGTTCTCGATCCAGGAGGCGTTGTCACGCCGGAAGGCGGCGACCTCCTCGGCGTAGCGCTCCCGGCCGCGGGCGAAGGCCAGGCGCAGCACGGGGAAACGGCCGGCAAAGACCTTGGCGTAGTCCGCGTGGGCAGGGTCAGAACCCCAGTCCCGGCCGGTGATCTCGCTCTTCTTGAGCAGCTTGTCCTTGCAGAGCAGGTCCAGGTCGATGTAATAGGGGCTGCCGGCGAAGGTGGAGAACGAGGAATAGGGGCTGTCGCCGAAGCTGGTGGGGCCGAGGGGCAGAAGCTGCCAGTAGCTCTGGCCGGAGGCTTTCAGAAAATCAACAAATTGATAGGCGCTCTTGCCCATGGTGCCGATCCCGTAGGGGGAGGGCAGCGAACTCATGGGCATCAGAATGCCGCTGGAACGTGTCATAGTAAACAACTCTTTTCCTAATTCAGGCGTCAGACTCAGCCCTTGACAGCGCCGGCGGCCACGCCCTTGATGATATATTTCTGGCAGATGAGGTAGAAGATGATGACCGGGATGATGCTCAGCAGGATCAGCGCCATCGTTGCGCCGAGGTCAACCGTGCCGTAGCTTCCCTTCAGGTACTGGATGTGGATGGGGATGGTGCGGTACTCGTTGATGTCCAGCACGAGGTAGGGCAGCAGGTAGTCGTTCCAGATCCACATGATCTCCAGGATGCCGACGGAGATCATGGTCGGCTTGAGCATGGGGAACACCACGGAGAAATAGGTGCGAACCGGTCCGCAGCCGTCGATGGAGGCGGCCTCTTCAATCTCAAGGGGGATGGACTTGACGAAGCCGACGAACATGAAGATGGAAAGGCCGGCGCCGAAGCCCAGGTAGACGATGGGGATGGTCCAGGGCGTGTTCAGACGGAGGGAGTCCGCCGTCTTGGAGAGGGTGAACATGACCATCTGGAAGGGCACGACCATGGAGAACACGCAGAGGTAATAGATGGCTTTGCACAGCAGGGAATTGACGCGTGCGATGTACCAGGCCGCCATCGAGGTGAACAGCAGGATCAGCGCGGTCGATACCAGCGTGATCAGCGCGCTGTAGGTCACGCTTCTCCAGAAGGGATAGTTGCCGAAGGTCATGCCCTTGATAAAGTTGGAGAAGCCGGCCCACATCTCACCCGTGGGAATGGCAAAGGTATCCGTCTTGACAAAGGTATTGACCTTGAAGGAGTTGATCACGACGCTCAGCACCGGCAGCACATAAATGATACAGATGACCGCCAGCACGATGGACAGGACGGTTTTCCGCCGACGTTCGGCGGCAAGGCTTTCCTGCTTATTCATTACTGCTGCACCTCCCTCTTACGGGTATAGGCAAGCTGCGCAAGTCCGATGCCGGCGACCAGGATGAAGAACAGCACGGCCTTCGCCTGCGCGACGCCCTTGGATGCGGAGTTGGAATTGTAGAAGGTGTTGTAGATGTTCAGCGCCAGCATCTCGGTGGTCTTGATGTTGGAGCCGTCGGGATTGATGATGAAGGGCTGGCCGCCGGTCAGCGCGAGGTTCTGGTCGAAGAGCTTGAAGCCGTTGGTCAGGCTCAGGAAGGTGCAGATCGTGATGGAGGGCATCACGTTGGGGATCGTGACGCGAAACAGCGTCTGCGATTTGGTCGCGCCGTCGATGCGGGCCGCCTCAAGCATATCCTCGGGTACTGACTGCAGCCCGGCGATGTATATGATCATCATATAGCCGATTTGCTGCCAGCACATCAGAATGATCAGGCCCCAGAAGCCAAACTTCGTCTCCATGAGGATGGACGTGCCGTAGCGGGAGAGGATGCCGTCGAAGATCATGGACCAGATGTAGCCCAGAACGATACCGCCGATCAGGTTCGGCATGAAGAACACGGTGCGGTACAGGTTCGAGCCGCGGATGCCCTGCGTGAGCGCGTAGGCCGCGGCAAAGCCGAGGATGTTGATAAACAGCAGGCTCGTGATCGCAAAGAGCGCCGTGTACCAGAAGGCGTGCATGAAGGTGGGATCCTTCAGCGCGGACAGGTAGTTGCCAAAGCCGATCAGCTTTGCGTTGCGGATCAGCTTGAATTTACAGAAGGACAGATAAATGCCCTGGAAGAAGGGCCATACAAAGCCGATGGCAAAAGCCGCCGTGACCGGTCCGAGAAACAGCCAGAACCAGCGGCGGAGGGGATTTTTGAAAATGCTTTTCAAACGATCAGCTCCCTTTTCTCAACAAGGTCAGGGTTTCATACGGATACCCGATAGAAAGCAGACAAAGCTTTGCGGGACAGAACCGCGCCGGACAAGGCGGACTGTGCAGAGCATAAGGGCGATCTATGGTCAGGGAGCCCAACGCAGGTTGGCACAATTCCGGCCACAAAGATTGCCTTGTTATTATTGTATATCCGTATTGCAAAGCGGGGCGGACGAACACGTCCGCCCCGCAGTTTATTGGGTTCTTGTACTATTGAGTTGCGATCAGCCGTTGGCAGCCTGGTACTGGACAGCCCAGCCATCGACGAACGCGGTCTTGACCTGCTCCCAGTTGGCCTCGCTCTGGTCGGCGTTGTAGGCGTTCAGAGCGGAAACCAGGGCGGCGCGGTAGTCGTCAACATTGGGCTGGTAGTTGGTGGCCCAGTCCATGACGTAGCAGCCGTTGGCAGCGTACTCGTTGGCAGCGGCCAGGAAGCCGTTGTTGGACTCGGGGGCATTCTTGTAAGGCAGGACGCCCAGCTGCTCGACCATGATGGCAGCAGCCTCGGGATCGCTGACGAGCCAGACCATGAAGTCCATGGTGGCCTGCTTGTCGGCGTCGGAAGCATTGTCGTTGATGGCCCAGCAGTTCTCAGTGCCGCAGTTGATGCCGGCCTTCTCCTCGCCCTCAACACCGCAGTAGTAGGGGATCATGGTCGCGTTGGGAACCGCCTCGGAAACCGCGGCGTACTCCCAGGAGCCGTTCACGAAGAAGGCAGCCTTGCCGGTCTTGAACTCGTTCTCAGCGTCATGACCGCCGGTGGCCAGATCCTTCGGGTCGGTCAGGCTGTTGTTGATGCACAGGTCGTACAGGTTCTTGAAGTTCTCCATGTAAGCACCGGTCAGCTCAGCGGGGCACTCGGTCCAGCCGCCGGCGTCGCGCTCTTCATAGAAGTACTCCAGGTTGGCCATGTGGCCGGTGAAGCGCCAGGAGGAGGAAGGATCCATGTCGGAGGAGGAGAAGGCGTCGAAGCCGAGCTCGGCAGCGCGGGCGTGGATGTCCTCAGCGACAGCCTTCAGGCCCTCGAAGTTGACCAGCTCGTCCATGCTGTGGCCGGCAGCCTCGATCAGGTCGGGGTTGACGATGATGCCGTAGCACTCGAAGCAGTAGCCGATGGAGACCAGACGGCCGTCCTCGTCGTAGAGGTTGTAGGCGTCGGTGTTCAGCTCGTTGGCGATGGCGGTGTCAGTCAGATCCATGGCGTACTCGCCCCACTCCTTGACGCCGGCCTGGTTGCCGATGATGAAGAGGGTGGGCGCGGAGGACTTGTCCATCTCGGAGGTCAGGGTCTGGCTGTAGGTGCCGGAAGCGGCGGTGACGACCTTGACGGGGACACCGGTCTTCTCGGTGTACATCTTGGCAAGGCCCTGAGCGGCCTCGTCCAGTTCGGGCTTGAAGTTCAGCCAGTAGACAGAGCCTTCATCAGCAGCGTAGGCGGTACCGCCGACAGCAGCCAGAGCGAAGACCATGACCAGGGTCAGAACCAGTGCGATGATCTTTTTCATTTCGATTTCTCCTTTTCTTTTTTCTCGCAAGCGCGAGTATTTTCCGTTTTTATTTTCAAACCCCGGAGGGTTCAAAAATCAAAGTGTGCGGACCGACTGTCCTTCCCGCAGCGTGGCCTCCAGCCGGAGATGCACCGTCGGCGCGCCGTTTTCCAGCGTGTCGAGCAGGATGCGGACGCTCTCGCGCCCCATCTCCTCCGCAGGCTGCGCCATGGTCGTCAGCGTGGGATTGGCGTACTCCGAGACGTTCAGGCCGTCGATGGCGATGACCGAGCAGTCCTCCGGCACGCGCTTCCCGTGATCCTGCAGCGCCTTCATGGCCGCCATCGCGGTGGTATCGGAGACCGTGAGCAGGGCGGTGAAATCCGCGCCGCGGCCGAGGAGCTCGCAGACGCCGCGGTAGGTCTCCGGCATCCCGAAGCAGCCGCCGGTCTCCACCAGAAGCGCGGGATCGTAGGCAAGGCCGTAGTCGCGCAGCGCGTCACGGAAGCCCTTGAAGCGCAGCTCGCTGATGGAGCGGTCGCTGATGCTCGGAACCGCGGCGGCGATCCGCCGGTGACCGCGCCGGATCAGCACCTCCGTCGCCCGGTAGGCCGTCAGATGGTCGTCGATGGACACGGAGGAGTAGTCTTCCTCGCGCAGCGTTCCGAAGCAGTTGGTATAGGAGCAGCAGACGAAGGGAATGCCGATGGAGGCCAGCTCCGCCGGCGTATAGTCAAAACGCCCGCCGAGAAAAATCAGGCCGCGCAGCTTCTTTTCCCTCTCCAGGATCGCCCCGGCCTTGACCTCGTCGGCGTCCGAGTCGATAAAGCGCGGGACCATGAGATAGCCCCTGCAGTCGATTTCGTGCGTGATGGCCTTGATCACGTCGGAAAAGAAGAGGTTGCCCGTTCCGCGCACCACGACGCCGATCGCGTCGGACTGGGTCCGAACGAGGTCGCGGGCACTGTTGTTGGGGATGTACCCCTGCGCCTCAACCTCCCGCAGAACGCGGAGGCGCACCTGTTCGCTCACATCCGGGTGCTCGTTCAGTACGCGGGATACGGTACTGATGCTCACACCGCAGGCTCTGGCGATATCTCTGATCGTCACGCGCTATCACCCAACACCTTTGAAACTGTTCCGGGAACGTTTCCGGAAACGTTTCCAGCATGTCTACGCTCTCATCTTACCAAGCCCGGATGGCAAAGTCAATCGGGAAAAGGGGGCGCTTCGCATTTTTGGAATCTTGCCCGATTTTGGCCTCCGGATTTTAGTAAAAATAACAAAGCCGGATCGCATGCCGGCGGAAAACGGAGCGCCGAAGCGCTCCGTTTTCATGGGGTGTATGCCGTTCAGTCGTTGAGCAGGTTCTCGCCGGACTCGGTGTCGAAGAAGTGCATGACCTTGCCTTCGAAGGTCACGAACAGCTTCTTGCCCTGCACGAGGCTCTCGCGCTCGGCGGGATCGAGGCCGATGGTGGGCACGCGCACGATCAGGCGAGTGCCGTCCTCGGTGTAGACGTGCAGGTGCAGCTCGCTGCCCATCATCTCGTTGACCTCGAGGACGCAGGGGATGCCCTCGCCCTGTTTGGCCAGGACGATGTGCTCGGGGCGGACGCCGAGATCGATCGCGGCGCTCTTCTGGCCCTTGGCCGCCAGCGCCTTGCCCTTCTCGCCGTCGACTTCGATCTTCGCGCCGAAGGGTGTGACGAAATACTTGCCGCCCTCGGCGACGAGCTCGGTGCGCATGATGTTCATCTTCGGCGCGCCGATGAACTCGGCCACGAACAGGTTCTTCGGCATCTCGAATACCTCGGTGGGGGTGCCGACCTGCTGGATGTAGCCGTCCTTCATGATGACGATGCGGTCGCCCAGGGTCATGGCCTCGGTCTGGTCATGGGTGACGTAGATGAAGGTGGTGTCCAGCTTCTGGCGGAGGAGGATGATCTCAGCGCGCATCTGGTTGCGGAGCTTGGCGTCCAGGTTGGACAGCGGCTCGTCCATCAGGAAGACCTTGGAGTTGCGGACCATGGCGCGGCCGATGGCGACGCGCTGGCGCTGGCCGCCGGAGAGTGCGCGGGGCTTGCGCATCAGGTAATCGGTGATGCCCAGGATCTCCGCGGCGTTGGTGACCTTCTCGTAGATCACGTCCTCGGGGACCTTCTGCAGGCGCAGGGAGAAGGCGATGTTGTCATAAACGGTCATGTGCGGGTACAGCGCGTAGTTCTGGAAGACCATCGCGATGCCGCGATCCTTGGGCTGCAGGTCGTTGACGACCTCGCCGTCGATCTCCACGGTGCCGCCGGAGATATCTTCCAGACCCGCGACCATGCGCAGGGTGGTCGATTTGCCGCAGCCGGAGGGGCCGACGAAAACGATGAACTCCTTGTCCTTGATGTCCAGATCGAAATCGTGCACGGCGACGACCTTGTTGTCGTATACCTTTTTGACTTTCGTCAGTTTTACACTTGCCATACGAATATCTCCTTTATTACATCGTGGGTTTTAGCCCTTGACGGCGCCGCCGGTGACGCCTTCGACATAGTACTTCTGCAGGCACATGAAGAGGATCGTGACCGGGATGGCGACGATCACGCCGCCGGCACAGAACATCGTGTACTTCTGGCCGATCATATCCTGCTGCAGCCAGCTCCACATACCGACGGCCACGTTCATGCCGGCCGAGGTGCCGAAGGAGACGTACTTGGCGAACACGAAGTCGCCCCAGGGAGCCATGAACGCGGTCAGGATCGTGTAGATGACGATGGGCTTGGCCAGCGGAAGGATGATCTTGTAGAGCACCTGGGCGCGGGTCGCGCCGTCGACGCGGGCCGCCTCGTCCAGGGATTTGGGGATCGTGTCAAAGAAGCCCTTGGACACATAGTAGCCCATGCCGGAGGAGGCGACGTAGACCAGGATCAGGCCGGGCACCGCGTTGGCCTGGGTCAGACCCAGATCCTTCAGCACGCGGTAGAGGATGATCATGGTCAGCATGCCGGGGAACATGCCGAGGATCAGCATGAAGCGCATGAGACCGTCGCGCATCTTGAAACGGAAACGGGAGAGCGTATAGCTCATGCACAGGACAATGATGGTCTGCAGCGCGGCGACAGCCAGCGCGATGATGAAGGTGTTGAGATACCACCGCTTGAAGTCGGAGTTCCAGAGCGCTCTGTAGTTGTCCCAGCCCCACTGCCGGGGGATGACGTAGCCGACCTGCCAGGTGGACTCGATGCGGAAGGACTGCAGCACGATGCAGAAGAAGGGGATCAGCCAGACGACGCTCATCACAATGAGGATCACATAGATGATCGTATTGGAGATGGTGCGGCTTGCGCGAAGGCCCATGCTCCTCTTTTCAAGTGTTTCATTCATTACTGGAAATCCTCCTCATTCTTGATCGAGGGCAGCACGTTGTAGACGACCAGCGAGATGACCGCGACCACGACGAAGACCATGATGCCGACCACGGAGGCCAGATAGTACTGGGCTTCCGCGCCGGTGGTGATCTTAAAGAGCCAGGTGATCAGCAAATCCGTGAAGCCCACCGAGCCGGACGCGCCCGAGGCCGCCGCATTGGTCGGCGCGCCGCCGGTCAGCAGGAAGATGACGTTGAAGTTGTTCATGTTGCCCGTGAAGCTCGTGAGCAGATAGGGGCCGGTGATGAACAGCATGTAGGGCAGGGTGATCTTCGTGTACTGCTGCCAGGCGTTGGCGCCGTCGATGCGGGAGGACTCGTAGAGGTCGGCCGGGATGTTCATCAGAATGCCGGTCGCGATCAGCATCAGATAGGGGATGCCGATCCAGATGTTGATGAGGATGACCATGACGCGCGGCAGCAGCGCATTGTGCTCCTGGCTGCCCCAGAAGTCGATGGCCTGCTTGATCCAGCCGAGGTCGAGCAGCACGCCGTTGACGATGCCGTTTTTCGCGAACATCTTCGACACATACAGCAGGGAGATGAACTGCGGGATCGCGATGGTCATAACGAGGATCGTGCGCCAGACCTTCTTGAGCTTGATGCCCTTCTTGTTGATCATCATGGCGACGAACATGCCGAGGAAGTAGTTGGTGAAGGTGGCGAAGAAGGCCCAGATCAGCGTCCAGGTCAAGATCTCGCCGAAGGTGGCGGAGTAGTTGACGCCGCTGCCGCTCCAGGAGAGCAGGGTGCGGAAGTTGTCAAGCCCCACCCAGCCAAACAGCGCGTTGTTGTAGCCGTCGTGCGCGCCGTCGTAGTTGGTGAAGGCGACGAGGATCATGAACACGATCGGCATGACCGTGAAGACCATGATGCCGGTCAGCGGCAGGGCGAGCAGGGTCTTGTAGAACTGCTCGTCCACAAGGCTGCGGAGATCGTCCTGCCCGGTCTTCAGGCGGCGGCCGGACTTCAGGTACTCCTCGGCCAGCTTGTTCTGCTGGATGTTGAGGCGCCAGGTGTAAATGAACGCGACGATGAAGAAGAGCGTCAGCACGCCGTAGAGCAGGATCTTGAAGGAGTTGTCGCCGTAGACCCTGGTGTAGGCGTCGAGCACGGCGTTGTATTCCTCGTGCGGCCCGATCTTGCCCAGGGAGGGCAGCAGGCTCAGCCAGTGCGCGCCGGCGAAGATCATGTAGAAGATGAAGACGAGCTCGAACAGCAGGAACATCAGCCCGCGCAGGACCTGTCCGCGCGCGATGCTGCCGAAGCCCATGACCAGGTAGGAGCTGCGGGTCTTCCAGTCGCCGTTTTTGAAGGTCATGACCAGATCCGCCAGCTCCTTGCCGAAGCCGACCCCTAAGTTCTTGAAGAAGAGGGCGATCTTCATGAAGAAGCGCCCGATCGCGCGGGGGATCGCCGCGAAAAAGGAGGTCAGCTTATAGAGGAATTTCTCGCCCTTTGACAGGCGCAGAAATTCCAGGTCGCTGTATTTTTTCATAACATTGCCCCTTTGCATTTCGTCAATTGCGAAACCCGTTTCGCAATTGAGGACTCGTGCTCATCGCAGCGGGCTTATGCCCGCTTTGGTCGGCACGAGGCCTCGCAATGCTCGGCTCAGGGTGTTTTTGAGGCGGCAGAGCTGCCTCAAAAACGATCAAAATCGCCTTCGGGGAGGAAACCCGAGCGTTTCTGCGAGGATCGCAATCAGCTGCTTATTAAAAATGGTTGGAGCCAAGAGACTTGACTCCAACCAAATGTCACGATGGTTCAGCCAAAGGAATGAGTATTCACTTTGGAAGATTGTTAAATTGTTTACTGCGCGATCAGGATGACTTCGCCGTTCTCACCGTCGTAGGTGAGCTGGACGATGTAGCTGCCGTCGGCCTCGACCTT
>ONOL01000003.1 GCA_900319465.1 uncultured Eubacteriales bacterium | reverse complement strand
CTGCCGCCTGCGATCCGCGTGATCCGGGAGGTCACGGAGGACCCGCGCTATACCAACGCGGCGCTTTCGCTTGCGATCCCGGAAGAGACCATTTGAAAGGAAGAACACCAATGAAAAAAATCCTGACCTTATTGCTGGTGCTGTCGATGACGCTCGCCCTCGGCGCCTGCGCGCAGGTGGAAAAGCTGAAAAACGTCGAGCTGCCGCCGCTGCCGCAGGTAACGCCCGTGCCGGAGGAGACCGAACCAGAGCCCGCCCCGCAGGAGACGCCTGCGCCGACTCCGGAGCCGGAGCCCAGCGAGGAGCCCGCGCCGACGGTGGACAACAGCGAGGCGATGCGCCAATGCGTGATGGTGAACTTTGCGAAAACCGTGCGGGACGAGTACGATCCGGCGGAAGGCGAGCAGAAGATCCTGAGCTTCTCCTGCGTGACGCCGCATGTGACGATCCCCGGAAGGGAAGACGCGGCCGACGCGATCAACGAATATATCGCACGGCTGGACGAGAGCTATTACACGGGCAACGATTACGGTGACGGGCCGTCCGACGGCTTTAACGGCATGCTGGAGCAGGCGCTGGACAACTTCAGCTATGTCCGAGAGACGGGTGCGGAGCTTCCTCTGGAGTTTTCCTCCAGCCGCGACGCCAGCGTCCAACGGGCTGACGGCCGCGTCCTGAGCCTCTTCTTCAACACCAGTACCTATACCGGCGGCGCGCACGGCCTCTATGTTGGCAGCGCATACGTCTTCGATACCGAGACGGGCGAGCTGCTGACGCTCGACAAGCTTACGGACAACTATGAGGCGTTCTCCGCCCTGGTCGTGCAGAAGATGCTCGAGCAGGCAAAGAATGACGAAGAGATGAAGACCGCGATCTCCTCCTTCCTGAACGAGAGCGAATGGCCGCGCAATTTCGCCCGCCTGCTGCGCGAGGGCTCCTGGTACCTGGATGACGAGGGCCTGGTCCTCTTCTCCACGCTCTACGAGCTTGCGCCCTATGCCGCAGGTATCCAGAGCTTTTCGGTTTCCTATGAGGAGCTGGGCGATCTGCTGGACGCCAAATGGCGGATCGGGGAGAAGAAGGGCGAAGGCGGCTTCACCTTCCTGTCCATGTCTCAGGTCGAGGAGGGAAGTTTTCCGATCCTTGACATCGTGATGATCGACGATACGGGCGAACAGCTCTGCCTGAAGAGCGACACGTGCGTATACGACGTGACACTCAGCCGCGTGGGATATGTGGAAGAGCTTGAGCGCTTCTATACGGAGGAGACGCTCTGGCACTGCAGCTGCATGCAGGACGCCGGGGTCCAGCTCACGCTCACGCTGCCGGAGAGCGTGCCGAATGTCGCCCTGAGCTACCGAAGCGGGGACGGCGGGATACACCGATGCCTGCTGACGCAGAGCGGGGAGGACGGGAGCCTGGTCCTGATGGACGAAGGCTTCACGTTCTACGAATAAAATAACGGGGCGGTTTCGAAAGACCGCCCCGTTCCGCTTGTCAAAAAGTCCCTTGAGGGGACTTTTTGACTGTGCTTCAGCCGCCGAGCATTTTGCTTCAGCAAAAATGCTGTGATCTGAAAAGCAGGAAATCGCAAGCTTTTTCAGAAAAAAGCAGAAATATTCCGAGAAAAATTGTTGACAATGCCGCTTTTCCATGGTATCTTATTAGGGCCGCATTGAAGGGGTATCAAGTAAGCCATGTCTTCACCCCCAGAGCGAGTCCTGAAAAGAGGGAGGAAATCATTTATGAAGCATGCTGTTATCGTGACCGGCGGCAAGCAGTACCGTGTCGCTGAGGGAGATGTGATCTTCATCGAAAAGCTGGACGTCGCTGCCGGCGAGTCCGTGAAGTTTGACCAGGTTCTGGCCGTCGTCGATGGAGAGACCGCCGTTTTCGGCGCTCCTGTCATCGAGGGCGCTTCCGTCACCGCCAACGTGGTGAAGAGCGGCAAGAGCGCCAAGGTCCGCGTGTACAAGATGAAGCCCAAAAAGGGTTATCGTCGTACCCAGGGCCACCGTCAGCCTTATACCAAGGTCCAGATCGAAGCCATCAACGCTTGATCTATTCCGCAACTGATTTTGACTAATGGAGGTGTAACCTAAATGGCACATAAAAAAGGTATGGGTTCTACCAAGAACGGCCGCGACTCCGAGTCGAAGCGTCTTGGCGCCAAGAGAGCCGACGGTCAGTTCGTCCTGGCCGGCAACATCCTTGTCAGACAGCGCGGAACCAAGATCCACCCGGGCACCAACGTGGGCAAGGGGAAGGACGACACGCTGTTCGCCCTCGTGGACGGCACTGTGAAGTTCGAGCGCATGGGCAAGGACCGCAAGAAGGTCTCTGTTTACGAAGAAATCGCTCAGTAAATGACCGTAAAAATGCCGGACGGACGTCCGGCATTTTTTCACGCTGAGCGCTTACCGTTCATGCCCGAGGAGAAAAGTGTGTTTCTCTCAAACGCAGGGCGCGATTCAAGGGGGTAGAAACATGGCATCCGCATTCGTTGATAAAGCGCGCATCAGCGTCCACGCCGGCAAAGGCGGGGACGGCGCGGTCGCGTTCCACAGGGAGAAGTACATCGCGGCTGGCGGCCCCGACGGGGGCGACGGCGGCCGGGGCGGCGACGTCGTTTTCATGGTGGACGACAACATGTCCACACTGATGGACTTCCGCTACAAGCGCAAATATGTCGCCGGCAACGGCGCAAACGGCATGGGCAAGCGCTGCTACGGCAAGGACGGCGAAACGCTGACCATCAAGGTGCCGCGCGGCACGCTGGTGCGGGACACCGTGACCGGCGCCGTCATGCACGATATGTCCGACGGAAAAAGCTGGGTGGCGGCGAAAGGCGGCCGCGGCGGCTGGGGCAATATGCATTTTGCCACGCCGACGAGGCAGGTGCCCCGCTTTGCCAAGCCCGGCCTGCCCGGCGAGAGCCACGATATCACGCTGGAGCTGAAGCTTTTGGCGGACGTGGGGCTGGTCGGCTTTCCGAACGTCGGCAAGTCCACGCTCCTGTCCGTCGTGAGCAAGGCGCATCCCAAGATCGCCAACTACCACTTTACCACGCTGTTCCCGAATCTCGGCGTCGTGTACGTCGACGAGGGCGTCTCCTTCGTCATGGCGGATATTCCCGGCATCATCGAAGGCGCGTCCGAGGGCGCGGGACTCGGACATGATTTCCTGCGTCATATCGACCGTTGCCGCCTGCTGCTGCATCTGGTCGACGTATCCGGCAGCGAGGGGCGGGACCCGATCGAGGATTTCGAGGCCATCAACGCGGAGCTCAGGGAGTATAATCCCGAGCTTGCCGAGCGGCCGCAGCTCGTGGTCGCGAACAAGTGCGACCTGCTGGGGGATGACCGGGAAAACATTGAGCGCCTGAAGTCTCACGCGCAGGGGCAGGGGTATCCTTTTTTCGAGATGAGCGCCGCAACGCACGTGGGTACGCGTGAGCTCGTCCGGGAGTGCGCCCGCCTGCTTGCGACGCTGCCGCCGGTTGTCTATTACGATGCGGATTACGTGCCGCCCGAGCCCACGGTGGACACCTCCGAGGAGCTGAGCATCCTGCACGACGACGATCTGTGGATCGTCGAGGGCCCGTGGCTGCAGCGCCTTGTGGCGACCGTCAACTTCTCCGACTACGAGAGCCGCATGTACTTTGACCGCGTCCTGCGGGAAGCGGGCGTGTTCGAGCGCATGGAGCAGATGGGCGTCCGGGACGGCGACACCGTCAGCATGTACGACCTGATGTTCGAGTATAAAGAATAAACAATCAGCGACGAGCCGCCGGCGAAAACCGGCGGCTCGTTGTGTTCGCCGCACGGCGGGACCGGTCCGGAAAATGGTCTTGAGCGCAGCCCGCCGTTTGGGCTACGCTCAAGTGAATCTAAGAATCCCTTCCATGTTCTCCGTAGGCGTATCCGCGGCAAGGCCGCGGCATCGGAGAATCGCATCATCGAAGTTCGTACTGTCTTGTTGACATAATAATACCACAGGCCGCGAAAAATTTGCTGAAGAAACGGTGAACGACCTGTAAAATCTTTGTAAAAAGCTCGGCGCCGGAAAGCGCCGAGCTCAGTCGTTTCTGTGACAGGGAGGATTATTCCGCGGTATAGTTGTCGAAATAGCCCTGGATCAGCACGATAGGCGTACCTTTATCGCCGGAGCCGGAGGTCAGATCGCAGAGGGAACCGATCAGGTCGGTCAGGCGGCGGGGGGTGGTGCCTTCGGAAACCATCTGGCCGACGAGGTCGCCGTCTTTCTTGGCGATCTCGCCCTTGATGGCCTCACGCAGCGCCTCGCCGGAGAGCGCGGCAAAGTCGTTATCGGCCAGATACTTCAGCTTGAGCTCGTTGGGCGTGCCCTCCAGGCCCGCGGTATAGGCGGGAGAGACCACGGGGTCGGCCAGCTCCCAGATCTTGCCGATGGGGTCCTTGAAGGCGCCGTCGCCGTAGACCATGACCTCGATGTGCTTGCCGGTCTTTTCCAGCAGCTCCTTCTGGATGGCCTCGACCAGGTCCTGGCAGTCGCGCGGGAAGAGCTTGACCTTGTCCTCGGTGGCCTTGTTGGAGCCCAGCAGGCCGTACTTTTCGTTGTAGCCGCTGCCGTTGACGGAGGCGGTCATGATCTCGTCCAGGCCGAAAACGCGCTCGCCGCCGGCGGCTTTGAGGATGCGGCTTGTACGCGCGCGGGTGTGAATATCGCAGTGGATCACGTTTTTGGTGTAGCTGAGGATCTGGCGGGCGTCGTTGGCAAAGACGACCTCCACCTCGGCGCCGGCTTCCCGGATCAGCCCGGAATAGTAATCCACGTAATCCACGCCGGTAAAGCGGTGCTTGTTGTAGCCGAAGAGCTCCCTGTATTTCTCAAGGCTCAGCACGTCGCGGTAGGGATCGACGCCCTTGCTGTCAAGCGCGTCCCAGTCGATCAGATGGTTGCCCACCTCGTCGGAGGGGTAGGAGAGCATGAGAATGATCTTCTTCGCGCCCTTGGCGATACCGCGCAGGCAGATGGCAAAGCGGTTGCGGCTGAGGATGGGGAAGATGACGCCAACGGTCTCACCGCCGAGCTTTTCCCTGACGTCGGCGGCAATATCGTCCACAGTAGCGTAGTTTCCCTGCGCGCGGGCGACGATGGCCTCGGTCATGGCGACCACGTCGCGGTCGCGGAGCGCGAAGCCTTCCTGACGGGCGGCTTCCAGCACGGAATCGGTGACGATCGTCTTCAGATCGTCTCCCTCGCGGATGATGGGAGCGCGGACGCCGCGGGAAACGGTACCAACCATACGGCTCATAAAGCAACACCTCTAAGTATAGTTTTTTTACCCAAGTACTATACTACATCTTCGAGTGTTTGTAAAACAAAAATTCGGCGGCTCATCACTAAATCTCGCGGCTTATCCGTAGGAAAACATTGGGAAAAGTATACAAACAGTGCGGCGGGCAACCCCTGCGATCCCGGTGCGGATAAGAAAAAGAAAAGTCGCCCTATGCAAACGCGCGCCGATGTGATAAAATTGCAACAAGAACCGAAAGCCTGCGGCGCGCAGCGCTTTTCGTCTGAACGAAACGGAAACGGAGGAACCACAATGCTGGATATCAAGATGAATCAGGAAGGCGGCAAGCTGACCGTCGCGCTCGACGGCAGGCTGGACACTTCGACCTCGCCGAATCTGGAAGAGGCACTCAAGGGCGCGATCGCCGGGGTTACCGAACTGGTGCTGGACTTCTCCGGCCTGGAGTATATCTCGTCGGCCGGCCTGCGCGTTCTGCTCGGCGCGCAGAAGATCATGAACCGGCAGGGGAGCATGAAGCTTTGCGGCGTCAACGACGTGATTCGGGAGATCCTCGACGTGACAGGCTTCTGCGATATTCTGACCATCGAATGATCCGCCGTCCGGCTGCGGAGGACTGTATGGCGATGCGCGGCTTCGCGCGACGGGAGGGCCCATGAAAAAACTGACGATCGAAGCAAAAGTGGAATATCTGGATCGGGTTCTCGCGTTTGTGGATGAAGAACTCGAAGCGGCGGGCTGCCCGATGAAGACCCGGATGCAGATCGACGTCGCGGTGGAGGAGATTTTCGTCAACATCGCGAGCTATGCCTATGCCCCGGGAGTCGGAGAGGCCGGGATCGGGATCGAGATCGGCGGCGAGCCGCGCTGTGCGCGGATCCGCTTCTCGGATTCCGGCGTTCCCTACGATCCTCTGCAGCGGGCAGACCCCGATATCACGCTCCCCGCGGAGGAACGGGAGGTCGGCGGCCTCGGTATCTATATGGTTAAGAAGACCATGGACACGGTGTCTTACGAGCACCGGGACGGGCAGAACCTCCTCGCGATGGAAAAACGGATCTGAGATGCGCCCCTTCTGTATGCAGAGGAGGCATTCGCTGCTTCCGTCCATGCGCGGCAGGGCAAAAACGATACGAAAGTCCCTCCCGCGTTCACGGGAGGGACTCGCGCGTTTATGAAATTTTTCCCATTTTGGATTCGAGCCAGTTGAGAATATCGCGGTAGACGTCCTCGCGGTTGATCTCGTTGAGCATCTCGTGCCGCCCGCCGGGATAGAGGCGGATCATCACGTCCTTGAGCCCGGCGCGGCAGAAGGCGCGGTACGCCCTTTCCACACCGGCGCCGTAATCGCCGACGGGATCCTCTTCGCCGGACATGAAGTAGACGGGCGCCTCCTTGTTCATCCGGTCGATGTTTTTCTGGCTGCTGATGAAACGGATGCCGCTCATCATATCGCGAAACAGCCCGACCTTGGCGACGAAGCCGCAGAGCGGGTCGGCAAGATATTTGTCTACGGTCTCCCGGTCCCGGCTCACCCAGTCGCTCGTCGTGCGGGCGTCGGGAATGCGTTTGCAGTAGGTGCCGAAGGCCATGTCGTTGAGCACCTGCCCGTCGGCGCGCGCCCCCTTGGATCTGACCAGGAACTGCGCGGCGGCAAGCCCGCCCAGAACGAGAGCGGGGCTCTGCTGGCCGGTACCGCTGATGATGGCGGCGTCATACTTGTCGGGGAAGCGGATGAGGTAGGTGCGCACCAGGAAGCTGCCCATGCTGTGGCCGAAGAAGAGGTAGGGCAGGTCGGGATATTCCCCGTGCATCTGATCCCGCAGAAGATTGAGATCGTTTACTACGCAGTTCCAGCCGTCCTCCTCAGCGAAGAAGCCGAGATCCTCTTTGGTTTCGGCGGTCTGCCCGTGGCCGAGGTGGTCTTCGCCGACGGCCACAAAGCCGTGCTCGGCGAGGAAGCGGGCAAAGTCGTCATAGCGGTTGATGTGCTCGGCGATGCCGTGCACGATCTGGATCACCGCCCTCGGCGCGCCGTCGGGAATGCATTTGCGCGCGTGAATCCGCGTTTTGCCGTTGCTGGAAAGATAAGTGAAATCCTGAAAACTTGGCATGGATAGTTCCTCCTTTTTATGGTATACTTCCGTTAACATCTGATAGAATTTTACACTTTTGATCATTGTTCGTCAAGGAGAAGGCTATGAAGGTCTATATCAAATATTTTGTAAAGGATATCACGCCGGTGGAGAAGATCGAGAAAGGGGACTGGATCGACCTGCGCGCTGCCGAGACCGTGGAGATGAAGGCGGGGGACTGTGGCTATATCCGTCTCGGCGTCGGGATGATCCTGCCGGAGGGTTACGAGGCGCACGTGGCGCCGCGCAGCAGCACCTTCAAGAATTTCGGGATCCTCGTATCCAACAGCTTCGGCATCATCGACAATTCCTTCTGCGGCGAGGAGGATGAGTGGCGGCTTCCCGTCTATGCCGCGCGGGACACGCTGATCCGCAAGAACGACAGGATCTGCCAGTTCCGTATCGTGGAGAAACAGCCCGATTTCGAGCTGGAGACCGTAGAGCACCTGCGAAGCGTGAGCCGCGGCGGCTTCGGCTCGACCGGGAAAAACTGAACGACTGTGAAATTCGGATTTTTTTGTTTAATTCGCTAAATCCCTATTGCAATTTGCTGTGCAATATGCTATATTGCCTTTCGTAACAAGTACATATCCTTTGATGTCCCCAGAATACACTGTAAACTGGGGGCGGAGGAACTCTGGAGAATCTCATGCTGCATGAGTGCCGAAGGTGCAAGGTCGGGTTCGACCGAATCTCTCAGGCCAAAGGACAGAGCGGGCAAAGCGCGGTGCATCTGCGCGGTCGTCCTATCCGGAGTTGCTGAATCAACGGCAGCTCTTTTTTATTTTGTTGGGAGGAAATACAATGCTTCACCTGGTTCAGACGATCAATGCGTATCTATCCGATTACATTCTTATCATTCTTCTGGTAGGGACGGGGCTGTTCTTCACCTTCAAGACCCGCTTCGTACAGGTACGGTGCTTCAAGGAAGGCTGGAAGGCGGTCTTTGGAAACGTCAAGCTTCTCGGCGACAGGCAGTCGAGCGGCCTGAGCTCCTTCCAGGCGCTGGCCACGGCGGTCGCGGCGCAGGTCGGCACCGGCAACATCGTCGGCGCCTGCGGCGCGATCCTGGTCGGCGGCCCCGGCGCCATCTTCTGGATGTGGATCATCGCCTTCTTCGGCATGGCCACGATCTATTCCGAGGCGGTCCTGGCACAGGAGACCCGCAAGGTCGACGAGGACGGGACGGTCCACGGCGGCCCGGTCTATTACATCAAGCGCGCCTTCCCCAACGGCTTCGGCAGCTTCCTCGCCGGCTTCTTCTCCGTGGCGACCTTCCTCGCCCTCGGCTTTATGGGAAGCATGGTGCAGTCCAACTCCATCGGAGCGTCCGTGAACAACGCCATGCATATTCCGACCTGGCTTGTCGGCGTGTTCGTGACCGGGGCGGCGGCGCTGATCTTCCTCGGCGGCATCCAGCGCATCGCCGCGGTGACGGAGAAGCTGGTGCCGGTGATGGCGGTGCTGTACCTCGTGGGCGGCCTGGTCGTCCTCATCTGCAAGGCCCAGCAGGTACCCGAGGCCATCGGCATGATCTTCCGCTATGCCTTTATGCCCAACGCGATCATCGGCGGCGGGCTTGGCTACGCGCTGAAGACCGCGATCAGCCAGGGCGTCAAGCGCGGCCTGTTCTCCAACGAAGCCGGTATGGGCTCCACGCCCCACGCCCACGCCATGGCGAACGTCAAGAAGCCGCACGACCAGGGCGTCGTTGCCATGATCGGCCTGTTTATCGACACCTTCGTGGTGCTTACGATGACGGCGCTTGTCGTGATCACCTCCCTCTATGCGGGCGACGGCGTACTTGCCGCCGGCGCGGCGGAGGGCGTCAACAAGGCCAATATGGCCCAGCTTGCCTTTTCCTCCGTCTTCGGCGACGGCGTCGGCTCCCTGTTTGTGGCGCTCTGCCTCCTCTTCTTCGCCTTCTCCACCATCCTGAGCTGGAACTTCTTCGGCAAGGTGAACGTTCAGTATCTCTTCGGCAATAAGGCCATCCCGGTCTATTCCGTGGTGGCGCTGGTCTTCATTTTCCTCGGCTCCATCCTCTCCAACGATCTGGTCTGGGAGCTCGCCGACCTGTTCAACCAGCTCATGGTCATCCCCAACGTCATCGCGCTGATCGCGCTCTCCGCGCTGGTGGCGAAAGCCTCCCGAGGCTGAGCCTCGGACGAAGCGCCGGGAAGACCGGAAAACGATACGAACAAACGGCACGGCCTGTTGACCGTGCCGTTATTCACGCGGTTTTCTATCCGCCCGGCCGGGATCCTCCTGCAAGAAGTTGCTTTCCCGGAAAGCTTTTGCTATACTGATCCCAGACTGTTTCCCGTACCGCCCGCCGCGGGACGGAGAAAGGAAGAGAGACGATGAAACATACCTCCCGCGCCGCCTCGCTGCGCTTCTGGCTCCTGGTCTGGGGCCTCGGCATCGTCGGCCAGCTTTGCTGGAACATGGAAAATCAATGGTTCAACACCTTCGTTTACGCGAAGATCGCCAAGGACCCCACCATCATTTCGTGGATGGTGGCCATCTCTGCCATCGCGACCACGGCGGCGACCTTTCTTTTCGGCACGCTGTCCGACCGCTGCGGCAAACGCAAGATCTTCACGGCGGTCGGCTATATCCTCTGGGGCCTGTTTACGATCCTGTTCGGCATGACCGAATATATCACGGGCGGCCGCCCCAACAGCACGGCGCAGCTGCTCTTTTTCGCGGCCGCGGCCGTAGTGCTTGCCGACGCTCTGATGTCCTTTTTCGGCTCCATGGGCAATGACGCGAGCTTTAATGCCTGGCTCAACGACATGATGACAGACGAAAACCGCGGCCATATCGGCGCCGCCCTCGCCACGCAGCCCATCATCGGCACCATTATCGGGACTGTGGCCGGCGGCTTGCTCATCGGCAGCAATGACAACTATATGCGCCTGTTCGTGGTGATGGGCGGACTTGTCATCCTCTTCGGCGTTCTGGCGCTGACAGCGATGGAGGATTCCCCGGCGCTTCACCCCAACAGGCAGGGAAGCTTCTTCCGCCAGCTCTTCAGCGCCTTTGATCTGCGCGCCCTGCTTGCCCGGCGGGAGCTGGTCTGGGTGTTCCTCGTGCTGATGGTGTATTTTATCGCCTTCAATGTCTACTATCCGCACGTGGGCAACTATATGATCTATTATCTGGGCTTCGATCCCGGGAGCATCGGCATCATCCAGGGGATCGCGCTCATCCTCGGCATGGGCTCGGTCATTCCGGCCTCCCGTCTGCTGAAGAAAAACCGCTTTGTGACCGCTGCGGCGCTGGCGGTGCTGCTGAGCTTCGTGGGCGTGGGCGTCCTCGGCGTTTTTGTCCGTCCGGCCCGGATCGATCCGAACACGCTCTGGAACCCGGCGCTCCTGGTCGGCCTGTTCTTCTTCGGCTGCGGCTACATCATGTTTATGCAGGTGCTCTCCGTCTGGATGAAGGAGCTTTTCCCGGCCGATTCCAAGGGGCAGTTTGAAGGCTTCCGCATCATTTTCTTTGTGCTCATCCCGTGGATCGTCTCGCCCTTTATCGCAAACCCCATCATCAAGCGAAACGGCGAGATCCTCGACGCCAACGGCTTTACGGCCTATCTGCCTACGCACGTGCTGTTTCTCGCGTCTACGCTGTTGATCCTTGCCACCTTCGTGCCGCTCTTCTTTGCCGCGCGCGAACGCAGAAAGCGCCTTGCCGCGGCCTGATCGCGATTGCCCACCGGGGAAAACGATCCGCAGCCCGAACCGGGCGGCGGATCGTGTCGTTTCCAAAGGGAGCGCAAGCGGGCATTCTTCACGCGGAGAGGGAAGTGCCCGGAGCGGAACAAACGGAGGCGCGGGTCTGCGGCCGATCGTGCAAACGGAAAGAAGAGAAAAGGGAAGAGCGGCATGCATGGCGCATGCCGCTCTTCCGCGGAAAGGATATCCCTTTTGCTCCTGCAAAGGAGCTTTCCGATTCACAAATTCTTACACCAGGTTCAGAATCAGGGTCAGGACGACAAAACCGAGGGCGAACCACTTGGTGGCCTTGGCGAGCTTCGCATCCCAGGTCTTGGCCTTGCCCTTGGACATGAAGGTCTCGGCGCCGCCGGAGATCGCGCCGGAAAGGCCCGCGCTCTTGCCGCTCTGCATGAGCACAATCACGGTCACGGCCAGGCCGGAGAGAACCTGAAGGATGGTGAAGATAATGGTAACAGCAGTCATATATTTTCAATCCTTTCGATAGTGTACTGCCAACAAGCTTACATACTATAACATATCATAGGGCCGAATTCAAGTATTTTTTTCCTGTTTGACGTGAAATTCGATCCGGCATGTCTCGTTTCCGTCGTCGTAGTAATAGCATTGGGACAGGCCGCCGTTTTCGAGCTTCAGCGTGAAGGGTTCGACGTCCCTGCTGTCCAGCCAGATGTAGAAATAGACGGCGTCTTCCTCGCCGATGACGGGGATCATCGTGTGATAATCCAGCCGTACGCCGAGGGTGAGCAGGGGACGCGCGGTGTCGGGATCCTCCCGGTTATAGAGCTCAAAGAACGTGCCCTTTTCATCCCGTCCGATGACGCCGCGGATCTCGCGCGTGCCGTCCTCCAGCAGCCCGCAGCCCGCATGTTCCGAGATCGTGAGCAGGCCGACCCAGCGGCTGCCGAATGTGAAGGACTCCGCGCGATGCGCGTCATGCAGGGAGACCAGCTCCCCGGCTGCTTCCGCGGGCGCGGGGCGGAGCGGAACCAGAAGCGCAAAGAGCATCAGAGCGGCCGCCGCACAGGATAAGAGCAGGACCCGCTTCCGAAACAGAGCTTCTTTTCTGACCATGGCCTTTCCCTCCCAACCAACCCAAGTGTATCGGACCGCGCGAAAAAATGCAAGAATAATCGCGAAGATTGCTGAAAAATGCTTTACCGCGAGCGAGACGCTGTGCTATAATCAGCAGGAATTTTGTTTCATTCCTGAGATGCGACGGGAGGGACTGTTATGGCCAGCAGCACAAAAGAATCTCTGGCGGCGGCGCTGAAGCAGATGATGACGGTAAAGCCGATCGACAAGATCACGGTCAAGGATCTTGTGGAGATCTGCGGAGTCAACCGCCAGACCTTTTACTATCACTTTGACGATGTATACGATCTGCTGGAGTGGGTATTCGAGGAGGACGCGAACCGCGTGCTCCCGCACAAGGTGGTTTTCGAGCACTGGCGCGAGGACGTCATGATCTTCATGAAGTATCTCGAGGAGAACGGAAGCTTTACACTCAACGTCTATAACTCCAACAGCCGCGTGTATATGCTGCGCTATCTGGAGGAGAAGATGGCGGCCTGCATCCGCAGCTTTGCCGTGATCGTCTCCGAGGGGATGAACATCGACCGTCAGGATTTTGAATTTGCCGTCCAGTTTTACGCCAAGTGTGCCATCGGCTTTATCGCGCAGTGGCTGGATCTGGGGATGCAGCTTCCGAAGGAGATCACCACCGAGCGTATCCTTCATGTGATGGACAGAAGCGTGGAAAACATCCTCGCCCGCTTTGAATTGAAATAAAAAACTGCTCGGTTTTGGGCGCGATCCACCCTCCATCGGAGGGTGGATCTGTTTCTTCCGCATATATTTCCTCTTTTTCTATTGAAAGACGGCAGAATTTAGAGTACAATAAAACAGTTAACTTTCAAGGATTTCTTCCCGAAGGAGGCCCGGCCATGGCGGAGCAGAAAACCAACGTGATGCGTCTGCTGGAGCAGAAAAAGATCCCCTATACGGCGCACAGCTATCCGCACGGCGACGGGGCGGTGGACGGTGTGACCGTGGCGCGGATCACGGGGCAGGACCTCGCAAAGGTGTTCAAGACCCTGGTGGCGCAGGGCGCGAGCCGGCGCGTATACGTGTTCGTGATCCCGGTTGCGGCGGAGCTGGCGCTCAAGAAGGCGGCGAAGGCCGTGGGGGAGAAGTCGATCGCGATGGTAAAGGTCAGCGAGCTGCTCGCCCTGACCGGCTACGTGCGCGGCGGCTGTTCGCCTGTCGGCATGAAGAAGCTCTATCCGACCACCTTCCACAGCAGCATCGAGGGGCTTGACACGGTCCTTGTCAGCGCGGGTAAGATCGGCTGGCAGATCGAGCTTGAGCCGGCGGAACTGATCAGACTGACCCGCGGAATGACCGCGGATATTGCAGAGGAATAAACAGCGATGCAGGAAAGCATTTTTATCAAAGGCGCAAGAGAGAACAATCTGAAGAATATCGACGTGGAGATCCCGCGTGACAAGCTCGTGGTCGTGACCGGCCTGTCGGGAAGCGGGAAATCCAGCCTCGCCTTCGACACGATCTATGCCGAGGGACAGCGGCGCTACGTCGAGAGCCTGAGCTCCTATGCCCGGATGTTCCTCGGGCAGATGGACAAGCCGGACGTGGACTATATCGACGGCCTTTCCCCGGCCATCTCGATCGACCAGAAGACCACCTCCAAAAACCCCCGCTCCACGGTCGGCACCGTGACCGAGATCTACGACTACCTGCGCCTTCTCTGGGCGCGCGTCGGCGTCCCGCACTGTCCCAAATGCGGCAAGGAGATCCGGCAGCAGACGATCGACCAGATCGTGGACCGGATCCTTGAGCTGCCGGAGGGCAGCCGGGTCCAGATCCTCGCCCCCGTGGTCCGCGGAAAAAAGGGCGAGCACCTCAAGGTCTTCGAGGACGCCAAGCGCTCCGGCTATGTCCGTGCGCGCGTTGACGGGAATCTCTACGACCTCTCGGAGGAGATCCGGCTCGAAAAGAACAGGAAGCATAACATCGAGATCGTGGTGGACCGCCTTGTCATCAAGCCGGAGATCGTCCGCCGCCTGACCGATTCTGCGGAGACCGCGCTCGCGCTCTCCGGCGGCCTGCTGTATATCGACCTGCCTGCGGAGGAACGGCAGATCGCCTTTTCCCAGAACTACGCCTGCGACGACTGCGGCATTTCCATCGAGGAGCTGGCGCCGAGGCTCTTCTCCTTCAACAATCCCGCGGGCGCCTGCCCCACCTGTACGGGGCTTGGCACGCAGATGCTCATCGACCCGGAGCTGATCATGCCGAACCCCAACCTCTCCATCCTTGACGGCGGCATCACCGCCTCCGGCTGGGGAAACGTCAAGGGGGACAGCATTTCCCGCATGTACTTCGACGCGCTCTCGCGCCGCTTCCATTTCAAACTCAGCGATCCGATCCGCAGCCTCCCCAAGGAGGCCATGGACGCCATACTTTACGGTACGAAGGGCGAGCCGCTTCAGCTCCATTATGAGAGAAACGAGGGCTTCGGCGTCATCAAGCGGGAGTTTGAGGGCATTGTCAACAATCTGGAGCGGCGCTACCGCGAGACGCAGAGCCCGGCCATGCGCGCGGACATTGAGGAGTGTATGTCGGAAACGCCCTGCCCCTCCTGCCGCGGCAGACGCCTCAAGCCGACCGCGCTGGCGGTGACCGTGGGCGGGATGGACATCGCGACCTTTACGGATCTGTCGGTCGTGAAGGCGCTGGCGTTTATCGACGGCCTGCGGCTGAGCGATAAAGACAGGATGATCGCCCAGCAGATCCTGAAAGAGATCCGTTCCCGCCTCGGCTTCCTGCAGAGCGTAGGCCTCGGCTATCTGACGCTCTCGCGCACCGCGGCGACGCTCTCCGGCGGCGAGAGCCAGCGCATCCGGCTTGCCACGCAGATCGGCTCGAGCCTGATGGGCGTGCTGTATATCCTCGACGAGCCGAGCATCGGCCTGCACCAGCGCGACAACGCCAAGCTCCTCAAGACCCTCAAGCAGCTGCGCGATCTCGGAAACACCCTGATCGTCGTCGAGCACGACGAGGAGACCATGCGCGAGGCGGATCACGTCATCGACATCGGCCCCGGCGCGGGCGTGAACGGCGGGCGCGTGGTCTGCGCGGGCAGCGTGGAGGAGATCTGCGCCTGTGAGGAATCCGTGACGGGTCAGTATCTGAGCGGGAAAAAGCGCATCCCCCTGCCGGAGACGCGGCGGGAGGGGAACGGCCGCAGCATCTGGATCCGGGGCGCGCAGGAGAACAACCTCAAGAACATCGACGTGGAGATCCCGCTCGGAAAGCTCATCTGCGTGACGGGCGTGTCCGGAAGCGGCAAATCCTCGCTCATCAACGAGGTCCTCTACAAGACTCTCGCATCCGAGAAGAACCGAAGCAAGGTCCGGCCCGGCAGGTGCGGGCGGATCGAGGGCCTGGAGCACGTGGACAAGGTGATCGCGCTCGACCAGAGCCCCATCGGCCGCACGCCGCGCTCGAATCCCGCGACCTACACCGGCGTGTTCAACGACATCCGCGACCTCTTTGCCTCCACCAACGATGCGAAGCTCCGGGGCTACGGTCAGGGGCGCTTCTCCTTCAACGTCAAGGGCGGGCGCTGCGAAGCCTGCTCGGGCGACGGCCTGCTGAAGATCGAGATGCATTTCCTGCCGGACGTATATGTGCCCTGCGACGTCTGCGGCGGCAAGCGCTACAACCGCGAAACGCTGGAGGTCCGGTACAAGGGCAAGAACATCGCCGACGTGCTGGATATGACCGTGGAGGAAGCCTGCGCCTTCTTCCAGAACCAGCAGAAGATCCTGACAAAGATCCAGACGCTCTACGACGTGGGACTCGGCTACGTGAAGCTGGGGCAGTCCAGCACCACGCTCTCCGGCGGCGAGGCGCAGCGCGTGAAGCTTGCGACCGAGCTGTCGAAGCGCAGCACCGGCAGCACGGTCTACGTGCTGGACGAGCCGACCACGGGCCTGCATATCGCGGACGTCCACAAGCTGATCGACATTCTCAACCGCCTCACCGACGCGGGGAACACCGTCGTGGTCATCGAGCACAACCTCGACGTCATCAAGGTCGCCGACCACATCATCGACCTCGGCCCCGAGGGCGGCGACGGCGGCGGCGAGCTGGTCTTTGCCGGCACGCCGGAGGACTGCGCGCGGTGCGAAGCGAGCTATACCGGACAATTTCTGAAGACAATGCTCCCGTAAAGGAGTGAAGGAAATGGATCAGGACAGCGTGCTGACCGATCTGAACGGAACGGTCGATTCTGTCATCTATAAAAACGAAGAAAACGGCTATACGGTGCTGCGCCTGCGCGACGGCAACGGGGAGACGGTCACCGTGGTGGGCTGCTTCCCCTATGCCGCACAGGGAGAGACGATGCTGCTGAGCGGCTCGTGGACGACGCACGCCGTGCACGGACGGCAGTTCAAGGCGGAGTTTGCCCAGCGCCTCATGCCGACCGACGCCTCCGCGATCTACGAGTATCTGGCGGGCGGCTCGGTCAAGGGCGTCGGCCCGGCCACGGCCTCTCTGATCGTCAACCGCTTCGGGGCGAAAAGCCTCGACGTGATCGAAAACGAGCCGGAAAAGCTTGCGGAAATCAAGGGCATCAGCCTTGCCAAGGCGGGACAGATTTCCCGAAGCTTTATCCGTCAGGCGGGCGTACGGCGGCTGATGGAGTTTGTGTGCTCCTTTGGCCTCCGCCCCATCCTCGCGATGCGGATGTATAAATACTACGGCGACGATGCGCTGAATCTCCTGCAGGCCAACCCTTACATCCTCGCCTCCCAGCATATCGGCGGCGGTTTTTCCGAGGCGGATGCGCTCGCCATGGCCATGGGGATGGACGAGCACAGCCGCAGCCGCATCAACGCCGCCTTGATCTTTGAACTCAACCACAACACCGGCAACGGCCACGTCTTCATCCCGCGCGAGAAGCTGGCCGCCGCCACGGCGCAGTTGATCGGCGTTTCGAGCGACGAGGCGGACGAGAGCGTTTCCCAACTGATCGATGCGAACCTTGTGGTTCAGGACGAGATCGCGGGGCTTCGCGCCGTCTACCTGCCGGAGCTTTTTGAAGCCGAGACGGACGCCGCGAAGCGTCTTGCGCGGATGTCACGGACGCGGTATGAGGAGGAAGCGGACCCGGAGCGCCTGATCGCAAGACTCGAAAAGCAGCAGCAGATCCGCTACGCCGCCATGCAGCGGCGCACGCTGCAGATGGCACTGGACAACCAGGTCCTCGTTATCACCGGCGGCCCCGGCACCGGTAAAACGACCTCCATCCGCGCGATCCTCGCCCTCTTTGACGAGCTCGGCATCCGTGCGCTGCTCACAGCGCCGACCGGCCGGGCCGCCAAGCGCATGACCGAGCTGACCGGCAGGGAGGCCGCCACGGTCCACCGCCTTCTCGGCGCAAAGTTCGACGACGACGGGGAAAAGGTGGTTTTCACCAAGGGTGAGAACGACCGGCTGGACTGTGATGCGGTGATCCTCGACGAGTGTTCCATGGTGGATATCCTGCTGATGGACGCGCTGCTGCGCGCCATGCCGGACGATGCGCGCCTTATCCTTGTGGGGGACGCGGATCAGCTTCCCTCCGTCGGGCCGGGCAACGTCTTTTCCGCTGTCATCCGCAGCGGCGCCGTACCCACCGTACGCCTGACGGAGATCTTCCGCCAGAACGAGGACAGCCGCATCGTACGAAACGCCCATCTGATCAACAAGGGCGAGCATCCGAACCTCTCCGAGAACGCGGGGGATTTCTTCCGCTTGAAAAGGCTTGAGGCGGGCAGTACCGTGGACACCATCACGGAGCTCTGCGCCGTGCGGCTCCCGACGAAAATGGGCATCCAGCCCGAGGAGATCCAGGTGCTCTCGCCCACGAGAAAAGGGGAGCTGGGAACCGCCAGTCTCAACAGGCGCCTGCAGGCCGCGCTGAACCCGCCCGCGAAGGACAAGAAGGAAAAACTCTTCGGCGAAGCGGTCTTTCGCGTGGGCGACCGGGTCATGCAGGTCCGCAACAACTACGATATGCTCTGGCGTACGGCCGACAACAGCCGCCACGGCACCGGCGTATATAACGGCGATATCGGCCGCGTCGCCGCCATGGACATGGACGCCGAAACGCTCACGGTGGATTTTGACGGCAGGCTTGCCGAATACGGCTTTGACTCCCTCCTGGAGCTCGAGCATGCCTGGGCCATGACGGTGCACAAGGCGCAGGGCAGCGAGTACCGCGCGGTGATCCTCTGCCTGACGGCGAACTCCCAGATGCTGATGACGCGCGACGTGCTGTATACGGCGGTGACGCGGGCGAAGGAGCTGCTGATCCTTGTCGGGGACGACAGCGCCGCCTACCGCATGATCGACAATTTCCGCCAGTCCCGGCGCTATTCCGCGCTGCGTCTGCGCCTGTGCGCGCTGTGCGGCGTCTAATCGGACGGCAAAGCGTTGAAGATTTCAGACGGATATGATACAATAAACAAAAAGTGAGGTGGACGGGATGCGGACGCTTTTATCGGTAGGGGAGCGGATCTTGTCGCTCCTCTATCCGCCGCGCTGCGCGTTCTGCCACAACCTGATGCCGGACGGCGTCAGCGTCTGCGCGTATTGCCGCAGGACGCTTCCGTATACGCAGGGCGCGGGGCAGAGCCGGAAGCTGACGCACATCTCCCAATGCGTCTCGCCCCTGTATTATGAGGGCGTCGTACGCGATTCACTGCTGCGCTACAAGTTTCGTTCCCTGTCGGGCTACGCGGCGGTCTACGGAGAATTTCTGACGAAATGTATTGACGAAAACGGAATTTCCTGCGATAGTATCTGTTGGGTGCCTTTGAGCCGCGGCAGGAAATGGAAGCGCGGCTACGATCAGGCGCAGCTTCTGGCGCAGGAGATCAGCCGCCGGACGGGTGTTCCCTGCGAGAGGCTATTGCGGAAGATCCGCAACAATCCCGCCCAGAGCGGCACGAAGAGCGCCGCCGTGCGGCGGGAAAACGTGAAAGGCGTGTATCGCGCCTGCGACCCGGAAGCGATCCGGGGAAAGAGCATCCTTCTGGTGGACGATATCGTGACCACCGGCTCGACACTCTCGGAATGTGCGTCCGTGCTGATGCAGGCGGGCGCCAGGCAGGTCTCGGCGGCAACCGTCGCCTGCTCCGGAGAAAAAAAGGAACCATTGAGGTGAATCGAGATGCTGATATTTGAAAAAGACATGGCGATCGATATGGGTACTTCGTCCACGCTGCTCTTCGAGCAGGGCAAGGGCGTCGTTGCGCGTGAACCGACCGTGGTCGCCGTCGACAAGATCACGGGCAAAATCCTGAAGGTCGGCACGGACGCGCAGAAGATGCTGGGCCGTACGCCTGCCAACATTGTCGCCATCCATCCGATCGCGAACGGCGTCATCTCCGATTATGAGATGGCCGCCCAGATGCAGCGGGAGCTGGTCAGCCGCGTCACCTCCCTCAGCCTGTTCAAGCCGCGGGTGCTGGCCTGCGTGCCGAGCAGCATCACCGGCGTGGAAGAGCGCGCCGTGATCGACGCCGCCATCGAGGCGGGCGCCCGCAAGGTCTACCTGCTGGAGACCGCCGTGGCCACCGCGATGGGCGCGGGCGTAGACATTTCCAAGGCCGAGGGCCATATGGTCATCGATATCGGCGGCGGCACCACGGAGATCGCCATCATCTCCGCCGGCGGCGTGGTGGAGTGCGAATCCATCAAGGTCGCGGGCGCGAGCTTTGACGAGGCCATCGTGAAATACATCCGCCGCAAGCACAATATGCTCATCGGCCTCTCCGCCGCCGAAGAGATCAAGCGCAACATCGGCTGCGTGCTCCAGCGTCCCGATATGGGCACGGAGGAGGTCCACGGGCGCAACCTTGCCACAGGGCTGCCCAAGGCGGTCACGATCAGCGCCAACGAGCTGATCGAGGCCTTTGTGGAGCCGATGAACCGTATCCTCGAGGCGATCCACACGGTTCTGGAGCGTACGCCTCCCGAGCTCGTGGGGGATCTGGATCAGAACGGCATCATCATGTCCGGCGGCGGCAGCCTGATCTACGGCATGGACCGTCTGATCGAGCGCAGCACCGGCATCCGCACCGTCGTAGTGGACGATGCGATTTCCTGCGCGGCCTACGGCGCGGGCAAAATGCTCAAGCATCTCGATGAGATGCAGGACGGAATGATGAACTTCTATCGGATGCGTCAACTGAAGGGGTAAACGATGAACATGGAGAAGCTCAGAAAGATCACGGATCTGTTCCGCGAAAAGGAGACGGTTCTCCGCTGTTCGGCGGTCATCGTGGCCGCGGGCAGTTCGGAGCGCATGGGCAGCGACAAGCTTACGGCCGAGCTGGGCGGCATGCCCGTTCTGGCGCGGACGCTCAAGGTGTTTGACGGCTGCGGGGCGGTGGACGAGATCATCGTCGTCACCCGCGCCGACCGGATCGAGGAGATCGCGGAGCTTTGCCGGCAGTACGGTATCCGGAAGATCGCCAAGGTGCTCGCCGGCGGCGCGACCCGCGTGGAGTCCGCGCTGGTCGGCGTGAGTGAGGCGGCGCCGAAGGCAAGCCTGATCGCCATTCACGACGGGGCGCGCCCGCTGGTCACCGCGGAGCTGATCGAACGCACCGTTCTGGCAGCGAAGGAGCACTACGCCGCCGTCCCCGTGATCCCCAGCACCGACACGCTCAAGGCCGTGGACGGGAAGGGCTTCGTGATCGGTACCGTGGACCGCTCCACCACCTTCCGGGTGCAGACGCCGCAGGTCTTCCGTGCCGACTTCATCAAGGGCGCGCTGACCAGGGCGATGGAAAAGAACCTGCCGCTGACAGACGACTGTTCTGCGATCGAGATGATGGGCGTCAGGACGATGACCGTGCCGGGCGACGAGGACAACATCAAGCTCACGACGCCGCGGGACATGATCCTCGCGGAGGCGATTTTGAAGGCGCGGGAGGCTTGAGATGCGGATCGGACACGGATACGACGTGCACCGGCTGGCAGCCGGCCGCCGGCTCGTTCTGGGCGGCGTGGAGATCCCCTGGGAAAAGGGGCTCCTCGGCCACTCGGACGCGGACGTGCTGACCCACGCGCTGATGGACGCGCTGCTGGGGGCTGCCGCACTCGGGGATATCGGACATCTCTTTCCCGACAACGACCCGGCCTACGAGGGCGCCGACAGCATCCGCCTGCTGGAAAAAGTAACGCAGGCGCTGCAGGAAAAAGGCTATCGCGTGGGCAACGCGGACGTGACGGTGATCGCACAGCGTCCGAAGCTCGCGCCCCATATCCCGCAGATGCGCGAGCGGCTGGCGGAGGCGATGGGCGTCGACGTTTGCCGCGTCAGCGTAAAAGCCACGACGGAGGAGGGACTCGGCTTTTCCGGCGAGGGGCTTGGGATCGCCGCCCACGCCGTCGCGCTGATCGAGGAACAACAGGATACCTCGTGCATAGGATGAACTGAATCCGTGCACGGATGATCGCCGCCGGAGCTGCTTCCGGCGGCGATCTCCGTTGCGGGAAGATCGGGGGAAGGTTCCTATGACGCAATATCTGATCACGTTCCGCACGCTGACCCAGGCCCAGCGTGCCGCACGCCTGCTTGAGAGGGCAGGTTATACCGTCACGATCCGCAGAGCGCCCGCAAAGCTGAGCGTCAGCGGCTGCGGCTATGCCGCCGCCCTGCGAAAACGCGCTTTTGAGGCCGTCGAGCTGCTCCGCGGACACGGCCTATGGACGGGAAAGCTCTTCCGCCTGGAGGAGAACGGGGATTACCGGGAGGTGCTGCCTTGATCTATCTGGACAGCGCGGCGACCTCCCTGAGAAAGCCGGTTTCGGTGGAGCGGGCGGTGCTGCAGGCCATGCGCGGCATGGCGAGCCCCGGCCGCGGTGGGCACGAAGCCGCCCTGCGGGCGGCCGAGACCGTCTACGCCTGCCGTGAGGAAGCCGCGGCGCTCTTTCACGTATCCGACCCCTCCCGCATCGTCTTTACCCTTAACGCGACCCATGCGCTGAATATCGCGCTGCGCTCTCTGGTACGGCCGGGGATGCGGGTGCTGATCTCCGGCTATGAGCACAACGCGGTCACGCGCCCGCTGCACGCCCTCGGCGCGGAGATCCTCGTCGCAGGCAGGCGCCTGTTTTCGCCCGATACGCTGCTGGATGAGTGGGAGTCGGCGCTGGGGCAGGCAGAGCTCGCCGTCTGCACGCAGGTCTCCAACGTCTTCGGCTATATCCTTCCGATCGACCGGATCGCGGCGCTCTGCCGGGAAAAGGGTGTGAAGCTCGTTGTGGACGCTTCGCAGGCGGCGGGTATCCTGCCGGTGGAGATGGATGCGCTCGGCGCGGCATTCATCGCGATGCCGGGGCACAAGGGACTGCTCGGCCCGCAGGGCACCGGACTGCTTCTTTGCGGCGAGGAGGGAGAGCCGCTGCTCTACGGCGGGTCCGGCGCGGAGAGCCGGCTGCAGACCATGCCGGGGGATCTGCCCGAGCATCTGGAGGCCGGCACGCAGAATGTCTGCGGGATCGCGGGGCTCCTCGCCGGACTGCGCTACGTGCGCGGGCAGGGAACGGCCCATATTTTCGCACACGAGCAGAAGCTGCTTTCCGCCGCGCGCTCGCAGCTCGGACAGAGCGGCGCTGAGCTTTTCTGCGGCCCGGAGGGGACGCAGAGCGGGGTGCTGTCGCTGCGTTATCCCGGGCTTGACTGCGAGGAGCTCGCCGCAAGGCTCGCCGAGCGCGGCGTATGCGTGCGCGCAGGGCTGCACTGCGCACCGCTTGCGCATGAGAGCGCCGGCACGCTGGATACCGGTACGCTGCGCCTGAGCTTTTCGCCGTTTCTCTCGGAGGGGGAGCTGCGGGAAGGACTCGGGATCCTGCTCGGCGCGGCGGAAAGCTAAGAGAAATTATGATTTGTTTTGGCGCTGCGAGATTGACATTGTCTCCCCGCTTCGGTATAATATTAAAATCAAAAGTATGTCTGGAAGTATGCACAAAAGCAGAACGGGGAAGAAACTATGGAAGTCATCCGCAGCGCTTTAAGCAGAGGACTGAACGTCATATCGGCGATGGGGATCGCGGATATTCTCGATATCCTGATCGTTGCTTATATTATCTATCGCGTGATCATGTTCGTCCGGCTGACCAACTCCTATAATCTGGCCAAGGGCGTTCTTGTGCTTCTGGTGGCGCTGCTGCTGAGCTATGTGTTCGACCTGCGAATGATCTATTTCCTCCTGTCCCACGCGGTGGAGATCGGATTGCTGGCGCTGGTCGTGCTGTTCCAGCCGGAGCTTCGCCGTCTGTTGGAGCGGATGGGACGAAGCTTCACCGCGACACGGACCAGCTCCACGCCGGAGATGGAGACCGCCATCGCGGAGACGGTGGAGGCCTGCACGGATATGTCGGCCGCCCGCACCGGCGCGCTTATCATTTTCCAGCGCAGCGTAAGCCTCTCGAGCATCATGGCGACCGGGACCATCGTCAATGCCGACGTCTCGGCAGAGCTGTTGAAGAACATGTTTTTCAACAAGGCGCCCCTGCACGACGGCGCCGCGATCATCCGGGACGCGCGCCTCGCGGCTGCCGGCTGCGTGCTGCCGCTGACGGCGCAGACCAATCTGAGCAAGGAGCTCGGTATGCGCCATCGCGCCGGCATCGGCCTGAGTGAACAGTCCGATGCGCTCGTGATCATCGTTTCGGAGGAGACCGGCGCGATTTCGGTCGCAATTGACGGTGCGCTCAAACGGCATCTCACCGGCGCCAGGCTGGACGAGATCCTGCATCAGGAGCTGATCGTACAGGAGGCCAGCAAGGGCTTCTGGCAGAGGCTGGCCGACAACATGAAGGGAATTGTTAAGGGTAGCGCCAATGAAGAGTAAGAGTCCGGTCCGCCGGTTATTTGATAACCGAATCTTTTGGGTGGTCATCTCCCTGCTTGCTTCGCTCTCCATCTGGTTCTACGTCACCAGCGCGGACGCGAGCGATTTCCGCCAGACCTTCCGCAACGTGCGCGTCGAGCTGGTGGGGGAGGACACGCTCCGCTCCACCCGGAACCTTGTCGTGACAGATCGGGATGTGAGCAGCGTCACCGTGACGATTTCCGGCCCGCGCCGCATCGTCAACCCCATGGATTCCGACGATCTCGTGGCGCAGGTGGACGTGAGCAAGCTGACTACGGCGGCATACACCTCGCTTAAATATGATATCGTCTATCCCAGCGGCATCAGCGAGCGCGAGCTGACCGTGGAGCGCAAAAGCCCGGAATATGTGACCTTCAACGTCTCTCTGCTGACGAGCAAGGAGGTGCCTGTCCGCGGCGGCTTTGAAGGAAAGCCCGCCGACGGCTATACCGCCGAGTCTCCGGTGTTCGAGCCCACGCTCATCACCGTGACCGGGCCGGAGGCCTATCTGAAGAACGTCGACCGCGCCTGGGTCACCTTCGGCAAGGACATGGAAGTCTCCAGCACCTATACCACGGACGTGGGCTTCACCCTCCAGGACAGCTCCGGCGAGGCCTGCTCTACGGAGTATCTGAGCTGCTCGCAGGACACCGTCCGGGCGACGCTGCCGATCCGCGCGATCAAGAACGTGCCGCTGACCGTCAACCTGATCTACGGTTCGGGCGCCAACGAGAACAATACCATCGTTACCGTGAAGCCCAGCTACCTGACGCTCACGGGCGACTCGGCGATCCTCTCGGGCATGAACCAGATCGTCCTGGGAACGGTGGACCTGACCGATTTCACTACGACCTTCTCGGACGAGTACAGCATCCCGCTTGACAATTCGCTCAAGAACCTGACGGGACTCTCTACGGCGGAGGTTGCCATAGAGATCGTAGGGCTTGAAACCAAGCCCTACCGCGTGACCAATATCACCTATACGAACGGACCGGAGGATTCGCAGGTCGAGATCAACTCCGAAAGCGTGGAGGTCCGCATCCGCGGCACAGAGGAGCAGCTCAACCAGATCCACGCCGAAAACATCACGCTGGTGGCGGATTTGAGCGATTACCGCGAGTCTGTCGGCTCCTACATGGTGCCTGTTCGCGTCCGTGTCGACGGCTTTACGGACGTCGGCGCCGTGGGCGATTACACGATCTCCCTCGAGATCAGAAAGGCGGAGACGGCGTGACACAGGACGCGGTCGTAACAAAGCTTTTGCCCGACAATATGGCGGAGGTCGCCGTCGCGCGCACCACCGCCTGCGGCGGCAACTGCGGGAGCTGTGAAAGCTGCATTTTTCAAAGCGAGATCAAAACCGTCGCCCGCAATCTGATCGACGCCAGACCCGGCCAGAAGGTCGTGATCGCCAGCAAGTCCTCCACCGTGTTCGGCGCGGCGGCGCTGGTGTACCTGATGCCGATCGTGCTGTTCCTGCTCGGCTACGCGCTTGCTTTCCTGGCGGGCGCTGCGGAAGAGATCTGCATCGCGGTAAGCTTTGCCGCGCTGCTGCTGAGCGGCGTGATCCTGGTGCTGAGCCAGAAGCATAAGAAAAAACAACAAGCCTTCACCTTTGATATCATCCGGTGAGGGAGGAGGAAATATGATCAAAAGCATGACCGGCTACGGCAGCGCCAAGGGCGCCGTCGAGGGCCTGGAGATCAGCGTGGAGCTGAAAAGCGTCAACAACCGCTATCTGGATACCTCCGTGCGCCTGCCGAGGAGCTTCCTTTTCGCTGAGGAGATGGTCAAGTCCTGCGTGCAGAAGCACATCAGCCGCGGCAAGGTCGACGTGTTCGTATCCGTCAACAGCGCAAACGCCGGCGATATGGCCGTGCAGGTGAACGAAGCGCTCCTGAAGGGATATGTGGAGGCGGTCCGGCATATTGCGGAGGAATACGGCCTGCACGACGACCTGAGCGCCATGAACGTCGCCCGCTTTCCCGACGTGCTGAGCGTAGAGAAGAAGGATCTGGACGCGGAGGCCATTTCTGCCGGGATGGCGGAGGTGGTGGAGGCCGCGCTGAAGGATTTCGACGCGATGCGCCTGCGCGAGGGCGAGAAGCTGCGGGACGACGTGCTGGGCAGACTGGAGACTATCGGCACGCTGGTCTGCACGGTGGAGGAAAAAGCGCCGGAGACGGTGGCTGCCTACCGCAAGAGGCTTGAGGCGAAGATGGCCGAGGTCCTCGGCGGAGCTGGGATCGACGAAAGCCGCATCCTCACAGAGGCCGCCGTGTTCGCCGACCATATCGCCGTCGACGAGGAGACCGTCCGGCTTCGCAGCCATATGGCGCAGCTTCGCACGATGATCAACGGCAATTCCCCTACGGGGCGCAAGATCGACTTTTTGATCCAGGAATTCAACCGCGAGGCCAACACCATCGGCTCCAAGTGCCAGAATTCCGAGATCGCCCACATCGTGGTGGATCTGAAATCCGAGATCGAAAAGATCCGCGAGCAGATCCAGAACATCGAGTGAGGCGTGATATGAAGCTGATCGCCATCGGTTTCGGGAATCTGGTGAGCGCGGAGCGCATCGTCTCCGTGGTCTCGCCGGAATCCGCACCCATCAAGAGGATGATCCAGGACGTGCGGGAGAAGGGCTCGCTGATCGACGCGTCCTTCGGCCGCAGCACAAAGTCTGTCCTGATCATGGACAGCGGACACGTGATCCTCTCCGCCCTGCCGACGGAAACGCTGGCGTCGCGCATGGAAGGATCGGAAGAGAGAGAGGAAAACTGAGATGCAGGAAAAAGGGAGACTGATCGTGATCTCCGGCCCCTCCGGCGCAGGGAAGAGCACCGTGGTGTTCAAGGCCATCAGGGACAGGCAGGATTTCTGCTTCTCCACCTCCGTCACAACGCGCGCGCCGCGTCCCGGCGAGGTGGACGGCCGGGAGTATTTCTTTATCGACCGGGAACGCTACGATCAGATGGTGCTTCAGGACGAGCTCCTGGAGCACGCCGAATACGTCTCCAACGGCTACGGGACGCCCCGCTTTTTTGTGGAGCAGAAGCTCTCCGAGGGGATGAACGTGGTTTTGGATATCGAGATCCAGGGCGCGCGGCAGGTGCGCGAAAAGATGCCGGAAGCGGTGCTGGTCTTTGTGATCCCGCCGTCCATGGAGGAGCTGCGCCGCCGTCTGGTGGGGCGCGGAACGGACAGTCCCGAGGCCATTGAGGGACGGCTCCTGCGCGCCAGGGAGGAATACGCCGAGGCGGATTTCTACGACTATCTCATCGTAAACGACGATGCGGACGAGGCTGCCGCGGACTTCTCGGCGATTGTCAGGGCCGAGCATCTGCGCGCGCAGGACCGCCTGTATCTGTTAAAATAATCAACTACCGCTCATAGCGGATGAAATGGAGAAGAATGACCATGATGCTTTATCCCCCTGTTGCAGAACTTGTTGACAAAATCGGCAGCCGCTACCAGCTCGTGAATCTGGTCGCACGCCGTGCCCGCGTGATCTCGGCGGAGTCCGAGGAGAAGCAGATCCCTCTGGATCGCAAGCCTGTCTCCTCCGCCATCGACGAGGTCTATACCGGCAAGCTCTCCATCAAGTGATCGCCTGAGCATGGCTGTGCCGGTTGCAAAAATCGCGGTATCCGCCGCCACATATTGGATCGACCGTCCGTACGATTATCGGATCCCGGATGAACTGGCGGCGCGCGCGAAGCCGGGAATGAGGGTCTACGTGCCCTTTTCCCAGGGCAACCGGCGCAGCGAGGGGATCATCCTCGCGCTCAGCGACCACAGCGACTATGAAAAGCTCAAGCCCGTCCAGACGCTTCTCGACGAGGAGCCGGTGCTGGACGAGGAGCAGATCAAGCTTGCGCTGTTTATGCGCGAGCGCTTTTTCTGCACCGTCTACGACGCGGTCAAGGCGATCCTCCCCGCCGGGCTCTGGCTTAACGATGAGGGCGAGCAGCGAACGCGCGACAAGACCGTGGAGATGGCGCGCCTTTGCATTCCGCCGGAGGACGCCGCCCAGATCGCAAGCCAGAAGCGTATGCGCTCCCGGCAGCAGGCCAACCTGCTGGAGCTTCTCTGCAGCTTTTCCGCGCTTCCCAGCCGGGATCTGCTGCGCCACACCGGCGCATCCAGACCGAGCCTGAAGGCGCTGGTGAAGGCGGAGCTGGCAGAGCTCTACCAGCAGGAGGTCTATCGCCGCCCGGAGATCTACGTCGGGCAGACGGAACCGCTGCCTGTGCTGAACGCCGGGCAGCAGGAGGCCTTTGAGGGACTCTCCGACCTGGCGGGCTCCGGCAAGGCCGGGGCCGCGCTGCTTTTCGGCGTGACCGGCAGCGGCAAGACCAGCGTCTATATCCATCTGATCGCGCAGCAGCTTCAGCGAGGGCGCGCCGCGATCCTGCTGGTCCCGGAAATCGCGCTCACGCCGCAGATGCTGCAGACCTTCTCCTCCCATTTCGGCAACGAGGTCGCGGTGCTGCACTCCAGTCTCTCCGCGGGCGAACGCTACGACGAATGGAAGCGGATCCGCTCCGGGAAGGCCAGACTCGTGATCGGGACGCGAAGCGCAGTCTTTGCACCCTGCCGCAATCTCGGCCTGATCATTATCGACGAGGAGCAGGAGGAGACCTACAAATCTGAAAACGCACCCCGGTATCACGCGCGGGATATCGCCAAATACCGCTGCGCGAGAGCAGACTGCCTGCTGCTGATGGGCTCCGCCACGCCGGACATCGTGAGCCGCTACGCGGCCGAGACCGGGCGCTACGCCTATTTCCGGCTGGAAAACCGATATAACGAGCAGGAATTGCCCGCCGTTCAGATCGTGGATATGAAGCGCGAGCTTCGTCGAGGAAACGGCGGAAGCATCAGCTCTGTTCTTCGCGACGAGATCGCGGCGAACCTGGAGCGCGGCGAACAGAGCATTCTGTTCATCAACCGCCGCGGCGCGCATAAGCTTGTGAGCTGCGGCGACTGCGGCTATACCTACCGCTGTCCGCGCTGCAGCGTATCGCTGACCTATCACAGCGCGAACAGCCGGCTCATCTGCCACTACTGCGGCTTTTCCCGCCGCGTGGACGAGAGCTGCCCCGACTGCGGCGGCACGCTCAAGTACATCGGTGTGGGCACCCAGATGGTGGAGACCGAGCTGCACGAGCTGTTTCCCGAGATCGGGATCATGCGCATGGACACCGACACCGTGACCCCGGCCGGCTCGCATGAGGCGCTCTTCAAGCGTTTCCGGGAGGAGAACATCCCGGTCATGGTGGGCACTCAGATGGTCACCAAAGGACTGAATTTTGAAAACGTCACGCTGGTTGGCGTGCTTTCCGCAGACCAGAGCCTTTACGCGGGCGATTATCGCGCGGGTGAGCGCACCTTCTCCCTGATCACGCAGGTGGTCGGCCGCAGCGGCCGCGGGCAGAAGCCCGGCCGCGCCGTGATCCAGACCTATACCCCGGACAACGAGACGATCCGGCAGGCGGCGCAGCAGGATTACGACGCCTTTTACTCCTCGGAGCTCTCGCTGCGCAGGCTTCAGAATTTGCCGCCCTTCCGCGATATCCTGACGCTGACCGCCTCCGGACTGGAGGAGCGGCCTGTGGTACAGGCCTGCCGCTATGCGCGGGAACGCCTGGAGGAACTGCTCGGGCCGCGCTCCGGCGCCGATCTTCTCGGGCCGACGCCGATGGCGGTGGTGCGCGTCAACAATCGCTACCGCTATCGCGTGATCCTCAACGGGAAGAACAACGCCGCCACGCGCGCCGCCATCGCGCAGACCGTGAGCGAATGCAATACCGACAAACGTTTTCGGGGCGTGTCCGTCTTTGCGGACAGCGACCCGCTCGATTAAACAGAGAGAGGCAACGATTATGGCACTTCGGAATATTCTTACCAAGGAGCAGCCGCTCCTGTATAAAAAAAGCCGCGCGGTGACGGATTTTAACCCCCGCCTCCACCAGCTCCTGGACGATATGCGCGACACGCTGCTGGAAGCCAACGGCGTCGGTCTCGCGGCGCCCCAGGTGGGGGTGCTGCGCAGAGCTGTGCTCGTCATCGAGACGAACGTGACCGAGGATGAGGACGAGTACGTCATCGAGCTCATCAACCCCGAGATCATCGAGAGCTCCGGCGAGCAGGACGGTGCCGAGGGCTGCCTCAGCGTCCCCGGCGAATACGGGCTGGTAAAACGGCCGATGACCGTGAAAGTCAGGGCCCAGGACCGCTACGGAAAAACCTTCGAGGTCGAGGGCACCGGATTGACTGCCCGCTGCTTCTGCCATGAAATCGACCATCTAGAGGGCGTCGTGTTTACCGCCAAAGCCGAGCGCATGCTCACCGAGGAGGAACTGCAGGGCGCCGGTGCGGGAGAAGAGGAATAAGGAGAGCTATGCGGATCGTATTCATGGGTACGCCGGATTTCGCGGCGGCCTCGCTCAAAAAGCTGCTGGACGAGCGCTTCGAGGTGGTCGGCGTCTTTACGCAGCCGGACAAGCCGAAGGGACGCGGCATGGAGCTGCAGTACTCTCCGGTCAAGGAAGTGGCGCTTGCGGCCGGGCTTCCGGTTTTCCAGCCGGAAAAAATGCGCGACGGCGCCGCTTTTCGACAGATTGAAACGCTCAATCCGGATATTCTGGTGGTAGTGGCCTACGGCCGCATCCTGCCGGACGATATCCTCGCCCTGCCGAAATACGGCGCGGTCAACGTCCACGGCTCGCTCCTGCCCAAATACCGGGGCGCGGCGCCCATACAGGCGGCCGTCCTGAACGGGGACGAGGTCACCGGCGTCACGACCATGTATCTCGCGCACGATATGGATGCGGGCGATATTATCTATACCGCGGAAACGCCCGTCGGTGAGTTTGAGACCTCCGGCGAGCTCTTCGACCGCCTTATGGTCATGGGGGCCGAGCTTCTCGTCAGGACGCTCCGCGCCATCGAGGACGGCACGGCCCCGCGCACGCCGCAGGATCACAGCAAGGCAAGCTACGTCAGGATGCTGGACAAATCGCTCTGCCCCATCGACTGGAACAGGACGCCGCGCGAGATTGTCAAGCAGATCTGCGGCCTGCAGCCGTGGCCTGTCGCGACGATGGAGCTTGAAGGCGCGGTCACGCGCGTCTTTGCCGCCGCGTATACGGCCCATCACACCGCGCTTGCCCCCGGCAAGATCGTCTCCGCCGGCAAGGAAGGGCTCGAGGTCGCCTGCCGGAACGGGGAGACGCTGCTCGTTACTGAGCTGCAGGCGCCCGGCAAAAAGCGCATGAAGGCTGCGGATTATCTGCGCGGTCATGCCGTCCGGGTAGATAGCTGATGGAAAACCTTTCCAGACAGGCAGCGCTTGAGGTCGTCCGCCGCTGTCGGAAGGACGGGGCGTGGTCCGCGCAGGCCATGGACGCCGTCATCAGGAAATACGCGCTCGACCGGCGCGACGCTGCGCTGGCCTCGCGCCTTGCGCTGGGCGTTCTGCAGAACGGCGCGTATCTGGATCATTATCTTGATCTATACTGCGGCAGGTCGCTTGAGAGGGATCTGCGCGATCTGCTTCGCCTCGGCGCCTGTCAGCTCCTGCTGCTCGAGCGCATCCCTGCCCACGCCGCGGTGGGGGAGACGGTGGAGCTCTGCCGTAAGAACGGCTACGTCAGAGCGGCGGGATTGTGCAACGCCGTGCTGCGAAAGCTCGCTGCGGCAAGGGATTCTCTGCCGGAAATCCCCGGCCGCGGGTCGGCAGCGTATCTGCATCTGCGCTTCAGCCACCCGCTGTGGCTCGCGGAGCGCCTGCTCAAAGAGCACGACTACGCCTTTGTCGAAGCGTTTTTTGCCAAAAACAACGAGCCCGCGCCGCTCTGCCTTCAGGTCAATACGCTGAAGGTCTCTCCGGCCGACTACTGCCGGGCGCTTGAGCGCGCGGAGATCCCGTATGAGAAGGAGGGGGCGCCGGAAGGCTGCCTGACGCTCTCCGGCGGCAGCGTGACTTCTCTTCCCGGTTATGAAGAGGGCCTGTTCTATGTGCAGGATCGGGCCGCCCGTTCGGCGGTGGAGATCGCCGCGCCGGAGCAGGGGATGCGCGTGCTCGACGCCTGCGCCGCCCCCGGCGGCAAGAGCTTTGCCGCCGCCCTTCGCATGAAGGATCGAGGTACGGTCCTCTCGCGTGATTTGCAGCCGAAAAAGTGCGGACGCATTCTTGACGGTGCAAAGCGGCTCGGGATCACCGGTATCTCCACGCAGGCGGCGGATGCGCGCGTTTTCGAGCCGGAATATGAAAACGCCTTTGATCTGGTGCTGGCCGACGTGCCTTGCTCCGGTCTCGGCGTGATCGGCAAACGCCCGGAGATCCGCGAGAAAAGCGAGCAGGAGATCGCGGGGCTCCCGCCTGTTCAGGCGGCGATCCTTGAGAACGTCTCCCGGTATGTAAAGCCGGGCGGCGTACTGCTCTATTCGACCTGTACGGTGCTGGACGCGGAGAACGGGGCGCAGATCCGCGCCTTTCTGGAGCGGCATCCGGAGTTCGCGGCAGCGGACTTTGCGCTCGGCCGCATAAAGAGCGAGAATGGCTGCTATACCTTCTGGCCGCATATTGACGGCACGGACGGTTTCTTTGTCTGCAAGCTCAGAAAGATGAATTGAAATGGAAAAAGACATCGTATCCATGACCCTGCCGGAGCTGGAGGCGGATTTTGCCGCTCTGGGGGAAGCCAAATACAGGGCAAAGCAGGTCTTCAGCTGGCTTGCCCGCGGCACACGGGATTTTGACGCTATGAGCGATCTCCCGAAGTCCCTGCGGGAAAAGCTGAAGGAGAACTACCGCCTGTACGAGCCGAAGGTACTCAAAAAACAGGTCTCTCAGCTCGACGGTACGATCAAGTACCTGTGGGAGCTCTATGACGGCAACGCCGTGGAGACCGTCGTGATGCGCTATCAGCACGGAAACACCGTCTGCGTCTCCTGCCAGGTGGGCTGCCGGCAGGGCTGCGCCTTCTGCGCCTCCACGATCGGCGGACTGGTGCGCTCCCTGAACCCCTCCGAGATACTCGACGAGGTGCTGTTTTCTCAGCTCGATTCGGGCAGGAGGATCTCCAACATCGTCCTGATGGGCATCGGCGAGCCGCTGGATAACTTTGACAATGTGATGCGCTTTCTGGAGCTGGTGAACGACCCCATGGGTCTGAACATCGGGATGCGGCACATCTCGCTTTCAACCTGCGGCATCATTGAGCGCTTCGACGACCTGGCCGCGCGGGATCTGCAGCTCACGCTCTCCGTATCCCTCCACGCGCCGGACGACGAGACCCGCTCCCGCCTGATGCCCGCCAACCGCGGCCGCGGCGTGGACAGGCTCATGGAGGCCTGCAAACGCTACTATGAACGCACCGGGCGGCGCATTTCATTTGAATACGCCATGATCGACGGTGTAAACGACACGGAACCCCACGCGCGCCTGCTGGCAAAACGCGCGAAAAGCGTCGGCGCGCATGTGAACCTGATCCCCCTCAACCATGTGGAGGAGCGGGAGTTCCGACCCTCCACTTCCGGCCACATGAAGGCTTTCATCAAGATCCTGGAGGACGAGAAAGTCAACGTGACGGTGCGGCGGCGCCTCGGCAGCGACGTGGACGCGAGCTGCGGTCAGCTTCGCCGGAAAATCGAAAAAGAAAAACAGATCGCGTCATCCTGATCGCACCTGGTCCCAAGGAAAGTCCTGGCATGGACTTTTCGCAAACGCGCAGGATGACAGACTGGAAGGGCGGTGACCCCTATGAAAAGCTTTGGCATGACCGACAAGGGCATGGTCCGCAAAGACAACCAAGACAGCTTTATTATTGAAAAAGTCAAAACGAAAGACTGCCTGATCGTCGCGCTCTGTGACGGGATGGGCGGCGCGAAGGCCGGCGGCCTCGCCAGCCAGATCGCGAACCGGGCTTTCGTCTCCTGCGTCTATGCCTGGCTCAATACCCGCAACAACCGGCCGGTAGACTTTGAGCAGATGCTGAAGAACGCCTGCCGGGAGGCAAACGGCGTAGCCTACGAGTATTCCCGCTTCAGCGAGGAATTCAACGGCATGGGCACCACGATCGTCGGCGGCGTGATAAAGTCCAACGGCATCGGGCATATTATCAACGTGGGAGACAGCCGCGCCTATCTCATCTCCCGCCGCAACGATACGATCAGCCAGATCACGAGGGACCATTCGTTGGTGGAGGATCTGCTGGAATACGGCGTGATCACGCCCGAACAGGTCAAGACGCACCCGCAGCGCAACGTCATCACCCGCGCGGTCGGCACAGACTCCCAGGTGGAGGCCGATTACTTCAACTTCGAGCTGGGGATCGGCGATATCCTGATGCTCTGCTCGGACGGCCTCTCCAACACCCTCAGCGACGAGGAGATGCTTGAGCAGGCGAAGCTCCACCGCGAGCCGGAGGATCTCTGCCGTGCGCTGATGGATCTGGCTCTCGCCCGGGGCGCCCGCGATAACGTGACCGTCGTCGCGGTCAAATAGTCTCACTTTCCCGAACAGGAGTGTCTATGAGTACTGAAAACTATATCGGCCGGGTTCTGGACGGCCGTTATGAGATACAGAGCCTGCTGGGCGAGGGCGGCATGGCCGTGGTTTACAAGGCCATGGACCACCGTCTGAACCGTCAGGTCGCGATCAAGATCATGCGGCAGGAGATGGCCGCTGACGAGGAGTTCCGCCGCCGTTTTCTGGCGGAGGCGCACGCTGTCGCCATGCTCTCCAACCACAACATCGTCGCGATCTACGACGTCAGCCGCTCCAGCTCCATGGAGTACATAGTCATGGAGCTGGTGGACGGCATCACGCTCAAGCAGTATATGGAGCGCCGGGGAGCGCTCGGCTGGCGGGAGACGCTGCACTTCTCCCGTCAGATCGCGCGCGCCCTGCGCCACGCCCATGAGCGCGGCATCGTCCACCGGGACATCAAGCCCAATAACATCATGCTGCTCAAGGACGGCACCATCAAGGTCGCTGATTTCGGCATTGCCGCGCTGGAAAATGAGGCGGTCGAATCGAACGGCCAGGCGATCGGCTCGATCCATTATATCGCCCCCGAACAGGCCCGCGGCGAAAGCCCGGACGCCCGCAGCGATCTGTATTCTCTCGGCGTCGTGATGTATGAGATGCTCACCGGCGAAAAGCCCTATACCGGCGATTCGCTGGGCGAGATCGCCGTCAAGCACATGAACGCCACGCCCGTCCCGCCTCACGAGAAGGTGAGCGACGTGCCGGAGGAGCTGGAGCGCATTACCATGAAGGCGATGAGCGCCGATATCTCCGCCCGGTACCAGACGGCAGGGGAGCTTCTGGACGACCTTGAGGCCTTCATCCAGACCCAGATGCAGCCCAAGGAAGAAGAAAAACTGGAAAACCCGGCTGTCGTCCCGATCCGCTCCATCAGCGAAATGAGTACGGAGAGCTTCCTGCGCCGCCGCAGCCGCTCCGGACGGGTCAGCTTCATGACCGGCACCTTCGGCGTGCTGCTGTGCGCCGTGTTCCTGTTTTCCTTCCTCTGGAACTTCTGGCTCAAGGATATCTTTTCCCCGGCTGAGCGGATCGAGCTGCCGAACTTCGTCGGTTACAGCTACGAGGCGCTGATGAGCAACGCGGATCTGAGCGCCAATTACCGTTTTGAAGTGATCTTCATTGTCAACACGGATACGGAGCCCGGCGTCGTGCTGTCGCAGGACCCCGAGGCGGGACGCAGCATCATGGTCACCCCCGACGGGATCGATGTGACGCTGATCGTATCCACCGGCGACACGCTCTCTTCCGTGCCGGACGTGATCAACATGGACTATCGGACCGCGAGCGCGATGCTCCGCCAGTCCGGCTTCTATGTGGAGATCGAGAACGCCCTGTCCGATATCTACACCCGCAACTACGTCATGAAGACCTATCCCGACGTCGGCCAGCCTCTCGCCACCGGCTCCACGGTCTACCTGACCGTCAGCAGCGGCCCGCAGATCATCAACGTAAGCATGCCGAACCTGATCGGCCTGTCCGAGGGCGCCGCCATCCAGCAGCTGGAAAACTCCAACCTCAGCTATGGCGGTTCCGAGTACGTGACGAGCGACCTTGCCTCCGGCACGGTCATCGGTCAGAGCTGCGACGCCTTTACCGAGATCGAGGAGCACAGCAAAGTCATCCTGCGGGTCTCCACAGGACCGGAGGCGGGATGAGAGAAGGGATCATTGTCAAGGCCCTCAGCGGCTTCTACTATGTGAAGACGGGCGAGGGCTTGCTGGAATGCAAGGCGCGCGGGCGCTTTCGGCTCGACGGGACTTCCCCCCTGGTCGGGGACCGTGTGCAGTGCAGCGTGGATTCCGCCGGCCGCGGCAGGATTGACCGGGTAGAGGAGCGGCGGAACTTCTTCATCCGCCCCGCCGTTGCGAATATCGACGCGCTGGTGTTTGTCGCCGCAAACGTCAACCCCGTGACGGATCCCTATCTGATCGACCGCGTCTCCGTGATTGCGGAGGAGGCCGGGTGCGAGCTGATCCTCTGCATCAACAAGACAGATCTGGATCTCGGCGAAAAGCTGGAGCAGATCTACCGCAACGCCGGTTACCCCGTCATCCTGACCAGCGCGGAGACCGGGCGCGGCGTGGATGCGCTGCGTGAGGCCATCCGCGGCAAGATCTGCGCGTTCACCGGAAATTCCGGCGTGGGAAAGAGCAGCCTTCTCAACCGTCTTGCGCCGGGCCTGGATCTCAAAACTGCCGAGGTCAGCGACAAGCTGGGCCGCGGCAAACATACCACCCGCCACGTGGAGCTCTTCGCGCTCGGCGATGATACCTGGCTTGCCGATACGCCGGGCTACGCCTCTTTCGAGCTGGAGATGATGAAGGTCATTCCCAAGGAGACACTGGCCGGGGATTTTCGCGAATTCCGCCCTTATCTCGGATGCTGCCGCTTTCTCGACTGCGCGCACCGCAGGGAACCGGGCTGCTGCGTAACGGAGGCGGTTTCCGCCGGCCGGATCGCGCCGAGCCGCTACCGCTCGTATGAACGGCTCTATGAGCTTTCGGCACAGCATAAGTCCTGGGAAGAATAGGAAAGGGAACGCCGGAAGACGCCCGGAAGAAGGAAGAAGCGCCGCGTTCGTTCCCGGCGAAGGATTCTGTCCGGATCTACGAAAAGTTTTTCCCCGCATTCATATCCAAACCGCCTCCCGCGTAAGCTGTAGGGAATACAGCTTCGGGGAGGCGGTTTGTTTGCGCGGAGGACGGCGTATACTTTGGGGCATCACCGCGATCGCGCTGGGGCTCATCATTGTGCTGGCGCTGGTGCTGCCGTCCGATTTCTGGTGGTTTGCCCTGGCTGCGCTGCTGATCGCTGCCGGGATCTGGACGCTGCGTTGCTGCTGAGCGTGAGGTGACGACATGAAAATCTATGTGATCCGGCTGCCGCGTTTTCTGGGAAAGCTGCTGGCAAGGCTGACAGGACGGTAAGGAGAAGGAGAAAAGCGGATGGAATTGCGGTTTGAACAGGAAACGAAGGAGATCTGGCGCGAGTGCTTCCGCCGGGAAGACAGCATCCTCGTCGAGCTGGAGGGCGTGGTGCCGGACGTGAACGAGGATGTGGGCCGCGTGGCCTCGGTGCAGTGCTCGGTGATGCTGAAAAGCAAGGAGCTGAAGGGACAGACGCTTGTGGTCGGCGGGGAGGCGGAGGCCGTGGTGCTATACATCACGGAGAACGCAGACGGGGTAGCGTCCGTTCGTCTGAACCGGGAATTTGAGCAGGAGATCGCCCTCGGCGACGGCGTATCCGCCGAGGAAGCGCAGGCTGTGCTGCGGGTGGCCCGATCCGAAGGGCGGATCTTGAATCCGCGCAAGCTCGCGGTCAGCGTACAACTCGTCTGCACCAGCAGGGGCTACCGAAAGGAGAGCATGACCCTGTCCCTGATGCCGGACGGGGATGCCGCGCCCCTGCTGCTCGGCAGGGCGGAGACAGCGCGGGCACAGGTGGTGACGGCGGTCACGGAGAAGAGCTTTGCCATCACCGAGAGCTTTCTCTTCCCGGAAGGGAGGGCGACCCCGGAGCAGATCCTCTGCCGCGACGTCCGCTTCCGCCTCGGTGAGCAGAACCGGATCGGAACCAGGCTGATCGTCAAGGGGACGATGGAGCTTGAGCTCTGCTACATGGCGGAGGGGCTCGACTATCCGCTCCATCAAAGCTTTTCCGCTCCGCTTTCCCAGATCCTGGAGCTGGGAACGGAGGGCGCGGCCTGCTGTACGCTGAACTGCGTCCCGACGGCCGTGTATCTCGACCTGATCGACAGCATCAGCGGAGACAAGGCGCTCGAGACTGAGGTACACGCACTGCTGCAGGCTGCCTGCCGCAGCGAAGTAGAGCTTCGCTATCTCTCCGACGCCTACTCCAACGCCATGCCGCTCTCCTGCCGGTATCGGGAGCTTGCGGCGGAGACGGCGGGGCAGATGGAGAGCAGCGCCTGGAGCGCTTCGGAGCTGATCGCCGTCGGCGATGACTGTGCGGATGTACTTGCGGTCCTGTCCGCTCTCGGCGGGGATCGGGAAACGCCCCGGGCGGATCTGGATATCCTCTATCGCAGCAAAAACGGGGATATCGCAGCGGCCCGCCGTCAGCTTGCGCTCAAGGGAGAACGGCCCCCGGCCGACGCACAGCTATTATCCGCTGCGATCACAAGGAGCAATCTGATCCCTGAGGGGGAGGGGCTTCAATGTGAGATTCAGGCGGATTATATCTGGCAGCGCAGCGGAAGCCGCGTGCTTCGCATACTGGAGAGCGCGGAGCTGGATGAGGAGCACCCCTTCGACCTCAGCTCGCTTCCTGCCGTCACGCTGGTGCGCGTGGAAGGGGAGAGCCTGTGGGAACTCGCGCGCAGTTATCATTCCAGTACAGACGCCGTCACGGCGCTTAACGACGCGGAGGAAAGGGAAGGGAAAATGCTGCTGATCCCGCGCGCGTGATCGAGAGGGACGCGGGGCGCGGCAAAAAGAGAAGCCGGAAAGAGGAAAGAGGTCTTGCATGATTCTCAGCGTTGTGCTAAAATACTTCTGTTAAATCGTTACAAAAGAGGAGCTGTTAACATGTCGGGACATTCCAAATGGCATAATATACAGAAAACCAAGGGCGCCGCGGACGCCAAGCGCGCGCAGGCCTTTACCAAGATCGCCCGTGAGATGATCGTGGCCGTCAAGGAGGGCGGCGGCGGGGATCCCCGCTCCAACTCCAAGCTGGCCGCCGTGATCGCGAAGGCCAAGGCCGCCAATATGCCTAACGATAACATCAAGCGCACCATCGACAAGGCGCTGGGTGCCGGCAATACCGAGAACTATGAGAAGATCGTTTATGAAGGTTACGGACCGCAGGGCGTCGCCATCATTGTCGAGACCATGACCGACAACCGCAACCGTACCGCCGGTGAGATCCGCCACTACTTCGACAAGTACGGCGGAAACATGGGCGCGGCCAACTGCGTGAGCTGGTCCTTCGACCGCAAGGGCGTGATCGTCATCGACAACGAGGACGAGGAGCTCGAAGAGGACGCGGTGATGATGGACGCGCTGGACGCCGGCGCCGCCGATTTCGAGGCCGAGGGCGAGACCATGACCGTCTACACCGAAGAGGACGATGTGGCTTCCGTCGCCGAGGCGCTGACCGCCAAGGGCTACAAGCTTCTTGAGGCACAGGTCGAGATGCTGCCGCAGAACGGCTATATCAAGCTCACGAATGAGGACGATATTAAAAACCTCCAGAAGATGCTCGACATGTTTGAAGACTTCGACGACGTACAGAACGTCTGGCACAACTGGGAAGACGCGGAGTAAGCATACGGGTCCCGCAAAAGACCTCGCTGGTTCCGCGAGGTCTTTTTTCAGCAGAAAAACCGGCTGTCGGTTCACTTCCGACAGCCGGTTTTTCTGTTTTGGGGTCAATGGCGCGGGAACGCAAGGCGGCGGGAGCGCAGCAGCAGGCAGGAGAGCGCGCACAGCACCAGTATGCCGCCGACGACGGGATAGACAACGACAAGGGAATTGGTCGTCCCGTAGATGTCGAGTACACCGCGAAAGACGCTGCCGACGCTGAAGCTTGCGATGGCCGCGGTCCAGAAGAACAAAAACACGCGGTCAAACGCTTTTCCCCGGATCAGCTGCATCACTGCCGGGAGAACGCCCATCAGCAGGGGAAAGGCAAAGGCATAGATCATAAAATATGAATACACCCCGTGGCCGAAAGCCTCGTACACCGCGCCGAAGAAGGCGAAAAACAGCGTTGCGGCAAGCTGCTGCAGCAAAAACTTTTTCATGCGGATCTCAGATGTAGACAATGTCGCTCACTCCTCTCTCTTTGATCGCGCCGCCGGTCGTCGGATTGTTGACGACCCGACCGTTGAACACCATGGTGGATGACCCGCCGCCGTCAAGGTTGTAGGCCGTTTTCACGCCGAGGCTCTTCATAAAGCTTGCCAGCTCATAGAGGCTCAGCCCTTCGCTCTCGGAGCTTCGTCCGTCGGAGACGACGAAGACAAAGTGGTTGGCGTCGATCATCCCGATCGCGGTGCGCGGATTGCTCGTCATCGCCCTGCCGACCTCGCTGTTTTCTCCGACCGTGACCGACCCGTCCTCCAGCAGAGCGGGGCCGAAGGAAAACGCCTGCCAGACGCCGTTCTGCACCAGCTCCTCTGCCGTATACGCACGGTCGCTCACGACCTCCATCGTGCCGTCGGCGTAGATACACAGAACGTCCGCGCCCTTTGCGGTACCGCGGTAGACGACGCCGTTGCGGATCACGTAGCCTTTCTCCTGCACGCCGTAGTAATCGCCGTTGATGGCGAGGACAGCGTTGTTCTCCTGCGCGATCTGCGAAGTATTGGCCGTCACGTTCTTCCCATAGGTGTTGTTGGCAAAGGCGGTTTTCAGAAAAGCGGCGGAGCGCAGCGTCACGTCGGCGACGTAGATCTTCGTTCCGTATTCTTCCGTCTCGGTCAGCGTGATTGAGACATTTTCATCCCGATAGCTCGTGTCAGAGGCGGCAGCGGCGGCAGAGAGGGAAGAACTGTTTTTCGTCGCGCCGCTCTCGGCGTCCGTGCCGGCGGCGCTTTCGTCAGAAGAGAGGCCGGATCCGTGCTTCTTTCTGCTGCCCGGGGCGAGCCTGCTTCCTGACAGCATCCTTTGCTTTGTCACGGAGGCTGCCGTGGCGCTTTCCGCAGCGCTCTCTTCTGCGGCCTCAGATTCTGTGCTCAGCACGGAGAACATCGCGGTATTCACTTCCCCTGCTTCGCGGTAGCTTGCGCTGAACACAAAGGTGTCGAGAGCAAGAAAAACAGTAAAGGCAAGAAGCGCCGCACGGAAGGCGATCGCCGGCATGTGCTTTCTCATTGGTATTATCCTTTCCCGGCGCACTGTCTCGCGGGGACGGGGGAACAGGGCGCCCTGTCTGTCGGGCGGACTTGCGCCGCCTGTGCCTGTATTGTGCGGCAGGAAGCTTATATTAACCTTAAAGAATCGGCCTTCTGATCGCATTCGGTTTTTCCGGCGCTTCTCTTGCGAATTTCAAACGCTCCGTGTATACTGACAATAATAGAATGTCTCCGGATACGCGGGGCAAGGGGAGGAGAACGACATGGCCTATCCCGCGCTCGAACAGATGCGCCGAGACAATGAGAAACGATTCGGAAAGGATCTCGGTCCGAAGCAGCCACCGCTCTATACCAACCGCAGATGCCGCAACGATCTCAAATCCGCCGCGCTGCGTTTTCTTCACAACCGCTGCGAGGGACTGCGCTTCGATGAGGAGAAGGCGCAGGAAGAGCGGGAACGGCACGTCCTCCTCGGCAGGAGCCTGCGGCCCGGCCAGAGCCCTTACAATATGCAGATGGACGTCAACCGTCTCTGCCTGGAAAAAGCGCCGGAGACCTTATCGACTCCGGTGTAGCCGAGGACGCCTACGCCGTCTGTTACTGCTATCTGGAGAGCTTCTTCGGACAATACGGGAAATCCAAGGAAATGGTGGAGCTTCTGAGCGAGTACGAAGCAACCGGGAATTCCCTGCTGATGAAGCACAGGGACCACTATTCCCACTCGGTGTATGTGTTCGCGCTCGGCCTTGCGATCTATGAGTGCAGTGAAAGCTACCGGGACAAGTTCCGGGATTTCTACGGACTGGGCGGCAGCCCGGAAAATGAGCGCGCCAACCGGTTTCTGGAGTTCTGGGGTCTCACGTCCCTGTTCCACAATATCGGGTATCCCTTCGAGCTGCCCTTTGAGCAGGTGCAGAGCTATTTTGAAGTGAACAACCAGGAGCGCGGAAAGGGCTACCTGAACGCGATCCCATGCTTTTATACCGACAAGCCGGTGGATTTCCCGCTCGTGACCCGCTTTGACCCCGGGGACGCCGCGATCTTTGCGCCGCTTGAGCACGAACGCTGGATGCGCGAGCAGCTTGCGATGGGCTGGCAGCATGGGGAGGAGTATGAGAAATTGCCGCTGGACGTGCCGGAGGACGAGAAGAAAAACACCCGCCGCGCTTTGCGCGAGCAGCTGCGCATGCACAAGCTCGTCATGCCCGGCAGGCCCACAAGCAGGCAGATCGCCGCGCATTACCGTGAGCTGGACGAGTCCGACCGGAACAAGGACTGGAAGCCCTTTAACAATCTGCTCAAGCAGTTCGACGGCCTGCGGATCTATAGACTGTAAACGAACCGCGCCGTGAATATCCGGTGAAAACGCTTTGCGGCGTTTCGCCGTCAGATTCCCATTCTTATTATCTCGGGAGAGGCAGGCATGATCGCAAACTATCATACCCATACCTGGCGCTGCGGTCACGCGGAGGGCACGGAGCGCGAATACGCGCAGGCCGCCGCGGAGGCCGGGCTGCAGGTCCTCGGCTTTTCGGACCACACGCCCTACGACTTTTATGACTCCGAGCCGCGCAACCGCCCCATGCGCATGAAGCCGGAGGAGCTTCCGGAATATGCGGAGTCGGTCCGTACCCTTGCGGCAGAGTACCGGGGCAGGCTGGAGATTTTTGCGGGGCTTGAGGCGGAATACTACCCGAAATACTTTCCGCGCCTGCTGAAGCTGCTGCGGGAAAACGGCATCCGCTATCTGATCCTCGGCCAGCACTTTCTGGACAACGAGATCGACGGGCCTTACAGCGGGCTGATGACGGACCGGGAAGTCGTTCTGGACCGTTACGTCTCCCAGACCGTTGAGGCGCTGGAAACCGGATTGTTCACGTATTTCGCCCACCCGGATCTGATCCACTTTACCGGAAGCACAGAGGTATACGACCGGCATATGCGCAGACTCTGCCGGGCGGCGGGAAGAACGCAGACGCCGCTGGAGATCAATCTCCTCGGACTCCGTACGGGACGGCATTACCCCACCGCGAGATTCTGGCAGCTCGCGGCAGAAGAGGGAAACCCCGTCGTTCTCGGCTGCGATGCGCACAAGCCGGAACAGCTCTTTGCCAAGGAGGAGGAAAAACGGGCGCTCGCACTTGCGGAGAGCTTCGGCCTGCGCGTGCTTGGCACGGTCCCACTCCGCCCGATCGGCTGACCCTCGCCCTCCTGTCGATCGACAAACAATGGGGACTGCGACGCGCCTGCTGGGCATCTGTTGGACAGAATATGGTACGCTGTTCTGTGAATTCGGTAATTCGGTTCTGCGGTTTTGCAGACTGCGGGGAAGCCCCGGAACGCAATCGCTTCCAGCGTGCCGGAATCATTACGCTGATAGTCAGGGAAAAGGAGAGAGGACCCGAATGAGAAAGCTCATCAGAACGCTTCGCTCGAGCATGGCGGCCAACGTGATCGGCGCGATCATCCTGCTGCTTGTGATCTGCGGACTGCTTGTCAGCTCGATCGGTATGGCGAGCTTCGCGACCGCCTTCAAAAACGAATACGCGACCTCGACCTATCATATGGCCGATACGGCGACGGCGTTGATCAACGGCGATCATCTTGAGGATTATCTTGATGGGCTTGAGAGCGAGGAATACGAGAAGACCAGATCCAATCTCGATATCTACTGCAAAAAGATGAGCGTTTCCCTTATTTACGTCATCCTTGTCGACAGGAGCGATTACGGACGCTTTGTCTCCGTCTTCAACTCGGTGGATAACTCGGTGGACAATTCCTCCTATGTGCCGTGGGAGCTTGGGCACAAACGGGATACCACGAACGACGAATACCGGGAGAGATACCGCGCACTCTACGAGAAAGAAAGCTGCTTTGAGACCATTTATCGCACCCACCCCACGGACGGGCAGCACCCGCATATCACGACCCTTGTTCCGGTCACGAAATCCTCCGGCGAGGTCGCCGCGATCCTGTGTATGCAGAGGCCGATGAGCGAACTGGAGGAGGCGAGCCGCCCCTTCGTCCAGAAGATCGCGTTTTCGACCATCCTTCTGTCTATCATCGCCGTGGCTTTTGCCGCCGTTTTTTTCAAGAGGCAGGTCGTTGAACCGGTCAAGATTGCCTCCGATGAGGCGAGCCGTTTTGCGAGGGAGAATACCAAGGGAAAGCCTATCGGCAAAATCAGCAAATACGAGGAGATCGCCAGGCTTGCCACCTCCATCGACACCATGGAAACGGACATGGTGAACTATATGGAGCATCTGACGACACTGACGGCGGATAAACAGAGGATCAGCACGGAGCTTTCCCTCGCCACCCAGATCCAAGCGACGATGATGCCGCATATTTACCCCGCTTTTCCGGACCGGACGGAATTTGATATCTATGCGCTGATGCACCCGGCGAAAGAAGTCGGCGGCGATTTTTACGACTTCTTCCTGATCGACGAGGATCACCTATGCATGGTGATGGCCGACGTGTCCGGCAAGGGGATCCCAGCGGCGCTGTTTATGATGGCTTCCAAGATCATCCTGCAGAGCTGCGCCATGCTGGGGCAGTCCGCCGCCGAGATCCTCACGAAAACCAACGAAGCCATCTGCTCCAACAACCAGGCGGGGATGTTTATCACGGTTTGGCTGGGCATCCTCGAGATTTCAAGCGGAAAGCTCACGGCGGCTAACGCAGGGCATGAGTATCCCGTGATCAAGCGGGCCGACGGCGCGTTTGAAGTCATGAAAGACAAGCACGGACTGGTGATCGGCGCGTTGGAGGGCGTCCGGTACCGGGAGTACGAGCTGCAGTTTGAGCCGGGTATGAAGCTCTTCCTGTATACGGACGGCGTTCCGGAGGCAAGCGACGCGGAGAACCGGATGTTCGGGCTGCCGCGGATGCTCAGCGCGCTGAACGCCGATAAGGACGCCGGTCCCGAGAAGCTGCTGAACCATGTTCTGGATGCCATGGGCGATTTCGTGAAGGATGCAGAACAGTTCGACGATACGACCATGCTGTGCCTGGAGTACCGGGGAAAAGAAACGTGAACGGACAGGAAAAGCTGTCGTGAAAGAATGCTGCAATCTTCCGACCGAAAGGGAACACGCCGTTCCTGTTTGCGTCTTAAGATAAGAAAACGTAGCAAGCGCCGTATTTGACAAGGAAAGGGGAGAGAGCCCATGCCGCCAAGCAGACACAGCTCCAGTTCGCATTCATCCTCATCGAGGTCGTCCTCTTCGTCCCGGTCCCATTCGTCCGGGCCTTCTTCCCGCTCGTCAAGCTCTCATTCTGCGAGCAGCCGATCCTCAAGCTGGGGAAGCAGCCGATCCTTCGGCGCAAGCGGCCCAAGCCGTCACTCCACGACCAGCAGGAGCAGCACCCACGTGCAAAATACGGCTAAATACGATTCGAGTCCGAATACAAGGCAGCCGCACGAGCCGAGGCCGCGCATCAATCAGCCGATGGGCTTTTCTGTCTCAAAGCTGATGCATCCGGATTACTATTACGGCCGCAGGCACGACTATGTGTACTACCCCGAGTCCTGGGTCGACAGCAACACCGGAAGAAGCTATGAAAAGGGTTACTATGACGAGAACGGCAAGTATTATGACAGCGTTTCGTTTCAAAAAAACGGCAAATACGAAAACGTCCTCTGCCGCTGTGACTATTGCGGTACGGATACCGTTCTGACGCTGGATAACAGCAGCGGCACCAGTCTCCAGTGTCCGAGCTGCGGCGCGCCCATGCGGATCGTGTCGGAGCTGGACGAAGAACGCAGCAGGTCTTCCGGAAACACACACGTTTACTCATCAGAGGAATCGCTCAAAAAACAAAAACGGAAAATGCATACCGTACGGAACGTTCTGATCGCAGTTCTCCTGTTGATCGCTATCGAAACAAGCTATACCCGGCAACAGGTGAAAAAATGGCAAAGGGAATACATCGAAACCCCGTACCAGCAGCTTACGCTTGCGCAGAACAACGACCCGGTTTATCTGGTACGAAGCGGCGACAACAGCTATGGGGTTTCCGCTCAGGGCGCTTCCTGGGACAAATGCCTGCTCTGGGATTCGGGCGAGGACAGCTATTACGACGCGGAGAGCCAATGCTGGCTCTGGTACAACACCGACGTAGAGCCTGCGCTCTGGCAGTACTGGTATGAGGGGATCTCCTCGAACTACGGCGACTACGGCTGGATGGAGCACAACTCCGAGGGCTGGTGGATCGAAGAGTCCGAGGGCAACTGGATCAAGCTGCCGGAAGAATACGACACCGGCGCACTCTGGTATATCGAATAAGAGCGCGCGGACAAAGCGTGTTTTGCGGGCGGAACGCCTGTGATTCAAGAGGGAACATGAAATGAGAGCTGCTTATTCATTCGGATGGTCTGAGATCTTTTATCTGCTGACGATCCTGCTTTTCCTTGTCAGTCTGATCTGTTCCGGCGTTGTAAAGAGCCGGTTCAGGAGGTTTGCGAAAGTCCGCCCGGCCAACGGTCTGACCGGCGCAATGGCGGCAGAGCGCATATTGCGCGCAAACGGGATCTTTGACGTGGGAATTGCCCAGACCTACGGGACCCTGACGGACAACTACGACCCCAATCAAAAAAGGCTGAACCTCTCGGAAGCGGTATACAGCGGCACATCCGTGTCCGCGATTGCGGTCGCCGCACACGAATGCGGCCACGCGATCCAGCACGCGCAGGCCTTTCCGCTCCTGATGCTGAGAAAGGCGCTGGTGCCCGTGTGCAACATCGGTTCCATGGGCTCCTATATCGCGATCCTTCTGGGAATCCTGTTTTCTTACAGCGGTCTGATCGTATTGGGCGCCGTGCTCTTTTCCGGGATCGTACTTTTTAATCTCGTCACGCTGCCCGTGGAGGTGGACGCCTCGCGCCGCGCGCTGGCAGAAGTCGAGCGGCTGAACCTGCTGACCGGCGAGGAGATGCTCGGCGGGCGCAAGGTGCTTGTCGCAGCGGGTATGACGTATTTTATCTCGCTTGTTGCCTCCGTTGTGCAGCTTCTTCGTCTGCTGAGCCTTGCCAGCCGAAGGCGCTGATTGCCCGGTCGAGTCGGGTAATGCTGGGAAAACAAAGCGGAACGGAAAGAGAGGCCTGTACGGTGGATCGTGAGCGGGAGCTTGAGCATGGACCGACAGAAATTGATTTGCCGACTTTTTCTCATTCGGATGAGGAGGAGCGCCGTGAGGCTCGGCAAGAGGCCAGTCGGGAGCCCGACGCGTTCGATACGGAAAACAAGTTGACAAGTTCGGCTTTTCGACCCGAGCCACCGGCATCTCAAGAGATCCAGCGTGAGCCGCACTCCGGGACTTACCGGTATTGCCGGGTATTTTTCCCGCCGGCTAATCGCAGATATGCGTACCGCTGCGACGAAATGGATCTCAGGCCAGGGGACTGGGTAATCGTTCCTTCCTGGGCGAGCAACAGGAAAGCCCTTTGACGTGTCGCGGACGTCGGTCCCTATCAGGCAGACGCGCTGCCCTATCCTTTTTTGACCGGACACAGACGCTGCGCAAAGAAGCAGAGCAGGCGCGGCTCCTGGCGGCAGTAAAAGAGCTCGCCCGCAAGGCGGAGCGGGATTGCTCGACCTTGAACATTGAAAACCTTGATGATTCGGAAGAAGAGCGGGCGGCAGCTCCGGAACCCCAGCCATTGACGGAGAAAGGATGGGGAAAGCCAAGGGATGGAGGCGCCCCGGCCGAGCAGGAGAGAGCGCTGATAACCGATTCCGGACAAAAGGACAACGACGATTCCGCCCGAGAGGAGTTCCCGGTATCGGATTGGGATTCCTCCGACATCGGGATCCAGATCAGAGAAATGAGAAACCGGGACAGGCGTTTGAAAACCGCGCTTGCGATTTGCGCCCCGATCTGCGTGCTCCTCCTGATCGGGGCAGTCTGTTCCTTATCTTTGCTCGCTGACCGTACGGAAGCGGCCGCGTCTGTCACGACCGCGGAGCCGGCTGCCACAGCGTCTCCGACCCAAAAGATAAGCGAAAGTCCCAAGCCCGTTTCGACACCGAAACCGCGCAAAGAGACGGCCGCGCCGCGGCCGGTCACAACGCCGCGGCCAACGGTGAAACCGGGACAAGCAGCGCAGTCGGATCCCTTTCATGCCGCTGACTATTATCATCCTGACGACTTCTATTATGAATACTATGACGACTTCTCAGACTATGAAGAAGCGGAGGATTATTGGGAAGCTCATCATTGAGTGGGGGCGTCCCTGGAACAGGCGCCTCTGTCGGCAGCAACAGAACCGCCCGGTACGACGTTCCATCGTACCGGGCGGCGTCTTGTTTTTTTGAGAGAAGGAAGAACGCTTTCTATTTCGGGAATTGACAGACACTTGATTCCGGGGCGGCTTCATGTTACAGTTTGATTAGGAGAATGTTCGGCCCGGCGGGAGCGTTCTGAAGCCGCCGGACGCCTGAAAAAACCAGAAACGGGGGATCGCGTCATGGAAAAAACTTATCTCGGCTGGGCGGAGAGGAAAGTGCACAGCAGACAGAACGAGTATACGGAGGGAACGCCCCTTCTGTCCGGGGAAGGTCACCTTCTGGCCAGGGGCTGGGCAAGACGGAACGTCTTTGACTATGACCGTGACCGGGTAAAGCATCCCCTGCGCCGGAAGGAATGGGATTTCTATCAGATTTCGGACGGGAAGCTCATGCTGCAGCTCAGCTTTGCCAACATTTCGCTCGGCGGCTATGCGTCGCTGGTTCTGGTCGATCTGCACAGCGGGGAGACCTTGGTTTCGAGCATGGCTCCCTTCCTCGACGGGAGAAAACGCTATCTCCTTCCCAAGCGGGGAGACGTACCGAACGACGTGCATTTCCGCATCGGAAAAGCGAGCTTTGACGCGCATACGGGGGATTTGCTGCGCACCCTGCGCTTTGAAAACGGAAACGTCTCCTGCCGCGCTGAGATGGACATCCTGCCGGAGCAGGAAAACATTACCACGGTGCTGCCGTTTGAGGGCCGCCCAGACTGCTATTTTATGACGACGAAGCAGAACTGCATGCCTTGTGAAGCGGAAATCCGCTGCGGGGAGAATACCTGGACGCTTCGCCGCGCCCAGAGCTTCTGCGTACTTGACTGGGGGCGGGTATGTACGCCTTATTCTCTGGTCTGGTACTGGGGAAACGGCTCCGGACGAGTAACAGACGCGAAGGGAAAGGAGCACCTCTTCGGCTTCGAGATCACGTGGGGGATCGGTTCGGAGGACGATGCGACCGAGACCTGTCTGTTTTGGGACGGAAAAGCGCATAAGATCGCCGGGGTCGACGTGGAAAGCTTTCCCAAGCCGGACCGTTACATGGAGCCGTGGCGCTTCACCTCCGAGGACGAACGTTTTTGCCTCACGATGGAGCCGTTTTACGACCATCATACCGACCTGAATATCGGCGTGATGCGGATGCACAGCCATCAGGTCCACGGCCTTTGGAGCGGAACGGTGACGCTCGACGACGGCGAAACGGTCGAGATCCGTGACTTCTACGCTTTCTGTGAATACGTTGAAAACCGCTGGTGATGCGTACGGCGGCAGCTTTGGCACTGGCTCCGCGGAATTGAAGAAGCTCTGAAACGGCGTTCCCGCAAGAAAGCTCCCGCTCGGTATCGGCCGAAACCGGTACGGAGCGGGAGCTGTCATTATGGCCGGCACTGCATGCCCGTGTTGTCAATGTAGGTATCGCCGTCCAGCAGGATCTGCGAGACGGGAACGATCGTGTAGCCGTTGGCGATCAGCGCCTCCAGAATGTCTGGCAGCGCCTCCGGCGTGTGTTCGGCGGCGTTATGGAACAGGACGATGCTGCCGGGTTTGATCCTTTGCAGCACCCGCTGCGTGATCTCGGCGGCGGAAATCCCTTTCCAGTCCAGACTGTCCACGTCCCACTGGATCGGTTCCATCCCCAGTTCCCGGATCGCCTGGATCACGTGGTCGTCATATTCGCCGTAGGGACAGCGGAAAAGCGTCGGTCTGACGCCGGTGACCGCTTCGATCTTGTCGTTGCAGGCGTTCACGTCCGCTTTGATCTGCTCGCTTGTAAGCTGCGAGAAGTGCGCGTGACTGGAGGAATGATTCATGACTTCGTTGCCCGCGTCGGCCAGCGCCTTGACGGATTCCGGGTATTTCTCCGCCCAGTCCCCGACAACGAAGAAGGTCGCATGGGACTTGTATTTGTCCAGAATGTCGATCAGCATCTGCGTATCCTCGTTTCCCCATGCGGCGTCAAAAGAGATCGCCGCCACCTTGTCTTTCCGCTGCACCGAATAAACCGGCAGCTGCCGTTTTGAAGCGGACACGCCGACGAGCACAGGGCTGTTCACGGTCCAGAAAATCAAAAACACCGCGAATAGCAGCAGTACGGCAGAGAGGATCTTCCGGTGTTTGCGGAATATGGTTTTGAATTCTTGCATCAGCATCAACTCCTTTTGGTCTATCCTATGAAGCGCCGGGGCGGATTATGGTTGATATCGTTCGCCGAATATGATAAAATCCCTGTGGATGTGATAGTATGCGTATCTTAGGGATCGATCCCGGTATCGCCACCATTGGCTTCGGCGTACTGGATTCCCAAAAAAATCAGAACAGGCTGGTCCAATGCGGCGTGATCACCACCCCGGCGCACACGAGCCTATCAAGCCGCCTGGAGCAGATCTACGGCGATATGTGCGATCTGCTGGAGATCTTCAAGCCCGACGCGGTTTCCGTGGAGGAACTGTTCTTCAATACCAACATCACCACCGGCATCGCCGTGGCGCACGGGAGGGGAGTGATCCTGCTCGCCTGCCAGAAGGCCGGGGTGAAGATTTACGAATATACGCCGCTGCAAGTCAAGCAGGCGGTCGTCGGCTACGGCCGCGCGGAGAAAGCGCAGGTCATGGACATGGTTCGCCGGATCTGCAACCTGCAGGCGCCGCCCAAGCCGGATGACGCGGCGGATGCGGTCGCGCTGGCGCTGTGCCATGCGCGAAGCGCCACATCGCTATTGTATAAAGGAGAACGCGAAGAATGTTCTACCATCTGAACGGAACCGTTGCCGAGCTGAGGCAGAATCTGGTCGTGCTGGACTGCGGCGGGATCGGCTTTGCGCTCAACGCCACGCTCCATACGCTCTCGCGCCTGAAAACGGGAGAAAAGGCGAAGCTCTATGTGTCTGAATCCATCGGAGAGACAAATTTCGATCTGTTCGGTTTCTTCGAAAAAACGGAGAAACGCTGTTTTGAAATGCTCATCTCCGTCTCCGGCATCGGCCCGAAGGCAGCGCTCTCGATCCTCTCCTATACCACGCCGGAGGGACTCGCGCTGGCGATCATGAACAACGATCTCAAGACCCTGACCGTTGCGCCCGGCATCGGGAAAAAGATCGCGCAGCGCGTCATCCTTGAGCTGAAGGACAAGATCAGCAAGGAGATGGACCCCTCTGAGTTCAGCCTTCCCGCCGCTTCGGTGTCTGCCGCCGTATCTGCGGACAACGGCAGCATAAACGACGCGATGGCGGCGCTGACCGTTCTGGGTTACAGCAGCGCAGAGCTTGCCCCCGTGCTCAAGAAGCTGGATCTGTCCGGCATGGACGCCGAGCAGATCATCAAGGCGGTTCTGCGCCATATGGTCAAGTAAGGAAACACGGGAAACAGGAGAAAGCATGAGCATCAATTTTTCTGAAGACTCCGGCAGCGAGATCATTACCACAACCGCCAGCCTCCCTGAGGACAGCAACGAGGGCTCCCTCCGTCCGCGCACCATTACGGAGTACATCGGGCAGGAGAAGGCAAAGGGCAACCTGGAGATCTTTATCAACGCTGCCAAAATGCGCGGAGAGGCCCTGGATCACGTGCTGCTGCACGGCCCCCCGGGACTGGGAAAAACCACGCTTGCGGCGGTGATCGCCAATGAGATGGGCGTCAATATGCGCATTACCTCCGGCCCGGCCATCGAGAAGCCCGGCGATCTGGTGGCGATGCTGACCAACCTTAGCGAGGGGGACATCCTCTTCGTCGACGAGATCCACCGTCTTAACCGGGCGTATGAGGAGATCCTGTATCCCGCCATGGAGGATTATGCGATCGACATCATCCTCGGTAAAGGCCCTTCCGCCAACTCCCTGCATCTGGATCTGCCGCACTTCACGCTGATCGGCGCGACGACCCGCTCCGGCCAGTTGACCGCGCCGCTGCGCGACCGCTTCGGCGTTTCGCTCCGGCTGGAGCTGTACACGCCCGAAGAGCTCAAACGCATCGTGGAGCGCTCCGCCGGTATTCTGGACGTGGAGATCGATCCGCGCGGCGCCTACGAGATCGCTTCCCGTTCGCGTGGAACGCCGCGTATCGCCAACCGCCTTTTGCGGCGTGTGCGCGATTATGCCCAAGTGAAAGCGGACGGCGTCATTACCCGCGAGGTCGCGGATGAGGCGCTTTCCAGGCTGGAAGTCGACAAGCTCGGCCTGGACGCGCTGGACCGCAGGATGCTGCGCGCCATCATCGAGTTCTACAACGGAGGCCCTGTGGGCCTGGAGACGCTGGCCGCAACCATCAACGAAGAGGCGGTCACGCTGGAGGACATGTACGAGCCTTACCTGCTGCAGATGGGATTTCTGACGCGCACACCGCGCGGCCGCTGCGTCACACACAAGGCCTACGAGCATCTGGGAATTGCCTATATGGGCCAGCAAAGCCTTGAAATATGAGGAGAAATTAAAAAAAGATAAAAAACTGAGCGAAAATCTATTGACTTTGTACAATCGTGCGATATAATAATAAACGTGATTTTGTCAAAATGATTTATGGTAAATGATGGATTACGCAACACTTTCGGACAGTTCTCTGCAGGCCATGGCTTCAGCGGGGGATCGCAGCGCGGAAGAGATCTTATCGGAGCGCTATATGCGCCTGGTTCGCGTCTGTGCCCGGCCGCTGTTTCTTGCCGGCGGCAGCAGCGAGGATCTGATTCAGGAAGGGATGATCGGGCTGCTCTCGGCCATCCGCCAGTATGATCCTCAGGGAGGAAGCTCTTTCCACTCCTTTGCGGAGCGCTGTATCCGTTCGCGTCTTCTGTCAGCAATCAAGTCCGCATCCCGAAAAAAGCATCTCCCGCTCAATGACGGTCTTTCTCTCGAGCAACTCTCGGAAGAGTCCGGTTCGCAGCTATCGGCAACTCCAGAGGTTTTCCGGCAGGATCCGGAGAATCTGGTTCTGGCCAGAGAGAGCAAGGATGAACTTTACGCGGTCTTTTCTCGCTGCTTATCGAAAATGGAAAGCCGTGTCCTCGCGTTCTATCTGGACGGTTTGTCTTATCGTGAGATAGGCGCCCGCCTCGGAAAAGATGAGAAGGCGATCGATAACGCAGTGCAGAGAATCAGACGCAAACTGGCGCGGAACCTTAACCCTGGCGACATCAGTAGAAACTGATCGCAAATACAGCCGATACGGCAACAACTTAGAAGAGAGGATTCAAAATGTACGAAGACAAGACCTTAATTTGCAAAGAGTGTGGTAAAGAGTTCGTGTTCACCGCCGGTGAGCAGGAGTTCTACGCTGAGCGCGGCTTCCAGAACGAGCCCCAGCGCTGCAAGCCCTGCCGCGACGCCCGCAAGAACGCCGCCCGCGGTCCCCGTGAGTTCTTCACCGCTACCTGCGCTGCCTGCGGCGGCGAGGCGAAGGTTCCCTTTGAGCCCAAGTCCGATCGTCCCGTCTATTGCAGCGAGTGCTTCGCTAAGATGAGAGAGCAGGCCTGATTCGCCTGAACAAAAGTGGGGTACGTTTCGTACCCCATTTTTCTTTATCCAAATGAGAGTTTCCTTGACTGTGAGGTGATCCCTGTGGAAATTACAAGAGAGACCGTTATCGGCGAGATCGTCGAGAACTGTCCGGAGGCTATGCCCGTCTTTCAGGAGATCGGCATGCACTGCATGGGCTGCGCCATGGCCAGCGGAGAGACGCTGGAGCAGGCCTGCGCCGCGCACGGCGTGGATCCGGACGAATTACTCGACTATCTGAAAAAGTTCCTGGAAAGCTGCTGAGAAAGCGGATAGAAAAGCCGGACGCGTTCCGGCTTTTCTATCATGGGTGTCTTTATGAAAAAACGATTGGCGTGTATCGCCGCAAAGATCCCGGACGGGATCGGCATGATCGACGTGGGTACAGACCACGGATATCTCCCGGTCGCTCTCGCAAAACGCGGGTATAAGGGGGCGCTCTATGCCTCGGACATCGGGGAGGGCCCGCTGCAGACCGCGCGTCAGCACGCGCAGGAAGCAGGCGCAGCGGATCAGATCGGCTTTCTGTGCTGCGACGGCCTTGCGCTCTGCCCGCCTCAGCAGGTCGACTGCATCGTGATCGCCGGCATGGGCGGGGATACGATCAGCGGGATCCTGGATCGGGCGGATTGGTGCATGGATCCCCGCTATTTGCTGATCCTGCAGCCGATGACCCGCGCCGAGGTTCTCCGCTACTGGCTTATTTATAATGAGTTTGAAATCACGGGAGAGGATCTGGTTGAGGACGGAGGGATCCTTTATTCCGTGATCACCGCGCGGTTCGGAGGCAGAACCGTGCTTAACGACGCAGAGCTGTATACCGGGAGCCGGATCTTGCTCGCCGCACACCCGCTCTATTCGCGCCTTTGGGAGATTCAGAACAGAAGATTTCAAAAGATGCTTGCCGCGCTGAGGACGTCCGGCGCGGGTGATGCGGACGGCAGACTTGCTCTTTGCGAGACGATTTGCCGCCAACTGGAGGAGATGAGACCATGACGAGTGTCCATGAGCTTTACAATGCCATGTGCCGGATCGCGCCGCCGGAGCTGCAGACGGATTTTGACAATGCGGGCTTTCTGGTGGGACACGGCAGCCGGGCCGTTCACACCGTCCTGTTGGCGCTGGATATTACCGGCGAAGTGATCGAGGAGGCGGAGAGCCTCGGCGCCGAGCTTATCATTTCGCACCATCCTGTTATCTTCCGGCCGCTTCACAGCGTCACAGCGGAAGGGGAGGGGGCGCTCGTCCTGAAGCTGGCCGAGAAGGGCCTTGCCGCGATCTGCATGCACACCAACCTGGATATTGCCGAAGGCGGTGTGAACGACGTGCTGATCCGGCTGCTCGGTGCGGAGCCCGAGGGCGTTCTCGACAAAGAAGGCTGCGGCCGCGTGGGAACGCTGGCGCAGCCGCTGGCGATGGGAGATTTTCTTCCCCTCTGTAAGCAAAGGCTCAGGGTCAACGCCCTGCGCTATGTCGACGCGGGCAAGCCTGTGCGGCGTCTTGCCGTCATGGGCGGCTCCGGCGGCGACGCGATGCGCGATGCGATCGCACAGGGCTGTGATACCTACGTCACGGCCGACGTGAAATACCATCAATTCCTCGACGCGGCCGCGCTCGGGCTGAACCTGATCGACGCTGACCACTTCTGCACGGAAAACCCGATCATGTCCGTCCTGGCCGGGAAACTGCGGGAGCAGTTTCCCGAGTTGACTTTCGTGCTCTCCGAGCGGCATCATCAGACAGTGTCTGTCTTCTGAGACGCAGTCATAAATGCCCTCCGCTCCCCATAGACTCGTACAAAACGAGAAAAGGAAGAGCGGAGGCATTTTTATGACCGAACATAATATCTATCAGGACATTTCCGTGCGCACGGGCGGCGCGTTCCTTCTCGGTGTCGTCGGGCCGGTGCGGACGGGGAAATCCACCTTCATCAAGCGCTTTATGGAGACCATGGTGATCCCGCATATCGAAAACACCTATATGCGGGAGCGCGCCAGAGATGAACTTCCGCAGAGCGGCTCGGGAAAAACCATCATGACGGCGGAGCCGAAGTTTGTGCCGGAAAACGCCGTCTCCATCCGGCTGGATGAAAATTATGAAATGTCCGTACGGCTGGTGGACTGCGTCGGCTATATGGTGGACGGAGCCGCCGGACAGTTTGAGGACGGCAGCGAGCGGATGGTGACGACGCCGTGGTTCGACCATGAGATCAGCATTACGGACGCTGCGGAAAAAGGAACGCGCAAGGTCATCGCCGAGCATTCCACCATCGGGATCGTGGTCACGACCGACGGCAGCGTCTGTGAGATCCCGCGGGAGAACTACCTGAAAGCGGAAGAGCGCGTGATCCGCGAGCTGCAGGAGATCGGCAAGCCCTTTGTCGTGCTGCTCAACTGTGTATCCCCCGCCTCCGAGGAGGCCCGCGCGCTCGCCGCCGAGCTTGCGAGCGAGTACGGTGTGAGCTGCCTCCCCGTAAACTGCCAGGCACTGACGGAGGCGGATATCAGCGCTGTGCTGCAGTCGATCCTGCAGGAGTTCCCGCTTAAATCCGCCGGGATCTTTTTCCCGGAATGGCTCGAGGCGCTGGAAAACGATACCCCGCTCAAGCGCGAGATCCTGAACCTGATCCGGGACAACAGCGAGGATCTGTATAAGATCAAGGATACGCAGAAGCTGCTGAGCGTGCTGACGCAGCACGAACAGATCAGCGAGGCGGAGATCGTGGAATCGGATCTTGGCAGGGGCGCTGTCAACATCCGCCTGCGCCTGCCGAGAAGCCTCTATTATCAGACCATCAGTGAGCAGACCGGCTGGGATATCCGAAGCGACGGGGATCTGATCGCGACGCTTGCCGATATGAGCGTGATCAAATCGGATTACGACCGACTGCGCCAGGCGCTCAGCGACGTACGCAGCAAGGGATACGGCGTTGTGATGCCCGATACCTCGCAGATGCAGATGGAAGAGCCGCAGATCGTCCGGCAGGGCGGCAAGTATTCAGTGAAGCTGAAGGCCAGTGCACCGGCGATCCATATGCTGATGACCAACGTGGAAACGGAGGTCACCCCGGCTATCGGCGGCGAGAGCGCGTCGGAGGATATCATCAACTTCCTGCTGGACGGCTTCGACGGGGACATCAACCGCATCTGGCAGTCCAATATTTTCGGCAAACCGCTCAACGATATTGCGGAGGAGGGGCTGGCCGCGAAGATTCAATCCCTGCCCGAGGATGCGAAAGGAAAACTGCAGGAGGCGCTGCAGCGCATCCTCAACGAGGGGAGCGGGGGACTGATATGCATTCTGCTCTGATACGCCGCGTTGACTTGGCCGGGCAAAGCCGTTATAATAAAAGAAAGCGGGTGAGATAGCTGGTGTTTTGTGTCATCCGCCTCAAAAAAATCGGGAGCGCCGCCGCTTTGATCTGCTTTCTACTGGCCGGCTTCATCCTGCTGCGTTCGGTTTCGGTGTATCGCGTGATGCAGACCGCGGAACTGGCTGCGAATCCTCCGGTCCTCGTGATTGATCCCGGACACGGCGGCTTTGACGGCGGCGCGATCGCGGTAAACGGCGCGCGGGAGAGCGATATCAATCTTGCCATTGCCTTGAAGCTGGAGGCGCTTGCCGCCTTCTGCGGAAGCAGTACGGTGATGACGCGAAACGACGACAGCAGAAAGACGGATCTGCTGTCTTACAGCGAGCATGAGGATCTGGTGTATCGCGCCCAAGTCGCCAACCAGATCCCGGACGCTGTGCTCGTCAGCATCCACCAGAATTATTACCCGACGACGCAGCCCTGCGGCGCGCAGGTCCTCTACGCTTCCGATGCGCAAAGCGCCAGACTGGGGAAGCTGGTGCAGGCCAACCTTGTTTCTTTCCTGCAGCCGGAAAATCGCCGTCTTGCCGAGCCTGCGCCGAAGAAGCTGTTTCTGACTTCCAACGTGGATTGCCCGGCCATTTTAGTGGAATGCGGCTTTCTGTCCAACTACAACGAGATGGAGAAGCTCACGCAGGACGGTTATCAGACCGCCCTTGCCGCAGTACTGATGGCTTCCTATCTGCAATTTTTACCCGAGATGGATCAAATATAGGAGAAACGCATGGCAAACAGACAAAAGACCGTGTACTGCTGCACGGAATGCGGCAGCGAGACGCCCAACTGGGCAGGGAAGTGTCCCTCCTGCGGGGCATGGAATACGCTGCAGGAAGTGAAGATCGACAGCCGCGCGGCAAAACGCGTCGGTAGCGGGCGGATTCTCCCGGCCCAGCGCCCGCGCAGGATTTCGGAGCTGGATACCAGCGCGGAGATCCGTTTTCCCACCGGGATCTCGGAGTTTGACCGGGTCCTCGGCGGCGGCGCTGTGGTCGGGTCGCTGATCCTGGTCGGCGGAGCGCCCGGTATCGGCAAATCCACGCTGCTGCTGCAGATGTGCGGCCTCGTGGGGAGAGAGAAGAGCATCCTCTATGTGACCGGAGAAGAGAGCGAGCGCCAGCTTAAGCTTCGCGCGGTACGCCTCGGCGTCGATGGCGCGGAGGTTTACGTTCTGGCGGAAACGGATCTGGACCATATCCTCGCCTGTGTTGACGAGCTGCGCCCGGACGTCATGATCATCGACTCGATCCAGACCGTGTCCGATGGCGAAACGGCTTCCGCACCCGGCAGCATCAGCCAGGTGCGCGAGTGCACCATGAGGATCATGCGCGCCACCAAGGAAAAGGGGCTCACGGTCTTCGTGGTCGGCCATATCAACAAAGAGGGGAGCATCGCCGGACCGAAGGTACTCGAGCACATGGTGGACTGCGTGCTGTATTTCGAGGGCGAGCGGAACACGAGCTTCCGCATCCTGCGAGCGGTAAAAAACCGCTTCGGCTCGACCAACGAGATCGGCGTCTTTGAGATGACCGAAACCGGGCTCTCCTGCGTGGAAAATCCCTCGGAGATGCTGCTTGCCGGTCGGCCGGAGAACAGCCCCGGCACCTGTGTCGCCTGCGTGGTGGAAGGCACGCGTCCCATCCTCGCGGAGGTGCAGGCGCTGATCACGCCGACCAATTACAACGGCGCCCGCCGCTCCAACGGCATCGATTACAACCGCAGCGCCATGCTGCTTGCCGTTATCGAGAAGAGGGGAGGCCTCCCGGTTTCCAATTGCGACGCCTATATCAATGTCATCGGCGGTCTGACGCTTGACGAGCCAGCCGCGGATCTTGCCACGGCGCTTGCGATCGCGTCCAGCTATCTCGATCGTCCGCTCGGGGCAGATCTCGCCGCAATCGGGGAGATCGGGCTTTCCGGCGAGATCCGCAGTGTCAGCATGATCAACCACCGCCTGACGGAGATCTCCCGGCTCGGCTTTCGCCGCTGTGTGATCCCGTCCCATGTGCGCGACGAGCTCCGCGTACCGGAGGGACTGGAGCTGATCCCGGTCAGGAATATAGCGGAAGCCGTAAGGGCGGTATTGGGAAAGAAATCGGAATCATGAATGGATAAAGAGCGGTGTAAATGGGGATTATCCCGATTGCGCCGCTCTTTCTTCGCCCGACAATAACAGAATTGTTGCAAACGATTACAGCTATATACGGTATATGCATGAGTATACAGAAACTATAAAATTGCAAAAAACGAAGCCGACGTATAGCGGACGTCGGCTTCGCTTGCTATTATTCTGCTTCTGTTTTATGCCTGCGGCCGATGGGGTTGGCCATCGCGGCTTCATGCAGCGCGGTGTTGTCGAGATGGGTATAGATCTGAGTCGTATTGAGGTTGCTGTGGCCGAGAACCTCCTGAAGCGCCCGGGTATCCACGCCGTTTTTCAGCATCAGCGTAGCGGCTGTGTGGCGAAGCTTATGAGGGGAGTAGCGCGTTGCGTCCAAACCGGCCAGCAGCAGCTTTTTCTCAAGCATCTGTTGAACGCCGCGCACGCCAAATCTGCAATTCTTTTGGCTGATAAACAGCGCTTTTTTGTCTTTTTCTTGTACTTTCACAACATTTCTAACCATTAAATAGTCGTCGATCGCTTCTCGGCAGCCGTCGCCGAAGAATATGACGCGCTCTTTGTTGCCTTTGCCCAGAACCCGCAGGTGATCCTCATAGAGATCGGTCACGTTTAACGAAACCAACTCGGAGACACGCAGCCCGCAGGACATGAACAGCATCAGAATGCAATAATCCCGCTCGGCATAGGGTCCGTCACAAACATTGAGAAGTTTTTCACAATCAGATTCTTCAAGATAACGCGGCAGCGAAGCCTGCCGTTTTGGCATGTCCAGCTCCTGGGTAACGTTGCGCTCCAGCAGATGGCGTTTGTTCGTCAGATAATTAAAGAACGATTTGACTGAGGACGTCCGGCGACAGCGGCTCGCAGCGGAGAGCGCCTGTCCGGATTCCGGCGAAAAGGATTGATAGCCGTAGAGCTCTTCAATTCGGGTGTCTTGGATGAAATCCAGATCCACGTCGGTGATATCGATTTCCTGAAAGGGTGTATCACGCGATACCAGTCTGCGTTTGCGTTTGAGGTATCGGAACAGAATCTTCAGATCCATGTAGTAGGCTGCGACCGTCCGATCGGAATGGCCGCGCACCGTGGAGTGGTATTCGAGAAACTCCATCAGAATATCGGGGATATCGTTGATTTGGTCCAGATTCATGCAGAAGGCTCCTTTCGCCGAAAAACGGCTCTAAAATATCGCTAAATTTATATTATGCGAGATTCTATGTGCCCATAGTATATATCCCCTCCCATAAAAAGTCAAGAAAAATCGCGGCTCTGAAATGAGCCGCGATTTCTTGGTTTTCTTTCGCAAATGGAATCGGTTTCGCTTTCTTTATTCGGATTTTCCGATCTTTGCCAGGAGCGAGTCGCTGGTCACGCGGATCGCATTGAGCACCGTGCCGATGGCGACGGCGGAGTCAAGAAACAGCGCAAACCACAGCGTGCACTTCCCGTTGATCGCAAGGAAAATCAGGAGGGTTTTCACGAGGAAAGCGAAGATTGCATTTTCGGCCTGAACCTGTCCCATGCGCTTGGAGATCTGGACAGCGAAGGGCAAATTGGTCAGACGCTCCGGATCGACGGAGGCGTCGGCAAATTTGGACTTCTTGCTGACTCGCATATCGACTTTGGCGTCGCTGTGCGCCTCAAAGCCGTTGCTGTAAACGTACAGAACGCGGTTGTCGGTGCCGCTGCACATATCGGAGATCAGCTTCAGCTTCCGCTCAAGATCGCACTCGCCGTAGACTTCGTCGAACTTGAAGGCCTCTCCTGCTTTCTGACTCTGCTCGGCGCTGTCTTCGGTGAAAAGGATGCAGCGGCGAAGCCCGGCCTCGCGCATACCGTCGGTGAGACCTCTGGCGGCGTCGTTGGTGCTTGCCGAGAGAATCAGCTTTCCGACGTAGCGACCGGCAATAACCAGGAAGAACACCTGTCCGGCTTCCTGCTCCTGCGGAATGCGGATCCCGCGGCTGAGCAGATAATCGCCGGTCGTGACAAGAACCGGGTTTCCGGCGATTTTAACGGAAACGCCGCTGCCCGGGATCTCGGCAAACTCGCTGATCACATCCAGACGGTATTCCTGATCATAGGCGTCGGAGACGGCTTTCGCCACCGGCTGCTCGGAATAGTACAGCGCGTGGGCCGCAAAGTTCATCATGGTTTCCTTGTCCAGCATATCCGAACGGACGGCGAGAAGCTTGGGTGCCTCCTCGGAGAAGATGCCGGCTTTGTCAAACACGGCGGTCTCGGCGTGGGCGGTATCCTCAAGATTCTTGGCCTTGCTGAAAAGAACGCCCTGTCCGGCGGAGAAGCACTGGCCGACGATCGCGGTAAGCGGCATCGCGACGATCACGGATGCGGGCGTGCAGACCGCAAGGATCATCAGCATGCGATGGATCGAAGTACGGAAGGTCGGACCGGTAAAAGGCACCACGATCGCATAGACCACGGCGAAAGCCATAGCGGCTTTCAGAACGATGGAGGCGCTGCGGCCAATCACGGAGCCGAGGTTCGTATCCCCGGCGTCATCCGCACTCACGAAGTCGCGGACTCTCGTTCTGCGCTCCTCCTCTTCCCCGCTGACCAACGCCAGCGCGGAATCACGGGTCCTCTGCATCACATAGCGCAGAGCGGCCATGCTGACCTGATAAAGGATCACGGCAATAGCGCTCTCTTCAGGATAACCGATCACGATCGTACCGAAAACAACGACCAGCAAAACGACAGGGGCGGCAAAAAAGTCCTTGTTCAAGACCGCGTCCACCGCTTCCCATCCGATGTCGATGCCGGCGATGATTGTCGCCAGGATCAGCAGCGCCACGCGAACGGCAGCGGGCATTTTTATGATGAGTGCAACAGCGGTCAAAATCGCTGCAAACACGATACGAGCGAAGAGCACCACGTCCGGCATCCCGGAATCGGTGACTTTTTTGCTCGCAAGGCTTTTGATGCGGTCAAGAATCTGGCCCATCATTGCCACCTCCTGTTGTTGTTATCGAATAGTTCTCTGTCTCTATACGCGAATCCGATCAGGCCTTGCCGTCGGAACCGAGGACATGGACGATCTTGTGGGCGACCATTTCCTTGACAGCCTGGCGGGCGGGCTTGAGATACTGACGCGGATCGAAGTGATCAGGATGCTCAGCAAAGTACTTGCGGATGTTGCCGGTCATGGCCAGACGGATATCGGAGTCGATATTGATCTTGCAGACGGCGAGCTTGGCAGCTTCACGCAGCTGATCCTCGGGGATGCCGATGGCGTCAGGCATATTGCCGCCATACTGGTTGACCATCTTCACGAACTCCTGAGGAACGGAGGAAGAACCGTGCAGGACGATGGGGAAACCGGGCAGGCGCTTGATGCACTCTTCCAGCACGTCGAAGCGGAGCGGAGGCGGAACCAGAACGCCGTCGGCGTTGCGGGTGCACTGGGAAGCCTTGAACTTGTATGCGCCGTGGGAGGTGCCGATGGCGATGGCCAGGGAGTCGCAGCCGGTGCGGCTGACAAACTCTTCCACTTCCTCGGGACGGGTGTAGCTCTCGCTGCCGTGCTCGACCGCGACCTCGTCCTCCACGCCGGCGAGCGTGCCGAGCTCAGCCTCGACCACGACGCCGTGATCGTGGGCGTACTCGACGACCTTGCGGGTCAGGGCGATATTGTCTTCAAAGGACTTGGAAGACGCATCGATCATAACAGAGGTGAAACCGCCGTCGATGCAGGACTTGCACAGCTCAAAGGTATCGCCGTGATCCAGATGCAGCGCGATGGGGATCTCAGGATTCTCGATAATGGCAGCCTCGACCAGCTTCACCAGATAGGTGTGGTTGGCGTAAGCGCGGGCGCCCTTGGAGACCTGCAGGATAACGGGGCTCTTCAGCTCCCCTGCCGCCTCGGTAATGCCCTGGACGATCTCCATGTTGTTGACGTTGAAAGCGCCGACAGCATAGCCGCCGTTATAAGCCTTCGCAAACATTTCTTTCGTTGTAACAAGTGCCATTTTTTTGTCTCCTCCTCATTTTTTGTTAAAATAGCATATTTACAAATTTGCTTTTCTATTATATGCTCAATCCGTGGCAGAATCAAGAAGCACATTCAACAAATTGAAAATTTTTTAAATTTTGGAGGCATCTGAAAAATGAGTGAAAAATTGATCGGCTCCTGCATTTTCGGCCAGTCCGGCGGCCCCACCGCAGTGATCAACGCCAGCGCTTACGGCGTGATCCGCGCTGCGCTTGACGCGGAAGAGATCACCAAGGTCTACGGCGCTGCCCACGGTATCCGCGGCGTCCTGGACGACAAGCTGTACGTCATGGATGAGGAAGATCCCGCCGAGCTCAAGCTCCTGCTCAATACCCCCTCCTCCGAGCTGGGTTCCTGCCGCTACAAGATCGCCGATCCCGAAAAGGACGATACCGATTACAAGCGCATTCTTGAGATCTTCAAAAAGTACAACGTCCGCTACTTCTTCTACAACGGCGGCAACGATTCCATGGATACCTGCAACAAGATCAGCCGCTACATGGAGTCCGTCGGCTATGAGTGCCGCGTGATGGGCGTTCCCAAGACCATCGACAATGACCTCTTCGGCACCGACCACTGCCCCGGCTTCGCCAGCGCTGCCAAGTATATCGCCACCTCCTGCATGGAGATCAACAAGGACGCCCGCGTGTATGACAGCGGCATGATCACCATCGTGGAGATCATGGGCCGTCACGCCGGCTGGCTCGCCGCAAGCGCGGCGCTGGCCACCGAGTTCGGTTCCGGTCCGGACTTGATCTACCTGCCTGAGACCGACTTTGAGATGGATAAGTTCCTCGACGACGTCGTGCGCATCTATAAAGCCAACGGCAAGGTTCTCGTCGCGGTGTCCGAAGGCATCCACTACGCGGACGGCAGCTTCGTTTCCGAGGCCAAGACCTCCGCGACCGACGGCTTCGGCCACGCCCAGCTCGGCGGCCTGGCTGCCATGCTCGCCAACATCGTGAAGGAAAAGACCGGCGCCAAGGTGCGCGGCATCGAGCTGAGCCTGCTGCAGCGCTGCGGCGCGCATCTGGCCTCCGCCACCGACGTCAACGAAGCCTGCGCCGCCGGTATGGAAGCTGTCAAGCAGGCCGTCAGCGGCACCACCGGCAAGATGGTCGCTTTCGAGCGCGAGACGGTCGACGGCAAGTATCACTGCAAGCTGGTGCTCCTGCCCCTGTCCTCCGTTGCCAACTTCGAGAAGAAGGTCCCCATGGAGTGGATCAACGAGGAGCACAACGGCCTCAAGCACGCGTTCATCGATTACGTGCTGCCGCTGATCCAGGGCGAGCCCGTGCTGCCTCTGGAGAATTCCCTCCCCCGCTACGCCCGCCTCAAGAAGGTTCTGGCGAAGTAATCGGAATCCTGAATCGTCATACACCGGTGCCGGGTTCGGCATCGGTGTATGTTTCTGAAGGAGTACGCCCATGCTGACGCTGCAAAGGCCCTTCCCGAGCGTGCAGAATAACGACCTGGTATCGTACGGCGGATGCCAGACCTGGTCGGACAGGGAGATGATCCGCAAATGCGGCTGCGGGCCTGTGGCCGTGCTGGATCTGCTTCACTATCTGACGCACGAGGGGGATTCGCTTGTTCCCCAGCCGCTTGCGGCCTATAACGAGGAGCTTCGGATGCTCTGCCGCCGCTATCTCCCGCTGATCCCCTATGCCGGCATCAACGGCTTCGTGCTCACGATCGGGGTCAACCGCCTGTTTCTCGACAGGGGGCTTCCCTACCGGGCTTTCTGGGCCTTCTCCGGCACAAAGCTGTGGGACCGCATCCGCGAGATGCTGGCGCGGGACCTGCCGGTCATCCTCTCCGTCGGGCCCAATTTCCCTGCCATATGGAGGAAGGAGCGCCTGCGCTTTTATTGCCGCAGGGCGGACGGCTGCTTCGCCCCCGCCGCCTCGACCAAGAGCCATTATTTTACCGTGACCGGGATCGATGAGGACTGGCTGCAGATCTCCTCCTGGGGCCGCAGATATTTTATCAAACGCACAGAGTACGACGAATTCGTCCGGAAGCACAGCACTTACCTTTTCAGTAACCTATTGTATATAAAAACCACGGATCTTTGATCGATCCGTGGTTTTTGTTATCTGACGCTGAAGAGGATCTCGCCGTAGGAGGGATAGGGCCAGTAGCGGGAGGACGTGCAGGTCTCCAGCTCGTCTACAACCGCGCGCAGCTCCTTCATGGCAGAGAAGATCTCGTCCCGGTAGTAGCGCGCGAGCGAAAGGCTGTCGCCGCACTTCTTCACATCTGCGACCGCAAACTCCAGATCCTGCGCCTTCGATACGGCAGAAGCCGTGAGCGCGCTCAGCTTTTTCACAAGCTCGGTCTCAAAGCGGCAGTCGATCTCGCTGTTCAGGGCGTTCTTGGACAGGGCGGCGTCGGCCAGGGACTTGGAATAGGCGCTGACGGCGGGAAGGATGTCTTTCCAGACCATATCCAGCATGGTCAGTGCCTCAATGTGCAGCACCTTGCTGTAATTATCCAGCTTGATCTCGTAGCGCGCGCGGATCTCCGTTTCCGAATAAACCCGGTGCCGGGCAAAAAGCTCGATGTTTTTCGGAGCGAGATAGTACGGAACACAGTCCGGCGTCGCTTTCAGATTCAGCAGTCCCCTGCTCTCCGCTTCCCGGATCCACGCGTCGTCGTAACCGTTGCCGTTAAAGATGATCCGTTTGTGCTTGCGGATGACGTCACGAATCAGATCGTGCAGCGCTTTCTCGAAGTCGTCCGCGCCCTCCAGCACATCCGCATACTGCCGCAGCGACTCCGCCACAGCGGTATTGAGCACGACGTTCGGTCCGGAGATGGACTGGGCGGAGCCAAGCATGCGGAACTCGAACTTGTTTCCGGTAAAGGCAAAGGGCGAGGTGCGGTTGCGGTCGGTGGCGTCACGCGGGAATTTGGGCAGCACGTGGACGCCGACTTTAATGAGCTCCTGTTCCTTGCTGCCGTAGGGTTGGTCGTTTTCAATGGCGGAGAGGATGGCTTCCAGTTCGTCGCCGAGGAAGACGGAGACGATGGCAGGAGGAGCCTCGCCCGCGCCGAGACGGTGGTCGTTGCCGGCAGAGGCCACGCAGAGGCGAAGCATATCCTGATAATCGTCGACCGCCTGCAGGACAGCGCAGAGGAACAGCAGGAACTGCGCGTTTTCATACGGTGTTTCGCCCGGCTCCAGAAGATTGACGCCGGTGTTGGTGCAGATCGACCAGTTGTTGTGCTTGCCGCTGCCGTTGACGCCGGCAAAGGGCTTTTCGTGCAGCAGGCAGACCATCCCGTGCTTCTTGGCGATTTTCTGCATCAGCTCCATCGTGAGCTGGTTATGGTCGGCGGAGATATTGGCGGTGGTGTAGATCGGTGCGAGCTCATGCTGCCCCGGAGAAGCCTCGTTGTGCTCGGTCTTTGCCATGACGCCGAGCTTCCAGAGCTCTTCGTCCAACTCCTTCATATACGCGGCCACACGCGGCTTGATCGCGCCGAAGTAGTGATCCTCCAGCTCCTGGCCCTTGGGCGGTTTTGCGCCGAAAAGGGTGCGTCCCGTATACTGCAGGTCCTTGCGCTTCTCAAACACCGCGCGGTCGATCAGGAAATATTCCTGCTCGGGGCCAACCGTCGTTTTGATGGAGGTCACGTCGGCGTTGCCGAAGAGCCTGATGATCCGCATCCCCTGGCGGTTGATGGCCTCCATGGAGCGAAGCAGCGGCGTCTTCTTGTCAAGCGCTTCCCCGCCGTAGGAACAGAAGGCTGTGGGGATGCAGAGCACGTTGTCCTTGATAAAGGCGTAGGAAGTCGGGTCCCACGCGGTATAGCCCCGCGCTTCAAAGGTCGCGCGCAGGCCGCCGGAGGGGAAGCTTGACGCATCCGGCTCGCCCTGGATAAGCTCCTTGCCGGAAAACTCCATGATAACGCGCCCGCCCTCCACCGGGGAGAGAAAGCTGTCATGCTTCTCAGCCGTAATGCCGGTCATCGGCTGGAACCAATGCGTAAAATGGGTGGCGCCCTTCTCGATGGCCCAGTCCTTCATGGCGTTTGCTACCACGATGGCGGCGCCGCTGTCCAGTCTGCGGCCGTCCTTCATGGAACGCTGGACCTGCTTGAACACTTCCTTGGGCAGACGCTGGCGCATAACGGAGTCGTTGAAAACCATGGAGCCGAACTGTTCTGTGACTGGGTTCATAGCAGATCCTTCTTTCCCTGTTGATAAAAAACGGCAGAGACACCATACGCAGGTACGCCGCCTTTGCCGCTCGACAGATTAAATTGTATGACAATATGCACAATTTGTCAATAACAACTTTGTATAAATCGGAGACGCCGGTAACCGGCGTCTCCGTTCGTTTTGCCTCAGGCAAACATGGCCTCGATCGCCGCCTTCGGCTGCACGCCGACGGAGGCCTTTACGACGGCGCCGCCGCGGAAAACCATCAGCGTGGGGATGCTCGCGATGCCGAAACGGGCCGCGAGCTCGGGCTGCTCGTCAACGTCGATTTTGCCGACCTTGATCTTCCCCTCCTGCTCTTCGGCGATCTTCGCGATCGTCGGCGCGAGCATACGGCAGGGGCCGCACCAGGTCGCCCAGAAATCCACCAGGACGGGGATCTCGGAGTTCAGCACTTCTTCTCTGAAATTGCTCTCGGTAAGGATGATTTCAGCCATGGCAGGTAGTCCTTTCTTTTGTTGTGTCTTAATTAAATTGCATACAACCTTTGTTCACGGTCATGAGTATACGACAAGAACACCGGATTCGTCAAGCCCCATCTTCCAGCTTGACCCGAACCTGCAGGCTTTATTCCCTCAGATCGCTGCGAGCAGCGCTTCCGCGCGGTCGGTGGATTCCCAGCGCACGCCGAGATCTTCCCTGCCCATGTGCCCGTATGCGGCAAGATCGCGATAGATAGGCCGGCGCAGATCCAGATCGCGGATGATGGCGGCGGGACGGAAATCAAATACTTTCCGTACTGCCTGCTCAATCCTCATGTCCGACACCTTCCCGGTGCCGAAGGTCTCCACGAGCACGGAGACGGGTTCGGCGATCCCGATGGCGTAGGCAAGCTGGATCTGGCAGCGTTCGGCCAGTCCGGCGGCCACGACGTTCTTTGCGGCCCAGCGAGCCGCGTAGGCGGCGGAGCGGTCCACCTTGGTGGGGTCTTTCCCGGAGAAGGCGCCGCCGCCGTGAGGCGCGCTGCCGCCGTAGGTATCGACAATGATCTTGCGCCCGGTCAGACCGGAGTCGCCCTGCGGACCGCCGATGACGAAGCGTCCGGTGGGGTTAACATAATATTTCGTGTTCTCATCCAGCAGTTCGGCGGGAACAACGGGCTTGACCACGAGCTCGATCATATCTCTGCGGATCTGCTCAAGCATCGCCTCCGGCGCATGCTGGGTCGAGATGACGACGGTATCGACGCGCACGGGGCGGCGATCCTCGTCGTATTCCACGGTGACCTGGGTCTTTCCGTCGGGACGCAGGTAGCTGACAAGCCCTTCCCTGCGGATCGCGGTCAGGCGCTTAGCCAGCTTGTGGGACAGCGAGATGGCAAGCGGCATTTTCTCCGGCGTCTCGTCACAGGCGTAGCCGAACATCATGCCCTGGTCGCCTGCGCCGCCGACCTCGTCGTTGGTGCCCAGCGCGATATCGCCGGACTGCTCGTCGATGTTGACGATGATGCCGCAGGTGTCGCAGTCAAAGCCGTATTTGGCGCGGTCATAACCGATGTCGCGGATCACGCCGCGGGCGATCTTCTGGATATCCACGTAGCAGCTGGTGCTGATCTCTCCCATGATATGGACGAGGCCGGTGGAACAGGTCGTCTCGCAGGCGACGCGCCCATTGGGATCCTCGGCGAGGATCGCGTCCAGGACCGCATCGGAGATCTGGTCGCAGATCTTGTCGGGATGGCCCTCGGTTACGGATTCGGAAGTAAACAGATAATGGCTCAAGATGAGATCCTCCTTCATTGATAAGAAAACGCCCCGCACGTCGGCGGGGCGCAAAAAGTCTGCTGTTAAAGCCTCATCTTTCGTCTCACCGCCGGATTTGGCACCTTGCCTGTTCGCAGGTTGCCGGGTTTCACAGGGCCGTTCCCTCCACCACTCTTGATAAGGTGTTAAATTGTGTGATGCATTATAACAGAACGTTCCGGATTTGGCAAGTCCCGATTCGGGAATTTATAGTATTTCCCGATTTTTTCGGTTATTTTTTCCGGAAAGCCCGCCGCGGCGGCCGCTTATTCGCCCTCCATCAGGAAGGAGAAAATGAGGAAGGCGGTCTTCATCGCGTTGTGGCGGATCTTGCCGTCGTCAATGCAGAAGATATCGTTCTGGATGATCCGGGTCCCCATCTTTTCGATCCGTTCGGCGTCGATGGGGACGATGCGCTTGTTTTCGGTCGTAATGTATTTTTCCGTAACTTCGGGATCGATCTCGGAATTGTTGGCGACCACAATGTCGATCTTCCGGTCCTTGAGGTACTTGTTGAGCTTCCGGATGTGATCGCCGACCGTATAGCCGTCCGTTTCGCCGGGCTGGGTCACCAGGTTGGAGACATACATCAGCGGCGCCTTCGCTTCCGCCAGCGCGTGGCAGATCTCAGGCGCGAGAAGATGCGGCAGAATGCTCGTATAGAGGCTTCCCGGACTGAAAATGATCAGATCCGCATCCGCGATCCTGTCCTCGATCTCGTCCACCACGTGGATGCTGTGGTCATAGCTCAGTTTCCGGATATGGCGGACATTGGCGCTGACCTCCTCTTCGCCGAAAAACTCCTTCCCCCTGCTTTTGCCGACGAGCTCGACCTTGTCCTCCGTAAGTGGGAGCACGGTGCCGTGGATATTCAGAAGCTCCGCCATATAACGGGTGGCCTCGGTCAGGTTCCCTTTGATGTCGATGAGCGCCGCGAGCAGGATGTTGCGTACCGGGTGATTGTAAAGGCTTCCCTCTTTGCTGAAGCGATAGCGGAGAAGGGTCACAAAATCGTCGTCCACATTGGCCATGGACAGCAGGACCTTCCCCACGTCTCCGACGGCGGGGATGTCCAGTTCTTTTTTCAGAACGCCGGTGCTGCTGCCGTTGTCGCTGACGGTGATGACCGCCGTCACGTCCACGGGAAACAGCTTCAAGCCCGAGAGGAGGCAGGAGATGCCGGTTCCTCCGCCGAATACGACTATTTTTTTCATAGGCTCACCCCAGATGAAAGATCCAGATTTAATGAATTTAAAATAACACATTCCGCGGGCCGAGGCAAGTTACAATCCGGTGGCATTTTTGCGCTTTGCGCGGGATTCTGCTCTTGCGCGGAGCGGAACGAAATGATACAATTGAATAGATATGTATCAGGAGGAAGCCTTATCATGGAAGATAAACAAATTACCCGGCGGAATCTGATCATGTTCCCGCTCGGCACCGTCGGCCGGGACATGGTCTATAACCTTGTCACGAGCTATCTGCTCTCCTTCGTTCTGTTTACCCATAAGCTGACCGCGGCGCAGCTCACCGCCATTACGGCCATCATGGTGGCTGCCCGCATTTTTGACGCGCTCAATGATCCCGTCATGGGCAATATCATCGAGCGCACCCGTACCCGCTGGGGCAAGTTCAAGCCCTGGCTGGTCATCGGAATCCTGACGACCTCTGTGGTCATCTACCTGGCGTTCAACGTGAAGCTTCAGGGCTGGGCTTTTGTGTGGTTCTTCGGCATTATCTATTTTATGTACAGCATCACCTACACCATGCATGACATCTCTTACTGGGGCATGGTCCCGGCACTGAGCTCCGACGCGGACACCCGCAACAAGTATACCTCCCGCGCTACGCTCTTCGCCGGTATCGGCGGCACGCTGGCCGCTTCGCTGATCCCCATGCTGACGGCGGGCGAGAACGCCATCGGCGGCAACGCGGTCACGGCTTACGGTCGGGTCGCCCTGTTCATTGCGATCCTCGGACCCGTATTTCTTGCCTTTACCGTATTCGGCGTGAAGGAACAGCGTGACTGCAACGAGGAACCGCTTCCCCCCATCAGCTTCCGGAAGATCGTCGGAACCATCACGGGCAACGATCAGCTGATGTGGATCGCGCTGATCTTTCTGATCCAGCAGATCGGAAACGGCATTGTGATGTCCGGTATCGGGCAGACCTATATCTATGTTGAGTTTGGCTATGAAGGCATCTTCTTTACCGCCTTCCAGATGCTCGGCATGATCGTTACGGCCTTCCTGATGGTCTTCTATCCCGCTATCTCCCGCCGTTTGGACCGCAAAAAGCTCATGGGCATCCTGATGACCGTGTCCTTTGTCGGCTATCTCATCATGCTGGTTCCGGGGCTTTTCCTGCCCACCGGCAACATCAAGTTCATCCTCATCACCGTGGGCTATATGCTTGCAAACTTCGGTCAGTACGGCTTCTACCTCATCATGATGATCTCCATCATGAATACGGTGGAATATAACGAGTATCTCCACGGCACGCGCGATGAGGGCATCGTCTCCTCCCTGCGTCCCTTCCTGACCAAGATGGCCTCCGCGCTGACGATCGCCATCGCCAACATCTCGTATCTCCTCTTTAACATCATCGAGTATACCAACGGCATCGCCTCCTATGAGCAGGCGGCCAATTCCGGCGATATCAGCGGCGCCGAGAAGGCCGCAGCCATCACTTCCCTGCTCAAAAACGTGCAGCACAGCCAGACCACTGCCCTGCTGCTTGTCATGACCGTGCTCCCCTGCGCGCTGATGTTCCTCTCCTACGTCCTGTACAAGAAACGCTACAAGCTTGACGAGGCCGAGTACGACCGCATCTGCGCGGAGCTCGCCGAACGCGGCGCATGAGTCTGACAAAGCTTGTTCTCCGCTTTGCCGCTCCCCTGCCGAAGCTGGAGAGCTTTCAGCGATATCTCTTTCTCGGCCCGCATCCGGATGATATTGAGATCGGTGCCGGCGCTACTGCGGCAAAGCTTGCCGACAAGGGAAAGGATGTCTGTTTTCTGGTCTGCACCGACGGACGCTTCGGAACGGATCGCGCGCCGGCCGGTCTCACGGGCGACACGCTGGCGGCGCTGCGCAGAGAGGAGGCCGGGGCCTCCGCTTCCCTGCTCGGCGTGCACGATCTGCGCTTTCTATCCTTCCGCGACGGCGGATTCTATGACGCGAGGGAACTGCAGCGCGCGATTGCCGAGGCCGTTTCCTCCTTTCGTCCGGACGTGGTTCTGGCGCCGGATCCCTGCGTCACCAGCGAATGCCACACCGACCATTTGAACGTCGGAGAGGCAGCCCGCCGTGTCGCCTGCTTTGCGTCCAATCCCGGAATCATGGAGGGCTTGGGGCTTTCGCCCGCACCCGTACAGGCGCTTGCGTTTTATATGACGGCAAAGCCGAACTGTTTCGTCAAGACCTCGGGCTATCTGGAAAGGCAGCTCAGAAGCATTTACGACTGCCACAAGAGCCAGTTTCCCGCGAGAGACTCTGTGGAAGTATATTTGAAGCTCCGCGCCGCAGATTTCGGAATCCGTTCGTTCCGCGGCTGCGCCGAGGGCTTTCGCGTGCTCGGCCGGACACAGATGCACTGCCTGCCCGAGGCCGGTGATTGAAAAACACCGTGCTTCTCCACCTTGGGGAAGCACGGTGTTTTTTGTCTGTATACTAAGGAATCAGAGGCTTTCGAGAAAGCTTACGGCGGCAAGCGCGGCGACTGCGCCGTCAGCCGCGGCCGTGGTCAGCTGCCGGACCTGCTTTTTCCGGCAGTCACCCGCAACAAAGAGGCCGGGGGCGCCGCCGAGGCAGCTCTCGTCCGAGTCGGCGTAGCCCTTGTCGTCAAGCTTCAGGTAGGGCATGAAGACGGCAAGGTCCGGCCGGTGTCCGATGGCGACGAAAACGCCTTCCACCGCAAGCGTGCGCGGCGCACCGTCCTGCTCGACCACAAGCCCGGTCAGCTCCTCGGCGCCCTCGAGCGCTTTGACGCGGGCATTCAGAACGAACTCCACGTTGTCGCGGCCCTTCAGGGCGTCGACAAGCTTCTGTTCGCCACGGAAGCTGTCCCTGCGGTGGACGAGATAGACCCTGCTGCAGCTCTCGCTCAGAAGCAGTGCGTCCTGCAGCGCGGAGTTTCCGCCGCCGCAGACGGCCACAGGCTTTCCTGCGTAGAATGCGCCGTCACAGACCGCACAGTAGCATATGCCGCTGCCGACCAACTCCTCTTCCCTCTCGACGCCGAGCATCCTCGGTCTGGCACCCGCGGCGACGATGACGGCTTTCGCCTCAAAGGCCGCGCCGGAGTCGCAGCTTACCGCCCATACGCCGTTATTCCGGCTGAGTGCGGTCACTTCTTCCAGCTCGACCTCAGTCCCCTGCTCCATAGCCTGCTCCAACAGCTTGTCCCCCAGCTCCGTTCCGGTGACGGAAAGAAATCCCGGGAAGTTTTCGACCCGGGGCGACCAGGTGATCTGCCCGCCGAAGGCATTCTTCTCGATCACCAGCACACGCTTCCCCGCACGGCAGGCGTAGGTTGCGGCGGTCAGGCCTGCTGGGCCGCCGCCGATCACAAGGATATCATACATGATTGTCTCCTCCGATAATGTGCAGGCAGCGGCGCAAGGCCGCTGCCTGTCGTTTGTCTTTGATCGTGCCTCAGGCGATCCGGCTCAGGTAAGCCTTGATCGCGCCGGCGCCGGCGATCTTCTCCGCCTCGCCGTCATGGAAGACCACGAGCGTGGGAGCCTGCTTGACGCCGTACTGCTTGGCCAGATCCTGATGCTCCGTCGCCATCAGCTTATCGTAGGCAAAGCCGGCCTTGTCGAGATACTGGCAGGCGATGCGGCAGTTGGGGCAGGTGGGTGTGGCAAACAGGATGGGACGGGTGCTCTCGGCGGGCGTGGCCGTCGGGCCTTCGATGCGCACGGGAGGAACCTCCGCCTCCGGCATGGGTCCGGTATGGCGGAGCGTGGAGTGCTCGATCACGTACTCCTTGCGCTCCTTGTACTCCTGCGTCTTGCCGACGTTCCAGTTCTGCACGGGACGGTAGTATCCCGTGATGCGGCTGTATACCTCGGCGCTCTTGCCGCAGTGCGGGCAGGTGAACTGCTCGCCGTTGAGATACCCGTGATCCTTGCAGACCGAATAGGTCGGGGACATGGTGTAGTAGGGCAGGCGGTAGTTCTCGGCGATCTTGCGCACGAGACGCGCCGCGGCCTCCCAGTCGGGCAGCTTCTCGCCGAGGAAGGCGTGGAAGACGGTGCCGGAGGTATAGCGGGTCTGCAGGTCGTCCTGAATATCGAGCGCGGCAAAGATGTCGTCCGTGTAGCTGACGGGCAGGTGGGAGCTGTTGGTGTAGTAGGGCGTGCCGCCGGGCTCGGCAGCGGTGATAATGTCGGGGAAGGTCTCCACGTCGTGCTTGGCCAGACGGTAGGAGGTGGACTCGGCGGGCGTGGCCTCAAGGTTATACAGGTCGCCGTACTGCTCCTGGTAATCGCTCAGCCGCTCGCGCATATGGTCGAGGACCTGCTTGGTGAACTCCTGGCACTTGGGATCGGTCATATCGGCGCGGATCCAGTTGGCGTTCAGGCCGGCCTCGTTCATGCCGACCAGGCCGATGGTGGAGAAGTGGTTGGCGAAGGTGCCGAGATAGTGCTTGGTGTAGGGATACAGCCCCTCGTTCAGAAGCTTCGTGATAACGTCGCGCTTGATCTTCAGAGAGCGGGCGGAGAGGTCCATCAGCTTGTCCAGCCTCTGGTAGAAGTCCTGCTCGTTCTTGGAGAGATAGGCAAGGCGCGGCATGTTCAGCGTCACGACGCCGATGGAGCCGGTGCTCTCGCCGGAGCCGAAGAAGCCGCCGGATTTCTTGCGCAGCTCGCGCAGGTCAAGGCGCAGGCGGCAGCACATGGAACGCACGTCGGACGGCTCCATATCGGAGTTGATGTAGTTGGAGAAGTACGGCGTGCCGTACTTGGCGGTCATCTCGAACAGGAGCTTGTTGTTCTCCGTGGGGGACCAGTCGAAATCACGGGTGATGGAGTAGGTGGGGATCGGGTACTGGAAACCGCGGCCGTTGGCGTCGCCTTCGATCATGATGTTGATAAAGGCCTTGTTCACAAGATCCATCTCAGCCTTGCAGTCGCCGTAGGTGAAGTCCATCTCTTTGCCGCCGACGATGGCAGGGAGATCCTTCAGGTCTGCCGGGACCGTCCAGTCCAGCGTGATGTTGGAGAAGGGCGCCTGCGTGCCCCAGCGGCTGGGCGTGTTCACGCCGAAGACAAAGGACTGGATGCACTGCTTGACTTCCTTGTAGTTGAGGTTATCGACCTTCACAAAGGGCGCAAGATAGGTATCGAAAGAGGAGAAGGCCTGCGCGCCCGCCCACTCGTTCTGCATAATACCGAGGAAATTGACCATCTGGTTGCAGAGGGTGGACAGATGGCTCGCGGGGGCGGAGTTGATCTTGCCGGGGATGCCGAGGCCCTGCTGGATCAGCTGCTTGAGGCTCCAGCCGGCGCAGTAGCCGGTGAGCATGCTCAGATCGTGCAGATGAATTTCGCAGTTGCGGTGGGCGTTGGCGATCTCCTCGTCGTAGACCTCGCTCAGCCAGTAGTTGGCGGTGATGGCGCCGGAGTTGGAGAGGATCAGGCCGCCGACGGAATAGGTAACGGTGGAGTTCTCCTTCACGCGCCAGTCCGCAACCTCCAGATACTTGTTCACCGTCTCTTTATAGTCCAGATAAGTGGACTTCATGTTGCGCATTTTCTCGCGCTGCTTCCGGTAAAGGATATAGGCCTTGGCGACGGCTTCGTAGCCGCCGCGGGAGAGCACGGCCTCCACACTGTCCTGGATATCCTCAACGGCGATCTTGCCGTCCTTGATCTTCGGCAGGAAGTCCGCCGAGACCTTCAGCGCGAGGAAATCGATCACGCTGTCGTTGAACTCGGTCCCGGTGGCGTCAAACGCTTTTTTGATCGCGTCCGCGATCTTGTTGATATCAAAATCGACGATCTTCCCGTCGCGCTTGCTCACATAATACATATTTCTCTTTCTCCTTTCAAATGCCTCTAACTGAAGTCGGGACATACGCGCAGGCCGCCGCAGCGAAAGCCTGCATCTCCTCATCGCCGAAGGCGCCCAGCCCGGACGCGCTGAGGATCTCGCCGGAATCGCGATACTGCTGCAGATACCAGGCAGAAGCTCCCTCAATCCACTGTGCGGCGCGCAGCAGGCTCTCAGCCGTGTGCAGCCCCTTGACCACCGTGGTCCGGAATTCATAGGGGACGCGCCCTTCCATCAGCAGCGCGCGGGAGCGGTCGATCGCTCCGACATCCAGCCCGGATACGCCCGCCGTCGCCGCATACAGCTCAGGAGCGTTCTTGACATCCATCGCCACGTAGTCGACAAGCCCCTCGTCGATCACCGCGGCGAGCCTGTCGGGAAAGCTCCCGTTGGTGTCGAGCTTGAGCCGGAAACCAAGTTCCCTGACGCTTCTCATGAAATCCGGCAGATCGGGATGCATCATCGGTTCGCCGCCCGTGACGGCGACGCCGTCCAGCACCCCCTGGCGCCTGCGAAGGAATTTGAGGATCTCCTCCAGTTCCGTTTCCGCCCCGAAGCGCTCCGGCAGAACGAGCGAAGCGTTCTGGCAGAAGGGGCAGCGGAAGTTGCAGCCCGCAGTAAAAACAGTGCAGGCGACTTTCCCGGGAAAGTCCAGAAGGGTCAGTTTTTGCAGTCCGGCAATGCGCATATCTTCCTCCAAGTTTTGCGTTCGTGAGACATGATAGCGCTATATAACGGGCTTGTCAAGAGCCAAAACCACAAAATATTGATTCTTAATCGCCTTGTTACCGCTTTGACCCCAAAATCTTGTGTTGTTTAAAAATTTGTTGCTTTCTGTCAGATTCCGTTCATTTCCCTGAAAACGGTGGATTTTGAGCCCGCAGAGCCAAATTCTTGCGAATCCTCTTGCCCGCTTTCCCGGTTCATGGTATAAATAGAGTTCAAGGCAAACGCGGCGCGTATACGGACAGGGCATATCCCACCGCCGCGTATACCAGATCTTGTACCGGAGGTACGCATGAACAGCATTGAATCCATCGATAAAGCGAAGCTGATCCTTCGCGAAGTCGGCAAAGTGATCGTCGGCAAGGATGAGACGATGATCAAAGTCCTGCTCGCCATTGTGGCGGGCGGTCATATCCTGATGGAAGATATTCCCGGCGTGGGAAAGACGACCATGGCCGTCTCGCTCTCCAGGGCGCTGGGGCTTGACTATAACCGCGTCCAGTTTACCCCGGACGTTCTGCCGTCGGACATCACCGGCTATTCCATCTTTGACAAAAACACCGGCTCCATGAGCTATCAGAAAGGTGCCGTGCTCTGCAACCTGTTTCTCGCGGACGAGCTCAACCGCGCCACTTCCCGTACCCAGTCGGCGCTGCTGCAGGCGATGGAGGAGGGCGAGGTGACCGTCGACAACAACACCTACCCCGTCCCCCGCCCGTTCATCGTTATCGCGACGCAGAATCCCACAGGCGCCAAGGGCACGCAGATGCTGCCGGATTCCCAGATGGACCGCTTCATGCTTCGCGTGTCCATGGGCTATCCCTCGCATCGGGACGAGATCGAGATGATCCGCCGCCGCCAGAGCGGGGTCAGCACGGAGACCGTGGAGCAGGTCGTAAGCCGTCAGGAGCTCCTGCAGATCCGGAAAGACGCCGAACAGGTCTATCTTAAAGAAGAAATGATCGACTATATCGTTTCCCTCTGTGAGAAAACGCGGAACGATCCCGCGATCCTCCAGGGGGCAAGCCCCCGCGCCTCGCTTGCGCTTACCGCTCTGAGCAAGGCGACCGCATGGATTCAGGGGCGGGATTACGTGCTGCCGAGGGACGTGCGCTTCGTATTCCGCGACTGTATCGAGCATCGCCTGATCTGGTCTCAGGAGATGGCCGAGGCCGACGCCCGCACGGAAGTCCTGACAAAGCTCTTTGCCTCTGTCAAAGCGCCCGCGATCAAGTAAGATGCCGACGCTTTCCTTTCTTCTCTACCTGATTGCGGTCGCTTTGGCCTGGCTGCTGCGGATGAGCTATCTCGGCTGGTTCGGGCCGTATTTTCTCCTGATCGTGATCGTACTGCCGCTCTTTTTGCTCGCGCTCTCGCTTCCTGCCATGCTCACGCTGCAGGCCGACTGCCGCGTTCCCGTGACAGCCGCGAGGGGGCGCCCCGCTTCGGCGCCGCTGACGTTTCGGCTCTCCCCTTTCCTGTTTCCCTGCCGCGTTACCGTATATGGCGAGATCGAAAACCTGTTTGCCGGTGAACGCTGGCGTTTTCATGAGCAGATTGCCGATCCTGCGCGGGAGACGGCCTCGATCGCCCTGCCGACCGCCCTCTGCGGGCAGCTCCGCTTCCGCATCACACGTCTGGAATGCCGGGATCTGCTCGGACTGATCCGCATCCGCAGGCGTCTTCCTGCCGAAGCGAGATGCACCGTCCTTCCGCCCGCCGCCGCGCCGGATTCCATGCCGGATCTGGATTCCGTTCTCGAGACCGCCCCGGTCCTCAGCCCCAAGTACGGCGGCGGATATTCCGAGGAGCACGAGCTTCGCGAATACCGCCCCGGCGACGCGGGAAACAGCATCCATTGGAAGCTCAGCTCAAAGACCGACGAGCTGATCGTGCGCGAGGCGCTGGAGCGGGAAAACGACCGGATCTTTCTGGTCCTCTCCCGGGTCGGAGCCGGGGACCGGGGTCTGGAGGTGCTCTTCTGGCTCTCCTCCGAGCTCTGCCGCCGCGAGCTTTCCCACACGATCGTTGCCGACCGGCTCTATGAAGTCGCAAACGAGAGCGACGCCGTGGAGGCCATGTGCGCGCTTCTCGCCTCCCCCATCGGCGAGCCCAGGCGCTTTGACGCCTCCATGGCCCGCTGTATCTTCCGCATCTCCTCCGGGGAGGTGTTTCTGTCGTGAAAAAAGCGTGGAACCGCCTTTCCGTTCTGGCGCTGATGCTGCTGGGCGTGCTGCCTCAGCTCGCGATTGCGGCCGAGAGTCTGGAGCTCGGCGTACGGCCCCGTCTTTGGCTGTGGATCGGAGGGCTTGCGCTCTGCCTGTGGATCTGCGCCTGCTTTCGGCGCGGCATCCTGGTCGGCATGCCGGCCGCGGCCGCGCTGCTGTACGCCGCCTACCGCGTGATGGACGCCAACCCGCTGACGGAGCTTGACGACGCGGCGGACCGCTTTGTCGGCGCGTATTACCTGAACTATCATTCCTCCGGCGCGAACTATTCCTACCTCAACGCCGCCGAGGATCACAGCTTTCTCCTGCTGCTTGCGGCGTTTCTGCTGCTCGCGTATCTCTCCTCGGCGCTGACCACACGAAGCGGGCGCAAAACAATGTGTTTTCTCGGCACCGTTCCGCTGACCGCGGGCTGTCTTGCCGTGAACGGCACCCCTTCCTATATTCCGGCCGTCGCGATCCTGCTGTTCTGGGCTCTCGTTCTCATCTCCGGAAATTATGACGAAGAAGGGCCTTCGGGTAGGATCGTTCTGGCCGGCTCGCTTCCGATCCTTTTCCTGCTGGCTCTCGTTTTGGTCGCCAGCCATCCCGAGGATTACCGCTTTGACGAGCATGACGCCATGCTCAGCCAACAGTTTGACCGGATCGGCGAATGGATCCGCCAATGGTTCGACAGCGAATCCGGCGAGGGACCTCTGTCGCTTCCGGAAACAAGCTTCACCGTTCCGGAGCAGGCGACCCCGGAGGCCGAGCCGATGCTCTGGGAGTCAACGGACGGCGGGATGGATCTCACGCGCAGCTATGCGGAAGAAATGCTCTCCTGCGTCTTTTTCCGCGTACAGGCACAGAGCGGCGGGACGCTCTACCTGCGCGGCCTGTCCTACGGCGATTACCTCGGCACCGGCTGGGCCCGCGCCCCGGAAGCGCCTGTCAGCTCGCTCTCCTTCACTGCGTCCGCCGTTGAGGACGTCGGGCAGAAGCGCACACTCGCCGTCGAGACGGTCACCCGCCTCCGATATGCGGTCCTCCCCTATTATTGTGCTGTCCGGGCTGCCGAAGACGCCGGCGTTCCGGCCTCTGCGCAGAGCGCGAGGCAGAGCTATCTCGTCTACGCCGGCAGCTTTTCCGGAATCGAGGCTTCCTCGGACGACGAGCTTCTCTACCGCGCGTATGCCCACGAGGTCTATACCCGGCTGCCGGAGTCCACACGGCTCGGCATGCAGGAGATCGCGGCGCAGGCGGGACTGGACGGATCAGCCCCGGACGCGGTGGCGCGCATCGCCGCCTATGTACGAGATTCGGGCGTGTACGATATTGAGACCGAGCCTTACCCCGACGGAGACCATGCCCTCTACTTTTTCACTCATGCCCATCGCGGATACTGCGTGCATTTCGCCACCGCGGCGACCGCGCTCTACCGCGCGCTGGGGATCCCCGCAAGGATCACGGAGGGCTTCCTGATCACCGCGGAGGACGGCCGGAGGATCGACGTGAAGGGCGAACACGCGCATGCATGGGTGGAGATCTATCGCGACGGGATCGGATGGATCCCGGTCGAGGTCACGGGCCGCAGCGGTCTGCGCCCGGACATCGAGCAAAGCGATTCACCGCAGGGGCCGGAGGAATCGGCCGCCCCACAGGAAACGCTGACGCCGCAGCCGGACGAAAGCAGCGCGGCGGCCGACGCCGGAACGCCGCTTCCTGTCGGCATCGTGCGGCAGGAGCAAAGCGCCGGCGCTTCGAAGCCGCAAGGAAAAGCCGCGCTCCGGAAAGGACTCCCGGCGCTCCTGCTTCTGCTGCTTGCCGCAGCGGCGCTGCCGCTGTGGCGGCTTCTGATCCGCCTGATCTGGGACCTGCGCTTCCGTGCCGCGGACCCAAACCGTGCCGCTGTGGCGCTGTGGAGGCGCTCTCAGCAGCTCAGGCGTTTCGGGGCGCCCGTACCCGTGGCGATCCAAAACTGCGCCGAGAAGGCTTCCTTCAGCGCCAGAGGCATAAGCGCCGACGAGCTTGTGCCCTGCCTCGCGCTCTTTTCTCAGGCAGCCGGGAAGCAGTATTCCGCCCTGCCCCCGCTTAAAAAACTGCTCTTCCGCTATGTGTACGGACTGATCTGAACCAAGTCGATACCGGCAGGAAAAGGGATGCGATTGGCATCCCTTTTCCTTAACGGTTCCTCAACTCCAGCGCGGCGGCAAGCATCTCCGCCGCTTCCGCCCTCGTCAGAATATGCGAGCCGAGCACTGTGGGGATCCCGTGGCCGCTGAGGTTCAGACAGGCCTGGCCGCTACTCTCATCCGCCCGCAGATAGCGCACCTCGCTCAGTCCAAGCGCACGGTCCAGCCAGACGGCAGCTTCCGCCGCGGTGATGGCTTCGCCTGCCGCAAGGGCATCTGTATCCGCGGCGATCCCGGCAGCCCGCGCCGCAACCGAGTATCCGCGCAGCCAAGCGGGGATGCTCTCATCGTCGGCATAACCCGTCCGGATCACCGCTGACACCGGCGTTTTCCCCTCCAGCGCCATGCACATACAGAGGAATTCTCCCCGCGTCACGCTCTGGTCCGGGAAAAAGCAGTATCTCCCGCCGACCTGTTCGCCGGTAAAGATCCCGTTTTCACTCAGCGCCGTCGCGGCATAGGCGCAGGACTTGCCGTGAAGGTCGCTGTAAAGCACTTGCTTTTTCTGCTTTTCAATGCGGATGATGACCGTCGCCTCCTGCGAGATGTTGCCCTCGCTGTCCACGGCCTTGTATCCGAAATAATCCCGCCCGCGCTTGTTCTCTCTGGGGGTATAAACAAAGCATCCGTTTTCGTCCAGCTCGATGCTGCCCTTGACGGGTTCGGTCGTGATCGTAAAGGAGATCACGTCGTCCTCCGGGTCAAAGGCGCTCAGCCGTCCGCCGACGGATACGTTGCGGTAGGTGCGAAGCTCCAGGTTCTCCGCCACAGGCGCATTGCCGTCGGCCCAGGCCTGCGACGCGGCGGAAAAAAGCAGACAGAACAGGAGAAGAAAAGAGGAAAGCGTTTTTTGTGTTTGTTTCATAGCTGATACCTCCCGATTGTGTTCGCCAGTAGTTTGCGCTTCGGAAGGCTGTTTATGCAATTCGCAGTAGATTTTCAATCCGCGGTATGCTACAATGAAAAAAAACAGAGAGGCAGGATAACACGATGGAACTCACTTCCGCGGCCTTGTGGCTGAACACGACCTTTGCCGGCTTCGACGCCGCCGTCACGACCGCCGTCCATAAGCTTTACGAGCTGGCGCCGGGTTTCTTTACGCCGTTTATGGAGCTCATCTCCCTCTTCGGCAAGGGCGGCATCTTTCTGATTATCCTCTCCCTTGTGCTGACGTTCTTCAAAAAGACCCGCCGTTTCGGCACGGCCATGTGCCTCGGACTTGCCATCGGCGCGCTATTTGTGAACCTCTATCTGAAGGTCGTGATCGCGCGTCCCCGTCCGTACGTGGATCAGAGCTCGGTATTTTACCAGTTCTGGACCCTGGTCGGGCAGCACGTCGAGAGCGACAAAAGCTTCCCCTCCGGCCACACCAACGCCGCTTTCGCCGCGATGCTGCCGCTGTTTCTGCTGGGGGACAAGCGCCGCAGCTGGCTCGCGCTGCTTTTCGGCGTGCTGATGGGCATTTCCCGCATTTATCTCTGCGTACACTACCCCTCTGACGTGCTCGGCGGAGCGATCACCGGCACAGTCGCCGGCATCCTCGGCACGCTGATCGCGCGGAAGCTTCCCGAGAAGTGGTACGGCTGGGCCTTAGGGCAGCAGAAAGGCAGGCATGAGAGTGTTCGGGTGGGGTAAACTGAGATTTCGCGGCGTCGACAGGAAAATCATAGACGATCAGGAGCACGTCGACGATTACCACAGCGCCGAGGAGATCGGCCGCGTTCGTCTCGGCAAGCTCTGCCTGTACTACCGGGATCTCGGCAGAAAATACTGCGTCCCCTATGATTACATCGACCGCCGCTTTACCCGGGTAAACGTTGTGGAGCCGGACGACAGCCCCGCCTATTTCTATTACCGTCTGATCCTCGTCCACGGCGAGAAAGAGTTTGCCAACCTCATCTTTGAAAAAGAAGAGGACGTCGACCGCATCCATAGCCGCCTGCAGGAGATCCGGCCGGAAATTGCAAACGGCTACGTCCCCCCTGCCGACGGCAAGAGAAGGTATTTTTCGTGATCCCGATCCCGGAAAAAAGGCCGGAAAGAGCATAGAGCCTGCTGAATAACAAAACGAGGAAGGACGACACCTTCCTCGTTTTCCTTGTTTCCTTATCGCCGTTTACTTCAGCACGACCTTGTTGAAGTTCTTTTTGCCGCGCTTGAGAACGACGCCGGCCTTGAGCTCTTCGGCGGTGAAGCTCTTGCCGATATCGCTGACCTTCTCGTCGTTGGCCGTCACGCCGCCCTGCTGGATGTTGCGGCGGGCGTCGGACTTGGAGGGGCAGAGCCCGGTCTTGACCAGCAGCGTCATGATATCCGCCGCGCCGTCGACAAGATCGTCCGCGCCCAGCTCGGTAGTCGGCATATTTTCCCTGCTGCCTGCGCCGGCAAAGAGTGCTTTGGCGGAGGCCTCGGCCTTCTTCGCTTCTTCCTCGCCGTGCACCATGCTCGTCAGCTCAAAGGCAAGGATCTCCTTGGCGCGATTGAGCTGGCTGCCCTCCCAGGAGGACATCTCGTCGATCTGCTCAAGCGGCAGGAAGGTCAGCATGCGGATGCATTTGAGCACGTCCGCGTCGCCGACGTTGCGCCAGTACTGGTAGAAATCGAAGGGGCTGGTCTTGTTGGGATCGAGCCAGACGGCGTTGCCGGCGGTCTTTCCCATCTTGTTGCCCTGCGAATCGGTCAGAAGCGTGATGGTCATGGCGTGCGCGTCCTCGCCGAGCTTGCGGCGAATGAGCTCCGTGCCGCCGAGCATGTTGCTCCACTGGTCGTCCCCGCCGAACTGCATATTGCAGCCGTAGTGCTGGAACAGGTAGTAGAAGTCGTAGCTCTGCATGATCATGTAGTTGAATTCGAGGAAGCTCAGGCCGCGCTCCATGCGCTGCTCGTAGCACTTGGCGCGCAGCATGTTGTTGACCGAGAAGCACGCGCCCACCTCGCGCAGCAGTTCCACATAGTTGAGCTTAAGGAGCCAGTCGGCGTTGTTGATCATCTGCGCCTTGCCCTCGCCGAAGTCAATGAAGCGCTCCATCTGGCGCTTGAAGCACTCGGCGTTGTGGTTGATGTCCTCCATGGTCAGCATCTTGCGCATATCGGTTCGTCCGGAGGGGTCGCCGATCATCGTAGTGCCGCCGCCGATCAGGGCGATCGGCCTGTTGCCCGCCAGCTGCAGGCGCTTCATCAGCGTCAGCGCCATAAAATGTCCGGCGGTCAGGCTGTCCGCCGTGCAGTCAAAGCCAATGTAGAAGGTGGCTTTGCCGTTGTTGAGCATTTCGCGGATCTCTTCCTCGTTGGTCACCTGGGCGATCAGCCCTCTGGCGACCAGTTCTTCATAAATCCCCATTGTATTCTCCTTTATCAGTGATCAGTTGTTTTTCAGGCATTCTTCGGCGTGCTCGGCAGCCCATGCGATCAACTCGTCGCAGGGATGACCGGAGCGTTTCAGGTCAAAGCAGCGGATGCAGCCGTGCTCGGCCGAAAACTGCTTCGTGAACGCCATGCTCATGCGGGTGATCTTCGCCCGGGTCGCCGCATCCTCCGGATCGTTCCAGGGATTGGCAAGCCCCAGCGCCATCACCGCGCCGGAAACCGCGCCGCAGATCTCGCCGCAGCGCACGCCGCCGCCGAAGCCGGCGGAAATGGCCAAAGCCGTCTTTTCGTCCATCCCCGTATAGTCACCGAGAGCGCTCAGCACGCACTGAGCACAGTTGAAGCCCTGCGCATGCAGCGCCAGAGCCTTTTCCTTCGCCCCCATTCTTACACCTCCTTTGATACGAACCTCGGATAATCCTTGTTTTTGGTCTTCGTATATTGAAAAAATGAAGCCCTCTGTCCTTTCGGACAGAGGGCATAAACTGCGGTACCACCTCTGAACGCTGCATCCTTGCGGAGGCAGCCTCACGGAGTCAGAAACTCCAGCGCTGTATCGGGCGCTCCCGTCGCAGCCTACTCGATGGTCTTTCGGTGCGCCGCTCCGAACCGTATTCCCCTGTTCCCGCCGGCCTTCTCGCAGCGACCGAAGGCTCTCTGAACGGCAAAAAACAGCGTACTTCTGTTCTTCCTCGCGTTGTCTTCTGCATTATACTGAAAGAATCAACCCTTGTCAAGACTCCCCTTGAATCGCTCGGCAGAGGCCATCTGCTCCTCCGCGGAGGCCAGCGTCGTGGCCGTGACATTGTCGCCGCCGTGAAGCCTCGCAAGCTCGCCGGCGCGGCCATCACGGTCGAGGCGCATCACTTCGGTGTAGGTGCGTCCGTCGCGCTCTTCCTTGGCGATGCGGTAGTGGCTGTCCGCCATGGCGGCGATCTGCGGCAGGTGCGTGACGCAAAGGACCTGCTTGCCCCGGGAGACGGCATACAGCTTCTCCCCCACCCGCTGGGCGGCAATACCGGATACGCCGGTGTCGATCTCGTCAAAGATCATGGTGCCGACCGGGTCTTTCTCGGCAAAAACGTTTTTCATCGCCAGCATGATGCGGCTCAGCTCGCCGCCGGATGCGATCTTACTGATGCGCCCAAGCGCCTCACCCGCGTTGGCGGACATGACGAAAGCGATCTGGTCGGCGCCGTTTGCGTCAAAACCGGGTTCCCCGCCCAGCGGGCTGAACGCCACGGCGAAGCGGACGGAGGGCATATTGAGCTCCCGCAGCTCGGAAACGATGCGTTTTTCCAGCATCCGGGCGGCCTCGCGGCGCTTTTCGCTCAGGGCGGCAGCCGCCCCGCGGCAGCGTTCGGTCTGGGTTGTAAGCTCCCTTTGCAGCTTTGTGATCCGCTCCTCGGCGTATTGAATGCTGTCGAGCTTCTCGCGGCACTCGTCCAGATACGCGGGCAGTTCCGCCTCGGAACGCCCGTACTTGCGCTCCAGTTTATTGAGAAGCGAGATGCGGCTCTCCAGCTGGTCATATTCCTCGGGCGAGAAATCCAGGCGTTCCCGGAAGTCGCGCAGCGTCTCGACCGCATCGGAGAGGGAAAAGACCGCATCGTCGATGCTCTTGGCGGCGCCCTCAAGCTCCTGCGCAAGGCCGGCCGCGCGGGACGTGTAGTAGGAGGCGTTCTGCGCGAAGGCGACGGCGTTCTCTTCCCCTCCGTAGAGAAGCTCCAGCGCCTGATCGAGCGCCTCGGTCAGCTTCTCGGAATTGCGAAGGAGGTCTCTGCGGGCGACCAGCCCGTCCTTCTCCCCCGCTTTGAGCCCGGCGCGCTCCAGCTCTTGGATCTGGTACTGCAGGCTTTCGCTCAGGCGTTCCTTTTCGACCTCGTCCAGCGAAAGCTTTTCGATCTCCCGGCAGATCTGCCGGTATCGCAGGTATTCTTTCTGATACTTCGCAAGGGAAGCCTCAAGCCCCCCGAAAAGGTCAAGGTACTCCCGATGGCGCCGCTCGTCCATGAGCTGCCTGCCGTCGTTCTGGCCGTGGACGTCCACGAGAAGAGAGCCGAGCTCCCGAAGCTGCACGGCCGTAACGGGCGTACCGCAGACGCGGCAGCTGCTTTTGCCGTCCGAGCCGATCCTCCGCTGGAGGATCAGCTCGTCATCGCAGTCGATCTCGTTCTCCCGGAGCCACGCATTGACATCAACGTCTTCAAAAACGGCCGTGACCTGCGCTTTTTGCGCGCCGCGGCGCACCAGCTCCCGGCTCACCCGATCGCCGAGGACGGCGCCGATGGCGTCGATGACGATGGATTTGCCCGCGCCGGTCTCACCGGTCAGAACGTTGAGCCCGGATTCAAAGCGGATATCCGAGCGCTCGATCACGGCAATATTTTCGATGTGCAGCTCACTGAGCATCTGCGTCACTCCAAATCAAATCTGCATCTTGATCTCGCTGAACAGGTGTTTTGCCGATTCGACGTCGCGCATCGCAAGAAACGCGGTATCGTCGCCGGCCAGGGTCCCCACCAGGTTTTCCACGTGCATGGCGTCGATCGCGGAGCAAGCGCCGTTGGCCAGGCCGGGCAGGGTGCGGATAATGAGGAGATTCTGGGCAATATCACAGGACAAGATGCTCTCCCGGAAAATTTTCTTAAGCCGCTCTTCGTAGTTCTCCGTTTCGGATCGGGCGGCCGCATAGCGATAAGTGCCGTTGGGACCGAGTTCCTTTACAAGCCGCATATCCTTGATGTCTCGCGAAAGGGTGGCCTGCGTCGTTTTCACGCCGCGCTCGGAAAGCGCCTGCAAAAGCTGGTTCTGGGTCTCGATGTCACGCTCGGAAATGATTTTCAGGATCTCGCTCTGTCTGCCGGATTTCATGATTATCCTCCGTCAAGTTAATTTTTCGTATGCTATCTCATAAAAGCTCTTCAAGCCGGGGTCTGCCATAAGGATCTGGTGCTCCGACCGCTGAACGGTGACGACGTCCCCGTTGGCAAGGTCGGCGACGGAATAGCCGTCTACGGAAAGATAGGCCTTCCGTCCGTGCAGCTTCTCCGCTCTCACTTTCACGGTACGCTGCGGATCGAGCACGAAGGTGCGCGCGCCCATGGTGTGGGCGCAGATGGGGCTGATGAGGATGTTTTCCGCATCAGGTTCCACGATCGGTCCGCCGGCGGACATGGAATAGCCGGTGGAGCCGGTAGGCGTGGCAAGGATAATGCCGTCGCCGGAGAGTCTGGTGATCATGTCGCCGCTGCACCAGGCGGTAGTCTGGATCACGTCGCCGTAACCGTGGAGCACTACGTCGTTGAGTGCCTGGTCACGGTGAATGACCTCGCCATCCCGCTCAAGCGTAACGGACAGCATCATGCGCCTGCTGATTTTTGTCTCCCCCCTTGCGGCGCGAACGATCTCACCGAGTTCCTCCGGTTCCAGATACGCCATAAAGCCCTTGGTCCCGAGGTTGACGCCCAGCAGCGGGATCTGCGCTGCGTGCATGGCTCTTGCGACCGAGAGGATCGTGCCGTCCCCGCCGATCACGATCACAAGCGTGCAGGCGGACGCGACCTCCGTGATTTTCCGGGGATGGAGATCCTCGGGGATCAGGTTGGGCTCCTCGTCGGCAAAGACGGGGCAGACAGCGGTTGCAAACCCCGCGTCCTGCAGCAGCTTTCGTGCCCGGCGGGTATACACGAAGTCGGTATCGCGGAAGGGATTTGGGCAAATGGCGATCATAGGGACACCTCACAGATTCTCGTGGGATGCGGCGACGACAGCCGCCACGTCCGGTTCCGGCGCTTCATATGCGCCGTTTTTCAGATGGCAGATGTATTCGATATTGCCTTCCGGCCCCTTGATGGGCGAAAAATCAAGACCCATCACGGAAAAGCCGATGTCTCGCGCAAATTCAACGATGCCTCGCACGACCTGCTCATGTACCTTCGGGTCGCGCACCACGCCCTTCTTGCCGACCTCATCGCGGCCCGCTTCGAACTGCGGTTTGATGAGGCAGATATAGTCGGCGCCGGGCTTGAGCAGCGCCTTTACCGCAGGCAGCACCAGGCGGATGGAGATGAACGACACGTCCATTACCGCAAGGTCGAGCGGTTCCGGGATCCGCGATTCGTCCACATAGCGCAGATTTGTGCGCTCCAGATTCACGACGCGCTCATCGTTCCTGAGCTTCCATGCGAGCTGCCCGTATCCGACGTCCACGGCATAGACTTTTGCCGCGCCGTGCTGCAGCAGCACGTCCGTAAAGCCGCCGGTAGAAGCGCCGCAGTCAATGCACAGCTTGCCCGCGGGATTCACGGGAAAGACCTTGAGCGCCTTGTCAAGCTTGAAGCCGCCGCGGCTCACGAAAGGCAGCGCCACGCCGCGCACCTCGATTTTCGCATCCGGGGCAACGGACGCGCCGGGCTTGTCGACCCGCTGGCCGTTGACAAAAACCAGACCGCTCATGATCGTGGTCTTGGCGCGTTCCCGGCTTTCGGTAAAGCCCTGCTCGAAAACGAGCTGGTCCAATCGCACTTTCTTCATTGGCGGCACATCTCCCCGGCTGCGCGCACCATGGCGTCCGCGTCCGCGCCGAAGTCGCACAGGAGCTGCGGGCGCGAACCGTGAGAGACGATGTTGTCCCCGAGATTCAGGAACCGCGCGGCCTGAAGATGCAGTCCGGACTCGCTCGCCTGCGCGAGCAGATGCTTGCCCACACAGCCGATCGCGCAGACTTCCTCCGGCATCAGCAGCCGGCCGGTCTTTTCCAGAGAGGCGAAGACCTTGGGGAACTTGGCATAAGTGATCTTGTTGAGCTTGATGACCTCGGCGGAGATCCCCTGCTCTTCCATCTGCCTGACCGCCTTGAGCACGTCGTTGATCATAATGCCGTAGCACACGACCGTCAGATCCGTCCCTTCCCGGACGATCTGCTCATCCTCGGTGCAGACATCGCGGTAATCGCCCTCGCCGCCTCTGGGGTAGCGGATGGCGACAGGGCCTTCGATGCGGGTAACGGCCTCCTCCAGCATGGCGCGCAGTTCCCCGAAGCTTGCGGGGCAGAGCACGGTCATTCCGGGTACGGAGCGCAGGAAATTCACGTCATAGATGCCATGGTGGGTTTCCCCGTCGCTCCCGACGAGGCCCGCGCGGTCCACGCCGAACACCACATGAAGCTTCTGCAGCGAAACGTCGTGGATGAGCATGTCGTATGCTCTCTGCAGGAAGCTGGAATAGACGGCAAAGACGGGGATCAACCCCTGCTTGGCCATGCCGGCGACCATCGCCGCGGCGTGTCCCTCGGCGATGCCCACGTCGCAGAAGCGCTGCGGGAAGCGCAGGGCGAAGCGGTCGAGGCCTGTGCCGGACGCCATGGCGGCGGTGACGGCGGCGATGCGCTCATCTTTTTCCGCAAGTTCGCAGAGCGTTTTTCCGAAGACCTCGGAGAAGCATTCTCCCCCGCCGAAGATCTCACCGCTCACAGGATCAAAGGGGCCGACGCCGTGATATCGCTCCGGATGCTCTTCGGCAAAGCTGCAGCCTTTCCCTTTTTTCGTCACGGCGTGGACGATCACGGGCTTCTTCATATCCCGTGCCCAGCGCAGGACGCGCTCGACCATATGGACGTCGTGTCCGTCCACAGGGCCGATATATTCATATCCCATCGCGGAAAACATATTTTCCGGCAGGATCTTGCCCTTGACCCATTCCTTTGCCCGATGGTTAAAGGAATAGAGCGACGGCATGTAGGAAAACAGCTCGCGATATCCCTGCTTGAAGCGGATATAGCTGGGCTTGATACGCAGCTTCTGCAGCAGACTCGCCGTGCCGCCGACGTTCGGGTCGATGGACATATTGTTGTCGTTGATCAGGATGACGATAGGCTCTCCGCTTGCCGCGGCGGAGACGAGTCCCTCGTAGGACAGCCCGCCCGTCAGAGCCCCGTCGCCGATAAAGGCGATCACGTCATATTTTTTATGCAGCAGCGTCCGCGCCTTCGCCATGCCGAGCGCGACGGAGACAGAGTTGGAGGCGTGCCCTGCGATGAAGGCGTCGTCCTCGCTCTCATAGGGCTTCGGGAAGCCCGAGATACCGCCGTACTGCCTGAGCGTGGAGAAGCGGTCCCGCCGTCCGGTGATGATCTTGTGCACGTAGCACTGGTGCCCGACGTCAAAGATCAGGCGGTCTTCCGCGGTATTGTAGACGCGGTGCAGCGCGACAGTCAGCTCGACAGCGCCCAGATTGGAGGCGAGGTGGCCTCCGGTCTTTGAGACATTCTCGATCAGGAACGCGCGCAGCTCGCTGCACAGGGGCTCCAGCTCTTCCGGACTCAGTTTTTTGATATCGTTGGATGATTGTATTTTCTCTATGATTCCCACAAAAGCTCCCATCCGGCTCCTGTCAGCTGCGTCTGACCGCCATGGCGTCCGCCAGATCGCAGAGGAAACTCACATCGTCAAAGCCGCCTTCTTTCAAAGCCGTCTTGGCCGCCTCGGTCAGCTTACGGACCATCTCGGCGCATTTTGTTTCCCCATAGAGAGCCATGAATGTATTTTTCTGCTCCTGCGCATCGGAGCCGATGGGCTTGCCGAGCTCCTGTTCGGTCGAGAGCACATCCAGCATATCGTCGCGGATCTGGAAAGCGAGACCGACGGCGGCGGCATAGCGCGCCGCGCAGTCCAGCATCTCCCCGCTCCCGCCCGCGGCGGCAACGCCCATCTGGCAGGCGGCAATCAGAAGCGCAGAGGTCTTGCGGTTGTTGATGTCGTTGAGCTGCTCAAAACGGAGCGCCCGGCCTTCCCAGACCATGTCCATATACTGTCCGCCGCAGATCCCGTCCAGCCCGGCCGCGCCGGCAAGGATCCCGGCGCAGGCCGCCTTCCGTTCGGGCGGGAGCGCAGAGCTCAGGATGGTACCGAACGCCTCCGCCTGCAGGCAGTCGCCGGCGAGCGTGGCGGTGCATTCCCCGAAAACCTTGTGGTTGGTCGGCCTTCCGCGCCGCAGATCGTCGTTGTCCATACAGGGAAGGTCGTCGTGGATCAGGCTGTAAGTGTGCAGCATCTCCACCGCGCAGGCCACCGGCAGCGCCGCTTTCATGTCGCCCCCGGAGATACGGCAGAATTCCAGCACCAGCATGGGCCTGATCCGCTTGCCGCCGGCGAGAAGGCTGTATCGCATGGATTCGGCGAGGCCGGCAAAAGGAAAGCTCTCAGCGTGAAAATACTGCTCCAGCGCAGCGTCGACGGTTTCTTTATATTCTTTTGCCGTCATTTTATTCCTCCTCAAAGGGAAGCTCTTCCGGCTGTCGGTCGGCGCCTTTGCGGAGCTTGACGACCTTCTGCTCCGCTTCGTCGAGCATCCTGCTCGCGGACGAGAGCAGCGCAGTCCCTTCTTCAAAGAGGCTGAGAGAATCGCTCAGGGGAAGGTCGCCCTTTTCCAGGTGCCGTACGATCTCGTCCAGCCGTGCAAGCGACTGCTCGAAATTCAGCTTTTTTGCCGCCATGGTTCAATCTCCTTCTGTTACGCAATCCACGGTGCAGTCCGCTCCGCCGTCGGCAAAGCGCAGACGCACCCGGTCGCCCTTTTTGAGTTGGGAGGCGCTTTTGACGCTGTTTCCCGCGCCGTCCTCGGTGATGCTGTAACCCCTTTTCAGGACCCGGAGCGGACTCATGGCGTCAAGGGCGGAGGCGAGCCGTACAAACTCCTGCCTGCCCGCGGAGACCTTGCGCTCCGCCGAGGCGGAGAGCCGGTCGCGCATGTGATCGAGCTCCATCCTGCGGTTGTCGATGTATACGCTCGGATCGGTCAGCACCCTTTTTTCTGCGAGGGCGGCGAGCTTCTGCGAAAGCTGCGAGAGCTTTTTCTGCATCGCCTGGCGGGAACGGATGTCCAGATGGTCCAGCGCGTCGCGCAGCTCGTGTTGGTCGGGCACGGCAATCTCCGCCGCGTTGGAAGGGGTGGACGCGCGCGCGTCTGCCACGTAGTCGGAGATGGTCACGTCCGGCTCATGCCCCACGGCCGAAATCACGGGGATCCCGGAATCATAGATCGCGCGGGCGACGCGCTCGTCGTTGAAGGCCCAGAGGTCTTCGATCGACCCGCCGCCGCGCCCGGTGATGATCAAGTCCGCCACCTGAAACTCGTTTGCGTAGCGGATGGCGCCGGCAATTTCGGGCGGCGCCTCCACGCCCTGTACCCGTACGGGCAGCAGCACGACCTTCGTCATCGGCCAGCGGTGGCCGAGGATACGGATCATGTCGTGGACGGCCGCACCTGCGGAGGAGGTAACGATCGCGATCTTTTCCGGAAAGGCGGGCAGAGGCTTCTTGTGGCTGCGGTCGAAAAGGCCTTCGGCCGCGAGCTTTGCCTTGAGCTGCTCAAAGGCGACCTGCAGATCGCCCGCCCCCTCAGGCTGCAGTGCGCTGCAGTAAAGCTGATACGCGCCGTCGCGCGGATAGACGGAAACGCGGCCGAAGGCCGTGACGCTCATCCCGCTTTCCGGACGAAAGCGGAGCTTTGCGGCGCTGCCTTTGAACATCACGCAACGCAGGCTGCTCTCGCTGTCCTTAAGCGTAAAATAGTGGTGCCCGGAGGGGTAGATCTTGTAATTGGAGAGCTCACCGCGCACGCAGACGTCCGCCAGCATGGGGTCGAGATCCAGCAGGCCTTTGATGCGGTTGTTGAGCTCGGTGACGGAAAGCGCCTGTCTCTCCATCGCTTATTCCTGCGCGGGCGCTTCGGCGGGGCTGGTTTCCCCCAGCTCGCCGCGCATGATGCCGCCCAGCACGCCGTTGACGAAGGATACCGTGTCCGGCCCGTCATAGCCCTTGCAGAGCTCGACCGCTTCGTTGATGGCGGCGGCGTTGGGGATATCTTCCATGTAGAAGATCTCACAGACGGCGCAGCGGAGCACGGCGAGCGCCGTGCGGGAGATACGCTCGATGCGCCAGCCCTTCGCATAGCGCTCGATGAGCGCGTCGATCTCCGCCCGGTGCTCAGACGCAAGGCTTGTCAGACGCAGGATATACGCCATCTGATCCGCGTCCGGATATTCCCGGAACAGCTCCTGCTCCTCACCCAGGCTCTCATAATACGCCCGGTCGAAAAAGCGCTCGGCCAGTTCGCCGGGCTCCAGATCGGCCGAGGCCGCGGCGAAGCAAAGCTGAATGGCGATTTCTCTGGCTGCGGTTCTTGTCATCTGTCTGTCCTCCGCCTGATCACTTGTCGAACGCGATGCCGGAAACGTGGACGTTGACCTCCGCCTGCTGGATGCCGGTGGCGGCGGAAACAGTGTTGACCACCTTCTCCTGCACGCTGCGCGCCACGTTCACGATGTTGCTGCCGTATGCGACGGTGATGATGATATCGACGATCACCTTTTCGTTGAGGAACTGCACCTTCACGCCGCGCGTCAGCGTTTTGATGCCGATCAGCTCGGCAATCTCGGCCCCGGCGGTCGTGGAGAGCCCGGCAACGCCCTCGACCTCGAGAACGGCCGAGCGTACCATACCCGCGATCACGTCTTCGGAAATATTGATGCTGCCGTTTTCTTCCTGGCAGGTGATGTAATTTTCAGCCATAAAGATGCCTCCTAATCGTAGTCAGAGTATTTTATCACGATATGCAAAAAAAAGAAAGCCTTTCCCCGCAAACTTTTGCAAACTTTTGCAAACTTTTGCATTTCTCTTGCAAAAGAAGAAGCCCGGCAGATCTTTTCCGGATCCGCCGGGCGTTTTTACGCACGAACCTCGATAATATTGAGCTGAGCCGCCGCATATTCCGTCTCGCTGCAGATGATATCGGTCACGCGGGCGACCGCCTCTTCGCTCAGCCCCTCCATGGGCGCCGGGACCGCGACAGTGATCGCGCCGTTGCCGATGTATACGACGCAGTCGTCAAAATCCTTGGCAATCAGCAGGTTTTCGATCTGGGCTTCCTTCATGGAGCTGGTCGCCATCGCGGAGATCGCGTTCACCGCGCCGTCAATGGTCTCCTGAGAGGCCGTCTCGGCTGTCGCCGCGGCCTGCAGAAGCTGCAGCGCCTCGTCCCGGGAGACCTGCCGGGTCAGTCTTGCCTCCGCAAAATACTCCGATGCCGTGGCAGGCGTCTTTTCCTTGCTCTCGGCGTTTGCTTTCGTCATGGCGCTGTCCTCAGCCAGTACCATCTCCGCGTCCGGCTTTCCCCAGCGCTTGTTGTACGACCAGTTGAGCGCCACCGCCGCGCAGACGAAAAGCAGTACCGCTGTCATCGTAAGATTTCTTTTCCTGTTTTTCATGGATTTATCCTCCCCTTCCATGCTCCGACATTTTTAATATCGTGATATGATCTGAAGTAAAGCCGGTATAGGACCGAACGGCCTGCAGGAGCGAGAGACGGACGGCGGGGTCCTCCGCACCTTCGCAGACGATCACCACGCCGTCGTCAGAGACAGCGAGCAGGCTCTCCCCCACCCCGTCTACGCGGGACAGCAGCGCCTCAAAGGGGTCTCTCTCCCCGCTTCCGTCTGTCGGCGAACGGATGCTGCCCGGCAGAAGCATCAGCAGCACGCCGATCAGCAACACGAGAAGCGGGTACTTCGCCTTATCCAGTTGCTTGAGAAGATTCTTCCAGTCCGTCATCCGCGCACCACCGCAGTCTTTCCTCCGGGATCCCCAGCTCCGCTGACAGCTCGCGCAGCAGCGGCGCAAAATCCCGCTCCGTCCCCCCGGCAACCACCTTCAGCGACCACGGAAGCCAGTAGCCTTCCGTCTGCCAGCGTAGCTCCAGCTCCACCTCGGAGATCTGCACGCCGTGCTGCTCCGCTTTGTTCTGAATATATGTGCGAAGCTCCTCCTCTATGACAAGCCGGTCAAGACGCTCCCGCAGCTCCCCGCTCTCCTGCCGGAAGCGCTGTTCTGCCTCCCGGATCCTCCCGAGGTCTGCCGGGATGGACTCCAGGTCTTCAAGGCCGATGCCGGCAAAGAGCTGCAGCAGCAGGATCGCGGACACCAGAACGCTCATGACGCGCCGTACCGTTCCCTCCGGCGCAAGACGCAGCGCCGCCCCGCAGAATACGGCCAGCACACAGAAGCCGTTGAGAGGCTGCATCATCCCGTTACCACCGCCTTCATACCGGCCATCAGTGAGAAAAAGAGCATCACGCCGCTGCTACCGAGCAGGCCGAGCAGCATGGCGAACACCGTTCCGAGCTGTTCAAGCAGCTTTGACAGCCGCCCGCCGGGCAGGAGCTCCGCAAGCGTCGCAGCCGCGCGCAGAAACAGCATTTTCAGCAGCAGGAAGATAAGGGGGCCTGCGCAGAGGGCACACAGTGCGATGAGCGCAAACACGCCGGCCGTGCTCCTGACCACACCGGCGGCGGCGAGCAGCGAAGCTGCCGAGTCAGACAAAATCCCGCCGACCACAGGCAGGACGCCCGCGATGACCGTCCGCGCCGCTTTCACCGCCGCCGCATCCGTACTGCCCGCCACAAGCCCCGTTACCCCCACATACAGGCAAAAGCCCGCCGTCACCGCGCTCATGACCGTAACGGCCAGAAATTTCACGAGCCGTCCGACGGCTGCCACCAGACTGTTTTCACAAACGCAGCCGCAGAGCGCGAGTGCGAGATAACAGCGGATCAGGGGCAGCACCAGGCGGCGGGAGGCCGTCATCATCACTTCGATGGCAAGACAGCTCGCCGCGTATTTGAGAGGCGCCGAGCTGACTCCCCCGGCGGCTGCCGCCGCGGTATAGACGACCGGCAGCGCGGCTCTTGAGTAATCGGAAAGGCTCTCCAGCGTATCCATCGCCTGTGCAATACCGCTGTCCCAATCCCCGGCCAGCCAAACGGACGCCGCGCAGCAGGCAGCGAGAGAGATGGCCTCCCGCGAGGCTCTGCTCTCGGTCACCGCATCCGCCAGCGCGCACAGAAACGGAAGCGCCGCCAGGCGCAGGGCAAAGACGAACTGCGCGTGAAACTGCTCGGTCAGCTCCCGGCGCACGTATTCCCAGAGCCGTGAGAGCGCGCCTTGCGTGTCATAGCTGCCGTTCATCGGCAGCTCTCCGGCAATTTGGCTTGCAGTTCCCTCAAGCCCCTCTTCCAGCGCGGACAAGCCTGCCTCACCGGCGGTTTGCTCCACGAGCCCCTCGGCCAGGCAGGACGGGCAGCCCCACAGCAGAAAGCCCAGCGCAAGAAGCAGAATCGCGATCCCTCTTTTCAAAGCAGTCCTCCGATCCGTTTCAGCACGGCAAGGATCATGGGCAGCGAGATGCCGACCGCACAGACGGCGCCGGTCAGCTCGACCGCCGAGGCCAGCGCCGTCTGGGACGCATCCCGGCACAGATCAGACGCGATGCGGGTCACGATCGCCGCCGCAAGGCATTTGAGTACGGGAAGCAGATAGCTCTCGCTCCCGTCCAGAAGCGTTCGCACCGTCGCGGTCAGCTCGCGGAACGCCTCGGCATAGCGCAGTGCGGCCAGCAGCACGGCGGTAATTGCCGCGATGCTCAACAGGCTCGCCATCTCCGGATTCTTTTTTCGAATCACAAGCGTCAGCACCGCAGCCGTGAGCGCGAGCGCCGCCGCCCTGTAAACCAGCTCCATACTACAGGTTGAAGAGCGTCTTGATGAGGCTGAAAAGCTCGCTGATCTTCTGTACCACGATCATCAGCACCACCACGAGCGCGGTGATCGTCGTCATCAGCGCCTGGTCCTCGCGCCCCGAGCGCGTCAGCAGGATATTGAGAACGGCGACCAGTATCCCCACCGCCGCAATTCTGAAAATGAGATCTACTTCCATGGCTTCCTCATATCAGTACGATCCAGAGCAGGAGGCCGGCCGAGGCGGAGAGTCCCCAGACGAGCCTGCTTTCCTCCCGTTCATTCTGTCTCGCCGCATTGATTTCCCGCAGCAGAAGCTCCCGGCAGACCGCGATCGCTTCGCGCTGCATCCCGACGGGATAGCGGCCAAGCGACGCCCCCAGATCCCGGATCGCGTCCCGCTCACGATTGCGCAGCTCCGGCAGATTCGCCTCCGCAGCCTCCGTCCAGATTTCGCAAAAGGGCCGTTCGCCGAGAGCGTCCATCTCCCGAACCAGCGCGGCAAAAAACCTTCCGACCGCTCCGTCTGTCTGACGGGAAAGACGAAGTGCGAGCTGCGGAAGCGGCGCCGCTTTCCCGGCAAGCTCCGCTTCCATGTATGTAAGCGCCTGCACCAGCCTGTCCAGCGTTCGCAGGCGGGATACGCGGCTGCGGTTCCATGCCGACGCGGCGAAAAGGCAGCCTGCCGCCGTGAGGATCGCGCCGAAAAGCTTTATCGTGTGATCTCCGTTAAGCAATACCGCCTGTCCTTCCCTTCTCCTTCGATACGAAGCGCCAGCGAAAAGACGCCGCTTCCCAGCAAATCGCGGTACATCGGACGGCGCCGCATTTCCTCCGCACTCTTCCCGTGCGCGCTCGCGAGTATCCCCACGCCGCAGCCTGCGATCCTTCGTACCGCCTCGAGATCCTCGGCGCGCGTGATCTCGTCCATGGCGATCAGCTGGGGATTCATCGAGCGCAGAAGAAGCATCGCGCCCTCCGCCTTTCCCGCGCCGATGAGAACGTCGCTGCGCAACCCGAGGTCAAAGCCCGCCCTCCCGCCGTCGCTCGCGGACAGCTCGTTGCGCTCGTCCACAACGCCGATCCGCAGCCCCCCGTTGGATAGGCATCGGATCAGTTCCCGCAGCAGCGTCGTTTTGCCGCCGCCCGGAGGGGAGACGATCAGCGTCCCGCCGCCGGCGTTTTCCCGCACGGCCGGCAGCAGCTCGCGGCCGATCCCCCGGCATTCTCTCGGAATGCGCAGGCACAGGGAAGAGAAGCTCCCGAATCCGCCTTCCGAGCCGCCGGGAAGCACGGTCCCGCATACGCCGATCCGCACCCCGCGGCAGGAGAGATACCCCTCGCGCAAAGCGTCCGACACGGCGTGCAGTGACGCGCCGCTTGCCCTTTCCAGCACGCAGAGCAGATCCTTTTCCTGGCAGCTCCGCTCAAAAAAACTCTGCTCCCGTCCGTCCCGGAGAAGCGTAGGGCTGCGCCCCACGCGCAGGCGGATCTCCTCCGCCTCCAGGCAGGCGGGCGGCAGTGCCCTGCGGTAATCCTCAGGCAGCAAATCCGCGGCCAGAGCGTATCCGTTCATCCTCTCACTTCCCGTATCACAATCTATGCCCGGCGAGCGGAATTATTCTTGAAACTTGTATTCGCTTGTGCTACAATACCAACGGATTCCCGCTATGGAGGTTGACATCGAATGGAAATCAAAATCATGCTGGCCGGCGCTCTTTTTCTCGGCGGTTGGCTTTGGGCTTATCTGTTTCTCCGCCAGATCTTCTTTAATTATACTACGGCCTTCCCCATGATCCAAAAAATGAACAGCTTGCAGGAGGATCTCATTGCCGTCGGCGCGAAGCGCTATACGGTGGTCTCCGTTGTCTTCTGCGGGGTCGTCGCGGCCGCGATTCTTGCCGCTGTGCTCGTATGGTGCCCGCTGTACATAAGGATTGGCTTTCTCGCCGGTGCCGTTGTGGCGGTCGTGCTGCTGATCCCCCGCGTCTCCGCCCGCAACCGCGAGATGTTCGACAGCTTCTGCAATTCGTACTGCCGCTTCGTGCCGGATGATGAGCTGCGCACCGCGATGTACAACAAAAAAACCGGGCAGATGAAGGCGCGCCTGAAAGCCATGGGCATTGACGGCAGCTTCATTCCCGATTTCAAAGAGAAAAAATAAACGGAAAAATATTTCAAAGGCGATCCGGTCGGATCGCCTTTGTTTTTTATTCCGACTCCATCCGGCGCAGTTTTCGCAGGAAAGAGGCGGCAAAGGGAATACAGAGAAGAAAGGTCAGCGCGTCCGCGCAGGCCTGTGTCATCTCGACGCCCCGCAGACCGAGCAGCTTCGGCAGGGTCAGGATCAACGGGATAAAAAAGATCCCGTTTCTTGCGGATGAGGTGATCGCGGAACGGATCCCCTGTCCGCTTGCCTGCAGCATCATATTGGTCAGGATCGAGGTCGCCATGAGCGGGAGCGCGCACGCCTGCCAGCGCAGCGCACGCGCGCCGACCTCGATCACCGCCGGATCGTCGCGGAAAAAAGCCACGATGGGAGCGGGAAACAGCAGGCAGACGGCGGCTGCCAGCGTCATCAGGATCGTCCCGTAGCGGACGCAGAAGAAATAACCTTCCCGAACACGGCGGCAGCGTCCTGCGCCGTAATTGAAGGAGCAGACCGGCTGGTAGCCCTGACCGAAACCGATCAGCGCCGAGGAGAGCAGCTGCATCGTACGGTTTACAACAGACATGCCGGCGATCGCGGCGTCGCCGCCGCAGGCATTGGCGAAGCGGTTGAGAAGAACAACGGAGACCGCCGCCATCCCCTGCCGCATGAGAGAAGGCAGACCGCCGTTGACGATCTGCATGATATTGTCCGCGCTCATACGGATATTGTTTACGCGAAGGCGGATATTCTCCCCTCTCGTACTGCCGAGCAGAAGAACACAGAAGCCGGTGATCTGACCGCAGACCGTGGCGATCGCCGCGCCGGGGACGCCGAGCCGAAAGGCAAAAATCAGCAGCGGGTCCAGCCCGATGTTGACGACTGCGCCGCACATCAGACCGATCATGGCGTAAAAAGCGCTGCCCTGGAACCGGAGCTGATTGTTGATGACGCACTGGCACATCATAAACGGCGCGCCGATCAGGATCACACGCAGATAGGCAAGCGTATCGGGGAGGGTGGAAGCCGTGGCGCCGAGCAGCCTTGCGAGCGGGACGGCGAAGAGATTGCCGAACGCGGCGGTGCAGAGTCCGGCAGCAAGCGCCATCGAAAAGCCGGTGACCGCGATCTCATTGGCTTTCTGCAGCTCTCCCGATCCCAACAGGCGGGAGAGATAATTGCCGGATCCCTGGCCGCAGAAGAAGCCAAGAGCCTGGATCATGGCCATCACGGAAAAAACGAGGCCGACCGCAGCGGTCGCCTGGGTGGAGATGCGTCCGACAAAATAGGTATCGGCAGCGTTGTAGACGCCGGTCACCAGCATGCTGATGATCGTCGGGACAGCCAGCGTACAGATCAGCGTTGAGATCGGCGTCTCGGTCAGATAGGCGCGCCGGCTTTGAGAAGGAGGCCTCCGTTTCATCGAAGGCCTCCGTTTGTCTCCGGCCAGTGACGCAGCGTCTCCCGGTCCTCCACGAGCCATGCGCGCTCTGAAATACGGGCCATCGGGCTGTCCGAGAGAGAATCGGAATAAAAGTTCTCCGGCCGCTGTCCCGGGAATTCGCGATAAAAGCGCGTCACCTTCTCGTAATCGTGGCAGTTTTTCCCGATGATCTCCCCGCTGTGGCGATCCATTCGCGTCGCAATCAGACGAACGCCCAGCCGTTCGGCGGCGGGCCGCAGCAGGAACTCCGGGGACGCGGACAGGATTACATCGTCGTCCCGACGGCGGCGCAGATACCAATCCGCGATGCCCGCGTCAAAGTTTTCCGCCCAGAACGCTTGCACGATCCCGTCCACGTCATCCAGATACGGCAGGAAAGAAAAGATCTTTTCCTTCAAATCCCGCGTCTCGCGCAGTCCGCAGAGCTTCAGCAAGCCGGTAAGCATCGTTCCGGGCATCGCCCGGAGCACTGCGCGCGGATAGCGGCGCAGGCAGTAGGTGACGAAGAGATAAGAGCTGTCAGGAAAGAAAACCGTCCGGTCAAAATCGTAGCAATTCATATTACTCCACCGTAAAGGTGCGCAGAGAGTTGAGAGCCGTCAATACGACACAGAGCGCGTCCGCAGCCGCGCAGATTGCGATCGGAGCCGCGCCGCAGAGCGCGAGGATCAGCAAAAGGGCCTTGACCGCGCAGCAGAGAACGATGTTCTGCAATACGGCCTTCCATGCGGCAACGGCGATGCGAAGCAGGGCGGGAAGTCGGCGGATCTCGCCGGACATGACGGCCACGTCGGCCTTGTCGGTTCCGTCGTCATGCCGGAGCGTATCCAGAGAGACGCCGACATGCGCCTCGTCGAACAGGGCGGCGTCGTTGATCCCATCGCCCACGTAGGCGAGGGTCGCCCGGTCGCCGAGCCCCTGCTTGAGATAGCGTATGGCGGAGAGCTTCCCGTCGGGAGAGAGCTCGGAGCGCACCATATCGAAATTCAGCGCGGAGGCGATGCTCTTGGAAACGGAGAGCACGTCGCCGGTGAGCAGAACCATCTGGTTGACGCCCTGCGCGCGCAGATCCTCCAGCGCGTCGAACGCGCCTTCACGGATCTTGTCGCTGAGCAGGATATGACCCCAGTACTGGTTTTCGACCGCCACGTGGATCGCGGAGCCGGCGCGGTTCGGCGTGAGGTAGAAGATCCCGTGCTCCTCCAGCAGCGCCGCGTTGCCCACGTAAACGTGGCGGCCCTCGATGAAAGCGCTCACGCCGCGGCCGGGGATCTCCTCGATCTGCATGACGCCGTCGCCGGTCTCCTTCGTCCAGGCGCCCGCCTGCCGCAGCGCCTTGCCCACGGGATTGCGGGAATGGCTCTCCGCGGCGGCGGCCATGGCGAGCAGGTCCATCTCGCCAACCCCGTCCGGGAAAACGTCCGTCACGCGGAAATTCCCGTCCGTGATCACGCCGGTTTTGCCGAAAGCCATGGTCCGCACATGAGCAAGCCTCTCGATGCAGCTCTTGCCGAATACCCGTACGCCCTTTCGCTCCGCGCAGACGATCGCTCCCTCGAAGCACAGCGGCACCGAGATCAGCAGCGCGCAGGGGGAACAAAGGAGGAGGAAGATGACCGCCTGGTGCAGGCCGCCGATCCAGTTGCCGGTAAAGATCGGGACGATGACGCCGAGGATCAGCGCCAAAAGAGCAACGATCGGCGTATACATCGCGCTGTATCGGCTGAGCCGCTTCTCCAGCTTGGAATTCATCGCCCTGGCCTGCTCGAAGCTCTCCAGCCGCTTTGCCGCGGTGGAATCCTCAAAGCTCTTTTCTGCCCTCATCGTCAGAGGCGCGCTCAGATTGACGCAGCCGGAGCGCAGCTTGCTGCCGATCGAGACATTGAACGCTTCCCTATCCCCGGTCAGCGCGGAGCGATCCAGCGTGCTCATGCCGGACAGCACTTCCCCGTCCACCGGGACCCGGTCGCCCGGCTGAACGAGCAGCGTATCGCCGACCTGTACGGCTTCGGGGACGGTCTCGACCGCCTCCTCTCCATGCATCACGCGCGCCTTCTCGGGCATGATCGCGCGCAGGACCTCAACGCCGTTGTCGCTCCGGGCCAGAACGTAGGCCTGCACGAGCTCGGCGGCGCGGATGACCAGAAGGCTGAAGGCGCCGGCGGCATATTCGCCGAGGCAGAAGGCGAGGATCGCGGCGATCAGGAACAGGAGATCTTCATCCGGCAGCTTCCGGTTGACAAGCTTTTTCAGGCAGCGGCGCAGCAGATCAAAGGCCGAGCAAAGAGCGGAGGCCCCGAGCAGAAGAACTTTGACCCACATGGGCGAGCGCAGCAGAAAGCCGACCAGAAACAGCAGCGCCGCAGCCAGAACCGGGATCATCATCCGCAGGGAAAATTCCCGGAAATACTGTTTTTTTGTCTGGCCAAAGCGGAAATTGACCACCTTCGGCAGCACTTCCTGCCGAAACTCCGGCAGCTTTCTCTCTTTCTTTTTGGATGGGGCAAGGTGCTTAGCCATTCTAATCTCTCCCACTCCGCCGTCCCCAGCTCTCCGGGGCGGCGGTAATTCTCTCTTTATGTCCGCATTTTGCGGGATTGTCTGTATTCCATGCTCCAGCGGAGCAGGACTGCGAGCAGGATACCGGCACCGAAGCCTGCGCCATCCACGAACACGTCGCGCAAGCGCCCCGCGCGCCCGGGAACAAAAAGCTGATGCACTTCGTCCGAGCAGGCGTAAAGAAAACTCCACGCGAGCGCGAGCAGCGCCGCTCTCCCCTTTCCCCGCCAGCGCGTCAGCTCCGAAAAAAACAGGAAAGCGGACAGCCCGAGGCAGAAATACTCTCCCATATGGGCGTATTTGCGGATATCCCAGTCGATCCCTTTCCCGGAAAGTCTGGGCAGAAAACGTTCGGCAAGCGTCCCGAGCAGCATTTTGAGAAACCCTTCGCTCATCGCCCGGGAGCTTGCTCCGTTCTGCGCAGAAAACCAAAAGATCAGAATCATGACCGCAAGCGTCATCCCGCCGAAAAGCGCAAGCCGCGCCCGATGTTTCCGCTCGGCTGTCATCGCAGCATATCGGCAAACTCGGCCTCCGAGAGGACCGGAATGCCCAGGCTCTGCGCCTTGGTCAGCTTGCTGCCCGCGTTTTCACCCGCGACCACATAGCTCGTTTTCTTCGATACCGAGGAACTCGCCTTTCCGCCGAAGCTCTCAATAAGGGCGGAGGCTTCGTCCCGCGTGAACTGCTGCAGGGCGCCGGTGAGGACGAAGGTCATACCCGCAAAGCGGTCGTCCTTTTTCTCCTCGTGGGAGCTGAAGTCCACCCCCGCATCGCGCAGAAGGCGGATCTGATGAAGCGACTGGGGCTTGGAGAACCATTCGGTGATAAATCCTGCCGTGATCGCGCCGATATCCGGCACGAGCGTTAGCTCCTCGGCGCCAGCGGCCATCAGCGCATCCAAATCGCTGTAATGGCTTGCCAGCACCTTCGCAGCCTTCTGGCCGACCTGACGGATCCCGAAGGCGCACAGCAATCTCGCAAGCCCGGCCTCCCGGCTCTTGTCGATCGCGGCGATCAGCTTCTGGGCGGATTTGTCTCCCAGCCTCTCGAGCGCCGCTATATCCTCCGCTTTGAGATAATAAAGGTCGGCCGGCGTTTTGACGAGTCCGGCATTGACGAGGCTTTCGCACACGGAGATGCCGAGGCCCTCGATGTCCATCGCCTCGCGGGAAGCAAAATGGGCAATGTTCCTGAGCCTTTGTGCCGGGCACTCGGGGCTTGTGCAGCGCAGCGCGACGCCGTCCTCATCCCGGACGACAGGCGAGCCGCACTCCGGGCATAGCTTCGGCAGCGTGAAGGGCACCGTGCCCTCCGGTCGCTTGTCCCGGTTGACGGAGAGCACTTCGGGAATGATCTCCCCCGCCTTCTGCAGCAAAACCGTGTCGCCGATGCGCAGATCGAGGCGGTCGATATTATCCTGGTTGTGCAGCGTCGCGGCGGAAACCGTGGTTCCGGCCAGCCTGACCGGCTCCACGATGACCTTCGGTGTAAGCACGCCTGTACGGCCGACCTGTACCACGATATCGAGCACGCGGCTCTCCTTCTTTTCGGGCGGATACTTGAACGCGACCGCCCAGCGCGGCGCCTTGGCGGTGCTGCCGAGCGACTCGCGCTGATCGAGCCGGTTGATCTTGATGACCGCGCCGTCCATGTCATAGGGCAGCTCATCCCGGTGTTCGCCCAGCCACTCGATGCGCTCGACGCAGTCCCGAATGTTGTCGTATTGCTGATAACCGACCACGGGAAAGCCCATGCCTCGCATGGCGTCCAGCGTCTGGGCGTGCGTCTCGTAGCCGCCGTCGGAGGAATATTGGAGGTTAAAGCAGATGATGTCCAGCTTGCGGGAGGCGGCTACCTTCGGGTCGAGCTGGCGCATAGAGCCGGCAGCGGCGTTGCGGGGGTTGGCAAGCAGCGCTTCCCCTCGGATCTCCCGTTCGGCGTTGAGCTCTGCAAATACGGCTTTGGACATATAGACCTCGCCGCGGACGATCAGCCGTTCCGGGGCGTTTTCGATGCGAAGCGGGAGCGAACGCACGGTGCGCAGGTTCTCTGTCACGTTCTCGCCCACGGCCCCGTCGCCGCGGGTAGCGCCGCGGACGAACACGCCGTTTTCGTATTCCAGCGACATGGAGAGCCCGTCGATCTTCGGCTCCACCACATAGTCGTGAGGTTCCGTCAGCAGGTCGTCCATGCGGTCGCCGAAGGCAAAGAGCTCGTCATAAGAAAAAACGTCTGTCAGGCTCTCCAGCGGCACCTGGTGCCGCACCTGCTCAAACTGGCTCAGCGCCTGCCCGCCGACCCGCTGGGTCGGCGAATCGGGCGTAATAAGCTCGGGATGCTCTGCTTCCAGAGCTTTGAGGCGCTGCATCAGCATATCGAACTCATAGTCCGAAATCACCGGGGCGTCCATGACGTAATAGAGCTTGCTGTGATATTCGATCTCACGGCGAAGCTTGTCGATCTCGTGTTGAATCTCCATACGAATCCTTCCCTGTTCTCATGAGTCCAGACTGACAAAGGTTTCCGGGACCTGCCCGACCACGATGGTATCGGCGATCAGCACCTGGCTTATGACCTGCGTGCTCTCCGTCCCCCATGGGATCAGGACGTCGATGTCGACCGTTACAGTCAGCAGGATCTGGTGCTTGGTCTGGTTGATCCCGGCCGTGACAATGCTGTTGTCAAAGCCGACGCGGGACGAGGTCAGCATCAGGATCTCTACCGGGACAAGCGGTCCGCGCCCCATCAGCAGGCTGATGCCGGTCAGATTCCCGGCGGGAATGCGCACGGTGAGCGTGCGGTTATCGGCGGAGCCGACCACCTGCTCCAGAATTTCGGCGGAAAGGGCGTTGATGCGCCCCATGTCGGAGCTGACCGCAGTGATCTCCCCCGCCTCGTTTTTCTCAAAACGCACAAAGCTCGCTTCCGAAAACTCCTCCCGGCTCATCACGCGGGCGATGACCCGGTTGACCTCGGCAGAGACCGCGTCGGCCGCGTCGGAGACGGCGATCCGGGAAGACAGGTCGCTCAGAAAACGGCCCGCCGCCGCCAGGAAAGACAGGGCAAACGCGAGCGCCAGCAGAAAGCCGATCCATCCGCGTCCGGCTTTTTTTCCCGACTCCGGAAGCGTGATCTTCCCGCGGCGAAAGAGACGGTAGTGCATGGTTTCACCTCCATGCACCAGTATATGCAGTTACGCTTCGAGCATTGCGGAGACCGCCATCATGATCCCGAGCTTGCCGGATTCATAGGTGAGACCTCCCTGCATATAGACCGTATAGGGCGGACGGATGGGGCCGTCGGCGGAGAGCTCGATGCTGGAGCCCTGGACAAAGGCGCCGGCCGCCATAATGACGGGGTCCTCATAGCCGGGCATCTGCCACGGCTCCGGCGTGACGTAGGAGTCCACGGGCGCGCCGGCCTGAATGCCGAGACAGAAGCGCCGCATCTTTTCAGGCGAGCCGAGCTTCACCATCTGGATGATATCGGAGCGCGGCTCATCCACCGATGGGCTGCTTTCCAGTCCCAGCTCCTCCATCATCGCCGCACAGAACACGGCTGTTTTGAGCGCCTGGGCGACCGTGTGGGGCGCGAGGAACAGTCCCTGGAAAAAGAGGCGGTTGTTTCCGAGCGTCGAGCCGCATTCGCCGCCGATGCCCGGGGTGGTGAGGCGCATGGCCGCGCGCTCGACGAGCTCAGCCCGGCCGGCCACATAGCCGCCCGTCGGGGCGACGCCGCCGCCGGGATTCTTGATCAGCGAGCCGGCGATGATGTCCGCCCCCACGTGGGTCGGCTCGATCACGTCGGTAAACTCGCCGTAGCAGTTGTCCACCATAATATTGGCCTCGCGGTTGACCTCGCGCACAGCCTCGACGATCCGGCCGATCTCCTTGACGGAGAGCGCCTTGCGATCCTCGTAACCGCGGGAGCGCTGGATCATGACGCCCTTCACCTTCGGATCGGAGACCGCGGCGCGGATCGCGTCATAGTCCGGCCGGCCGTCGGGAGCAAGATCCACCTGCGCATAGTTGACGCCGTAAAATTTCAGCGAGCCAAAGACGTTTCCGCTCAGCCCGATCGCGGTGCGAAGCGTATCATAGGGCGTTCCGGTGACGGCAAGCACCGTTTCCCCAGGCCTTGCAAGGGAAAACATGGCGGCTGTCAGCGCGTGGGTACCGTTGACAAAGCCCAGACGCACCAGCGCGCTCTCGGTGCCGAAAAGCTGGGCGTAAATCTTATCCAGCGTCTCGCGTCCCAGATCGTCGTAGCCGTAGCCGGTCGTGCCGGCAAAACAGGCGTCGGACACACGCTGGTCCTGGAAGGCGGCCATCACGCGCAGGGTGTTTTGCTCCGCCACCCGGTCGATCTCGCGAAAGCGCTTTTCACAGCGCTTCTCCGCACGCTCGGCCATTGGGAAGACCTCCGGGCGGATATCAGACAGTTTCATGGATTCGGTTTCTCCTGTTTACAGATCTTACAGCGCATTTACAATGCGCTTGAAGGCTTCGCCGCGCTCGGCGAAGTTCCTGAAGTGGTCAAAGGACGCACAGGCGGGAGAAAAGAGCACCACATCCCCCTCCTCTGCGACTGAAGCGGCAGCCAGCACGTTTTCGGCAAAGTCCTCGTGCAGCTCGAAGGTCAGCCCGCTTCCCGGAAACTCCGGAGAGTTTACGATCGCATCCTTGATCTTGAGCGCCGTATCCCCGGTCAGAAAGACCCGCTTGGCAAGTCTGCACAGCGCGTCGCCCAGCGGTTCGAAGGGGATGTGCTTGTCATAGCCGCCGCAGAGGACGATGGGCTTGTCGGTCATGGCCCGCAGACCCGCGATGGTGCGGGAGGGGCTGGAGCCGATAGAGTCGTTGATATACTTCACCCCGTCCTTGACGCGCACGAGCTCAAGCCGGTGCTCGACGCCCCCGAAATCCATCGCGACCTGACGGCAGATCTCCGCCGGGACAAGGCCGCGCACCGCCTCGAAGGCCGCGAGGTAATTGAGCACATTGTGCTCGCCCGGCAGCTTGATCTCCGAGCGGCGCATGATCCGCTCGCGCTCCCCCCCATTCTGCCAAAAGATCTCGTCCCCGACCCGGTAGCAGCCGTGTTCGCCGCCGTGGCCGTTGGCAAAGGTGGCGACCCGGCCGGGCGCGGAGGAGGCGTAATACGCGCTGTGCCCGTCGTCCGCGCAGAGGATCAGCGTGTCGTCCGCGGTCTGGCCGGCGTAGATCGCGCGTTTGGCGTCGATGTAATCCTGATAGTCCTTATGTTTATCCAGATGGTTGGGCGAAAGATTGGTGATGACCGCGACATTCGTGCGGCAGCGCATGCTGTGGAGTTGGAACGAGCTGAGCTCCAGAACTGCGAGGTCGTCGGGGGCGATCTCAGGCACCTCGCACAGCAGCGGGTGACCGATGTTCCCCCCGAGATGCACGGTGTAGCCCGCGGCCTTCAGCAGCTCGGAAATGATCGTGGTCGTGGTGGTTTTCCCGTCGCTTCCCGTGACGGCGAGAATGCGGCAGGGGCAGAGCGCGAAGAAAAGCTCCATCTCCGAGGTGAGCACGCTCCCCCTCGCCTTGGCGGCCTCAAGATGGGGATCGAAGGGCATAAGGCCGGGCGTGCGGAAAATCACATCCTGATCAAGCGCCTCCAGATAGTCCTCTCCCAGCTGAAACTTTGCGCCGAGCGTGCGCAGACGCTCCCCGGTCTCGCCAAGCTCCGCAAAGGAACGCCGGTCGCAGGCCGTCACGTCACACCCGTTCTGCAGCAGAAGCTCGATGAGCGGCGTGTTGCTCACACCGATGCCGAGCACCGCGATGCGCTTATCCCGAATTGAGTCCAGATACTCCTGAAGAATCAAACCAATCGCCTCTTTATTCCAATGATCGAACTGTCCGAAGACAGATTACCAGACACTTTATTATATCCCTTTTCCGCTTCTGTGACAAGAATATTTGTTGACTTTGCACAGGAAAATGGGTAGAATACAACGCGAGCAGGCCGAACGACCGCGGGCACAGGGCGAAAGCCCGTGCGTGAGGAAAGTCCGGGCTCCACAGGGCAAGGATAACGGGTAACACCCGCCAGGGGCGACCCTCGGACAAGTGCAACAGAAATAGACTACCCCGCCATCAGGCAGGGAAAAGGTGGAAAGGTGGGGTAAGAGCCCACCCGTTGCGTGGAGACACGTGGACGCTGTAAACTCTATCCGGAGCAACACCGTGGAACGGGAGCATACAGGCCGGCCCGGCCGCTCTCAGGAGGTGGCTTGAGCCCTTCGGCAACGGAGGGCCACAGACAGATGGTCGTTCAGGGGGAGCAATCCCCCGGACAGAACCCGGCTTACAGACCTGCTCGCTTTCAGCACATCGATCGACCGGTTTCCGGAGGACGGTGTGCTGATTTTTTGCGAAAAAATGCAGTGAACAATCATCTGCTTCTTTTTTTCATACGCCCCCTGTGATACAATAAAATCACATCACATTGAAAAACTCTCAGAGAAAGGATCCGAGTAATGAAAGCGGTCGTAGCCATTGACTCCTTCAAAGGAAGCCTCAGCTCTCTGCAGGCCGGAAACGCTGTGCGGGAGGGGATCCTCCGCGCAGACCCGGACGCTGACGTGCAGGTGCTCCCACTTGCCGACGGCGGAGAAGGAACCGTTGAGGCGCTGACCTTCGGGCTCGGCGGAACGCTCCGCACCGCAAACGTGACCGGCCCGCTGGGCGGACGCGTGCGCGCAAGCTACGGCGTGCTGCCGGACGGCGTAACTGCCGTCATGGAAATGTCCGCCGCAGCCGGCATCACACTCCTGAAGGCGGAAGAGCGCGATCCCCTGTCCGCAACGACTTTCGGCGTCGGGGAAATGATCCGGGACGCGATCGCCGCCGGCTGCCGCCGCTTTCTCATCGGTATCGGCGGCAGCGCCACGAACGACGGCGGCGCAGGCATGCTGCAGGCGCTCGGATTCGGTTTTCTCAACGCTCGGGGCGGCCAGGTTCCCTTCGGCGCACGCGGCCTCGGTGAGCTGCGCCGCATTTCTTTCGACGGGGTGTTGCCGGAGCTGAAGGACTGCTCCTTCCGCATCGCCTGCGACGTGGGCAATCCGCTCTGCGGCGAGAGGGGCGCAAGCGTCGTATTTGCCCCGCAGAAAGGCGCTGCGCCCGCTTCGATCCCGCAGATGGACCGTTGGATGCGCGACTACGCGGTGCTTGCACGGAGCGTTTGCCCCGGCGCGGACCCCGATTGTCCCGGCTCCGGCGCCGCAGGCGGGCTCGGCTTTGCCTTCCGCAGCTTTTTGGGCGCCGTCCTGGAATCCGGCGTCGGAATCGTTCTGGAAGAAACGGGACTGTCCGAAGCGGTGCAAAGCGCCGATCTCGTCGTCACCGGCGAGGGGAGGCTCGACGCTCAGACCGTGATGGGCAAGGCGCCCATCGGCGTCGCCCGAATCGCAAAAGAATACGGAAGACCCGTCATCGCCTTTTCCGGGAGCGTATCCTGCGATGCGGCCGTGTGCAACGATCACGGGATCGACGCGTTCTTCCCGATCCTTCGCGCACCCGCGACGCTTCGGGAGGCGATGGAGCCTGTCATCGCGCAGAAGAATCTGGCCGATACCGCCGAGCAGGTCTTTCGCCTGTTTATGATCAAAGAAACAAAATCAACAAACTATACTGTCACGGAGGCGAATCGCCATGAGAAAAACGAAAATCATCTGCACCATAGGCCCGGCCAGTGAAAGTCCGGAAGTATTCAGGAAAATGTGCCTTCAGGGTCTGAACGTAGCCCGGCTCAACTTCTCCCACGGGACGCATGAGGAACACCGGCGCAAGATTGACATGATCAAATCCGTCCGGGAAGAGCTCGGTCTTCCCATTGCCATTATGCTTGACACCAAAGGGCCGGAATACCGGCTCCGGACCTTCCGTGACGGCAAAATCACGCTGAACGACGGCGATGCGTTCACCTTTACGACCCGCGAGGTCGAGGGGGATCAGAGCATTGTCTCCGTCAGCTATAAAGGCCTGGCGGAAGATCTGAGCGTGGGCGACCGTGTCCTCGTCAACAACGGCCTCGTCATCTTTGAAGTGACCGGGATCGAGGGAACGGAGATCCGCTGCCGGGTCGTCACCGGCGGCGTTCTGAGCGACCGCAAAAGCATGAGCTTCCCCGGCAAGGTAATGCGCCAGACGTATCTGAGTGAACAGGACAAGGCAGACCTGCTCTTCGGCATCGAAAACGACGTCGATTATGTGGCCGCCTCTTTTGTCTCCTGCCGGCAGGATCTTCTGGACCTCAAGGGCTTCCTGCATACACACGGAGGGGACAATATCGACGTAATCGCGAAAATCGAGAACCAGTCCGGCGTGGACAACATCGACGAGATCTGCTCCTGCTGCGAGGGCGTGATGGTAGCGCGCGGTGATCTTGGTGTGGAAGTCCCCTTCACGGAGCTGCCCGCCATCCAGAAGTACCTGATCACCCGCTGCCGTCTTCTCGGCAAGCGTGTCATTACCGCCACAGAGATGCTCGAAAGCATGATCTCCAATCCCCGCCCCACCCGTGCTGAGATCAGCGACGTGGCCAACGCCGTCTATGACGGTACGAGCGCGATCATGCTCTCCGGCGAATCTGCCGCCGGCAAATACCCTGTGGACGCGCTGCGCGTCATGGGCGAGATCGCTGAGGAGACCGAGCGCCACATTGACTACATCGGCCATTTCCAGACCGAGAACTTCAAGATCCAGAACCGCGTCGACGCAATTTCCCACGCCGCCTGCACGATGGCTATCGATCTGAACGCCCGCGCCATCGTGGTCACCTCCATCAGCGGCCTCACCGTCCGCATGGTTTCCCGTTTCCGCGCGCCCATCGACATCCTCGGCCTTGCCACAAGTAAAAAGGCCTGGTACAAACTCGCTCTCTCCTGGGGCGTGCTCCCGATCCTGACGGAGCAGTTCCCGAGCATGGAGGTGCTCAACTTCTACGCACTGCGCGCCGCAAAAGACGCGCTTCGTCTGAATCCGGGCGAGACGGTAGTCATGACCGGCGGCAACACGAGCGGCAAGAGCGGGAACACCAACGTGATCCGCATCGAGACGATCGCCTGATCGCATGACATACCCGGCGTAAAGGATCGGAGGAACAGCACAATGACGGGATTCTATAAAAACATGGAAACCGGGAACTACGACGCATACCGTGACACGGATGAGATCGAGCGTCCCATCACGCACCGCTTCCGTACCCCAGCACCGAAAAAGGGAGCACAAACGCAGAAGCATCCGCGCGATTACCGTGCCGACGATTTACACCCGGTCGGAGAAGACGACGAATACTGAAGACTGACGAATAATAACAGAAGCCCCGATCCCTTTCGGATCGGGACTTCTGTTATCTGCTTTTGCCGTCGATATTTCCGGCGTTTTTACTGTTATTTCCCGTTTTTGCGGCCCTTTTTGATCAGCACGAAGGCCGTCACGCCGACGGCTGCGAGCGCCGCCGCCATCAGCACC
>ONOL01000002.1 GCA_900319465.1 uncultured Eubacteriales bacterium | reverse complement strand
AACGGCCGCCCCGTGTGCTTTTTATGCCTCTGTCTCAAGGCTGCTTTCCGTAGACGTCGTTGGTGTCCATCAGCAGCACGTCGAATTCCAGCGTTTCCCCGTCGCGCCAGATGCGGAAATGCATGGTCTCGCCGACCTTCTTGCGGTTCTTCAGGTCGTTGACCTCGTCGGTGGTGCTGACCGCGACGCCGTCGACCTCGGTGATCACGTCGCCGGGCAGCAGGCCCTGAAGCGCCGCGTCGCTGCCCTCGTTGACGTCGGTGATATAAAGGCCGTCGGGCATCCGGTACTCCTCCTTGGCGTTGCCGGGGATGGCGCCGACGGTGATGCCGATGGAGGGCCGCCCGCGCACCTCGCCGTCTCTGACCAGGGCGTTGACCACATAGCGCACGGTGGAGGAGGGGATCGCGAAGCCGATGCCCTCGATGCTCGAGTAGGAGGACATCATTTTCATGTTCGTCACGCCGATCACCTGGCCGTACATATTGAACAGCGCGCCGCCGGAGTTGCCCTCGTTGATGGCGGTATTGGTCTGCAGCAGGGTCATGCGGTGGCCCTTGGACTGCACGTCGCGGTCGATGGCGGAGATGATGCCGTCGGTCAGCGTGTTGCGGAAGCCGCTGCCGAGGGGGTTGCCGATGGCGGCGACATGGTCGCCCACCTGCAGGGAGCTGCTGTCGCCGAGCTCGGCCGCGGGAAGGCCCTTGGCGTCGATCTTCAGAAGCGCCAGGTCGCTGACGGCGTCGGAGCCGACCAGCTTCGCCTCAAGCTCCCTGTCGTCGGGAAGGAGGACCGAGGCGCTGCTGCAGCTTCCGATCACGTGGGCGTTGGTGAGGATCAGGCCGTCCCCGCTCAGAATGATGCCCGTGCCCCAGTAGTAGCCCATCATCCCGTCCCGATAGCCCGCGATGCCGACGATGGAGGGGCTGCAGCGCTCATAGATCTCCTGCAGCGTGAGCGCCTCGCCCTCCGCGGGGACGACGGCCTGCTCGTACGCGACGGGAAGCGCCGCGCGCTCGATGCTGTTTTCGTAGTTGTCCGTCTGGATGGCCTCGTAAAACTGACTGAAAAAATCGGCCGGATCGGAGGGGAGCTTCCCGTCGCCGATCGAGGGCGCGGACGGGGAAAGGGACGGGCCCTGGCTTTTGCCGGAGCCGGCAAAGAGCAGGGAGCTTGCCACGATCAGCGCGAGGAGCAGGCATACCGCGCCCGTGATGCGCAGCGGCGTCCAGCCCTTCCCGCGCTTTTTCCCGGAGGCGGCCGGCGCCTTCCGCCCGGCGGGCGGCGCTTGCTCTGCGGCGCGCGCCGCGGGGGCGTACCAGCTTCCGTTTTCATACCAGTCGTTGTTGTTCATTCTTTTCCCTCTGTTTCGTGCTTCCTGCGCGGAATGGCCGGAGCCTGCCGGCCCGGAGCTTCCGCCAGCGGAAGTGTAAATACAAATTCGGTCATGCCGTCCCCGCTTTTGACGGCGATGTCCTCGTCGTGGCTGTTGAGGATGGTCTTGACCAGGTACAGCCCCAGCCCCACGCCGTCCTTGTCCATGCTGCGGGAGCGGTCGGACTTGTGGAAACGGTCGAAGATGAAGGGCAGATCGTCCGGCGGGATGGTCTCGCCGAAGTCCTTGACGGAGACGTAGGCCTTGCCGCTGCCCTTGTAGAGCTTGAGGATGAGGCAGCTTCCGGGCGCGGCAAACTTTACGGCGTTGTCCAGCAGGTTGTAGATGACCTGCGTGATGGCGTCCTTGTCCGCCCGCACCAGGATCGGGTTGTCCGGGAGCTGGGGGTCCACGTCCAGGTTCTTCCTGGTCGCCCGGCCCTCAAAGCTCAGAAGCGTCTGCACGATCAGCTCCGACACGTCGAAGACCGTGCGGCGGCTCGCGTCGGCGGCGCGGGCCTTCGCCTGCGAAACGCCCAGCATATCCCGCACGAGCCGGGAGAGGCGGCGCGTCTCGTCCCGGATGGAGATCAGATACTTCCGCTCCTCCTCCGGGGGGATGGTGCCGTCCAGGATCCCGTCGGCAAAGCCGGCGATGGTCGTCATGGGGGTGCGCAGCTCGTGGGAGATGTTCGCGATGAACTCGCTGCGCCGCAGCTCGGACTGCTCGAGCGAGTCGGCCATCTTGTTGAACGAGTCGATCAGCGCGCCCATCTCGTCGGCGGGGTCTTCGGTCTGCCGGACGCGGACGGAGAAGTCGCCCCGGGCGAATTTCCGGGAGGCGGCGGCCATTTCGTCGAGCGGCTTGGACATATGCCGGGAATAGACCAGCGTCACCAGCAGGGCGGCGAAGAATACGCCGACGCCGACGATCGCGGTGATCATCAGGAAGGCCGACCAGGCGTCCAGCATCTTGTCCACCTGGTTGGAGACGAAGGCATAGCCCAGCACCTTGTCGCGCCCGGGCGCGGGGATCGGGACGGCCGCGACGTAGCGGCGGCTGTGGTACAGCCCGCCCAGGTCGGTCAGCGCGTCAAAGGGGGTCTCGCCGATCGACGAGATCACCGCCTCCGGCACCGTGACGCCCAGGTGCTCGCACATGGGGTTTTTGTCGGAGCAGGAGACGATCACGCCGTCGGCGTCGGTGATGAAGATATGGTCCCCGGTGGAGTGGGAAACGGAGCTGATGGACATACTCAGCACCCAGCTCGACAGCGAGTCGCCCTGGGCGATGGCGGAGGCCGTGCGCGCGACCTCTTTGGCGCTGTTTTCCATCTTGCTGCGGTAGTCGCTGATGACGAAGGTGCGCCCGATGCCGACAAAGGAGAGGGCGATGATCAGGAAGCTGACGAACACCAGCAGCGCCGTGGCGAAGAAGTTGCGCAGGAAAATACTTTTCATCGCCCGCTCAGTCCAGCAGCTCGAACTTGTAGCCCACGCCCCAGACGGTCTTGAGGCTCCACCGGTCGCTCACGCCCTCAAGCTTCTCGCGCAGGCGCTTGACGTGCACGTCCACGGTGCGGGAGTCGCCGAAGTAGTCGAAGCCCCAGACCTCGTCGAGGAGCTGGTTGCGGGTGAAGACGCGGTTGGGGGAGGCGGCAAGATGGTACAGCAGCTCCATCTCCTTCGGCGGCGTGTCCACCTTTTTGCCGTCCACGATCAGCTCGTAGGAGTCGAGATTGATCACGAGCTTGTCAAAGCTCAGCTTCTTCTCGACGGGCCCCTCCGCGTCGCTGCGGCGCATGACCGCGTGCACGCGGGCGAGAAGCTCCTTGACCTCGAAGGGCTTGGTCACGTAGTCGTCCGCGCCCATCTCCAGGCCGCTGACCTTGTCGTTGAGCTCGCCCTTGGCGGTGAGCATGATGATGGGGACGGAGGATTTCTGCCGGATGTCGCGGCAGACCTGCCAGCCGTCCTTGATGGGGAGCATGATGTCCAGCAGCACCACGTCGGGCTGGAAGAGGTCGAACATGGACCCGGCCTTGCCGCCGTCGGCGGCGATCATCGTCTCAAAGCCGTCTTTTCCCAGATACAGCCGCAGAAGCTCGGCGATGTTGCCGTCGTCTTCCACGATCAGAGCGCGTTTGCTCATTTCTATCGCTCCTATCCAATCAGTTGTGAGTTGTTACCTATTATAACGCGGCGGGCGCGGGAGAAGTTAAGAAATTGTAATATTTCTCCCCATTTCTCCCCATAGGCGCCCCGGCGTCCCCTCCGCGCGGCGGGAGGGTCAGAACGTCAGCTTCTCCAGCTCGATCAGGGCGAGGATGTAGACCTTCAGCGCCTCGATGAGCCAGTCCTTGCAGGCGGCCTCGTCCACGCCGTGGATCGGCCCGGCGAAGGCGGGCGTCGGGCGCTCCGGATGCTCCGGCCCGAAGGCCACCGCATTCGGGAAGTGGCGGGCGTAGGTGCCGCCGCCGATCGTGTAGGGCTTCGCGTCCTCGCCGGTGACGGCGTTGTAGGCCTGGACGCAGACCTGCACGGCGGGGTTGTCGAGCGGCATATAGAAGGGCGCGGAGTCGTGCTCGACGGTGACCTCGGCGACGTCCCCGGCGGCCGCCCGGATGCCGGCCGCGATCGCCTCCCCGCTGGTCGTGGTGGGGTAGCGGCTGTCCACGGTCTGGAACATGCGCCCGTCCTCCACGCCGATCACGCCGCCCACGATGGTCAGCGGCTCAAAGTTGCCGTCGTCCGCCTGCACACCGAGCGCCGTGCCGTCCCAGGCGCGGTGGAGCTTTTCGATCAGGCACAGGAAGGCGCGGTCGTTCTCGTCGCCCAAGCCGTTTGCGAGCAGATAGTCCACCAGCACGCCGATGGCGTTGCGGGTGCCCCCGGGCTGCGAGGCGTGCCCGCCCCTGCCTTTGGCCAGCAGGCGCCAGACGCCGGGCGCGAGCTCGGAGACCTCCACCTCCCCGGTGCCCGTGAGCGTCCCGGCCTTCACGGTGGCCTCCGCCTTGTCGGGGATGACGTTCGCCGCGACGCCGCCGCGGATGTCGAGGATCCCGCCGAGCGGCCGCCTGGCAAGGATGCGGCCGTGGTAGATGCCTTTCTCGCCGTTGCAGAGGGGGAAGTTGGCGTCCGGGGAGAAGCAGAAGAGGGGGGCGGGATGGTTTGCCAGATAATAGCTCACGTCGCCCATGCCGGTCTCCTCGTTGGCGCCGAGCAGCGCGCGCACGGGGTAGCGCAGGGGGATCTTCTTCTCCTTCAGGTACTTGAGCGCGTAGAGGCAGAGGACGCTCGGCCCCTTGTCGTCCATCACGCCGCGGCCGATGATCCAGCCGTCCCGCTCGCGCACGGTGAAGGGATCCTCCTGCCAGCCGTCGCCCACGGGCACCACGTCCAGATGGGTAATGGTGGCGAGATAGCGCTCCCCGTCGCCGCCGACGGAGGCGTAGCCGATGCGCCCGGCACAGTCGACGGCGTCCAGCCCCAGTTCGCGGGCGATCCGCAGCCCCAGATCCAGCGCCTCGCGGGGGCCGCGGCCGAAGGGCGCGCCCTCCTGCGGCGCGGATTCGACGCTGTCGACCGCCACAAGGCGGGCGATATCGCGGAAAACGGCCGGCGTGTTCTCCTCGGCGAAGGCCTCGATGTCCCGGAGAAGTTGTTCGTTCATATCCTGTGCTCCTTCCGATTCGTTCCAAGATGGCATCAGTTTACCACCCGCCTCCGCTTTTTTCAAGCAGAGCGGGACAGGGCAAGTTTTTTCGCCGGGTTTCTTGCATTTAACAGAAAGATGGTATATATTGTGAAAGAGATGGTATCATCATCTTAGGAGGGAAAAATATGAAGAAAACGGTCAGAGTCCTGAGCGCCGTGCTGATCCTTACCGCGCTGATCGGGCTGCTCGGCGGCGGCCTGACGCTCAAGGACGTCGGCAGCGCCAAAGCCTTTTGGGAAGACAAGCGCACGGAGGCGCTCGAAGGCATCGATACGCTTGAAAATGGGCTGAATCAGCTCGCGGACAACGAGCAGGCCTATCTGGAAGGCCGGGAGGCGCTCGCACAGGGCCGGGAAGATCTTGCCGAGGGCCAGGAGGAGTACGTGGCCGGCAAGGAGCTGCTGGAGGAAAAGCAGTCCGAGTACGACGCGGGCGCGGCAAAGCTCGAAGCCGCCAAGCAGCAGCTCGCTGCGGGCGAGGCGAAGATCGCCGCCGGCCAGAGCCAGTACGATGCGGGCGCCGCGAAGCTTGCGGCCGCCAAGCAGCAGCTTGACGCGGGCGAAGCCCAGTACAGCGCCGGCTCTGCGGAGCTTGCCAACGCCAGGCAGAAGCTGCAGCAGGGCGAGGCGGAGGTCGCCGCGGGCGAAGCGAGGGTCGCCGCGGGCGAGGCAAAGCTCGCCGACGCCAAGGCGCGCATCGACGAGGCGGAGCAGCAGCTCGCGCTTCTGCAGGCCACCAAGCCCATCTATGACAACATGCTGGTCTACATGGCGCCGCTGCTGGAGTCCAACGACTTCAACACCGTTCTGCAGCTCGTCAGCGCGCAGATGGGCGTTGACGCCGGTACGCTGATCAACGTCTACAACGGCTGGAAGAATTTTGACGCGCTGCAGGCGCAGCTCGCGCAGGGCAAGGCGGACTACGCCGCCGGCCAGGCCGAGCTGGAGGCCGGCAAGAAGGATCTGGAGGCCGGCAAGGCCAAGCTCGCGCAGGGCAAGGCGGAATACGCCGCCGGCGAACAGAAGCTGGCCGCCGCCCGCTCCCAGCTGGACGCCGGCAAGGCCGCCTATGCCGAGAACGAGCAGAAGCTCGCCGCCGCCAAGGCGCAGCTTGACGAGGGCAAGGCGCAGCTCGCCGCCGGCAAGGCCAACTACGCTGCCGGCCAGCAGAAGCTGGCGGACGGCGCCGCCCAGCTGCAGCAGGGTCAGCAGAAGCTGGCCGATGCGGAGAAGCAGCTCAACGACGGCCAGCAGCAGATCGTCGAGGGCGCCGTGATGCTCGCCGCGTTCGAGAACGGCCGCGACCAGATCATCGACGGCCTGGAGCAGCTCAAGGCGACGCCTGCCGACGCCGACCTGGTCTCCATTTCCGACCGTCTGGGCGACAATTACAACTACATGAAGAACGACACGGACCTCGACATCGAGCAGGCCTACGTTGCCGTCGCCGCCGCGCGCAGCTACGTATCCGACAACACCGACGCGGTGACCGAGGAGCTGACCGGCCGCGTTCTCGGCATCGGCCTGACCGCCGGCGCCGCGCTGCTGGCGCTGATCGCCGGCGTGCTGGGCATCCTCGGCCAGGCGAAGGTCTCCGGCATCGTCAGCGTGCTGGCCGCGCTGGCGGGCATCGGCGGCGTGGTCACCGCCGTGACGGGGAAGCTGACCTACTCGCAGATCGCCGGGACCAACGGCTCCATGCTGCTCGCGGTGGGCGCCGCGGTCGTAGCCGGCGCTGCCGCCGCCAACGCCGTCGTCGGCCTGACCTGCAAGCCCGAAGCCTGATCGGCGAAAAACGCCGCGCGTGCGGGCGGCCCCTGCGGGGGCGTCACAAAATGGAGCTATAAAACATAGGGGCGGATTCGCGTTTCTGCGAATCCGCCCTTTTTCCGCGCGCCTGCGAACGGGACCCTAATAGAGGCGCGCCATGAGCGCAGCGCCGTTTTTTCGGAGCCAGCGGCGGCGCGCTTCGTAGTCCGGCAGCACGTCCGCCACCAGCTTCCAGAAGCGCGCGGAGTGGTTCATCTCCCGCCTGTGGCAGAGCTCGTGCACCACCACGTAGTCCAGCACCTCCCCGGGCGCGAGCAGCAGGAGGCAGTTGAAGTTGAGGTTCCCCTTGGCCGAGCAGCTGCCCCACTTGCTCTTCTGGCAGCGCACCGTGATGCGGCCGAACTTTACCCCGAGCAGCGGCGCGAAATGGGCGGCGCGGTCGGAAAATACGCGCCGCGCGTCTTTTTTAAGCGCGGCCAGCTCCTCTCCGCTCAGCCTTTCGGCCCGGGGCTGTGCGGCGAGCTTTTGCAGCTTGTCTTCGATCCAGCCCCGGTTCGCCTCGACAAAGGCGCGGAGGCGCGGCGTGCCCATGCGCAGCGGCGCGCGGACCAGGACGACGCCGTCCGGACGGATCTCCAGACTGACGCTGCGCCGGTCGCTGCGGATCACTTCCACCGAAATCTCCATACTGCCTCCCGCCTGTTTGATGGGGCAATTATAGCACCTTTTTTCCCGCCGTGCCAGGGCTTCCCGGGCGGGAAAACATTTTTTGCATTTTTCTATCCAAAGGAGTATAATGTCTCCGTTCCGGCGAAAGGCCGCCGCCCCGGCGACAGACCGGCGGTTCTGCCCGGTCCTCTGCCTGCGTATTCTACGTGCTTCGGGAGATCGTATACGATGAAAAAGATTGGGATCTGTCTGGCTCTTGCCGCGCTTCTGCTGCTCTGCGCCTGCGGCGCGGGAGGGGGGAGGGCGCCTGCGCCGGAGACCTTGCCCGCGGATACCGGGGAGCCCGTCCCGGCGCCGACCCCGGAGCCCACGCCCGCGCCGACCCCGGAGCCCACGCCGGAGCCCACGCCCGCCCTGCTGCTTTTTCCCGACGGGTCTGAGCACCGGGAGGACGAGGAGAGCGTGGACCTGAGCAGCCTTGACCGGGAAGGGGTACGGGACGCGATCGCGCTGCTCGAAACAATGCCCGCCCTCCGCCGCGTTTCGCTGGGCGAAGCGGGGGAGGAGGAGCGGCTCGGCTTCGAGGACGTTCACGCGATGCAGGAGGCGCTGCCGGGGGTGGACTTCGACTACCGCTTCACGCTCTGGGGGAAGGACTTCTCCACACTGGACGAGGCGATGGAGCTCGACCACATCAAGATGGACGACGAGGGCGCGGCCGTGCGCGCGGCACTGCCCTGCATGACGAAATGCCGCCTCCTGAATATGGATTTCTGCGGCGTCTCCAGCGAGGCCATGGCGCAGATCCGCGACGAGAACCCGCAGATGGAAGTGATCTGGCGCATCTGGTTCGGCAACGACTGCAGCATCCGCACCGACGCCGAGCGCATCCTCGCCTCCAACCTCAACCACCATCTGACCGACGCGAACACCGTGGACCTCAAATACGCCACGAAGATCAAATACCTCGACATCGGCCACAACACGGCGCTGACCGACCTGAGCTTCCTGAGCTACATGCCGGATCTGGAGGTCGCGGTCATCGCGATCAGCCCCTGGCGCGACCTCAGCCCGCTCGCCGGCTGCAAGAAGCTGGAATACCTCGAGGTCTCCGAGTTCTTCCTCAACTACGGCGAGGTCATGGACCTCGCGCCGCTCGGAGAGCTGACCAACCTCAAGCACCTGAACATCTGCAAGATGTTCCATGTGAAGAACTGGGAGGCGCTGGAGAACCTGACCGGACTGGAGCGGCTGTGGATCGGCGCGTACAACGATATCCCGCCCGAGGGCATCGAGGAGCTGCGCGCGGCCCTGCCCGATACGGAGATCAATACCACCGAACGCACCGGCAGCCTCGGCTCCTGGCGCGAGAACCCGGACGGCACGCCGCACCCGCGCTACACGCTGCTGGCCGAACAGTTTGACTACGCCAACTACCCCTATTCCTGCAGTACCTACACGAACGATCCGAACTACTTTGTCTATCGATGATGCGTATGAAACGAGGAATCATTCTGCTTTTGGCCCTGCTCTGCTGCCTGCTGTCGGCAGGCTGCGGCGGGGCGGCCGGGCCGCAGGCGCCGGCCGAGCCCGAACAGGAAGCCGCGTCCACGCCGGATCCGACGCCGGAGCCCACGCCGGCGCCGGCCGAGCTGCGCTTTCCCAACGGGAAGGTCTATCAGGGCTATGAGGTCAATATCGACCTGAGCGGCCTCAGCGGGGCGGACGTGCGGGAGACGATCGCGCTGCTGCGCGAGATGCCTAACCTGCGCTACGTGGATCTCGGCAGGCGTGAGGGGCTGCGCGGCCTCTCCTTCTACCGGATCTCCCAGCTGCAGAGGGCCTTCCCGGACGTCAGCTTCTTTTACCGCTTCGACATCTGGGGGAAAGAGGCCACGACGCTGGATACCGAGCTGGATCTCAAGTACGTCCCGATGGAGGACGAGGGCGACCTGGTCATCCACGCGCTGCGCTGCATGCCCAACTGCCGCTCGCTGGATATGGACTCCTGCGGCGTCTCCAGCGAGGCGATGGCCCGCATCCGGGAGGCGTTCCCGCTGGTGGAGGTCAACTGGCGCGTCTGGTTCGGGAAGGAGTTCAGCGTGCGCACGGACGCGGAACGCATCATTGCGCCGAACCACCTGACCGACGACAACTGCCAGGACCTCAGATACTGCACCAAGGTGCGCTTCCTCGATATCGGGCACAACCCCAACCTCAGCGACATCAGCTTCCTCACGGACATGACGGATATGGAGGTCTGCATCCTCGCCATCATGCCTTACCGGGATCTGACGCCGCTGACGAATCTCACGAAGATGGAGTATCTGGAGCTGTGCGAGGTGCAGGAACACCGGGGGAAGGAGCTGGATCTCGCGCCCCTGGCGGGGATGACGAAGCTCCGCCACCTGAACATCTGCAAGCTCTACGAGGTGAAAAACTACGAGTTCCTTGAAAACTGCAAGGAGCTGGAGCGCCTCTGGATCGGGAAGCTCACCTATATCCCCGAGGAGTACATCGAGCATCTCAAGGAAGCGCTCCCCGACACCAAAATCAACTGGTGGACGCAGGTCTGCGTGACCGAGAGCTGGCGCGAGGAGCCGGAGGGCGTCTGGGTCCCGCGCTACGCGCAGCTGCGGCAGCAGTTCGACTACAACCACTTCGACCAGGCGATCAGCTACTGGTGGAACGACCCCCTGTGCCAGGGAGATCCCGCCAAAACGGGAAATAAAAAAGCATAAGGAGAAACCCATGTCCGATTACATCATCGCTACCTCTTCGACCGCCGACCTGCCCCGGGACTACCTGGACGAGCACAAGATCCCCTTTATCCGATACAGCTTCACGGTCAACGACCTGCCCCGGGAGGACGACTGCCGGGAGGAATCCCGCGCCGCGATCTACGCCGGGATGCGCCGGGGCGACCTGCTCAAAACGTCGATGATCAGCGAGTACAGCTACTACAATTTCTTCCGCGGCCTTCTGGACAGCGAGAAGGACGTGATCTTCCTCGATATGTCGCAGAAAATGTCCGTCTCCTTTGAGAACGCCCGCCGCGCCGCCGAGAGCGTGCAGGTCGAATACCCCGGGCGGCGGCTGTACGTGATGGACACCCGCTGCATCTCCGGCGGGCTCGGCCTGCTCGTGAAGAAGATGGTCGAGCGCAGGGAGGCGGGGGAGAGCTTCGAGCAGGTGATCGCCTGGGGCGAGGAGAACAAGCTGAAAATGGCCCACCGCTTCACGGTCGACGACCTCAGCTACCTCAAGCGCGGCGGCCGCGTCTCCAACGCCTCGGCGCTGGTGGGCTCCCTGCTGAACATCAAGCCGGTGCTCTACGTGCCCGACGCGGGCACGCTGGACGTCGTGAAGAAGGCCCGCGGCCGCAAGGCGGCGCTCAGGGCCATCATCGACGGCGTGGTGCACGACCTCAGCCGCACGGACGCGGCGGGCACGGAGTTTTTGATCCTGCACGCCGACTGCCTGACGGACGCAGAATTCGTGCGGGACGAGATCCGGCGGGCCTTCCCGCAGGTGGGCGAGATGAACATCTCCTCCCTCGGCGTGGTCATCGGCGCGCACTGCGGCCCCGGCCTGCTCACGGTGTTCTACCTCTGCGGCGGGAGAACGCCGGACTGAAGCGCGGCAGAAAAACGGAAAAAAAGGCAGAAAAAAGGATGGGAATTCCACCCATCCTTTTTTATATATCGGAATCGCTGGATCGCTGCGGCCGCGGCCTCCGGCGCCGGAAAGCATGCCGCGCGGGCGCGCCGGCCTCACATCCCGAGACCTGCGATATGCAGGCAGATATAGGCCGCGGGGATCGAGAAGAGCAGGCTGTCCGCCCGGTCGAACATACCGCCGTGGCCGGGGATGAGGTTGGAGAAATCCTTCACGCCGATCATGCGCTTGAGCAGGCTCTCGGCCAGATCGCCGATCTGCCCGAGGCTCGAGGCGATAAAGCAGGTGGCGAGCGCCGTGACGAGGCCGACCTCCGGAAACACGGGCAGAAGCCAGAGCGCCAGGCCGACGGCCAGAGAGGAGGCCGCCCCGCAGACGCAGCCTTCCCAGGTCTTGTGGGGCGAGACCTGGGGGGCGACCTTATGCTTGCCGAAGCGTATGCCGCCGAAGAGCGCGAAGCTGTCGCACACCCAACTGGAGAGGCAGCCGAAGGCCAGCGTGACCAGCCAGATCTCGCTGACCGAGATCATCATCAGCATCCCGAAGAGGAAGCAGGGGTAGGCGAGTCCCGCCAGCGTATACAGCGCGCCGCTGCCGCTGACCTTTTTGTGGAGGATGCCGGAAAAGAGCGCCAGAAAGACGCCCACCGTGAAGCAGGCGAGGTAGGCGGTCGGGCCCGCGTGGAACAGCGCGAGGACCGCCTGCGCCGCGGTGAACACGTACATGACCCAGGCGCAGCAGTAGACCTCCAGCTTTTCGAGGTTCCGGCTCAGCTCATAGGCGCACAGGAGCCCGGCCGCGCAGAAAAACAGCACGCGCGTCACGGGCGAGAGGAATACGCAGCATCCGGCGACGCTCAGCAGGACAGCGGCGGACAGTAATCGTTTTTTCAAATCCCAACCTTCTTTCCCCGATCGGCGTTCATCTCAGGATAAGCATACCATAGCATATTTTTTGCCTGCGCTCAATATGCTGTGCGGCCTTTTGACAAAATATTTTCGGCGCGTCGCCCGAAATGCCCCGTGAAAAAGCGTGAAAAAGATAGATTTTTCTGTTGTATGCGGGAAAAAGCTGTGATAATATAATCTTATCAGCCATAACAGTATAATTTTCAGGGGGAATCACTATGTACAGCGATAACAAGATCTGGCTTGCGCAGTCCGACAAGAACCTGTATCTGCTGCCGCAGATGGCCAACCGCCACGGCCTCATCGCCGGCGCCACCGGCACGGGCAAGACCGTCACCATGAAGGTCATGGCCGAGAGCTTCTCGGAGATGGGCGTTCCCGTGTTCCTGGCCGATATCAAGGGCGATCTGTCCGGCATGTGCCAGGCCGGCGTCATGACCGAGGATATGCAGAACCGCATCGCGCGCTTCGGCCTCGGCGAGGACTTCAGGCTCCAGGCCTATCCTACCCGCTTCTGGGATATCTTCGGCGAGAAGGGCCACCCCGTCCGCGTGACCGTGTCGGAAATGGGGCCCACCCTGCTCGGCCGCCTGCTCGGGCTGACCGAGATCCAGGCCGGCGTTCTTAATATCGTCTTCAAGGTCGCCGACGAGCACGGCCTGCTGCTGCTGGATCTGAAGGACCTGCGCGCCATGCTCCAGTTCGTGGGCGATAACCGCGCGGAGTTCACCACGATGTACGGCAACGTCTCCGCCGCCAGCGTCGGCGCCATCCAGCGCGCGCTGCTCACCTTCGAGGAGGAGGGCGGCGAGCTGTTCTTCGGCGAGCCGGAGCTGGATATCCGCGACTGGATGCGCACCGGCCTCGAGGGCAAGGGCTACATCAACATCCTCTCCAGCCAGCGCCTGATCCAGAGCCCCACCGTCTACGCCACCTTCCTGCTGTGGATGATGACCGCGCTCTATGAGAAGCTGCCCGAGGTGGGCGATCTTGACAAGCCCCGCATGATCTTCTTCTTCGACGAGGCGCACCTGCTGTTCACCAACGCCAACAAGGCGCTCGTGCAGAAGATCGTGCAGGTGGTCAAGCTCATCCGCTCCAAGGGCGTGGGCATCTATTTCATCAGCCAGAGCCCGTCCGACATCCCGGGCGAGGTGCTGGCGCAGCTCTCCAACCGCGTCCAGCACGCGCTGCGCGCCTACACCCCGGCTGAGCAGAAGACCGTGCGCGCCGCCGCCAAGGCCTTCCGCGTCAACCGCGCCTTCGATACCGAGGAGGCCCTCACGCAGCTCGCCGTGGGCGAGGCCCTGGTCAGCTTCCTGGACGAGGAAGGCATCCCGACCGTGGTCGAGCGCGCCTTCATCCTGCCGCCCCAGAGCAAGATGGGCATGGCCGACGAGGAGAAGGTCAAGGCCGTCATCCTGACCGATGAATTCGAGCTCAAATACCGCGAGGCGGTGGACCGCGAATCCGCCTATGAGGTGCTCGTCGCGGCCAACGAGGAGCTGGAGCGCCGCAAGGCCGAGGCCGCCGCGGAGGCGGAGGCCGAAAAGCAGCGCCAGAAGGAGGAGCTTGCCGCCGAGAAGCAGCGCCTGAAGGAAGAAGCCGCCGCCCAGAAGGCCGCCGAGAAGGAAGCCCTCGCCGCGGAAAAGGCCGCCCAGAAGGAGGCGCTCGCCGCCGAGAAGGCGGCCGCCGCCGCTGCGGAGAAGAAGAAAAAGACCGCCCAGCGCGCCGCGACCGTCGCCGTCTCCTCGGTCGCCAGCGCTGTGAGCCACAACCTGATCAACGCCGCCACCGGCGGAAAGACGACCAGCGCGGCCACGATCGCCAAGCGCGCCGCCAGCAACGCGCTCAGCTCCGTCATGCGCAGCGGCGCAAGCTCGCTGATCCGCGGCCTGTTCGGCAACCTGAAGTAAAAAGAGCCGCATCTGACAAAAGGCCGCCCGTCCGGGCGGCCTTTTGTATCCCGTTCCCGATCGCTCCGTCACAGGAACTCCCGCATATCCTCCGCCAGCGTCTGCTCCAGGTGGATCAGGCGCTTGGCGATGTCCTTCGCGCGCTCGCTCGCCGCCTCGTACTGGTTGAGGTAGCGGTTGAGGGACTTGACGCCCATGCCGCAGCCGTCGGTCATCAGGTCGGCGATGGTGGCGTCGCAGTCCTTCATGAGCAGCATGGCCTCGGTTTTGACCCAGGACATCCCCTCCGCCATCGGATTGGGGTCCTTGCCCTCGTCGCGGAAGCGCGCCAGCTCCGCCCGGAGCTCCTCGCCCAGCGCCTCGTGCTCGGCCTTGCAGTCGGCCAGCGCCTTGCGCATGGCGGGCGCCTTGGCCTTGCCCAGCACGTCGCGGATGGACGCCGCGCCCATCTTGACGCCCGCGTCGCATTCGCGCAGCAGTTTTACGGTATCCTGTTCGATCATCCGAATCATCCTTTCCGTTGTTTGCTCCTATTTTTCCCGGAAAGGACGAAAACATACGCCCGGCGCGTCATGCGTCGGGCGTATCCATTTCCACGTCGTCTTTTTTGATTTTTTCCCAGGAAAAGCGGGGGATCAGCGCCCGCGGCGTCACGGGCGCGTCGGTCTCCGCCAGGCCGCAGAGGCAGGCCAGGCGGCCGGTCAGCGCCTCGGGCGTCGTCTCCCGGCGCAAAACCTGCGTGCTGAGGCTGCCCAGCCGCTTGGAGAGCTTGCCCGCGCCGTCGGTGAGCAGGGGAGCGTGGCAGTACGAGGGAGCTGTGCCGCCGAGCGTCTCGATGAGCCACTTCTGCCGCGGCGCGGAGGAGAGCAGGTCCCGACCGCGCACGACCCGCGTCACCGACATGCGCATATCGTCCACGCTGACGGCGAGCTGGTAGGCAAAGACGCCGTCCGCCCGGCGGATGATGAAGTCGCCCGCGTCCCGGGCAAGGTTCTGAACGACGGGGCCGTAATGCCCGTCGTCCACGCGGACCGTGCGATCGGGGCAGCGGAGCTTCCACGCGGGCCGGCGCCCGGAGAGCTCCCGCGCAAGCCGCTCCTTCGCGCTCAGATGCGCGCAGCGGCAGCCGCTGTCGAACTCCGCTTCGCCCGGATGCGGCGCGGCGGCCGCGGCGAGCCGTTCGGCCCGGCTGCACCAGCAGGGATAGACGAGGCCGCGCGCCTCGAGCGCGTGAAAGGCCTCCTCATAGAGCGCCGTCCGCTGCGACTGGGCGTAGGACGGCTCCGGCCAGCCGTAGTCCCAGTCCAGCCCCAGCCAGCGCAGATCCTCACCCAGCGCCCGCCGGTATTCGTCCCGGGAGCGGGCGGGGTCGAGATCCTCCATGCGAAAGAGCAGCGCCCCGCCGAGGCTGCGCGCATCCAGCCACGCCAGCAGCATAGCGAGGAGGTTTCCCATGTGCAGATAGCCGGAGGGACTCGGCGCAAAGCGCCCGATCGTGCTACCCATCGCTCTATTCGTGCAGTTCGCGCTCGCGCTCGAGCGCTTCCTTTTTGCCCTCGATGCGGCCGAGGCCGTACATCAGCAGCGTCGCGCACAGGAGATTGACGACGCCGATGGAGTGACCGTCAAAGCAGTTGACCGAGCCGATCAGCAGGTTGGCAAGGCCGATGAGCCACAGGGCCTTCGCGATCCGGTCAAGATGCGCGATGCGGGAATCCAGGTCGGAAAAGAGGTCGAAGGGGCCGTACTCCGCGCGTTTGCGGAAATAGATCCACTTGACCACGCGCCCGAGGTACTCCGCGCCGATCTCGTGCATAAAGTCCAGGTATTCCGCGTCCGGTTCGCGCATCTCCAGCCGCACCGTATACGCGCCCGGCTCGCATCGCTCAAAGGTGTAGCGGCGGAAGCCCACGCCGCAGAGCGCCCAGCCCTGCATGGCCATCTCGTTGAGCCAGCGCTCCTCCTTCTCAAACTCCCAGACCCAGTACCATTTATAAAGCGTTTTTCTTTCGTTCATTGCTCCAAACCTCCCAATACATAATCCCCGCTCGTGACGAGCTCCCGCAGCCGCGCAAGCTCCGCGCGCAGGACGCGAAAGCCCTCGTCCGTCAGCACATACTCTTTCTTTCGACTGCCCGCCTCCACCGGGAGGAGACGGATCCAGCCCTTGTCGCAGAGGCTGCTGAGCGCGCCGTACAGCGTCCCCGCGGCGAGACGCACCCGCCCGGCCGACAGCGCCTCCGCCTGCTGCATGATGCCGTAGCCGTGCCGCGGCTCCACGAGCGAGAGCAGGATATAATAGGTCGCTTCGGTCAATGCCAGATCCTTGTTCATAAGTCATCCTTTCTATTGTGCGCCGTTATAACGAGTTCCGATATATCGTGATCAGACTATATCACCACCCGATATATTTGTCAAGGGGGGGAACCACGATTTTTTTTCGGCGATCGCGGCGGGGCGGGGGGAGCCGTGCGCACGTCGGGCCGCGAAACGGAAACCTTGCGGGACGGAAGCCGCTCCCTCTCCGTCGGGAGCCGGCGCGGCCGCCGCGGCACGCAACCGAAATGTTTCCGGCACGAAACCAAATGAAACAAAATATAAACTTTTTTGACCATAAACCGGGAAAATCATCAAAAATTTTTGCGTTTTTTCCCATAAAAAATATGGAAAAAAGGAAATGACTATGCTATACTGTTTATGCTAATTATGTAAATCATTTTCTGTAAATTATTTTCGTTATGCACGGATCGCGGCGGACGCACCGTGGGAAAGGAGCTCCCTTGGACTATTTTGAGAAACGCGTGGACGGCGAGGTCAAATACAAGGGCGTGATCGTGACGGTCCGTTTGGACCGGGCGGAGCTCCACACCGGCCGGATCGTCCGGCGCGAGGTGGTCGAGCACCCCGGCGGCGTGACCATCCTTCCCATCGACGGCGACGGCAACTGCTATCTGGTGCGCCAGTTCCGCTATCCCTTCGGCAAAATGCTTCTCGAGGCGCCGGCCGGCAAGCTGGAGCCGGGGGAGGAGCCTCGGGCGAGCGCGGTGAGGGAGCTGTCGGAGGAGACGGGCTTCACGGCGGACGAGCTGGTTTACATGGGGCCGAACTACACGTCCCCCGGCTTCTCCACCGAGGTGCTGCACATCTATCTGGCCCTCGGCCTCCACGCGGGCGAAAGCCATCCGGACGAGAACGAGTTTCTGAACGTGGAAAAATACAGTCTCAAGGAACTGTCGGCCATGGTGATGCGCGGCGAGATCGAAGACGGCAAGACCATCATCGCCGTGCTGAAGGCGGAGAAATACCTGAGGGAACACGGAAATCAGGAAAAAAACAAATGATTGCAAAATAGCGGTCAATGTGTTACAATCAATACTTGGTGAGCGTTTTTTCAAGCTCTCCTTTACGTTTGGAAGGTGCTACATTTGGATAAATATGTCATTCATGGCGGCGCGGCGCTGCACGGAGAAGTCGAGATCAGCGGCGCGAAGAACGCCGCGGTGGCCATCATTCCCGCCGCTTTGCTGGTGGAAGGCGTCTGCCGCATTGAGAATATCCCCCAAATCAGCGATACCGATATGCTCCTGACCATTCTGGCCGAGCTCGGCGCAAAGGTCAGCTATATCAACCGTACGACCATCGAGATCGACTGCTCGGAGGCCCGCTATCAGGACGCGCCCTACGACCTGATGCGCAAGATCCGCGCCTCCTACTATCTGATCGGCTCCATGCTCGGCCGCTTCGGCAGCGCCAAGACCACCATGCCCGGCGGCTGCAACTTCGGCGTGCGGCCCATCGACCAGCACATCAAGGGCATGACCGCCCTCGGCGCCGACGTGAGCGTGAAGAACGGCTTCGTGTACGCCGACGCGCTGGGCGGCCGTCTCCACGGCGCGCGCATCTATCTCGACAAGGTCTCCGTCGGCGCGACGATGAACATCATGATCGCAGCGGTGCTGGCCTCCGGGCGTACCATCATCGAGAACGCCGCGCGCGAGCCGCACATCGTCGACCTCGCCAACTTCCTCAACTCCATGGGCGCGGACGTGCGCGGCGCGGGCACCGACACCATCAAGGTCAACGGCGTGGAGAAGCTCCACGGCGGCAGCTATTCCATCATCCCCGACCAGATCGAAGCGGGCACCTACATGGTCGCCGCCGCCGCCACGGGCGGCGAGGTCCTGGTCAAGAACGTGATCCCCAAGCACCTCGAGTGCATCAGCGCGAAGCTGCGCGAGACCGGCACCATCGTGCAGGAGTACGAGGATTCCGTGCTGGTCAAGGGCGCGAGCAACCTGCGGCGCGTCAACGTCAAGACCATGCCCTATCCCGGCTTCCCGACGGATATGCAGCCCCAGATGGGCGCGCTGCTGTGCCTTGCCAACGGCACCTCTGTCATCACCGAGGGCATCTACGACAACCGCTTCAAGTACGTCAACGAGCTCAGGAAGATGGGCGCCGAGATCCAGGTGGACGGCCGCGTCGCCGTCATCGAGGGCGGGCGGCGGCTCACGGGCGCTCCGGTGCAGGCCTGCGACCTGCGCGCCGGCGCGGCCATGGTGATCGCCGGCATGTGCGCCGCGGGCGAGACGCAGGTGGAGGATATCCACTTCATCGAGCGCGGCTACGAGAATTTTGTCGGCAAGCTCCGTGCCCTCGGCGCGGACATCAGCCTTGTCAGCTTCCCCGACGAGACCGAGGCGGCCGACAAGATCGTCGCCATCGGCTGATGCAGGTCAGCGTTTTCGCAAGCGGCTCCGGCGGCAACTGCCTTCTGGTCTCCGGCGGGGATACGAAGCTCCTGATCGACGCCGGGATCTCCCTGCGCAGGACGGAGTCCGCCCTGGCACAGCTCGGCCACAGGATCAACGAAATCGGCGGAGTGCTCATCACGCATGAGCACTCCGATCATATTTCCGGTCTGAAGATGCTGCTCAAGTACCACCGGCTCCCGGTCTACGCGCCGCGGACGGTGGCCAGCCGCCTGCGCGGGATGCTGCCGGAGATCGAAGGCTGCCTGCGCGTGATCCCGGTGGGGGAGGCCTTCCGCGTCGGCGGCCTGTCGGTGACCGCCTTCCACACGCCCCACGACACGGATGAGAGCGTCGGCTACCGCGTACAGGGCGAGGGCGTATTCGCGCTCGCGACGGATATGGGCGCGGTGACCGACGAGGTCGAGCAGGCGCTGACGGGGGCGGACACGGTGCTCATCGAGTCCAACCACGACGAGCAGATGCTCTGCTGCGGCCCCTATCCCGTGTATCTCAAGCGGCGTATCCTCTCGGAGCGGGGCCATCTCTCCAACGCGGCCTGCGCCCGGCTTGCCGGACGCCTGGCCGGGAGCGGGACGACCCGGATCATCCTCGGCCACCTCAGCCGCGAGAACAACCGGCCGGAGCTTGCGCTGGAGGCCTCCCGCGCCGCGCTGGAGGGGACGGGGGCCTGGCTCTGCTGCGCGCCGGTCTCCGGCTGCCTGACGGTGCCGGTGGAGAGGAGAGCGTGATGCTGCAGATAAAACTGATCTGCGTCGGCAAGCTGCGCGAGCGCTTTTACATCGACGCCTTTGAGGAGTACCGCAAGCGCCTTGCGGCCTACTGCCGGCTCGCGTGCGCGGACGTCGCCGAGCAGCGCCTGCCGGACAGCCCCTCCGACGCCCAGATTCGCGCCGCGCTGGAGAAGGAGGCGGCGGAGATCCTGAAGGCGATCCCCGCGGACGCCTATGTGGTCGCTCTGTGCGTGGAGGGCAGGCAGGTCCCGAGCGAGGCGATGGCGGAGCTGATCGCGGGGCGGGAGAATTCCGGCAAGCCGAAGCTCTGCTTCGTGATCGGCGGCTCCTTCGGCCTGGCCGAGAGCGTGAAAAACCGGGCCGACCTGCGTCTGAGCATGTCAAAAATGACCTTTCCGCACCATCTGGCGCGCGTGATGCTTGCCGAGCAGCTCTACCGCGGTTATAAGATCAAAGAAGGAAGCCGTTATCACAAATAATGGCTTCCCTTTTTCTTGAATTAGCGTTATAATATATTATAAAACTCATAGTGTCATTACAAGGGGGCGATGGCGCGAAGCGCCCCTCCGGGCCGCTTTGCGGCGGCTGTCGGCAGATGACCGGTTATAAACAGGAGGAAAAGGTGTGAACGAAGAACGGAAAATCACCTGGGGGCAGTTCCAGAGCGGCGAGCTTTTGGCGTCATGGCCCCGCAGGGAAAACGGGGAGCTTGAGGAACCGGCGTTCCTGTGCCTGAGAGCCTGCAGCGATCTGGCCGACCGGCTGACGGTGAGCATGCTGAAGGCCTACGGCATCCCCTGCCTGTGCATGGAACGCGCAGAAGGCAGCCTCGGCCGTGTGGTCCTCGGGATCAGCGGCTACGGCGTTGAGATCTATGTCCCGAAAAACCTGCTGGAGGACGCCAAAACCCTGCTTGAGGAGAGCGACCGGGAAGCCTGAGGAAAAGGCGGGAAGCGCCGCCAGGGGCGCGTCCCCGCCGGCTTTCCCGCAAGCCGCGCGATGAGCGCAGGCCCGCAACGGGAAAACACCGTTTCAGAATGGAAATATTAAATGAGGAGGAACATAATGAGGAACTATAAGGAAGAATACCAGCGCTGGCTGGACAGCCCCGCGCTCTCCGAGCAGGAGTGGGCGGAGCTTGACGCCATCAAGGACGACGAGAAGGAGATCGAGAGCCGTTTCTTCGCCCCGCTGGAATTCGGCACCGCCGGCCTTCGCGGCACCATGAAGCTCGGCCTGCACCACATGAACGTCCATGTGATCCGCCACGCGACCCAGGCCTTTGCCACCGTCATCTGCGCCGAGGGCGAGGAGGCCAGGGCCAAGGGCATCGCCATCGCCCATGACTGCCGGCTCAACGGCGTCGAGTACGCACGCGAGGCCGCCTGCGTCATGGCCGCCAACGGCATCCATGTCCGTATTTTCGACGCCCTGCGCCCCACGCCGGAGCTGAGCTTCGCCGTGCGCCACTACGGCTGCACCGCCGGCCTCAACATCACCGCGTCCCATAACCCCAAGGATTACAACGGCTACAAGGTCTACTGGTCCGACGGCGCCCAGCTTCCGCCCCAGCATGCCGACGCGATCGCGCGCCTCATGAACGAGATCGACATCTTCACCGGCTTCAAGACCTGCGACTTTGACGAGGCGGTCAAGGCCGGCCTCATCGAGATCATCGGCGAAGAGACCGACGAGGCCTTCCTCAAAAAGACCCTCGCCATGGCCATCGACACCGAGGCCGTCAAGGCCGCCGCGGACGATCTCAAGATCGTCTACACCCCGTTCCACGGCTGCGGCTACAAGCTCGTCCCCGAGGCCCTCAAACGCCTCGGCATCAAGCACCTCTTCCCCGTGCCCGAGCAGATGGTCATCGACGGCAATTTCCCGACCGTCGTCTCCCCGAACCCCGAGAATCCCGAGGGCTTCTATCTGGCCGTCGATCTGGCGAAGAAGGTGGACAGCGACCTCATCATCGGCACCGACCCCGACTCCGACCGCGTGGGCACCATGGTGCGCGACGGCGACAACTACGAGACCATCACCGGCAACCAGATGGGCTGCCTGCTGCTCGACTACATCATCCAGGCCAAAAAGAGCACCGGCACCATGCCCGCCAATCCCGGCGCGCTCAACTCCATCGTCACCACCGGCATGGCCCGCACCATCTGCGAGGCCAACGGCGTCCACTTCGAGGACACCTTCACCGGCTTCAAGTTCATGGCCGAGCGCGTCGCCGCGTGGGAGGCCGCCGGAAGCTATGAGTACATTTTCGCCTTCGAGGAGAGCTACGGCTACATGATGGGCGACTACGTGCGCGACAAGGACGCGGTCTCCGCCTCCATGATGATCGCCGAGATGGCCGCCCACTATCACCTCAAGGGCATGACCCTGCTCGACGCGCTCAAGGCGCTGTACGAGAAGTACGGCTACTACTCCGAGAAGACCCTGAACCTCGTGATGCCCGGTCTCGAGGGCATGGCCAAGATGAAGAAGATCATGGACGACCTGCGCGCCAACCCGCCCGAGAGCATCGCGGGCGAGGAGGTCATCCGCCTGCGCGACTATCTGGACGGCAGCATCGCCGTGGCCGGACTCGGCAAGGTGGACAAGACCGCGTTCTTCGGCTCCAACGTCCTCTACTTCGAGCTGGCCGACGGCAGCAGCTTCATCGTCCGCCCCTCCGGCACCGAGCCGAAGATCAAGGTCTACCTGCTGGCGCGCGGCAAGAGCGCGGAGGACTGCGAGGCCAAGATCGCCAAGTACCAGGACTTTGCCGAGAGCATCGGTAAATGAAACAACTGCTGGAGCTGTTTCTGGCCTTTGCCAGAGTCGGCGTCATGACCTTCGGCGGCGGCTACGCCATGCTGCCGATCCTCGAGCGGGAGATCGTCGAGAACAAGGGCTGGGCGAGCCACGAGGAGATCATGGACTATTACGCGGTCGGCCAGTGTACGCCGGGCGTCATCGCGGTCAACACGGCGACCTTCGTGGGCTTCCGTACCGCGGGCGCGGCGGGCGGGATCGCGGCGACGCTGGGGGTCGTGTTCCCCTCGGTGGTCATCCTCTCGCTGATCGCGGGCGTGCTGACGAATTTTGCCGACATCCCCGCGGTCAGGAGCGCCTTTGCGGGCATCCGCGTGTGCGTGTGCGTGCTGATCTTCAACGCGGTGGTCAAGCTCTGGAAGGGGGCCGTGCCCGATAAGGCGGCGCTCTGCCTCTGCCTGGCCGTGTTCGTGCTCAGCGTGTTCCTGAAGGTGTCGCCCGTCGTGTTCGTGGTCCTCTGCGCCGCGGCCGGCATCCTCTTCACCAGACTGGGGGTGCGCGGGAAATGATCCTTCTGCGCCTCTTCTGGGAGTTCTTCAAGACCGGCCTCTTCGCGGTCGGCGGCGGCATGGCCACGCTCCCGTTCCTCTACGATATCTCCGCGCGCACCGGCTGGTTCACGACCGGGCAGCTCGCGGACATGATCGCCGTGTCCGAGTCCACGCCCGGCCCCATCGGCGTCAACATGGCGACCTACGTGGGCTTTACCGCGGCCGGGGTCCCCGGCGCGGCGGTGGCGACGCTGGGACTCGTGACGCCCTCGGTCATCGTCATCCTGATCGTCGCCCGCGTGCTCGCCGCCTTCCGGCAGAACAAATACGTGGACGCCGCGTTCTACGGCCTGCGGCCCTGCTCCGTGGGGCTGATCGCCGCGGCGGGCGTGCTCGTGGTCAAGGTGGCGCTCTTCTGCGCCGACCGCTACGCCGCCTCCGGCGCGATCCTCGATCTTTTCAACGGGAAAGCCGTCGCGCTTGCCGCGTTGCTGCTGCTTTTCACCCGCGGGGTCAAACAGACGAAGAAGCTCCATCCCATCGTGTTCATTCTGGCTTCGGCCGCTGTGGGCGTCGTGTTCTCGTTTTAAAAAACCGCGGAGGCATGCGGCAGGAGCAGATCCCGGGAGACGCCGCGGCCGTCCGGATCAGCGGTTTTGTAACAGGCTCCCGAGTCCGTAGGCCAAGGCATAACCGAACATCGCGCTCAGAAGGCGCCCCGCCGTGTGCGGGGCGCTTTTGATATCCGTGTCGGCGATCAGCGAAAGGGTCTGGAACTGCACCGATACGCCGCCCCAGCCCATGAGCCCCGCCGCGAGGGCGAGATTTGCCGGGGTCGGGGCGAGGCCGCGCAGCGCCCCGATGCCGCCGCCGAGCTCGAACAAGCCGGTCAGCAGCGCCCGGCACCACGGGAGCGCCTGCCCGCTCAGCTCCGAGAGCCTCCCGGCGAGCAGGTCGGTGAAGCCGTTGGCGTTGAGCAGGCCGGTGAAGACCGCGAAGCACACCACGAAGCCGCACACGCCGAGGCTCGCGCTCACCGCCTGGCGCACCGCCTCCGTCAGCGCCTGCGGGAAGGGCAGCGGCGGCGCGCCCTTTCCCGCGGCGGACGCGGCGGGCGCGCGCCCGCGCAGCAGCAGCCCCGTCAGCACCGCCGCGGCGGCGTGCACCGCGTACAGCAGCAGCCCGCAGCGCGCCGAGCCGAACACGCCCGTGCCGAGCGCACCGAGGAAGAAGGCCGGGCCGGAATTGTTGCAGAAGGCGAGCAGGTGTCCGGCCTCCTCGCCGCCGACCGCGCCGCTCTCCCGCAGCCCGGCGATATAGGCCGCGCCGAGCGGGTAGCCGCCCAGCAGCCCCAGGAGCAGCGCCGTGCAGCCCGCGCCGGAGACCCGGAAGGCTTTTTCCGCAAAGCCGGAGAGCCTCTCCCCGAGCATCGCGGGCAGCCCCAGCCGGCTCAGGAGGCCGGAGAGCACGAAAAAGGGGAACAGGGAGGGCAGGATCAGCTCCACGCAGAGGGCCAGTCCCGACCGGCAGGCCGCCACCGCCTGCGCCGACGCCGCTGCGAGCACGAACAGCCCGCAGAGCGCCGCGAATACCGCCAGCTTGTTTTTCATACGCAGCACCTCGCTTCTGTATATTCTTATGGCCCGACGGCATAGCTTTATACGGACGGGAGGTGGTCGGACATGAAGAAAAAGCAGAGCGTGCTGCCGAATCTGGCCGACCGGCTGGAGCTGCCGGAGGAGGCGCTGCTGGGCACGGCGAAGCTCACGGTCACGGCCGGGCGCCGCGCCCTGATCGAGAACCACAGGGGCATCCTGGAATACAGCCCGGAGCGGATCGCCGTGAGCCTCGGCGCGCAGCAGCTCAGCATCCTCGGCCGGGAGCTGCGGATCGCGGCGATGAACCACAGGGAGCTGCTGATCCGGGGCGAGCTGCAGGACATTGAGTGGGGTTGAGCGATGACGAAACTATCGTATCGGATCCGGGGCGAGGCGGAGGCGGAGATCTTCGGCGTCTTCCCCGAGGCGGTGGTGAACCGCTGCGCCGCGGCGGGGATCAGCCTGCGGCGCGTGAAGGCCGTGGACGGGCAGACGCTGCGCTGCACGCTGGACGAGAAGGGGCTGGCGCGCCTGCGCGCGATCTGCCTGCGCTGCCAGTGCGAGCTGCGGCTGCTGCGCCTGACGGGCGGGAGCCGGGACCGGCAGCTTCTGCGGCGGCGCTTCTGGCTGCCGCTGACCGCCCTGCTGGCAGCGGGGCTGCTGCTCCTGTCCTCGCTCTTCGTGTGGGATATCGAGATCAGCGGGAACGCGCGGGTGAGCCGCGGCGAGATCCTGCGCGCGCTCTCCGAGAGCGGGCTGCGGCGCGGCTGCTTCTGGCCGGGCCTGCAGACGGACCTTGTGCGCAGCAAAACGCTCTGCCTGCTGCCTGAGCTCGCTTGGATGGGCGTGAATGTGAACGGCTCGCGCGCCGTCGTGCTCGTCGAGGAGCGCGCGGAGAAGCCCGAGATCTATCACGAGAGCGCGCCCTGCGAGCTTGTGGCCTCCCACACGGGCGTCGTGCGGCGCGTCTCCGTGCTCAACGGCAAAGCGCTCGTCGCGCCCGGCAGCGCGGTGCAGGAGGGGGAGGTGCTGGTCAGCGGCGCGCCGGAAAACCTCATGGGCGAGCCGCGCTTCGTGCGCGCCCGGGCGGAGATCTGGGCCGATACCTGGTACGAGCTGACGGCGGTCTGCCCGCCCTCCGGGGCGGGGAAAGGCGCGGCGAAGCGGAAAAGCACCCGCTTCGCGCTGAAAATCGGCGACGAGCGAATAAATTTTTACGGAAAGAGTAGAAAGACGCTTGACGGATATGATAAAATCGTGCATGAATATAACTTGGGGATCGACGGGCTCTTTGCCCTGCCCGTCTCCCTCGTGCGGGAGACGGTGATCGTTTCCCGCCCGGCGGAGGGGCCGGACGCGGACCCCGCCGCCATGCAGCGGCGCCTGGAGGACAGCCTGCGCGGGAGCATCGACGGCGAGATCGTCAGCCGCAGCTTCTCCGTGGCGGAGCGGGACGGCGCCGTCTATGTGACGATGCGCGCCCGCTGCTTTGAAAATATCGCGCGCGTACAAGAGATTACCCAGGCGGAGGCCGCTCCGCCGTGAAAGGAATTCCCATGATAGAGAAAACCATGGAAGTGGAACGGATGGAGCACGTCATCAGCGTGTTCGGCTCCTTTGACCAGAACCTGCGCATCATCGAGACGGAGCTCGGCGTCAAGGTGCTCGACCGCGACGACAAGATCCACATCTGCGGCGAGGCGGAGGACGTGATGCTGGCCGAGAAGGCCATCAACGGCCTGCTGACGCTCGCCGCCAAGGGCGAGAACATCGACGCGCAGAACGTGCGCTACATCCTCAAGCTGGTCGGCGAGGGGAAGGAGGCCAAAATCAACGAGCTTGCGGGGGACGTGATCTGCATCACGGCCAAGGGCAAGCCCATCAAGCCCAAGACCCTCGGGCAGAAGACCTACTGCGAGGCCATCGCGGACAACACGGTCACCCTCGGCATCGGCCCCGCCGGCACCGGCAAGACCTATCTGGCCGTCGCGGCGGCGGTGGCCGCCTTCCGCGCCGAGGAGGTCAACCGCATCATCCTGACCCGCCCCGCGGTCGAGGCGGGCGAGCGTCTGGGCTTTTTGCCCGGCGATCTGCAGAGCAAGGTCGACCCCTACCTGCGCCCGCTGTACGACGCGCTGTTCGATATGCTCGGCGCGGAGACCTACCAGAAATACCTTGAGCGCGGCAACATCGAGGTCGCGCCGCTCGCCTATATGCGCGGGCGCACGCTGGACGACAGCTTCATCATCCTCGACGAGGCGCAGAATACCTCGCGCGAGCAGATGAAGATGTTCCTGACCCGTATCGGCTTCGGCTCGAAGGTCGTCATCACCGGCGACGTGACGCAGATCGACCTGCCCGAGGACAAGGTCAGCGGGCTGAAGGTCGCGATGCGCGTGCTCGACGGCATCGACGATATCGCCATCTGCCAGCTCACCGGCGCGGACGTGGTGCGCCACCGGCTCGTGCAGAAGATCATCGAGGCCTACGAGGTCTACGATAAAAAGCACCCGACGGAGAGCGCGAAACGTACGCCGCCCAAGCGCTATCGGAAAGCATAGGACGCGAAGGAGAGAGACGGGATGGAGCATGAGATCTATGTGAGCCGGGAAGTGAAAAACCTCGGGCATCCGAACGCCGCCGCCCTCATTAAAAAAGCGGCGGAGAGGGCGCTGGACGCCGAGGGCGTGGACGTCCCCTGCATCATAAGCGTTATGTTAACCGATGAAGAGGGCATCCGCCGCGTCAACGCAGCGTTTCGCGGGATCGACCGGGCGACCGACGTGCTCTCGTTCCCGTTCAACGAGCTGGCGCCCGGCGAATTTGACGCGGCGTGCTGCGAGCACGACCCGGAGACCGGGGGCGTCCTGCTGGGGGACATGATGATCTCCCTGCCCCGCTGCGAAGAGCAGGGGGAGGCCTTCGGCCACGGCTTCGGGCGCGAGATCCGGTATCTCACGGTGCACTCCGTGCTGCATCTGCTGGGCTACGACCATGTGGACGAAGGCCCCATGAAAAAGCAGATGCGCGAGCGGGAAAAGATCATCATGGGGGACTGATTGGCAGGGGAGCCGAACAACCGGTGCAAGTGGGGACAGACCCCTCAGTCACGGCGCTTGCGTGAGACGCGCCGCGGCAGCTCCCCTTGCGGGGGAGCCGAACAACCGGCGCAAGTGGGGACAGACCCCTCAGTCACGGCGCTTGCGTGAGACGCGCCGCGACAGCTCCCCTTGCAGGGGAGCCGAACAACCGGCGCAAGTGGGGGAAGACCCCTCAGCCGCGCCGGGGCGCGGCAGCTCCCCTTGCAGGGGAGCCAATATGGAATTACGGGAGTATTGGAAATGGAAAGATCCGCAATGATCACCGTCTGCGGACGGCCGAACGTGGGCAAGTCCACGCTGACGAACGCCCTCGTGGGCGAGAAGGTCGCCATCGTGTCCGACAAGCCGCAGACCACGCGCAACCGCATCACCGCCATCGTGAACCGGGGCGAGACCCAGTTCGTGCTGATGGACACGCCGGGCTTCCACAAGCCCCGCACCCGCCTCGGCGACTACATGGTGAACGTCGTCAGGGAGAGCGTGGCCGACGTGGACTGCGTGCTGCTGCTCGTCGAGCCGGTGGCCGCCATCGGGCCGCAGGAGGAGGCGCTCATCGCGCGCATCGAGCAGACCGGCGCGCCCGCGATCCTCGTCATCAACAAGATCGACACCGTGGACAAGTCCCGCCTGCTGGAGGTCATGGCGCTCTACAACGCCAGGCACGCGTTCGACGCGATCCTGCCCGTGTCCGCCAAGACCGGCGAGGGGCTGGAGGAGCTGACGGCGGAGCTGGACAAGTATGCCGCCGAAGGGCCGCATTTCTTCCCGGACGACATGATCACCGACCAGCCCGAGCGGCAGATCTGCGCGGAGCTGGTGCGCGAGAAGCTGCTCAGGTGCCTCGACCGGGAGATCCCCCACGGCACCGCCGTGGAGGTCACGCGCTTTTCCGAGCGCGAGAACGGCATCCTCGACCTCGAGGTGACCATCTACTGCGAAAAAGAGAGCCACAAGGGCATCATCATCGGCAAAAAGGGCGCCATGCTCAAGAAGATCGGGGAGCTTGCCCGGCAGGACATCGAGGACTTCATGGGCACGAAGGTCTTTTTGCAGACCTGGGTCAAGGTCAAGGAGAACTGGCGCGACTCGATGGCGCTGCTGAGAAATTTTGGCTTTACGCAGGAGTAAATGAAACAGGCCGCCCCTGCAAACACTATCCGCAGAGGTGGTTGAGATGAAAGACGCCATCTGGCAGGCTTTCCGGGAGACGGGCGATCCGCTGTACTATCTGCTCTACAAGGCGCTCGACGAACAGGAAAAGACCGGACACACGCCGGGAGCCGCGTGAATCCTCATGCGGACTTCCGGCCGGGAGTTTACATAATATGTTCCAAACCACCAAGGGCCTCATCTTGCGGGAGGTCCGGTACAAAGAGGCGGACCGCATCCTCACGATCCTGACGGAGTCGGAGGGGAAGATCACCGCCAAGGCGCGCGGCGCGCTGCGAAAGGCGAGCCGGAGCGCGGCGGCGACGCAGCAGCTCACCTGGTCGGAGCTGACGCTCTTCGGCAACCGCGGCAAGTGGACGGTCAACGAGGGCAGCGTCGTCGAGGGCTTCGACGGCCTTCGGACGGACATCGCGAGGCTTGCGCTCGGCAGCTATTTTGCCGAGTGCCTGGACGCCTTCGGGGCGGAGGAGCAGCCGGAGCCGGCGCTTCTGCAGCTCGGGCTGAACGCCCTCTATGCGCTCAGCCGGGAGCTCTGCGCCCCGCTGCAGGTCAAGGCGGCCTTCGAGCTGCGCCTGATGACGCTCTCGGGCTTTCAGCCGAACGTACAGCGCTGCGCCTATTGCGGAAAGGCGGAGCCGGAGGACCCCTGCCTCGGCATCGAAAACGGCGGGCTCTGCTGCCGCGCCTGCCGCAGGGCGGACTTCGGACTGACCGCCGCGCTGGATGCGCAGGCGCTCTCGGCGCTGCGCTATGTGATCGCGGCCCCGGCGAAGCAGTTGTTCTCCTTCCGGCTGGAGGGGCGGGGGCTGAAGCTCCTGTCGGACGCCGCGGAGGAATACCTGCGCGAGCACGCGGAGCGGAGCTTCCGCACGCTGGACTATTGGAAAACCGTCAGATAAAGACGAACGGCAAGCCCTCCGTCACTTCGTGACGGCGCCCCTTGCACGGGGGGCAAAAAGGAAAGGATCGGATATGAGTTTTTTTGAAAAATCTCTAAATACCCTCGAGCTGCCCGCGGTGCTGGAGATGCTGGCGCAGCAGGCGGTGGGGGAGGCGGCCAAGGAGCGCGCCCTCGCCCTGACGCCCGCGACCGACCGCTTCGAGGTCAGCCGCCGGATCGAAGAGACGAGCGCGGCCAAGACCATGATGACCGTGCGCGGCGGCCCCTCCTTTTCGGGCGTGAAGGACGTGCGCGCCTCGCTCGCGCGGGCGGATCTCGGCGGCGCGCTCAACACGCGCGAGCTGCTCGACATCGCGCGGGTGCTCCAGTGCGCGCGGCTGGTGCGCGGCTACATCGGGGACGATTCCGTGGGCAAGACCGCGATCGACGCCCTGTTCTACGCGCTGCGGGCCAACAAGTTTCTGGAAGAAAAGATCAACACCTCCATCGTGGGGGAGGAGGAGATCGCGGACGGCGCTTCCCCGGAGCTTGCCACGATCCGGCGCCAGATGCGCGCCGCCGCGGCAAGGGCGCGGGACGCGCTGCAGAAGATCCTCTCCTCGCCCTCCTACGCCAAGGCGCTGCAGGAGCCGATCATCACGATGCGCGCCGACCGCTACGTCGTGCCCGTCCGGGCCGACCACAAGGGCGCGGTGCCGGGGCTTGTGCACGACATCTCCGCCACTGGCCAGACCCTGTTCGTCGAGCCGATGGCGGCGGTCAAGGCCAACAACGAGCTGCGCGAGCTGGCGGCCAAGGAGAAGCTCGAGATCGAGCGGATCCTCGCCGAGCTCTCCGCCGACTGCGCCGAGCACCGGGAGGACATCGACTCGGACTTCGAGCTGCTGACCCGGCTGGACCTGATCTTCGCCAAGGCCAAGCTCAGCTACAAGCTCGACTGCCAGGCGGCGTCGATGGAGGAGAAGGGCGTCCTGCTGCGCCGCGCGCGGCATCCGCTGCTGGACCAGGCCAAGGCCGTGCCCATCGACGTGGAGCTGGGCGACAGCTTTGACACCCTCGTTATCACCGGACCCAATACCGGCGGCAAGACCGTGTCGCTCAAGACGATCGGCCTGCTTGCCGCGATGAACCAGTGCGGCCTGCATATCCCGGCCGCCGACGGCAGCAGCCTGCCCGTATTTTCGCACATTCTGGCCGACATCGGCGACGAGCAGTCGATCGAGCAGAACCTCTCGACCTTCTCGGCGCACATGACCAACATCGTCAGCATCCTCGAGGAGTGCGACGACGAATCGCTGCTGCTGTTCGACGAGCTCGGCGCGGGCACCGACCCCACCGAGGGCGCGGCGCTGGCCATCTCCATCATCGAGCACGCCCGCCGCTGCGGCGCCGTGATCGCGGCCACCACGCACTACGCGGAGCTGAAGGTCTACGCCACGAACGAGCCGGGCGTGCAGAACGCCTCCTGCGAGTTCGACGTGGAGACCCTGCGGCCGACCTACCGGCTGCTCGTGGGCATCCCCGGCAAGTCCAACGCCTTTGCCATCTCCCGCCGCCTCGGCCTGGGCGAGGCGGTCATCGAGGACGCGAAAAAGCGCGTCGGTACCGAGAGCGCGAGCTTCGAGGCCACCATCGAGAAGCTGGAGCAGACGCGGCTGCTGCTGGAGAAGGACCGCACGGAGGCCGCCGTCAAGCTGCGCCAGGCGGAAGAGAACGCCAAGAAGGCCGCCATGCTGCGGGCGGAGCTGGAGGTGCGGCTGGAGAAGGCCGACCTGCGCTCCCGCCGCGAGGCCGAGCGCATCCTCAACGAGGCGAAGGAGACCGCCGAGCAGACCTTCCGCGAGCTCGACGAAATGCGCCGGCGGGCCAACGAGGAGGAGGACGCCCAGCGCGTCAACGAGGCCAGAAGCGAGCTGCGCCGCCGCCTGAACCAGTCGAAGGATGCGCTGCGCCGGCAGGATGAGCCCGTACAGGCGGAGCAGAGATCCGCCCGCCCCGTCAAGCCCGGCGACACGGTGCAGATCAAGTCCATGGGCATGAAGGCGGAGGTCGTCGCCGTCTCGCCGGAGCGGGTGCTCACGCTGCGCGCGGGCATCATGAACGTGACGGCGAAGGAGGACGAGGTGCTGCTGGTCGAGGGCGCCGCCCCGAAGCCGAAGAAGGCCGCCTCCGCCGCGTCCGCCGCGACGCTGCGCTCCGCGGGGCTCGCGCAGGAGATCGACCTGCGCGGCATGGAGGCCATCGAGGCCGTCCTCGCCGCCGAGCGCTATCTGGATTCCGCGGTGATGGCAAGGCTCAAAACCGTCACGATCATCCACGGGAAGGGGACCGGCGCGCTCCGGAGCGCGGTGCAGGATATGCTGCGCCACAACAAGAGCGTCAAATCCTTCCGCCTCGGCCGCTTCGGCGAGGGAGAGTCCGGCGTGACCGTTGTCGAGCTGAAATAAAGGGGATGCCGCACGGTGCGCCGCCGTCTTTCCCCGGCGCGGGACCCTGTCCGGCCGCGCCGCGGGTCGCCCGTTTCCGCCTGTGATCCGCAGGGGCTTTTGGGAAAAAACGCCCTTGCCGGGACGTGTTTCCGCCCGGAATCCGCACTTGGCGTATTATGCAGGATTACCTAAAAAAATGCCGCTTTTTCCGGCTGCATGGTAAAAACAACGAAAGAAAACGCGGATAGTTGACGATTGCCTCGAAATTTGATAAAGTATCTTTGCTTGAAAAGCAGCATAGGTTAGAGTATGTATAAGTTTAAGGAGTGGCGAGTATGATAACCAAAGAAGTAGTCATCAACAATCAGGTAGGTCTTCACGCCAGACCCGCGACTTTCTTCATTCAGAAAGCCAACGAGTTCAAGAGCAGCATCTGGGTCGAGAAGGAAGAGAGACGCGTCAATGCCAAGAGCCTGCTGGGCGTTCTGTCCCTGGGTATCGTGAAGGGCACCGCGATCACCATTATCGCCGACGGTGCGGACGAGGATGAGGCGATTGCCACCCTGTCCCAGCTGATCGATTCCGACTTCTCTGAGTGATATACAAAGGCTATGATGAACAGGGGCTGTGCGACCGCACAGCCCTGTTTTCCGGTTTTGGGGAATGAAACGAGAACAGAAAGCCGTTCTGGAGATGCTCCTGTGCGCATCGCTGTGGAGCATCGCCGGCATTTTCATCAAACAGCTTCCGTGGCACGGTCTTGCCGTGGCGGCGATCCGCAGCCTCATCGCGGGCCTCACCTTCGCGGTGTATATGGCGGTTCAGCACATGCGCTTCCGCTTTGACCGCAGGACGCTGACGGCGGGCGTCCTCGCGGGCAGCGTCTATCTCTGCTTCGCCACGGCCAATAAGCTCACCACGGCGGCCAACGCCATCGTCCTGCAGTTTACCGACCCGGCCTTCCTCGTGCTGTATACGGCGATCCTGTATAAAAAGCGCCCCCGCGGCGCGGACCTCGCCGTGGTGCTCGCGGTCATGGGCGGCATCACGCTGTTTTTCTTCGATCAGCTCGGCCCCTCCACCGCGCTCGGCAATCTGGTGGCCGTCGCCTCCGGCATGTTCATGGCGGGGATGTACCTCGCCGTGCAGCAGCTTGAAACGGAGGAGCGCTTCAGCGCCATCCTGATCGGGCAGCTCTTCGCCTTCCTGACGGGCCTGCCCGCCGTGATCGTGACGCGCCCCGTGCTGAATCCCACCACGCTCGGCTGCGTGCTGGTGCTGGGGGTCTTCCAGCTTGGCCTCGCCTATATCCTCTACGTGAAGGCGAGCGCGTACTGCCCGCCGCTGGCCTGCGCGCTGCTCGGCGCGGTGGAGCCGCTGCTGAACCCGGTCTGGGTGCTGATCTTTGACGGCGAGAAGCCCGGGCCCTTCGCCCTCGCCGGCGGGACGGTCGTGATCGCTTCCGTTACGCTGTGGTGTATTTTCGGAAAGGAAAAGAACGCGGATCATGCAGAGCAATCTTCCGGAGCTGCAGGATAAGGCCGCCCGGCTGCCGCTGCTGCCCGGCGTGTATATCATGCTGGACGCGCACAGCGAGGTCATCTACGTCGGCAAGGCCAAAAAACTGAAAAACCGGGTCAGCAGCTATTTCCACGGGGAGCACCTGCCCAAGGTGGCGGCCATGGTGGAAAAGGTTGCGGACTTCAACGTCATCGTCGCGGCGAGCGAGTTCGAGGCGCTGGTGCTGGAAAACTCGCTCATCAAGCGCCACAAGCCGCACTACAACATCCTCCTCAAGGACGACAAGGGCTATCCCTTCATCCGGGTGGATCTGCGGCAGGAGTACCCCGCCATGAGCATTGCGAGCCGCGCGGGGAAGGACGGCGCGCGCTACTTCGGCCCCTTCGGCGGCCGCAGCCAGACGCGGGACATCATCAACACCGTCTCCAAGGCGCTGCTGCTGCCCGACTGCGCGCGCAAATTCCCGCGGGATATCGGCAGGGAGCGCCCCTGCCTCAATTACCACATGGGAAGCTGCGCGGGCTGGTGCCTGAAGGACAGCAGCGCCGGGGATTACCGCGCGCGCATACAGCAGGCCGTGCTCATCCTCGACGGCAAGAGCGGCGAGCTGATGGACGAGCTGCGCGGCCAGATGGAGCAGGCGGCGGAGGAGCTGCGCTTCGAGCGCGCCGCCGAGCTGCGCGACCGGCTGCGGGCGATCGAGAGCCTCGCGCACAGGCAGCGCGTCATCTCCACCGCCTTTGCCGATACCGACGCGGTGGGCTTCTGCCGGGGCGCGAAGAGCTGCTTTACGGTGCTCCACTTCGTGGACGGCGACCTTGCGGGCAAGGACGTGGAGATGATGGACGAGCCGCTGGAGGAGGACGCCGAGGCGGTGTCCGACCTGGTGCGGCAGTACTACACCGCCCGCCGGGGCGGCTGGCCGAAGTCCGTTCTGCTCCCGGTCGAGATCGAGGACCGCGAGGAGCTGGAGACGCTTCTGAGCGAGACGGCCGGGCGCAGGGTCTATCTCGAGACGCCGAAGCGCGGCGAGCGCCTGCGCCTCATCGAGAGCGCCGCCGTCAACGCCCGCGAGGAGATCCGGCGCCGCACGACCCAGCAGCAGCGCCGCTCCAAGACGCTGGAGTGGCTGCAGAAGGCGCTGGAGCTGGAGGCGTTCCCAACCCGCATCGAGGCCTTCGATATCTCGAACCTCGGCGATACGGGCATCGTCGCGGCCATGACGGTGCACGTGGACGGCAAGCCCCTCAAGCGGGATTACCGCAAGTTCCGCATCAAGGACCTGGAGGGGCAGGACGACTACGCGAGCATGTACCAGGCGGTCTCCCGCCGCCTTCGGCACTACCTCGACGGGGACGCGAAGTTTGCGCCGCTGCCGGATCTGCTGCTCATCGACGGCGGCGAACGGCACGCCGCCACCGCGCGGCAGGCGGCGCGCGATCTGGGGATCGCGCTTCCGATCTTCGGCATGGTCAAGGACGACCGGCACCGCACCCGCGCGCTCGTCACCCCCGACGGACGGGAGATCGGCATCCGCGGCAACCAGGCCGTGTTCGCGCTCGTGGGGAGCATCCAGGAGGAGACCCACCGCAGCGCGATCACCTACCAGCGGCAGCTTCGCAGCGAGAGCTGCCGCTCCACGCTCGACGAGATCGAGGGCATCGGCCCCAAGCGCCGCACGGATCTGATGAAGGCCTTCAAGTCCGTCCGGGCGATCCGGGAGGCGGACGTCGGGCAGCTCAGGCTCGTCGTGCCGAAGAACACCGCCGAAAAGGTGTACGCGTATTTCCACCCGACGGACAAGGAAGAATAAAAAGCCCATGCTTCCGCTTTGCGGCGGAAGGGGGAGAAAGGTCGCCTTATGAGAGTCATCACCGGAACTGCCAGGGGAAGAAAGCTGAAGACCCCGGAAAACTATGACATCCGCCCCACCACGGACAACGTCAAGGAGGCGGTGTTCAACATCCTCCAGTTCGACATCGAGGGGCGGCGCGTGCTGGACCTGTTCGCGGGGACCGGGCAGCTCGGCATCGAGGCGCTCAGCCGCGGCGCGGCGGAGGCCGTGTTCGTGGACGAGGACCGGGAGAGCGTGCGCATCGTGAAGGAAAACCTCAGGACCTGCGGGATGAGCGCCCCGGTCTTCCAGACCGACGCGCTGGATTTCCTGCGCTCCTGCGGAAAATTCGACCTGATCTTCGTCGATCCGCCCTATGACGCGGGGCTGTACGGGCCGGTGCTGAAAACCATCAATTCGGTTGACAAGCTGTCGGATGGTGGTATAATTATTTGTGAAGCACGCCGCGAGACCGAGCTTCCGGAGATGGCTCCGCCCTACGTCCGGAAAAAGGAGTACCGTTACGGCAAGGTCAAAATCTGTTTGTATACGAAGGAAGCCGACGCATGAGCATTGCGATCTGCCCGGGCAGCTACGACCCGATCACCCTCGGCCATCTGAACATCATCCGCCGCACCTCCCGGATCTTTGACCGCGTGGTGGTCTGCGTGATGAACAACGCCGCGAAGCCCTCGCCGATGTTCACGGTGGAGGAAAAGCTGGACATGGTGCAGCGCGCGGTGAGCCGCTATCCCAACGTGGTGGTGGACTGCTCCTCCGGCCTGCTCGCGGAGTACGCCAGGCAGTACGAGGGCGCGGTGATCGTCAAGGGGCTGCGCGCCGCTTCGGATTTCGAGTATGAGTTCCAGATGAACCTCATCAACAAGCGCATCAACCCCGAGCTGGAGACCATGTTCCTGACCGCGAGCGAGAAGTACACCTTCCTGTCCTCCTCCGTCGTGCGGGAGATGGCGATGTACGGGGCGGATCTGACGGGGCTCGTGCCCAATGAGATCATCGCCGATATTCAGCGCAAAGCGCTGCTCTGGAGGAAACCGTGATGGAGAACAGCAACATCATCGAACTGCTGGACATTCTTTACGCCATGGTCAGCGAGGCCTGGGGCGTGCCCCTCGGCAACGACAAGTGCATCATCGAGCGCGATAAGGCCATCGAGATCATCGACGAGATCAAAAACAGCCTGCCCAGCTCCATCGCCGAGGCCAAGCGCCTGGTCGCCGCGCGGGATGAGTTCATCGGCAACGCCAAGCGCGAGGCCGATGCCCTGCGCAAGAACGCCGAGGACAAGGCCAGAAGCATGGTCGAGGAGCAGGAGATCGTGCGCGTCGCCCGCGCCCGCAGCGCGGAGATGATCGCCTCGGCCGAGGCGAAGTCCAGCGAGCTGCGCCGCATCGCCGGCGAGTACGTGGACGATATCATGCGCCAAACCGAGGAGAGCCTTTCCGCCTCCCTCGCCACCGTCCGCGCCGCCCACGGCGCCTTTACGAACGCCGGCAGCGGCGCCGCCGCCAGACAGCCCAAAAAGGAGGCCCCTGCCGCGGCCAAAATGGCGAGCAGCCTCGTGCCGGAGATCGAAGACTGAATTTTTATTTTTTAACATTTTTCACCCATATATCGGCGCAATCCGATATATGGGTGGATTTTTTTATACTTGGCACAAGATTTGGTGCCATGCGACAAGTATAAGAAAAATGACAAAAAACAACGAAAATTTTCTCTTGCTTTTTGCCGGGGGCTACCCTATAATGAGATTGCAAAGTGGTTTGAAGTGGTGGGAAATGGAGCATTTTTCCACATTTGGGGGGCGAGGGCTGTGACAGGCGAATATCAACACTCTCTTGATAACAAGGGGCGTCTTTTTATCCCCGCCAAGCTCCGGGATGAGCTGGGCGAGGTATTTTTCATCACCCTGTCCATGGACCGCTGCCTCTGCGCTTACAGCGGCGAGGCCTGGCAGCTCTTCTCCGAGAAGGTCAACGCCATGCCCTACGTCAAGCAGCGCAGGATGCGCCCGCTTTTCGCCCACGCCGCCCGCTGCGAACTGGACGCGCAGGGGCGCGCGCTGATCCCCCAGAACCTGCGGGAGTACGCGGGCTTTACCAAAAACGTGACGGTGGTCGGATGCAACAACCACGCCGAGCTATGGGACAGCGAGGCATGGAGCGCCGTGTACGAGGCGGAGACCAGCCCGGAGAACATCGCCGCCGTCATGGAGGAGTTGGAATTCTGATGGATGCGCCGAAGCATGTGTCCGTACTGCTGCAGGAATGCATCGACAACCTGAAGATAAAACCGGATGGGATTTACCTGGACGGCACGCTTGGTTTGGGCGGGCACTCGTATGAGATCGCCTCCCGCCTGACCACGGGCCGTCTTGTTTGCGTGGATCGGGACGAGACGGCGATCGCGCGCGCCGGCAGGCGGCTCGCGCCCTTTGCCGGGCGCGTGACGCTGGTGCACGGCAACTTTGCCGACGCCGCGGCGATCCTCGACTCGCTGGGGATCGACGGGGCGGACGGGATGCTCTTCGACCTGGGCGTATCCTCGCCCCAGCTCGACGAGGCCTCGCGCGGCTTTTCCTATCGGCAGGATGCGCCGCTCGATATGCGCATGGACGGCTCGGCGCAGCTCACGGCTTACGAGGTGGTGAACACCTGGAGCGCGGAGAAGCTCAACCGCATCCTCTGGGATTACGGGGAGGAGCGCTACGCCCGCCGCATCACCGCCGGGATCGTGAACGCCAGGGAAAAGGCGCCCATCGCCTCCACGATGGCACTTGTGGAGATCATCAAGGCGGCGCTGCCCGCCGCCGCCCTGCGGGAAAAGCAGCACCCGGCCAAGCGCAGCTTCCAGGCCATCCGCATCGCCGTCAACGACGAGCTGGGGGCGATCGCGGCCATGATGGAGAGCGCGCCGGACAAGCTGAAGCCCGGCGGCAGGCTCTGCGTCATCAGCTTCCACTCGCTGGAGGACCGGATCGTCAAGGCCGGCATCGCCGCGCGGGAGAACGGCTGCACCTGCCCGCGGGAGGCGCCGGTCTGCACCTGCGGCTTTGTCAGGACCCTGCGCAGCGTGAGCCGCAAGCCGATCCTGCCGGGCGAGGAAGAGCGCGAGAGGAACCCGCGCGCCCGCAGCGCGAAGCTGCGCGTGGCGGAGAGGGTCTGAGCGCCCGCACGGCGCGCGGCGTAAAGAAGAGGGGGAGCCCCTCAAAACGCCCCGGGCAGATCAAGGGGGAAGGCGCAATTGAGACAAGTCCATGAAACGCTGTTTCGCGCCGTGTGCCTCTGTGCCGCGGCGATGATGCTGGTGCTGAGCCTGCTCTGCTCGATCCGGCTGGCCGCGGTCAACGACCGCGCCGCGAAGCTCGAAAAGGAGAACGAGGCGCTCGAACGCGAGATTGCCGTGATGACGGCGAGGGCCGAGAGCCGCCTGAGCCTCGAAGCGCTGGAGCGCTATGCCGTGGAGGAGCTGGGGCTGCAGCGCTGCACCCCGGGACAGATCGTTGTGATAGATACGCCTGTCGGATAAAGGCGGGCATGGATAAAGACGGAGCCGAATATGGATAGCTGAGCTTGAAAATGCGGAGGCGATGCCATGTTCCCGGTCAACAACGCGCCCCCGGCGGTCAGCGCGCCGAACCGCCGGATGCTGCGCAGGGCTTTGTGCCTGATGGCGCTGTTCGGCGTTGCGCTTTTTGCGCTGCTGCTCGCGCGCCTGTTCCAGCTCCAGATCCTGGAGCACGAGCGCTTCGAGCGGCTCGCCCTGGAGCAGCAGCTTCGGGACGCGCCCACGGCGGCGGCCCGCGGCGTCATCTACGATACCCATGGGCAGCCGCTCGCCGTCTCCGCCTCGGTGGACAACGTCTATCTGAGCCCGGCGGAGATCCAGGCCTACGGAGAGGACCCGGCGCTGATCGCCCGCGGCCTCGCTGAGATCCTCGGCCTCGACGCCGACGAGCTGCTGCAAAAATGCGGGCAGACCGGCTCCTGGTACGTGACCGTGGCGCGCAAGCTCGAGCGCGAACAGGCGGACGCGGTGCGCGCGTTCAAAAACGAAAACAATCTGCGCGGGGTGCGTCTGGAGACCGACACCAAGCGCTATTATCCCAATTCGTCCCTGGCCTGCCATCTGATCGGCTTCGTGGGGACGGACAACACCGGCCTGGAGGGGATCGAGGCGCAGTACGACGCGCTGCTCGCCGGGACCGCCGGGCGCAGCCGCCGCATGACCAACGCCTTCGGCACCGACCTGCTGTTCGAGCAGTTCGAGCAGTTCGAGCCGGGCCGGGACGGCTGCGACGTGGTGACCACCATCGACTCCACCATCCAGTTCTATGTGGAAAAGCAGCTCCGCCAGGCGGTGGCCGACTACGACGTGCAGAACGGCGCGGGCGCGATCGTGATGGACGTGAACACCGGCGCGGTGCTGGCCATGGCCTCGCTGGACGGCTATGACCTGAACCGTTTCCTCGACGTGAGCAGCGAGGCGCAGGCGCTGATCGACGCCTGCCCCGACGAGGAGCAGCGGCAGGAGCTCCGCCGGGAGGCGCAGATCCGCCAATGGCGCAACAAGGCGCTTTCGGACACCTACGAGCCCGGCTCCACCTTCAAGATCATCACGCTGGCCATGGCGCTCGAGGAGGGCGTCGTGAACGAGCAGAGCAGCTTCTACTGCCCGGGCAGCGTCAGCGTCAAGGGGCGCAGCAGCCCGATCCGCTGCTGGAAGGACGGGGGCCACGGCTCCCAGGACCTGACGCAGGCGGTGCAGCACTCCTGCAACGCGGCCTTCGTCAACATCGGCCTGCGGGTGGGCGCGGAGCGCTTTTACGACTACTGCGAGGCCTTCGGCCTGCTGGAAAAAACGGGCGATCCCGACGACCCGCTCACGGCGGTCACCGGCATCGACCTCGCCGGGGAGAGCGGCAGCATCTGGTGGAGCGAGAATACCTTCTGCTCGCCGAAAAACCAGTCGCAGCTCGCGGCGGCCTCCTTCGGCCAGACCTTCACCATCACGCCGCTGCAGCTTATCACGGCGGTCTCCGCCTGCGTCAACGGCGGCTATCTGATGCAGCCCTACGTGGTGCGGCAGATCCTGAACCCGGACGGCAGCGTGGCCTCCGAACGGCGGCCGACCCTGCGCCGCCAGGTCATCAGCGCCGAGACCAGCGCGCGGGTGCGCGCGATCCTGGAGCAGGTGGTGGGCGATCCCAAAGAGGGGACCGGACGCAACGCCGCCGTCGCCGGCTACCGCATCGGCGGCAAGACCGGCACCAGTGAAAAGGTCAGCCTCGAGGCCCGCACCGGGATCAAGCAGTACATCGTCTCCTTCATCGGCGTCGCGCCGGCGGACGATCCGCAGATCGCCGTGCTGGTGTTCCTCGATACGCCGTCCAACGCCTCCGGCGTCTACGTCAGCGGCGGCCAGATGGCGGCCCCGGTCGTGGGCAGCATGATGGCGGATATTTTGCCTTATCTGGGCGTGGAGCCCATCCTGAGCGAGGAAGAGGCGGCGCGCATGGACGTGCAGACGCCCGCCCTCTCCGGCCTCCCCGTCTATGAGGCGGCCAAGCGCGTCAAGGAATCCGGCCTGCGCTTTCGCAGCATCGGCAGCGGCGAGACCGTGACCGACCAGCTTCCCGCCGCCGGGCAGACCATCGCGCGGGGCACCGAGATCATCCTCTACCTCGGCGCGAAGCCCTCCGGGGAGGCCGAGATCCTCCCGGATCTGACCGGGATGGACTACGGGGAGGCCCGGGACGCGCTCTCCTATTACGGGCTGTACCTGCGAACGGCCAGCCCGGTGGGGGAGACGGGGCGGCAGCGCGTCGGCGCGCAGAGCATCGCGGCGGGCACGGCGCTCGCCCACGGCAGCGTGGTCACGGTCACGCTGATCGACTCTGACGAAACCATGTTGGGGATCTATTGACGAGGGAAGCGGAACGCTTCCGTCGGGAAAAATCTGAGGGAAACACGCCATTCCCGCCGCGCCGCGCGGCAGCCGAATGGCATGCGGAATCCCCCCGCGCGCACGAGGCTTTCGTGCGTTGCGGCGCGGAGGCTTCCGCATGGGGGTTTACAATGAAACTGAGAGAAATCATCAAAAATATCAAGGTGCTGTCCTGCACGGCCGATCCCGAGACCGAGATCACCGGCGTCTGCTACGACTCGCGCAAGGTGCGGCCCGGCGAGCTTTTCGTGGCGGTGCGGGGTTTTTCCTCCGACGGCCACCGCTTCATCCCCATGGCGCGGGAGAAGGGCGCGGCGGCGATCCTCTGCGAGGAGCTGCCCGCGGACGGCCGCGACTGCGTGCAGACCGACGACTGCCGCCTCGGCCTCGCCCTGTGCAGCCGGGACTTCTTCGGCAATCCCGCCGCGGAGATGACCGTCATCGGCATCACCGGTACCAGCGGCAAGACCACGACGAGCTATCTCATGAAGCATCTGCTGGAGACGAAGCGCGGCGCGAAGGTCGGCCTGATCGGCACCAACGGCAACTGCATCGGCGACGAGGTGCTGCACACCGAGCACACCACGCCGGAGTCCAACGACCTGCAGCGCCTGTTCCGGCAGATGGCGGACGCGGGCTGCAGCCACGTGGTGATGGAGGTCTCCTCCCACTCGCTGAGCCTCGATCGCGTGGCGGGCGTGCACTTCGACGTCGCGGTCTACACGAACCTCAGCCAGGACCATCTGGACTTCCACGGCACGATGGAGGACTACGCGGCCGCCAAGCGGCTGCTCTTCTCCCGCTGCACGGTCGGCTGCTTCAATCGGGACGACCGGTGGGCGGAGTTCATGCTCGCGGGCGCGTCCTGCCGGCGCTTCACCTACGCTGCCGGACAGGAGGGCGCGGATCTCCGGGCGAAGGACGTCCGGCTCTCGGCCTCCGGCGTGGGCTTTACCGCGTGCTTCCGGGGGGAAGAGGCCGAGACCCGTCTCGCCATCCCCGGCAGCTTCTCCGTCTCCAACGCCCTGGCCGTTATGGCGGCGGGGCTGGCGCTGGGCATTCCCCTCCGGGACTGCGCCGACGCCATGCGCGACGCGAAGGGCGTCAAGGGGCGGCTCGAGGTGGTGCCCACCGGCGGGGACTACACCGTGCTCATCGACTATTGCCATAAGCCGGACGCGCTGGAGAAGGTGCTCTCCTCCCTGCGCCCGGTGACGGAGGGACGGCTGATCGTCCTCTTCGGCTGCGGCGGCGACCGGGACCGCCTCAAGCGGCCGATCATGGGCCGCATCGCCGCGGCGCTTGCCGACCTCGTGATCGTCACGAGCGACAATCCCCGCACCGAGGAGCCCATGGCCATCATCGGGGAGATTCTCGCCGGGATGGCGGACAGCCCGGAGAAAACAAAGGTCATCTGCGACCGGGAGGAAGCGATCGCCTGGGCTATTGACAAGGCGCGTCCCGGTGATGTAATATTGCTTGCCGGCAAAGGCCACGAGGACTACCAGGTGGTAGGCCTTGAGAAGCGCCACATGGATGAGCGCGAGATCGTTGCCGACGTTTTGAAGAGACAAAACCGCTGATGGAGAGAGAACGATGACGATAAAGCTGATCTGCGCGTTTGTGCTGGCCTTCTGCTTCTCGACGGCCTTCGGAAAATTCTATATCCCCTGGCTCCGCCGGCAGAAAGCGGGGCAGGAGATCAAGGACAACGGCCCCACCTGGCATAACAGCAAGGCGGGCACCCCCACGATGGGCGGCGTCATGTTCATCTTCGCGGCGGCCTTCGTCTGCCTCACGGTGGGCTTCGAGGGGATGCTGCACGGCGAGTTCGTGCACATCTTCGTGCTGCTCTTCGCCTGTGTGTTCGGCGCCATCGGCTTTCTGGACGACTGGGAGAAGATCCGCCGCCACCAGAATACCGGCCTGTCCGCCCGGGCGAAATTCCTGCTGCAGCTTGCCGCCGCGCTGCTGTTCGTGCTGCTGATGCGCACCATCGGCTATCTGCGCCCCAACCTCTACGTGCCCTTCTCCGGCAGGATCCTCCATATGCCCGAGTGGCTGTACTTCCTGTTCGCGGCCTTCGTGATCGTCGGCACCGTGAACGCCGTCAACATCACCGACGGCGTGGACGGCCTCGCCACCGGCACCTCGATCCCCGTGTGCCTGTTCTTCGTCATGGTCACCTTCGCCTGGGGCAGGAACTACCTGCAGCTCGGCATCTTCGCCTCCGCCATGGTGGGCGGCCTGCTGGGCTTCCTGGTCTACAACTTCAACCCCGCCAAGGTCTTTATGGGCGATACCGGCTCGCTGTTTCTCGGCGGCGCGGTCGCGGCGCTCGCCTTCGCCTACGACATGCCCCTGATCCTCATCACGCTGGGCGTCGTCTACATTATCGAAACGCTGTCCGACATCATCCAGGTCGGCTACTTCAAGCTCTCCCACGGCAAGCGGGTCTTCCGCATGGCCCCCTTCCACCACCATCTGGAAATGGGCGGATGGACAGGGAAAAAGTGGAAAGAGAGAGAACTTTTTGTCCTTTTTACAGGCATATCTCTGGTCTTTGCGATCATATCCTATCTTGGGGTGTATTCCCGCTATCTGTAAGATCGATTGCGTCGGGGAGGTGGTATTTTGCGCTATGACGGCGCCCGCCTCGCCGACTTTTCCGCTCAGGAGAGCGAAGGCGCGCCGGGCCGGATGGATCTGAGCTTTTTCCTGCTGGTGCTGGGCCTGCTCGCGATCGGCGTGCTGATGGTGCTCTCCTCGAGCTTTCCCCGCGCCTATTACGATCCCGGGCGCGTCACCGGCGGCAACGCGGCCTATTACTTCGTGCGGCAGCTCGTGTTCGCCGTGCTGGGCGTAGGCGCCATGCTGCTCGCGTCCCGCCTGCCGATGGGCTTCTACCGGCGCTACGCCTTTGCCTTCCTGCTCCTCACGCTCGTGCTGCTCGCGCTCGTGCCGGTGATCGGCGTGAAGGCCAACGGCTCCCGCCGCTGGCTGGGCGTGGGCGGGCTCACGCTGCAGCCCTCGGAGCTTGCCAAGCTCGCGGTGATCCTGTCCTTTTCGGTGATGATCTGCCGCTATCGGGAGCGGATGCGCAGCTTCCGCTGGGGGCTGCTGCCCTTTCTGGGCATCCTCGGCTGCGTGGTCGGGCTTCTCGTGCTTGAGCCGCACTTCTCCGCCTCCGTCATCATCCTCGCCGTCGGGGCGGTCATGCTGTTCCTCGGCGGCGTCGGGATCGGCTGGTTCGCGGCGGCCTTCGGCGCGGCGGGCGCGGGGCTTTTCGTGCTGCTGACCTTCTTTCCCTACGCCTCCTCCCGCATCATGACCTGGCGCGACCCCTTCTCCAGCTCCTCGGACGAGGGCTACCAGATCGTCCAGTCGCTCTATACCATCGGCTCGGGCGGGCTGAGCGGCCTCGGCCTCGGCGGGAGCCGGCAGAAGTACCTGTACCTGCCGGAGGAGCACAACGATTTCATCTTCTCCGTCTGCTGCGAGGAGCTGGGCTTTATCGGCGCGGCGCTGATCCTCGTGCTATTCGCGCTGCTGATCCTGCGGGGCTACTGGATCGCCCTGCACTGCCGCAGCCGCTTTTCCTTCCTCGTCTGCGCGGGGATCACGACCCTGCTTGCGATCCAGGTCTTTTTCAACGTCGCGGTCGTGACGAACCTGCTGCCCTGCACCGGCATCTCCCTCCCGTTTTTCAGCTACGGCGGCACCGCGCTGCTGATCCAGCTCGGGGAGATGGGGATCGTGCTGAGCGCGTCCCGGGAGATCCTGGAGACGTAAGACGGATCGTTATTATAGGAGACAGATACCATGAAATTTATCTTTACCTGCGGCGGTACCGCCGGACACGTCAACCCCGCCCTGGCCGTGGCCGGGCGGCTCAGGGAGCTGATGCCGGACACCGAGATCCTCTTTCTCGGGGCGGAGGGCAAGATGGAGATGGAGCTGGTGCCCCGCGCGGGCTATGAGATCCGCCCGCTGCGCATCACCAACATCGCCCGCGGCAAGTCGCTTGCCGCGCTGGCCCACAACCTGCAGACGCTCAAAAACGTATGGGCCTCCGAGCGGGAGGCGCGGCGGATCATCCGCGCCTTCCGGCCCGACGCGGTGATCGGCACGGGCGGCTACGTCTGCTACCCGGTGCTGATGGCGGCCGCGAAGCTCGGCGTCCCGACGCTGGTGCACGAGAGCAACGCCATGCCGGGGCTCACCACGAAGCTGCTGGCAAAGCACGTGAACAGCATCCTGGTGGGCTTTGAGGAGAGCCGGAAGCACTACCCGGACCCGGGGAAGGTCACCGTGACCGGCACGCCGGTCAGGGGGGAGTTCGCCGCCTACACGCGGGAGAACGCGAAGCGCGAGCTGGGGCTCGACCCCGCCGAGCCGCTGGTCGTCTCGGTCTGGGGCTCGCTCGGGTCGGGGCATATGAACGGGGTCCTGACCGAGATGCTGCCGCTGCTGCGCGGGCAGAGGGATTTCCGCCTGATCCACGCGATCGGCAGCCGGGACTACGCCGGGGTCCGCGAAAAGCTGGACGCGGCGGCGTTTTCGCCGGCGGAGTGCAACGCGGACCTGCGGGAGTATATCTACGACATGCCGCGCGTCATGGCGGCGGCGGACCTGATCCTCTGCCGGGCGGGCGCCTCGACGCTCGCGGAGCTGACCTATCTGGGGAAGCCCTCGCTGATCGTGCCCTCGCCAAACGTGACCGACAACCATCAGGAGAAGAACGCCCGTGTGCTGGAGCAGGCGGGCGGCGCGAAGGTCTTTCTGGAGGGCGAGTTCGACGCGGCCTCGCTGCTGGAGACCGTGAAGGGCCTGCTGGCCGACCCCGCGGCGCTCGGGGCGATGTCGAAGGCGATGGCCGGCCTCTCCGTCCCGGAGGCTGCCGACCGCATCTGCGACAGGATCCTCGCGCTGTGCCAGAAATAGCGGGAACAGAACGAAAACCGGCCCCTGTGCATAGGATGGCGTGATTCCATGCACGGGGGTTATTTTATGGACATCTGGCACGTTCACGGCGGGAGCCGTCTGGAAGGGAGCTGCCGCGTGCAGGGCTCCAAGAACGCGTCGCTGCCGATCCTGGCCGCGACGATCCTCACGCCGCAGCGCTGCGAGCTGCTGCGGGTCCCCAGGCTGACGGACGTGGACGCCGCGCTGCGTATCCTGCGGCGGCTGGGCTGCCGCGCCTGCCGCCGGGACGGCACGGTCGCCGTAGATTCCGCCGCGCTCTCCTGCTGCGCCGTTCCGCACGAGCTGATGGCGGAGATGCGCTCCTCGGTGATCTTCATGGGGGCGCTGCTGGCGCGCTGCGGCGAGGCGAGGCTGAGCCTGCCCGGGGGCTGCAAGCTGGGCAAGCGCCCCATCGACCTGCACCTTGCCGCCCTGCGGAAGCTCGGGGCGGAGATCGAGGAGGAAGGGGGCGAGCTGCACTGCCGCGCCGGGCAGCTTCGCGGCGCGGAGATCGAGCTGGGCTTCCCGAGCGTGGGCGCGACCGAGAACGCGATGCTGGCCGCCTGCGGCGCGAAGGGGGAGACCGTGATCCGCGGCGCCGCCCGGGAGCCGGAGATCGTCGCCCTGCAGGACTTCCTGCGCGCGATGGGGGCCGGGATCGAGGGCGCGGGCAGCGGCGTGATCCGCATCCGGGGCTTTCAGCCGCGCGGCCTTGTGCGCTTCCGGGTCCCCGCCGACCGGATCGCGGCGGCCACCTTTGCCTGCGCCGCGGCGGGCTGCGGGGGCGACGTGGAGCTGCTGGGGCTGGAGGCGCAGGAAATTTCTGCGCTTCTGCACTTCCTAAATGCGGCGGGCTGTGATATAATAAACGATAAGCACGCCCTTCGTATCCGCGCGCAGGGGCGCCTGCTGCCCGTCGGCCCGGTGGTGACCGCGCCGTACCCCGGCTTTCCCACGGACGCGCAGCCGCTCCTGATGGCGGCGATGCTGCGCGCGCGGGGCAGGACGCTCATCCGCGAGACGATCTTTGAGCAGCGCTTCCGCCAGGTCCCGGAGCTCTGCCGCCTCGGGGCGCAGATCCGCGTGGACGGCCGGACGGCCGAGATCCTCGGCGTGGAGCGGCTCCGCGGCGCGGCGCTGCAGGCCACCGACCTGCGCGGCGGGGCGGCCATGATCCTCGCGGCGCTTGCCGCAGAAGGGGAGAGCGTCGTGCTCGACGAGGGGCACGTCCGCCGGGGCTATGAGGAGCTCGACCGCTCGCTGGAGAGCCTCGGCGCGAGGATCGTCCTCGAGCACTAATCTATGCGTATGCAAAGGAGAAAGCGATGGCATCCATCCTCCATTCCAGCCAGCCGCCCGCCGACAAGCACGGCGGCTTTATGAAGCCCCGGCGGCGCAGCAGTTACAGCGCGCCGGTGGTATTTGTGTTCGTGGTGCTGGGCGTCATCTTTGTGATGAGCCTTCTGTTCCGCGTGTCGGATATCCAGGTGGAGGGGAACACCCACTACACCGACGAGGAGATCATCCGCGCCATCGACATCGAAGAGGGCGACAACCTCTTCTTCTTCAACCGCTTCGCCGCCTTCGCGCGCGTGTACTCCAAGCTGCCGTACATCGAAAACGGCTCCGTGGAGCGGCAGCTTCCGAACAAGGTCATCATCACGGTCGAGGAGACCACGGCGCTGGCCTATCTCGAGCTCGGCGACGAGCAGTGGACGCTCGACCGCAACTGCAAGGTGCTGGGCAAGGCCGCGGCGGGCGAGACCGCCTCGCTCATCCCCATCGTGGGCATCCAGCCCGGCACCCTGCTCATCGGCGAGCAGATGCAGACCGAGGACCAGGACCGGGAGCTGGTGGACTTCGTGGCGGAGGTGCTCTCCCAGATCGAGGAGCGCGGCCTCTATTCCGAGGTGAGCCGCGTCAACTTCGCAAACCCGCGCAGCCCGGAATTCAGCTACGGCAACAAGTACACGGTCGTGCTCGGCTCCCGGAACAATCTGGAGCATAAATTCGGGATGTTTGTCACGGTCCTGGGGAAACTGAAGGAGGGCGACGTGGGCGTCATCGACGTGTCGGACGGCAAAACTGCCCATTTCAGCCCCAACTGAGCCTCTGCAAATTACAAAATATTTACAAAAGATTTCCAAAAATCATATTTTCCTATTGACCCAAACTGAAAAATGTACTATGATAAAGCATAGCGAATCTAAGATGCTGTAATTGGTGCAGCCTGAGAATAGAGAGGGAGGCAAGACAATGGACTTCAAAAGCGAATCCGGTCCTGAGAATGTGGTAACGATCAAGGTCGTCGGCGTCGGCGGCGCCGGCAACAACGTGGTCAACAGAATGGTGAAAGCCGGCACCCAGGGTGTCGAGTTTATTGCGATCAATACAGATAAGCAGGCGCTGAGCGTCTCCAACGCCGATCAGAAGATCCAGATCGGGGAGAAGATGACCCGCGGCCAGGGCGCCGGTTCCGATCCCGAGGTCGGCAAGCGCTCCGCGGAGGAGAGCCGCAACAACATCGCCAAGGCGATCGAGGACGCGGACATGGTGTTCATCACCGCCGGCATGGGCGGCGGCACCGGTACGGGCGCGGCGCCCACCGTGGCCGAGATCGCGCGTGAGGCGGGCTGCCTCACGGTCGGCGTGGTGACCAAGCCCTTCAAGTTCGAGGGCAAGCGCCGCATGGACCAGGCCAACGAGGGCATCCGCGACCTGCTGGGGCGCGTCGACTCCCTGCTCATCATCCCCAACGACCGCCTCAAGTACGCCACCGACCAGAAGGTCACGCTGGCCAACGCCTTCGAGATCGCGGACGACGTGCTCAAGCAGGCCGTCACCAGCATCTCCGACCTCATCAAGAACACCGGCTTCATCAACCTGGACTTTGCCGACGTCACCTGCATCATGAAGAGCGCGGGCTTCGCCCACATGGGCGTCGGCCACGCCGCCGGCAAGGGCAAGGCCGAGGACGCCGCCCGCATGGCCGTTGCGAGCCCGCTCATGGAGACCTCCATCAACGGCGCGCGCGGCGTGCTCATCAACATCACCGGCTCCGAGGACATGGGGCTGGAGGACGTGGAGGCCGCGGCGAACCTCGTGCAGGAGGCCGCGCATCCCGACGCCAACATCATCTTCGGCGCCACCTTCGACGAAACGCTGCAGGATGAGATCCGCGTGACCGTCATCGCCACCGGCTTCGAGGAAAAGCCCGCCGAGAAGGCGGCCGAGAAGCCTGCCGCCGCGCCTGCGGCCAAGCCCCAGGGCCTCTTCTCCGGCGCCGCCGAGAAGGCCGCCGCGGTTTCCGCCGTCCCGCCCCCCATCGGCGGGGAGAGCGCTCCCGCCGCTGCCGAGCCCGCGGGCGAGGACCCCTTCGACAGCATCTTCAAGATCTTCAATACGAAGTGATCCGCCGTTTTTCCTCTTGCCAGGCAACCGGTTCTTTTGTATAATGGAAGCTCCTCGAAAGAGGAGCTTCATTTTTGCGTTCAAGGGGGGACAGGATGAAAACGCTGCAGATCCCGCGGGAGATGCTGCGCCTGTACGGCGAGCATAAGATCCCCCGCAACGCCGCCGCTCTGTCCTATTATCTGACGATGACGGCCTTTCCGCTGATCATCTGCCTGTATTCGCTGCTGGGCAACAACTACGCCAAGGCGCTTCAGATCATTGAGTTTCTCGACCAGTTCGTGAGCGCGGAGACGACCCGCACCCTCAAGTCCTTCATCGTCTACGTCTCCATGAGCCACAACACCGCCATGTTCTTCGCGGGCCTCACGGTGCTGCTGACCTCGGCCAGCGCCGCCGTGCGCGCGCTGCAGGGGACCATCGGCGAGATGCAGGGCGGCGGCCGCTTCCAGGGCCTGCGGGACTTCCTGTTCAGCCTGATCTTCTGCCTGGCCTTCCTCGCGTCCCTGTATTTCGGCATCATCGTCATGTTCACCGGCCGGGATTTTCTCGAGCTTCTCAACGGCTGGCTCCCCTTTATCGACATCAGCAGCTCCTGGCAGTGGGTCCGCTTCCTGCTGCTCGGCGGCATCACGCTGGTGATCTTCTGCGGCATCTACGTGGTGTCCAAGCGCCGCTGCGACCGCTATCGCATCCTGCCCGGCGCGGCCTTCGCGACCGCGGGCATGGTGGTCATGAGCTGGATCTTCTCGGGCTTCATCGCCGCCTCGACCCGCTACCCGCTGGTGTACGGCTCGCTCGCGTCGCTGATCCTGCTGATGTTCTGGCTCTTCCTGTGCTGCCAGGTCATCTATCTGGGCGCGGCGCTCAACATCGCGCTGCGGAACGTATGGTTTCATGAGGAGGACGAGGCATGAATTATCAGGATTTGAACGCCGCCACGATCGACCGCTGGGTCGACGAGGGCTGGGAATGGGGCGTCCCCCTCTCGCACGAGGCCTATGCGAAGGCGCTCGCGGGCGAGTGGGAGATGCGGCTGACGCCCGGGAAGCCTGTGCCGAGGGCGTGGTTTCCGCCGCTTGCGGGCTGCCGGGTGCTGGGGCTGGCCGCCGGCGGCGGGCAGCAGATGCCGCTCTTTGCCGCGCTCGGCGCAAAGTGCACGGTGCTGGACTACTCCTCCCGCCAGATCGAAAGCGAGCGGCGGGTCGCCGCGCGCGAGGGCTACGAGATCACCTGCGTGCGCGCGGATATGACGAAGCCCCTGCCCTTTGCGGACGGGAGCTTCGACCTGGTCTTCCACCCGGTCTCCAACTGCTATATCCGCGAGGTGGAGCCGGTCTGGCGCGAATGCGGGCGGGTGCTGCGGCCCGGCGGCCTGCTGATGGCCGGGCTCGACAACGGCTTCAATTACCTCTTCGGCGAAGACGAGGAGCACGTGACCGGAACGCTGCCCTTCGACCCGCTCGTGAACGAAGAGCAGCGCCTCGCGTTGGAGAGGGAGGACAGCGGCATCCAGTTTTCCCACGGCATCGCCGAGCAGATCGGCGGCCAGCTCCGCGCGGGCTTCCGCCTGCTGGACGTCTACGAGGATACCAACGGCGAAGGCTTCCTGCATGAGCACGGGGTGCCCACCTTCTGGGCGACGCTCGCGAGAAAGGAAGCATAAAAAAGCCGGGGGACGCGCGGAAGCGCGTCCCCCGGTTTCATCAGCCCATAAATTTGTCGATAGCCTCGTTGAGCGCCTGCAGGTCGGCGCTGTCCCCGCCGCCCACGCAGTGCTCCAGATGGTCCTTCAGGATCACCCGGGCCGTGCTGCTCAGCGCGGAGCGCACCGCCGCGAGCTGCACCAGCACCTCCGTGCAGTCCCGGCCGTCCTCCACCATCCGCTTGACGGACTCAAGATGCCCGACCGCCCGGGAGAGGCGGTTGATCACCGCCTTGGTCTGGGTATGGACGTGGCCGTGTGCATGGGGGTGGCCCGGCTCGACGGGGTGGCTGTGGACGTGGCCGTCGCCGTGGTCGTGGTAATAAACTTCTTCTTCGTGCTCGTGCATGGTTCTGCCTTTCTCTCGCTGCCGGAATAAAGATAGTATATCCTCTTTTGTGCTGTTCCGCAACCCCCCCGGGGGGATGCCGCGCGCTCAGAGCTCCGGGGGGAAGGGGGCGTATTCCGCCGCCCAGCGCTCGAGCAGCGCGCGAACCTCCTCCCGGTTGTCCTCCGTCAGCTCCACCACGCGGCAGTCCGGGCTGTGCGAGAGCGCCTCGAAAAGGCGCGCCAGCTTGCGGGGGTAGCGGTCGGACAGGCCGAGCAGGGAGCGCAGAAGCTCCGCGTCCTCCCCCGTGCGCAGCGCGCCGACGCAGGGCGTGGGCGTGCTGAGCAGCGCCGCCAGCGCCGCGGCGAACTGGGGGATCAGCAGCTCGTAGCCGCCCAGCTCGTCGAGCAGGGCGAAGGGATACCAGGCCGCCTCCTCGAGGAGCCGCACGCCGGTCTCGCGAAAGACCTCGTGGTGCTTTTCGGGCGGGAACACGCGGCAGTCGAGGTAGAGCGCGGGCGCAAAGCCCGCCACGCCGCCCGCGGCGGCCGCGGGGAGCAGGGAATAGCCGACAAAGCGGCCGTCCGCATCCAGGCTGCGCTCCGTCACGAAGCCGCCCGCCGAGGCGAGGCGCCCGCCCAGCGCCTCCCGGAGGAGGCGGGACTTGCCGCCGCCCGCGGGGCCGGTCAGAAACAGTTTTTTCTCCATAAGCCCCCCGATCCCGTGCCGCATCGACGGCCGCCGCCCCGCCTGCCGTCCGGCGGGGGAGGCGCCGCCCGTCCTTTCCGTACCGCCCTTATTATACCCGCCGGGCTGCGGGAAGTCAATTTGCTTGACGCGCACGCCGCTTTCGGAGTAAACTGGGGGGCAGAAGGAAAAGAAAGGAGCGCCGCCCATGGCCCTTGTGATCCGCCCGGCCTACGATTCCCCGCAGGAGATCCGGGCGCTGTTTTCGGAGTATACGCAGATGCTGGTGGAGGCGGACCCGGGCTTCCGGAAGTATCTGGACCTCCAGGGCTACGAGCAGGAGCTTGCGCGCCCGGAGGACAAGTACGCCCGGCCGCGCGGGCGGCTCTTCCTGGCCGAATGGGAGGGGCGGACCGCGGGCTGCGCGGCGCTGCGCCCGCTCGATCCGGCGCGCTGCGAGCTCAAGCGCCTGTACGTCCGCCCGGTCTTCCGCGGCCGCGGGATCGGCCGCGCGCTGACGGAGCGGATGCTCCGCGAGGCGCAGGCGGCGGGCTACCGGGCGATGCTGCTCGACACGCTGCCCTGTCTGGAGAGCGCGCTGCGCCTGTACCGCGCGCTGGGCTTCCGGGAGATTCCCTGTTACAACGACAGCCCGGTGGAGGCCACGATTTTTATGCAACGGGAGTTGAACGACCTATGATCCAGGAGATCCGCATCACGACCGTCGAGGAGCTGATCCCGCTCCTCTCCGACCAGGAATACCGCCCCACGCTCAAGCGCAACCGCAGCAACTACGTCTACCGCGGGATGCCGAACGTCGATTACAGGATGACGACGACCCTGCGGCGCAACTGCAAGGGGCTGGAGCGTGTGCTCGAGCCCGCGATCCTCAAGAACTTCGCCAAGTACGCCGTGATCGAGGACCCGACCGTGGCGAGCTCCGTCTGGCGGCAGATGATCCTCGGCCAGCACCACGGCCTGCCGACCCGGCTGCTCGACTGGACGCATTCGGCGCTGGTGGCGCTGCACTTCGCCACGAGCGAGGACAACCTGGAGGCCATGGAGGCCCACGACGGCGTGATCTGGCGCATCGACATCGACGAGGTGCACGCGCTGCTGCCGGAGAAGTACCGGGCCATCATGCGCGCCAACAAGGCGGAGGTCTTTTCGGTGGACATGCTGACGCAGGCGAGCGCCGACCTCAACAGCTACGACGAGGACATGGGCGGGCACGCCATGGTCGTGCTCGAGCCGCCGTCGATCAACCAGCGCATCGTCAACCAGTACGCGTTCTTCTCGGTCGTGCCGCTGGGCATGGCGGATCTCGAAGAGTTTCTGGAGCGCGATACGCAGAACACGGTCAAGTACGTGATCGACCGCAGGCTGCGCTGGCGCGTCCGCGATATGCTCGACGCGCTGAATATGTCCGAGCGCAGCGTCTATCCCGGGCTGGACGGCCTGTCCAGATGGATCGCCCGGCACTATTTCGTGAAGAACGAGGAATAAACAGGCAGAAAAAAACTGCGGATCGTTTCGATCCGCAGCTTTTTTGATAGATCACTTCACAACGATGGCGGTGATGTGGGGCTGGGGTCCCTCGTACCAGTACAGGAAGCCCTCGATGTCGACCTTGTCGCCGACCTTGAGGTTCTTGACGGCCTCGTAGACCTCGCTGCCGGGGGCGGTGAGGTATCTGCGCACCACGAAGGTGTATACGCCGCCGTTGACCTCGATGTCGAAGTACAGGTCGGAGTTGCCGTCCTCGCCGGAGTTATCCCAGTTGTAGAAGAACGCGGCGCCGTCGCCCTTGTCGGCCACAACGGCGTCAGAGACGGAGATGGCCTGGTTCATGTGGGAGGCGAGCTCGTCGGTGCCCAGCATCGCGGTGATGTCGAGCGGGGCGGCGACGTAGGAATCGCCCGCAAGGATCTCGAAGCTGGCGTCGACGATCTCAACCTCGCCGGACCACTCGGACTTGTAGCCCTGCACGCCGAGCTTCTGGCCGGGAACGAGCCTGGCATAATCCTCCTCGGAGCAGTTGGCGTCGTACAGCAGATACGCGCCGTCCGCGTCGGCGAGGTAGATGGTGGCCTTGTTGTCCCACCAGCTCTGCTTGGCCTGCACGTAGGCCTCGATGGTGACGTAGCTGTCCAGATCGGCGGCGACGTAGTCGGCGTAGCTCATCACGCCGGAAGCTTCCTCCGCGGCAGGCGCTTCCGCGGCGGGGGCCTCGGTGGCGGCGGGGGCGGCGGCCTTGCCGCAGGCGGCCAGCGCGAAGATCATGGCCAGCGCCAGAAACAGTGCGAGTACCTTTTTCATTTCTGTCCTCCTTGGTTGTAAATTTTTAGGGACGAGATCATTATATCCATTTTTTCGGGAAAATCAAGGCTTTGTGACACGTCGTTAAAATAATACCCAACTGCAATCGAATCGGAAAAGAACAGCCGCGGCCCGTTTTCGGGCCGCGGTACCGGTACGGATCAGCGTTTCTTTTTCTTCCCGGCCGCGCCGACGGCGGCAAACGCGCCGATCAGCACCCAGGCGGCGCCGAGCGCCGAGAGGAGCAGCACCGAGGTCTTCGGCAGGGGGCCGAGCTCCGCCGGGGCGCCCGCGCCCGCGGCGCTGATCTGGTCGAGGCGGTAGAGGGACTTGACGGAGGAGAAGAGCTTGTCCATATACGCCTCGTCCACGGTCTGCCTGCGGCGGACGGACTTGGTCACATCCTCGATCATCTGCCCCGCCGCGTCGCGCAGGGAGGTGGAGCCGTTGAAGACCGGGGTGGTGAAGGTGTTGCCGGTGTTCTCGAGCAGCAGCTTCGTCGCGGCGATCTTGACGGCGTAATGCTCCCTGTTGTCCTCCCCGGCGCGGGAGAGGTAGTCCTGATACTCCGCGCTCTGCTGCGCCTTCGCGGTCACGGGGGCGTAGCCCTCGGTCTCGGCGTAGGCGATCTGCACGTCGTTGGTCAGCAGGTACTGGGTGAAGAGCCAGGAGGCGAGCACGACCTGCGGGTCGTCCTTGTTGAAGACGCAGAGGCTTGGCCCCTGGGAGATCATGACGGGCTGCGCCGGGTCGAACTGCGGGATCGGCAGCACCGCGGTCTCGAAGCGCACGAGCTTGTCGGCGCTGATGTCGAGCAGCGGGGCGTCGGTGCCGATCCAGGTGGCGCCGGCGGTGGAGTCCACCGCGAAGACGCACTGGCCGGCGTTGAGGAAGTTCGCGGGATAGGAGGAGATCTTGAAGGTGGAGAAGGCGCCGGTCTTCGCGTGCCCGGCGATGGTGTAGAGCAGCTCCTTCGTTGTGTCGTTGAAGATCTCGATCTCCCCGGCGGGCGTGGAGTAGCCCGCGCCCCTCTGACGCAGCATCTGGATCATCATGTTGTCGGTGGACTTGTAGAGGAAGGGGATCATGACCTTCTGGCCGTTGAGCCTGAAGTTCCCGTCGGCGTCCTTGGCCATGGCGGCCTCGGAGACCTCCCAGACGAAGTCCCAGGTCAGCGTCTCCGGCAGGGTATAGCCGAGCTTCTCGACAAAGGTCTTGTTGACGTAGCAGGCCTCGGTCGAGCGCATATAGGGCACGGCGTAGCTCACGCCGCCGATGCGGCACTCGGCGAGGAACTCCGGGATCATCTCCCCGGCCTCCGGCCCGTCGAAGCGCAGCTCGCTGCCGCCGAAGCCGAAGTTCGGGTCGGCGAAGAGCGCGTCGAGCGGCACGACCACGTCCGCGCCGGTCATGTAGGTCGCGATGTGGTCGGGGTAGGTGACGCAGACGTTGGGGGTCGTATCGGTCGCGATGTTGGTGATGACGTCGTTGTAGATCTTGCCGTAGTCGGTGTAGAGGCGCATGTTGACCGTGATGTTCGGGTAGAGCGCCTCGAAGTCGGCGATGGCCTTCTGGTAGATGGCGGTCTGGGCCTTGTTGGTGTCGTTCTTGGCCCAAAAGGTGATCTCGTAGCTGCGGGAGGTATCGAAGCGCTCCGGCACGGCGAAGGCGGCGCGCTCCCGCGAGCCGTGGCAGGCGCACAGCGGCAGCAGCATCACAAGGCAGAGCAGCAGGCAGGCAATTCGTTTCATCCCTTCGTCCCTCCCCTCGAAACGCCGGCCATGATCTTCTTGTGGAAGATCAGGAACAGCACGATCAGCGGCACGGAGATGACCACGACGGCGGCCATCATGGCGGGGATGTTCTCGCGGCCGAAGCCGTTCTCGCGGATCTCCTGGATGCCGTTGGAGACGAGGAAGTAGGCCTCGTCGTCGGTGATGAGGCGGGGCCAGACGTAGCTGTTCCAGCACTCGATGACCTTGAGGATGACGATGGTGACGACGGTGGGCTGGGAGATCGGGAGCATGACCTTGAAGAGGTACTTGAGGTCGGAGGTGCCGTCCACCTTCGCGGCCTTATACAGCTCCTCGGGGATCTGCTCGAAGTTCTCCTTGAGCAGGTAGATATAGAACACGCTCGTCACGGAGGGCAGGATCAGGCCCCAGAAGGTGTTGCGCATGCCCCAGTTGGTGATGGTGACGAAGTTGGTGATGACGACGAGCTCGCCCGGGATCATCATCAGCGAGAGGAACAGCGCGAACACGAGGTTCTTGCCCGGGAAATCCAGCCGCGCGAAGGCGTAGGCCGCGAAGATGATGACGACCATCATGATCGCGGTCGTCGCGGCGGTGAAGAGGAGGGTGTTCGTGAAGTAGCGCGCGAGGTTGACGGTGGTGAAGGCGTCCACATAGTTCTGCAGGGTGGGGGAGAGCGTGAAGAAGCGCGGGACGTACTCGCCGTTGTAGGCGCTGTAACTCTTGACGGAGCTTAAGAGCATCCAGTAGAAGGGGAAGAGCACGATCAGCGCCCAGAGCGTCAGCAGCGTGTAGGTGACGGCCCTGCGGACCCTGTCCCGCCGGGCGGCGGCCTGTTCGATCTTGTCGTAATTCATGCGCGCACCCCCTTAGTACTGCACGTTCTTCCGGCTGATCATCAGGTTGATGACGGTGATGGTCAGCACGATGGCGAAGAGGATCAGCGCCGCGGCGGAGGCGTAGGAGGGGTAGCCGCCGCTGTCGCCGTAGAGCATGTCGTAGACGTAGCCGACGATGGTGTTCATCCCGGCGGCGTTCAGGTCGGTGCCGAAGATGGCGACCTCGTCGCTGTAAGCCTTGAAGGCGCCGATGAAGCCCGTGATGACGAGGTAGAAGATCATGGGGGAGATCATGGGCAGGGTGATGCGGGTAAAGGTGCGCCACCGGGAGGTGCCGTCGATCTTGGCGGCGTTGTAGTAGTCCTGCCGCACCGAGGCGAGCGCCGAGGTGAGGATGAGGATCTTGAAGGGCATGACCACCCAGACGGTGTAGATGCACATGACGAGCATCTTCGCCCAGTAGGGGCCGTCGATGAAGTCCACGGAGCGGCCGCCGAAGAAATGGATCAGGAGGTTGATGAGGCCGTCGGAGTAGGCGGTCTTTTTGAACAGGATCATGAACACGAGGCCGACGGCGAGCGTGTTCGTGACGTAGGGGAGGAAGAACACGGTCTGGTACAGCTCGCGCAGGGGCTTGATGGCGTTGAGCCCGACCGAGATGAGCAGGGCGAGGCCCGTGGAGAGCGGCACCGTGATGATGACGAGGAGGAAGGTGTTTTTCACGGCCTGCAGGAAATAGGGATCGTGCAGGACGTAGGCGTAGTTGTAAAGGCCGATGCCCCAGAAGGTCTGGGAGGCGGAGTTATAGCCCTCCTCGAAGGAGTAGACGAACACGTCCACCAGCGGATAGACCATGAATACGCCCAGAAAGGCGATCGCCGGCAGCAGGTACAGCCAGGCTTTTCCGTTTTTATTCATTCCAAGTACACTTCCTTATTGCCTCCCCTGAAAGGGGAGGTGCCCCGGAGGGGCGGAGGGGTTTGTGGGCCGCTCAGGCCTCGAAGGGGATGCGCGCTTCGGTTTCGGTGTCGAAGAGGTGCACCTTCGCGGGCTTGAGCGCGAAGCGCACCGTCTCGTGGCCCGCGTCCAGCACTTCGTCGGAGGGGATGATGGAGCGGATCTCCGTGCCGAGCAGGGCGGGATGCGCGGAGACCACGCTGCGGTCGCGCCCCATGACCTCCACCGCGCGCAGCGTGCAGCACAGCGGCCCCGCCGCCTGCAGCAGGAAGCCCTCGGGCCGGACGCCGACGAACACCTTGCGGTCGCCGACGCCCTTCACGCACAGCACGCCGTCCTCGCCGAGATAGAGCACGCCGCCGCGCACCTCGCCCGAAAAGACGTTGATGGGGGGCGTGCCGAGGAACTTCGCGACGAAGAGGTTCTTCGGCTCGTCGTACACGTCCTGCGGCCGGCCGATCTGGTGCACCACGCCCTCCTTCATCACGACGATCAGGTCGGAGATGCTCATGGCCTCCTCCTGGTCGTGGGTGACGAAGATGGTGGTGATGCCGGTTTCGCGCTGGATGCGGCGGATCTCCTCGCGCGTCTGCAGGCGCAGGCGCGCGTCGAGGTTGGACAGCGGCTCGTCGAGCAGCAGGACCTTCGGCATCTTGACCAGCGCGCGGGCGATGGCGACGCGCTGCTGCTGGCCGCCGGAGAGCTCGGAGGGCTTGCGGTCCATGAGCGCGTCGATCTGCACGAGGCGGGCGGCCTCCTCGGCACGGCGGAGCATCTCGGCCTTGGCGGGGCGGGCCTCGCCCTTCAGGTTCTGCAGGGGGAAGAGGATGTTCTGCCGCACGGTCATGTGCGGGTAGAGCGCGTAGTTCTGGAACACGAGGCCGACGCCGCGGTTTTCGGGCGGCAGGCGGGTCACGTCGTCCTCGCCGAAGAAGATGTGGCCGCCGGTGGGCGGCTCCAGGCCGCAGATCATGTTGAGCGTGGTGCTCTTGCCGCAGCCGGAGGGGCCGAGCAGGCCGATCAGCTTCCCGTCGGGGATCTCAAAGGTGAAGTCGCTGACGGCGACGACGTCCTCGCCCTTTTTCTGGCGGCTGGGGAATTTCTTGGTCAGATGCTGCAATACGACTTTCATGGCGTCTCATCCCTTTGCGTAAGTGTATTCTGCAGGTTTCATCAGGATATACCCCCATTAAAGCACAGCGGCGGCAGAATTTCAACGTTTGTCTTGTATCCGGCGTATTTTTTGCCGCTTCCGCGCATGGTACAAGGCGGGGGCGGAATATCCTGTCAGAGAGGTGAGGATATGCTGGAAAACGCGTTCCGCCTGCTGGCGGGGACCCTGTTTCTGATGCTGCGCGTCGCGCCGGGCGCCTCCTTCCCGCGGCCGCTGAGCCGCGAGGAGGAGCAGGAGTGCCTCCGGCGCTGGGGCGAAGGGGACTGGGAGGCGAGGAACCGGCTCGTCGAGCACAATATGCGCCTGGTCGCCCACATCGTCAAAAAGTATTATGCCCAGAGCGGCGACACGGAGGATCTCGTGTCCATCGGAACGATCGGCCTGATCAAGGGCGTGAACAGCTACCGGGCGGAGAAGGGCGTGCGCCTGGCGACCTACGCCAGCCGCTGCATCGAAAACGAGATCCTGATGCATTTCCGCGCCCAGCGGAAGACGGCGGGGGACCTGAGCCTGTCGGAGGCGCTGGACGCGGACGACGAGGACGGCGGCCTGTCGTTCCTCGACGTGGTCAGCGAGGAGGAGGATCTGGCCGAGCGGGTGGGGAGCCGGGAGCTGTGCGAGAAGCTGCGAAGCTGCGTGGAGACCCGGCTCGACGCGCGGGAGGCGCGGGTCGTGAAGCTGCGCTACGGGCTGGCGGGCGGCGAGCCGATGACGCAGCGGGAGACGGCGCTGACGCTGGGCATCAGCCGCTCCTACGTCTCGCGGATCGAGAAGAAGGCGCTCGAAAAGCTCAAGAAGGCGCTGGCCTGAGGCGCGGCGCGAAAGAGGAGCGTTGCTTTCCGGCCCGAAGCGTGGTACGATAGGGGCACAGAGGCCGCCGGCGGCCGTCGGCGGCCGGGCTCTGACGAGGCGAACGGATATGAAACAGAGACAAATCAGAAAGCTCACCGCGCTGCTGCTGGCGCTCGCGCTGCTCGCGGGCTGCGGCGCCGCGCCCGGGGCGGCCGGGGACGGCGATCCGGAGAGCGCCCTGCGCAGCACCCGCTATCTCGACAGCATGGACACCGTGATCGAGCTGACCGCCTGCGGCAAGGGGCGGGAGGCCGCGCTGGACGCGGCCGCGGCGGAGATCGGGCGGCTCAACGCCCTGCTGTCCATCGGCCTGGAGGAGAGCGAGGTCTCGCGCCTCAACCGGGAGGGGAGCGGGACGCTCGGCGCGGACGCGGCCTATCTCCTGCGGCGCGCGCTGGAGATCCATGCGGCCACCGGGGGCGCCTTCGACCCGACGGTCTACCCGCTGATGGCGCTCTGGGGCTTCCCCGACGGCAACTGCCGCGTGCCCTCGCAGGACGAGATCCGCGAGACGCTCGCAAGGGTCGGGGCGGAGCGGATCGTGTTTGACGCGCAGACCGGGGCGGTCACGCTGGACGAGGGGCAGGCGCTCGACCTCGGCGGCATCGCCAAGGGCTACGCCTCCCAGCGGATCATGGAGATCTTCCGCGAAAACGGCGTGCGCTCGGGCATCGTGAACCTCGGCGGGAACGTCCAGTGCCTCGGCGCGAAGCCGGACGGCACGGCCTGGCGCGTCGGCGTGCGCAACCCGGACACCGAGGCCGGCGGCCTCGTGGCCGTGGTGGCGGTGAAGGACAGGGCGGTCATCTCCTCCGGCGGCTACGAGCGCTTCTTCGTCGACGAGGAGAGCGGCCTGACCTACGAGCATATCATGGACCCCGGGACCGGCATGCCGGTGCGCGGCGAGCTGGCGCAGGTGACGGTCGTGACCGCCGACGGCACGCTGGGCGACGCGCTCTCCACCGCGCTTTACATCATGGGCCTGGAGGCGGCCGCCGAGTACTGGCGCGCCCACAGCGGGCAGTTCGACGCGGTCTTTGTCCTGCGCGACGGCTCGGTCTGGATCACCGCCGGGCTGGAGGGCAGCGCGTCCGCCGTGAAGGGCGGGCCGGCGCTTCAGGTCCTGCGCTGAGCCGGCCGCCGCGCAAATGCGGCGCGGGCGCATTGACTTGGCGCACGGGAGGGCATATAATGATCCCAATACGGCGAAGCGGCGGGAGCCGGCGGCTCCGCCGCGAAACCGCCTGGACGGCAAAGGAGGGAAGGGCATGAGGATCGGCGTATGGGAGCTGGTCGTGATCTTCCTCGCGGCGCTGCTGGTGCTCGGCCCGGAGCGGCTGCCGCAGTACGCGAGGAAGCTCGGCGCCGCCCTGCGGGAGCTGCGCAGGACCTCGGAGGAAGTGGGCAAAGAGCTGCGCGAGAACGTGGCCGAGCCGCTGGCCGAGGCGGCGAAGCCCCTGCGGGAGGCCATGGAGCCGCCGCAGGAGCGGGAGCGGGACGGCCGCGCCGCGCGGACGGAAGCAGCAGGACAGACGGCGGGAGCGGGCCGGGGAACCGAGGCCCCGCCCGCCGCGGACAGCCTCCCGGAACGGGAAGCGCAGGAAAACGGATACGGAGGAGAAAACGAATGAAATTCGGCGTATGGGAACTCATCATCATCCTGGTCGTCGTCCTCATCCTCTTCGGGCCGACCCAGATCCCCAAGCTGACGAAGATGTTCGGCAAGAGCGTCAAGGGCTTCCGGGACGGGCTGGCGGAGGCCGGGGACGAGCCCGCCGCGGACAGGGGCGGCGCGGCGCCGGAGACCGGAAAGCCCGCGCAGGGCGAGTCCGGGGATGAAAAGGAATAGGCCGCAGGCCCCGGAGGACGGCGGCCGCATGAGCCTGGCGGGCCATCTCGGCGAGCTGCGGAAGCGCGCGGCGGTCTGCGCCGCGGCGCTGGCGCTGTGCTTTCTCGTGTGCCTGGGCTTCGCCGGCCCGCTCGTGAACGCGCTGACCGGGCTGGGGCGGGCTTACGGCTACCGCTTCGTCTACCTCGCGCCGCAGGAGCTGCTGCTGGTGTACTGCAATCTGGCCCTCACCGGCGCGCTCGCGCTCAGCTTCCCGGTGCTGGCCTGCGAGCTCTACGCCTTCTGCCGGCCGGGGCTGCGCCCCCGGGAGCGGCGCGCGGCCGCGCTGGCGCTGCCGGCGGGGACGCTCTGCTTCCTGCTGGGCGCTGCCTTCGCGCGCTTTGTGACCCTGCCCCTCATGCTGCGCTTCCTGATCGGCTTCTCGGCGGCGACGGACGTCGCTGCTTCGATCCGGATCCAGGAGTACGTCAGCTTCCTGCTGACGGTGTTCGTGATCTTCGGCGCGGTGTTCGAGCTGCCGGTGGTCTCGGTGCTGCTGACGGCGCTGGGCGTGCTGAAGGCGGCGTGGCTGGCGAAGGGGCGCCGCGCGGTGATCGTGCTGTGCTTTGTGCTGGGCGCGCTGCTCACGCCGCCGGACGTCGTCTCGCAGCTCATGGCGGCGGTCCCGATGATCGGGCTGTACGAGCTGAGCATCCTGCTCAGCCGCCTCGCCGGGAGGGCGAAGCGGGAACGGCCCGCCGCGGACGGGGAACAGGCGGCGCGCCGCCGGCGCGGGAACGAATGACGGACAGGACGGATATGACGCCCCGCCCCCCGGGGGCAGGAAGGCGTCATATCCGTCGTTTGCGTCATGGCGGCCGGGGAAGATCTGTATAACCGAACTTTTTCTTGACAAAATCCGGTTTTTGTGCTATCATACGGATACCCGATCGAGAGCGGACAAGGCGGGGCGGAGCTGCCTCGCGCCGGACAGGGCGGACGCCGCCGCGCGCAAGGGGGAGCCGCGGCCAAGGCGCCCGGCGCGGGACGGCGCGGTTCCGGCTGCAAGGCCGCCCTTGCCTGTATGGGGGAGCGGGATCATACGCGACGACGGAAGGAGGGCTGCCGGGAGCCTTTTCTTTTCCGACAGAAAGTTAGGTAAAACAGAACATATGGGGGTGGAAACCATCAAATTAACACCGGATCAATACAACGAGTGCCGCAAGGCGCTCTGGGGCAAGCTGCCCGCCTATCTCAAGGCCGAGGGGGAGCTGATCGGCAAGAACAGGCTGCGCTGCTTTCGCTGCAGCAGCGAGGTGGAATTCAAGGGGGATTTCTGGCAGTGCGGGGAATGCGGCGCGGTGGGGGAGCCGGTGACCGCGGCGGCGGCGCTGCACCCGGAGCTGGACGACTTCGACCGCTTCCGTTACGTCTTCGGGCTGCTGGGGCTGCCCTTTCCCTTCCTGCGCACGGTGGAGGCGGAGGAGCTGATGGACATGGACTTCCCCGTGCGGCACAGTCTGGTGGAGGGGCTGCTGGGGCAGGGGGTCTACCTGCTCGCGGGGGCGGCGAAGATCGGCAAGAGCTGGCTCGCGCTCGACCTCGCCGACCACGTTTCGCGGGGCGAGCCCTTCTGGGGGCGGCGCGTGGAGCAGGGCGCGGTGCTCTACCTGAGCCTCGAGGACACCTACGAGCGCCTGCAAAGCCGCCTCTGCCGCGTCGCGGACGCGAGCCCCGGCCCGGTCGTCTTCTGCACCGACTGCGCGAGGGCGGGGGAGGGGCTGGAGGAGCAGCTCCGCCGCCAGGCGGAGGACCGGCCCGAGCTGCGGCTCATCATCGTCGACACCCTGCAGAAGGTGCGGCGCACGAGCACGGAAAATTACAGTTACAGCGCCGATTACGAGGTCATCAGCGCCTTCAAGCGCCTGGCGGACGAGAAGGGGCTGACGGTGCTGATCGTCCACCACACGCGCAAGGAGGAGGCCGGGGACGCGATGAACATGGTGAGCGGCACGATGGGGCTCAACGGCGCGGCGGACGGGACGCTGGTGCTCTGGAAGCCCGCGCGCGTCGGCAGCGGCGCGTTTTTGCAGGTGACGGGGCGCGACCTGCCCGACCAGCGCCTGCGGCTGGAGCTGGACCGGGAGACGATGCGCTGGCGCTTCCTCGGCGCGGAGGAGGAGGCGGACGGGCCGGCCGACGACCCGCTGCTGCTGCGCCTGCTCGCGTTCGTGCGGGAAGAGGGGGACTTCGAGGGCACGGCGAGCGAGCTGCTGGCGCGGCTGGGGCTGGAGGGGGAGCTCAGCCCCGTCGGCTTTTCGCGGCGGCTCCGGCCCCTGGCCGCGGCGCTGGAGGATCGCGGCGCGGCGCTGCGCTTTTCCCGCGGCAGCAAGGCGCGCCTCCTGACGCTGCGCAGGATGGGCTGAGGCCGGTGACGGATATGACGCCAATGACGCCGGAGCCCCCCCGGGCCGGGAAGCGTCAGAACCGTCACAGCCGCCCGCGCGGGGCGGAGGATACGCGGAGGATAAGCAAAGGATAAGGAGGATAAAAAGAGGGGGCCGTTCCGTCGGAACGGCCCCGCAGACTGTCAAAGAAGTCCGGGCGCTTGGGGATCAGGGCTTCACCGGGACGCCGGCCTCGGCCAGCTCGCGGCGCAGGCGCGCCATGTCGCCGAAGAACACGACGGCGTTCATGCCGGTGAGCCACGCGCCGTCGACGTTCAGCAGGCTGTCGTCGATGAAGAAGCATTCGGCCGGGTCGAGGCCGTACTGCCGGTACAGCTCCCGGTAGATCTCGGGGCGGGGCTTGAGCAGCTTCACGTCCGCCGAGACGATCCGCCCGTCGAAGCACTCCGAGCCGGGGATGCGGTGGAAGTATTCGGAGAGGTAGCTCGTGGCGTTGGAGAGCAGGTAGACCCCGTAGCCGAGGGCCTTGACCTCCCGCACGAGCTCCGCCATCCCGGGGATCGGGACCAGCGGCCCCTTCCACCAGTCAAAGACGCAGCGGCGCGCGTTTTCGTGCAGCCGCTCCGGCAGGCGGCGGCAGATCCGGCGCCAGCCCTCCTCGGAGCTCATCCAGCCGTGGTCCATGGCCGCCCACTCGCCGCACGCGAAGACCTCGCGCAGGAGCAGGCGGCTGTCGTCCTCGCCGAGGCCCTCCCGTGCCACGATGACCTCGGGCTCCCATTCGATCAGGACCCGGCCCATGTCGAATACGATGTTTTTGATCATGCGTTTGCGTTATCCTTTCTTGTGAAGAGTGCGCCCAGCCGCTCCATGCGCTTGCGGCGGCGGTCGCGGATCTCGAGGCGTTCGCCCAGGTCGCGCGAGCCCACGCCGTACACAAGGTACAGGATCAGGCCGGAGACGACCATGATGAAGACCGTGGACGCGCAGCGGCGGCCGGAGGCGTTGACGTTATAGCCGTACAGGCCCTCCTCGCGGCACATGGCCTGGATGACCATGGCGTAGCTCGTGCCGTAGGTGCTCGCGAAGGTGGCGGACATATCGTACTCGGTGAACAGCGCGTTGAAGTTCAGCGCGAACACGGCCAGCACCGAGGGCAGGATGATCGGCAGCTTCACGCGCAGGAAGGTGTAGATCCCGCCCGCGCCGAGGTTCTTCGCCGCGTCCTCCAGCTCCTCGTCGATCGAGTAGAAGCTCGCCTTGATCATGCGCAGCGAGAACGGCAGCTTCGTCACCGTATAGGCCATGACGATCAGGAAGCGAACGTTCTGCGCGAAATAGAGGTTCTGGTTGCCGACGTACCAGATGTTCTCGGCGTTGAAGTAGGTGCGGTAGGAGTAGCAGATCAGGATCGTGGGCAGCAGCCAGGGGAAGAGGAGCGCGTATTCCAGCACGACGCCGGAGCCCTTGTTCTTCTTCTTGAACATATAGTTGCAGGCCACGACCACGATCACGCAGGCCAGCGCCGCCGCCAGCGCCGAGAGCACGAAGCTCAGCTTGATGCCGCCGAGGGTCGCCTCGTTGGCGAACACGCCGGAGATCGAGCCCTCGCGGGTCTTGTACTTGCCGCGGCTCGTGAGGTACTCGTAGTCCTGCTGGCCGAAGTAGTTGATGAGCGTCCACTGGCTCAGATCCAGCTTCTTGAGGCGGATCGCGCTGTAAGTCTGGAAGGAGAAGATGACGATCATCACGACCGGGGTCATGTAGATGATGAACAGCACGTAGGCGTAGATATGCGCGAGGACGTTGGCGACGGGGTTGGTGATCTTCTGCTTCTGGAGCTTGGCCTTGGTCTTGGAGACGGAGAGGTAGTGCCCCTTGCGCTCGTAGGCGGAGAGCACCGTCAGCAGGACGATCGTGAACATCGCCAGGATGATCGACAGCAGCGCCGCGCGCGCCTGCGGGAAGGCCTCGTCGGCGGTGGAGGAGCCGGCCAGGCGCACGATCTCGGGGTTGATGGAGTCATAGCCCAGCAGGGTCGGCGCGGACATGGCGCACAGGCCCGTGATGAAGGTCATGACCGTCAGCGAGAACATGGTCGGGATCAGCGTGGGGAAGACCACCTTCCACAGCACCTTGAAGGGCTTGGCGCCCATGTTGCGGGCGGCCTCCACGGTGTTGTAGTCGATGCCGCGGATGGCGTTGCGCAGGAAGAGCATGTGGTTGGAGGTGCAGGCGAAGGTCATTGTGAAGAGCACCGAGTTGAAGCCCGAGAACCAGCTCGTGTTGAAGTCGGGGAAGGCGTTCTTCACCGCGGTGGTGAGGATGCCGTCGCCCGCGTAGAGGAACATATAGCCCGTGACCAGCGCGACGCCGGAGTAGATCATCGTGGTCATGTAGCCCATGCGCAGGATGCGGGCGCCCTTGATGTCGAAGTACTCGGTGAGCAGCACGATGGACACGCCGATCACGTTGACCGTGATGACGAGGCAGATGGCGAGCTTCAGCGAGTTCCAGACGTATTTGCCCATGGAGCCGGCCAGGAAGAAGCGGATGACCGCGAAGGGGTCGCGCTCGCCGGCGGCGTTGCGGGTGTTGAAGATGCTGGTGAGGGTGTTGAGGCAGGGCAGGAGCATGAAGCCGAAGAACAGGTAGGCGAAGAAGCAGACGCCCACCAGGCGCACAATCAGCTCCGGCCGGAGCTTGCGGTCGAGCGTTCCGGTCATGGTGCCACCACGTCCTCTCCGGAGGGCGCGTAGGCCATGACGTCCTTCGGGTCGATGACCACGGAGACCTGCTGCCCCTCCTCGTAGATGCGCACGCCGTCGTTCTTCTCGATGACCTTGATGGTCTGGCTGCCGAGGTCGATGTAATACTTGATGTAAAGCCCGTAGTACTCGCGCATCGTGACCGTGCCGTCCAGCGCGTACAGCCCGTCCGTGAGCGCGACGTTCACGTGCAGGCGCTCGAGGCGCACGTAGTTGTGCCTGGCCGCGTCGAGCTGCGCGCCGGCGGCGTTGAGCTTCGCCACCACCTCGTCGGACAGGCGGTTGATGTCGCCGATGAAGTTGCACACGAACTCGGTCTGCGAGAAGTTGTAGACCTCGTTCGGGGTGCCGATCTGCTCGATGTAGCCCTTGTTGAACACCGCGATGCGGTCGGAGAGGGTCAGGGCCTCCTCCTGGTCGTGGGTGACGTAGATCGTGGTGATGCCGAAGTCCTTCTGCATCTTCTTCAGCTCGTTTCGAAGCTGCACGCGCAGCTTCGCGTCGAGGTTGGAGAGCGGCTCGTCCATGCAGATGATGGCCGGCTCGGTCACGAGGGCGCGGGCGATGGCGACGCGCTGCTGCTGGCCGCCGGAGAGCTGCGAGACGGCCTTCTTGAGCTGCTCGTCGGACAGGTCGACCTTCCTGGCGATGTCGCGCACCTTCCGGTCGATCTCCTCCTTCTTCAGCTTCTTGATCTTGAGGCCGAAGGCGATGTTGTCATACACCGTCATGGTGGGGAAGAGGGCGTAGCTCTGGAAGACGATGCCGATGTTGCGCTTTTCGATGGGGACGTGCGTGATGTCCCGGTCCTTGACCACGACGGTGCCGGAGACCGGCTCGATGAAGCCGGTGATGGTGCGCAGGGTGGTGGTTTTGCCGCAGCCGGACGGGCCGAGGAAGGTGAAGAACTCGCCCTCCCTCACGTGGACGTTGATGTCGTGCAGGGCGGTGAAGTCGCCGAACTTCACGACGATGTCGTTCAACTTGATCATATGCAGGACTCCTTTGTTCATTTTTCTTCTCGGTTCGCTCAGCGAAGGCCGCCCGGCGGACGGCTTTTGCTCAGCGAACGGATCGGGGAGCCGGCGAATATAAGCGGTGGCGAGCCGGTTTCCCGGCTCGCCATATCGTGTTGTTGCGGCTTGGTTTTTTACTCGGCCTTCTGCGTCAGCACGGCCCAGTCAAGGTTGTCCCAATCGGGCTCGGCGGGAGCCTCGGAGGCGTCCTTCCAGTAGAAGCCCAGGTTGGTCATGATGTTGGTCCACTCGGCGGAGTGGGCGGCAACGTAGGCGGCGTAGGTCATCTCGGTGCCTTCGACGGTCTTGAGGGCGAAGTTGTCGAGCAGGTAGATGGCGGGGATGTCGTCGCCGTAGACCAGCTCGACCGCGTCGGCGTTGCAGGGAACGGAGTCGAACTCCTCGGCCCAGGCAGCCTGCACCTCGGCGGAGCCGAACCAGTCGCAGAACTCCTTGACCTTCTCGGTCTGCGCGTCGGTGCGGCCGGCCTTGTCAAGCACGCCGATGTACTCGGCGATGTAGTAGGTGCCGTCCTTGATGTCGACGAGGGCCCAGTTCTCGGGCTCCAGCGCGCCGACCAGGGGATGCTCGCTGCCTTCGGCCGCGGCGTCGATCTTGCCGTAGAGCGCGGAGGAGTAGAACTCGGAGATCGCAACGTCGCCCTTGTTCAGGGGATCGAAGCCGTACTTGTAGTCGTCGCCGCCGAACTTGCCGTCCGCGCAGAACTTCCACAGGGCTTTCCAGCCGTCGATGGAGATGCCGCCGGCGGGGGATTCGGGATCGGTGAAGGCGTACAGGATGGCGGAGTTGATGTTCATGTTGGTGGTGCCGCCGATCTTGTTCTGGCGGTACCAGGTGTAGCCGGAGTCGACCACGTCAGCCCAGTGGTCGAAGTGCAGCTCCTCGCCGTTGGTGCCGAACTCGTCGTTGCGGTAGAGCATCAGGACGTTCTGGATGACGAGGCCGTAGGCCTTGCCGTCATACTTGTACGCGCCGACCTTGTCCGCCCAGGAGGGGGTCCAGTCAACGAGGGAGAGGTTCTCGTAGTTGCCGTCGATCAACTGGCCCCAGCGGGTCTCGTTCAGGCCGAAGATCAGGTCGCCGTCCTTGTTCTCGTTGGCGGCCTGCACGGCGGCGGTATCGCCGGAGATGACGGAGTTGTCATCAATGGAGATGTCGAAGCCGGCCTTCTTGGCCTCGTTGATGAGCCAGGTGGTACGCTCGGTGGAGTTGGAGTTGGAGTAGATGCGGATCGTGTAATCGTCATCGGCGAAGGCGGTGGGGCAAGCCACGGCGAAGACCATTACCAGAGCCAGCAGCAGCGCAAGGTACTTTTTCATGGGGGTTCCTCCTTATAAAATTTTCAGCGGGCCGAGCCCGTAGAATACCAGTTGTTAAGAAACTATTGCATACTATACTCCGATCGGCCGAAAATGTCAATAATGTACAAAGAACGGAGAGGAAAAACTTTTGCGCTTTGGGTTAAATAGATAAAATTGAAGGGGCGCGGCGGGGGATCTGTCCCCGCAAGGGCGGGAAAAGCGGCGTGATTTGGCACAAACGGCGTGTTTTCCGGCGCGCCCGGGGAGCAAACAGGGAAGCAGGAAGCGCTGCGGCGCCCCGATGGGGACGCCTGAAAGGCTTTTTTCTTCCTTTCACATTTGTATAACTTTATGTTGCATTTCGGGGAAAATCATACTACAATATATTGAGAAGAGATTTACATAAAACAAGGGGGGCTGCCTGTGAAAACCGTGCTCGTCGCGCTGCCGGCGGAGGAGAGGCACAAGAAGGTCCTGGAGGCCGCCGGGCCGGGCTGCCGCTTCGTCTACTGCGGGCTGCAGGGGGCGACGGAGGAGCTGGTGCGGCAGGCCGACGTGATCCTGGGCTGCGTCCCGGCCGGGATGATCCGCGCCTCCGGGCGGCTGGGGCTGCTGCAGCTCTGGTCCGCGGGGGCCGACCCCTATCTCGCGCCCGGCGTGCTGCATGAGAACACCGTGCTCGCCAACGCCACCGGCTGCTACGGCAAGGCCGTGGGCGAGCACGCCTTCGCCATGCTGCTGACGCTGCAAAAGAAGCTCCACCGCTATCGGGACGCCCAGCGGCGGCATAGCTGGACGGACAGCGGCCCGGTCTGCTCGCTGTCGGACTGCACGGTCGTGGTCGTCGGCCTGGGGGACATCGGCCTGCATTTCGCGCGGCTGTGCAAGGCCATGGGCGCGCACGTCGTCGGCGTCAGGCGCCGCCCCGGCCCCTGCCCCGAGGGGGTGGACGAGCTGTGCCTGCGCGGCGCGCTCGACGAGCTGCTGCCCCGGGCGGACGTGGTGGCCTCCTTCCTGCCCGGCACGGGGGATACCCGCGGCCTCTACACGGCCGGGCGCTTCCGGGCCATGAAGGACACGGCGGTGTTCCTCAACTGCGGGCGCGGCAGCGCGGTGGAGAGCGGCGTGCTGTATGAGGCGCTGCGGCGCAAGCAGATCGCCGCCGCGGGCATCGACGTGTGCGAGGAGGAGCCCCTGCCGGAAGACAGCCCGCTCTGGGGGCTGGAGGACCTGCTCATCACGCCGCACGTCTCCGGCAACTTCCACCTGCCGGACATCCTTGAGAAGATCGTGGCGCTCTCGGCCGAAAACCTCAGCGCCTGGCTCAAGGGGGAAGCGATCCGCAACGTGGTGGATTTCGAGACCGGATACCGGAAATAAACGAGAGACAGAACGACAGACAGAATTGGGGAGCAGAGAGATATGAAATGTCCGTTTTGCGGTTATACCGAGAGTAAAGTCATTGATTCCCGCCCCGCCGAGGAGGGCGCGACCATCCGCCGCCGCCGGGAGTGCCTGGCCTGCGGCAAGCGGTTTACCACCTTTGAGATCATCGAGCGCCTGCCCCTCGTCGTCGTCAAGCGCGACGGCAGCCGCCAGAGCTTCGACAAGGTCAAGCTCATCAACGGCATGGTGCGCGCCTGCGAGAAGCGCCCCGTCTCCCTGGAGACGCTGGAGCGGATCGCCGACGAGATCGAGCAGGAGCTGCAGAGCAACCTCGAGCGCGAGATCCGCACCGTGGACGTGGGCGAGATGGTCATGGAGCGCCTCAAGGACATCGACGAGGTGGCCTATGTGCGCTTTGCCTCCGTCTACCGCAGCTTCAAGGATATCAACACCTTCATGGAGGAGCTGAGCAAGCTCCTGGTGGACAAGAACTGAGGGAGAAGGAAGGCGCGCGGGGCCGCTTCGCGGCGCCGTCCCCGAAGGGGGCGCCGCAATCATTCGTCCTTCTTTTCGCAGAAGAACACGTTCCCGTTCTCGTCGGCGGTCATGAGGAAGACGCGCGCCGGGTCGCCCAGCCCGCGCTCCTTCAGCCGCCTGGCCAGCCAGCGCCGGTCGAAGCCGAGCTGCGTCAGGTTCTGCTCGAGCACGCGCCCCCCGCTGATGACGATGGTGGGGTAGCCCGCCTGCTCCTTCGCAAGCCCCATCTGCCCGGCGGTGACCGGCTGGGCCTCGGCGATGGGGATCACGTTGAGCGTGCCGTTGGTCTCAAGGACCGCGTAGAGCACCTCGTTGATGTCGAGGATGCCCTGGCTGCGCATGGCCTGCATCAGCTCGTCGCCGGTGAAGCGGTTTTTCCGCATCTCCTCCTGGTTGAGCTTCCCGTGGTCGACGATCAGGCTCGGCCGGCCGTAGAACAGGGAGCGCAGCCGGATGCTGCGCATGCTGATCCACGCGGTCAGCAGCTCCATCGCCGCGAGCGAGGCGATCGGGACGACGGCCGTGAGCAGGGGGGTGTCGTGCTCCTGCAGGGGATGCGCGGCGAGGTTTGCGATCAGCGCCGCCACCACGAATTCCGACAGCTCCATTTCGCCGAGCTGGCGCTTGCCCAGCAGCCGCAGCAGCAGCATCAGGACCAGATAGATAAAAACGGTGCGTAATACGATCATCCACATGGGAATAGTTTGGCCCGAGGGAAAGGAGTCTATGCGATGAAAACGGTCATCAACAACTACGAGGCCTGCAACGCCGAGGCCGCCGCGCAGATCCGGCGCATCCTGCGCGGCAAGCCGGACGCCGTGCTGGCGCTCTCCGCGGGGCGCACGCCGCGCGGACTGTACGAGGAGCTGTCCCGCCTGTGCAGGGCGGGGGAGCTGAGCTTCCGGGACGCGAAGCTCTTCGCCGTCACCGAATTCGAGGGCGTGGACGAGGAGCGGAGCTGCCGCCGGATGCTGGAGACCTGCTTTGTGGAAAAGACCGACATCCGGCCGGAAAACTGCCGCTACCTCAGCCCCGAGAACCTCGGCGACTACGACGCGCAGATCAAGGCCGCCGGCGGGCTCGACGTGGCGGTGCTCGGCCTCGGCGCCAACGCCCACATCGGCTATAACGAGCCGGCCGTCCCCTACGACTCCCTGAGCCACCGCCAGAAGCTCACCGACGCCACCAAGCGCCAGAACGCGGCGGTCTTCGGCTCCGAGGAGGAGGTGCCCGAGTACGGCTACACCATGGGCATCTACACGCTGGTCTGGGCTTCCGAGATCATCGTGCTGGCCTTCGGCGAGGAAAAGGCGGAGGCCGTGCACAAGATGCTCTACGCCCGCAGCGACAGCTCCGTCCCCGCCGCCTTCCTGCAGATCCCGCGGGACGTGACCGTGTACCTGGACCAGGCCGCGGCCGGCATGGTGTGACAAAAAAGGATTCGCCCCTGTGGTTTTCCACAGGGGCGTTTGTCATACCATATTGCGGTACTCGGCGGCGTCCGAAACGCTGTCGGGCGGGAAGAACTCCTCCACCGGGAAGCGGATGCGGCCGAACAGCTCGCAGGGATCGTCCTCGCTGCTGCCGGGGCACTCCTTCTCCGGCAGGCTGTAATCGTAGGCCGGGATCAGAAGCTGGGTGTCCCGCTCGAGGCGGATCAGGCTGAACTGGCCGATGGTGGCGTACCAGCGGCGGCCGTTCGGGCCGAGCACCAGCTCCTCCGGGAAGGACTCGCGGATAAAGGCCGGGATCTCGCCCGGCTCCAGCTCCCCCGCGGCCTGCGCCCCGGCGTCCACCAGCTTCATGTGCAGCGCGATCGGGTCGACGGCGTTGACCACCGCGACGGGCAGGTCGCCGTCCCGCCCCCTCGGCCTGCCGGAGACGGAGGAGAAGGTCATGGAATTGCCCTCGCTGCCGAAGAGCATGACCCGCTTGTCGAAGATGGCCAGGCCCACGGCCGTCTCGCCGGCGGGGAAGGTCTCGGCGGCGACCCGGTAGAAATAGGTACAGTCCACGGTGTAGTGGCCGCGGTTGAAGCTGATGGGCTCCACCTTCACGGCCACGTGCAGCAGCTCGGCGGAACGGGGACGGATGCTCAGCGCGTTTTCTATGTAGGCCTGGGACCTGAGCGTCGGGTAGACCCGCAGATCGTCCACGCAGTCCTTGTCGCGGCAGCCGTCGAAGATCTTTCGCGTACTGACGGAGACGGCCTCGCGGATCTGCGGCGCTTCCTCGGGCCGGTTGGGCACAACTCTCTCGGGCATAACAGCACCTCCAGAAATGGGATTCAGTACAGTCTATGCCGCGATGCGCAAATTGTGCTTGAAAAATGCCCGGGATGAAGTATAATAAGGATCATCGCGGGGGGAACGGCCCCCGCCTTCGAAGGGCGCTTTCCGGACGCGAGGGCGGCCGCGGAGCGCCGAACGGGCTGTCAGGGAAAGGGGCGTGCGCGCATGGACAATTTCGGCTTTATCCACGAAAAACTGGACATCAAGATCCTGATCCTCTTCATCCTGCGCCGCCTGCCCGGGACGGTGGACCCGGAGACGCTGCTGGAGCTGTGCCAGTGCGACGGCGGCATCGGTTACTTCGACTATTCCGACTGCCTGAGCGAGCTGGTGGCGACCGGCCACGTCGAGGAAAACGGGGACGGCTACCGCATCACCGAAAAGGGCGCGCGCAACGCCGACGCGGTGGAGAGCAGCCTGCCCTATTCGGTGCGCGTCAAGGCCGCGCGCCTCCTCGCCCCGGTGGAGGAGCGGCTGCGCCGGGAGGCCATGATCGTGGCGCGGCATGAGAGCGGCGGCGCCGGCTGCTTCGTCGAGCTCGGCATGTCCGACGGCAAGGGCGACATCGCGCGCCTGCGGCTGCTGTGCGCCGACGAGGAGCAGGCGCGCAGGATCGAGAAGCGCTTCCGCAGGGACGCGGAGGGCTATTACCAGAGGATCATGGAGATGCTGACGGAGTAAGCACGCCCGGCAAAAGCCATCGGAGAATCAGTACACGATCGGGCTGTCTTTCTTTCCGTTTCGCGTGCTATGCCGGAAAAAACGGAAGGAGCGTATGAAGATGCAAACGACGATCCCCGCGGGCTATACGAGCCTGCTGTCCATTTACGATACCCAGAAGGCCATCAGCCTTTTGAAGCGGCTGTTTGAGGACCGGCTCGCAGCCTTGCTGAACCTCTACCGCGTGTCCGCCCCGCTGTTCGTGGAGGAGAATTCCGGCCTCAACGACAACCTCAACGGCTACGAGCGCCCGGTTTCCTTCGATATCCTCCGCTCGGAGCACAGGGCGCAGGTGGTGCAGTCCCTGGCCAAGTGGAAGCGCGTCGCCCTCAAGCGCTACGGCTTCTTCCCCGGCAAGGGCCTCTACACCGACATGGACGCCATCCGCCGGGACGAGGACGAGCTGGACAACCTGCACTCGGTCTACGTGGACCAGTGGGACTGGGAGAAGGTCATCCTCCCCGAGAACCGCAATCTCGACTACCTGAAGCTCACGGTCATGGACATCGTGACCGCCATCTGCGACACGCAGGACACCATGCAGGCCATCTACCCCCAGCTCCAGACGCTCGGCAAGCTCGAGCGCCGCGTCTCCTTCGTGACGGCGCAGGAGCTGGAGGACCGCTATCCGGCGCTTACGCCGAAGGAGCGGGAGAACGCCTGGCTGCGCGAGCACAAGACCGCCTTCATCATCGGCATCGGCGGGAAGCTGAAGTCCGGCAGGCCCCACGACGGCCGCGCGCCCGACTATGACGACTGGGCGCTCAACGGCGACATCATGGTTTGGAACGAGCTGCTCGGCTGCGCCTTCGAGCTCAGCTCCATGGGCATCCGCGTCGACCCGAAGTCGCTGGACCGGCAGCTCACGCTCGCCGGCTGCGACGAGAGGCGGGAGCTGCCGTACCATAAGGCGCTTTTGAACGGCGAGCTGCCCCTCACCATCGGCGGCGGCATCGGCCAGTCCCGCCTGTCCATGCTGCTGCTGGGCAAGGCCCACATCGGCGAGGTGCAGGCCTCCATCTGGGACGAGGCCACGGTGAAGGCCTGCGGGGACGCGGGCGTCACGCTCCTGTAACCATACGAACCGAACAGAAAAAACCTGTCGTCCTTCCGGCTGCGCCATCAGGACGGCAGGTTTTTGCGTCGTTGCTCACAGCCTTGATTCCACGACCAGGATCACGCCGCTGTGGCAGCGAATCACGGCCTCGCCGTCGCGCCATTCGTTGCTTGCGCCGAGGGGGAAGGCGTTGGTGATCACGGCCTCCTCCAGCTCGTACTTCGCGCCGCGGATGCTGACGCGGCTCTCGTCCGCCGCGGAAAAGACGGAGAGGGAGAAGCCCTCCCGCCGGGGAAGGCGCAGCGTCCCGTCCCTGAGGGCGGAGACGCGCGTATCCGGGCTCTCGATGGCGGCGGAGGCCCCGTGCTCGACGGCGTAGACCAGCGCCTGGAGGTTTGCCAGCGTGTGGTCGAGCCGCCCGCCGAGCGCGCAGAGGATCACGATCTCGTCAAAGCCCTCCCCGCAGGCGAAGCGCACGGCGGCCATGGTGTCCGTGTCGTCCTTTTCGGTGGGGAGGCGGCGCACCGGGACGTCCTCGGCGACGCGGCCGCCGTAGGAGTCGAAATCGCTGATGACGAGGTCGGGCCTTACGCCCTCGGCCGCGGCGTAGGCGTAGCCCCGGTCGCAGGCGACGACGAAGTCGCCGGGCCGGATGCCGGCGAGGGGATGCCGCTCCCCGCCGGAGAGGATGACGCATCTGCGGGACATGGCGAAGCTCCTTTCGTGTGCGTGAGGGACGGGAGGGGGGATAAGCCAAGGGCCCGCCTTCGGCGAGCCCTTTCGGTGGAGCGGATGATGGGAGTCGAACCCACCTTATCGGCTTGGGAAGCCGGAGTTCTACCGATGAACTACATCCGCGTGTGAGGGAAGTATACCACAGCGCGGACAGAAATTCAAGAGGGAAAGTCGGTCTTTTTTCCCCGCCTTTCCCGTGGATGCGCGCCCGGAAGGGTTTATGCTGTCCCCGCCGGTACCGGGCCGATGGGGGAACAAAGCGCGCCGCGTTCCGCCGGAGGCCCGGTTTTTGCAATTTGCTGTTGATTTTCCGGGCCCTTTCTACTATATTATTGATAGCTCAATCAAAATGTGCACCCAACAAGATTCCGTATCGATTTGAGATTTGAAAGGAGTACATACCATGGGTCTGATTCATGCCGCGCTCGGCGCCGCCTCCGGCGTCCTCTCCGATCAGTGGAAGGAGTATTTCTACTGTGACGCGCTGCCCAACAACGTCCTTGCCGTCAAGGGCAGGAAAAAGGTTTCCGGCCGTTCCTCCAACCGCGGGGACGACAACATCATCTCCAACGGCTCCGTGATCGCCGTGGCCGACGGCCAGTGCATGCTGATTGTGGAGCAGGGCAAGATCGTGGACGTCTGCGCCGAGCCGGGCGAGTACGTGTACGACAGCTCCACCGAGCCCTCCGTCTTTGCCGGCAAGCTCGGCGACAGCATCATCGAGGTCTTCAAGAACATCGGCAAGCGCTTCACCTTCGGCGGCCAGGCCCCGAAGGATCAGCGCGTCTACTACTTCAACACCCGCGAGCTGACCGGCAACAAGTACGGTACGCCCTCGCCGGTGCCCTTCCGCGTGGTCGACAAGAACATCGGCCTCGATATCGACATCGCGATCCGCTGCTTCGGCGAATACAGCCTCCGGCTGTCCAACCCGCTGCTGTTCTACACCAACGTCTGCGGCAACGTCGGCGCCAACTACACCGTCGACCGCCTCGAGGGGCAGATGAAGGCCGAGCTGCTCACCGCGCTGCAGCCCGCCTTCGCCCGCATCTCCGACATGGGCATCCGCTACTCCGCCCTGCCCGCCCACGCCGGCGAGCTGGCCGACGTGCTCAATGAGGAGCTGTCCGGCAAGTGGCGCGACCTGCGCGGCATCGAGATCGTCTCCTTCGGCGTCTCCAGCGTGAAGGCCAGCGAGGAAGACGAGGCCATGATCAAGGAGCTGCAGCGCAACGCCGCCTTCCGCGATCCCAACATGGCCGCCGCCCACCTTGTCGGCGCGCAGGCCTCCGCGATGCAGTCCGCCGCGAAGAACGAGGGCGGCGCCGCGATGGCCTTCATGGGCATGAACATGGCGCAGCAGGCCGGCGGCGTCAACGCCCAGGGCCTGTACCAGATGGGCCGGCAGCAGGCGGCCGCCGCTCCCGCCGCCGAGGCGGAGGGCTGGACCTGCCCCGCCTGCGGCCGCAAGGCCACGGGCAAGTTCTGCCCCGAGTGCGGCGCGAAGAAGCCCGAGCCCGCGCAGGGCTGGACCTGCAGCGCCTGCGGCGCCGTGAACAAGGGCAAGTTCTGCTCCGAGTGCGGCGCAAAGAAGCCTGCGGGCGCCCTGCAATACAAGTGCGACAAGTGCGGCTGGGAGCCGGCTGACCCCGGCAAGCCCCCGCGCTTCTGCCCCGAGTGCGGCGACCCCTTCGACGAGAACGATCAGATTTGAAGCCCCCTGTGAACCAATGGCGCAGGGCGGCGGCGTGGCTGTTCGCCGCCCTGCTTTTCCTGGCGCTCGGCGCCTGCGGCGAGCAGGACCCCAACGCCGGCGTCTACCTCTGCACCGAAGTCACGGTGGGGGAGGACACCGTCAGGCCCGAGAAGCTCTATAACGGCGAAGTGCGCCTCACGCTCGTGACCGGCGGACGCGGCGTGCTGCGCCTCGGGGAATACGAGGGCGAGCTGCGCTGGCGCGTCGAGGACGGCGCGCTGCGCGTGGAGATCAACGGCACGGCCTGCCCGGGCACGCTTGCGGACGGGGAGATCCGTCTGGACCTGCTGGGCGAGGGCGTGGTGCTGACGCTGCTGCGCGAGGACCTGGCGGCGGCGCTGCCGACGCCGACGGCGCAGCCGGCGCTCCTCACGGGGATCGCCGGCGACTGGTACGGCTGGTGGCAGATCGAAAACGCCGAGGGCGCCATGCCGGAGACCTGGTACGACTGCTGCGCCTCCTGCGTGCCCACCGAGGACGGCGCGCTTCTGACCCTCTGGGACGAGATGGGCTCCCGCGCGGAGCCGATGGGCGCCCTCGCCCTCACCGGCGACGGGGAGGCGCTGAGCGCCTCCGGCGGCTGGTTCTGGTTTGAGACGGTGGAGGAGGGCGCGCTCACCGTGTCGTTCGCCGACGGGGTGCTGACCGTCTCCGGGCGTCACGACGCGGAGGGGGAGCGCTTTGCTTTCCGCATCCTCCTGCGCCCCTGGGGCGCGGATTGGACGGATACGGACGAAACGCCCTATTCCTACCGCTTCTGGTACCGCCCGCTGATCGAGGCCGGGGAGGCCATGCCCGACCGAATCCAACAAGTATTAGAGAGGTGAATGCCTGTGCCAGCACAGATCACCAATTTCAAATGCCCGTCCTGCACGGGGCCGCTGCGCTATGACGGCGAGAGCGGCCGGGTCGTCTGCGACTACTGCGGCGGCAGCTTCCCGGTGCAGGAGATCGAGGCGCTTTATCACGACAAGATCGAGGACGCCCAGCAGGCGGCCGCCGCCGCGACGGCCTCCGCCGCGCAGCAGGGCGCCGCGGAGCAGGACTGGGGCTGGAACGCCGTCTCCGACGACTGGGGCGCGGCGGGCGCCGATATGCGCGCGTACACCTGCCCCTCCTGCGGCGCGGAGCTGATCTGCGACAGCACCACCGTGGCGACCCAGTGCCCCTACTGCGGCAACCCCACCGTGGTGCCCAGCCAGTTTGACGGCAGCCTGAAGCCGGACTACATCCTGCCCTTCCGTCTCGACAAGGAGGCCGCCGTCAAGGCGCTGACCGAGTTCTACCGGGACAAGAAGCTGCTGCCGAAGGCGTTTGCCTCCGCCAACCAGATCGAGAAGATCCAGGGCGTGTACGTGCCCTTCTGGCTCTTCAGCGGCACCGCCGAGGTGGACATGAGCTTTGCCGCCACGCGCAGCATGACGCACCGGGAGGGGGACCGGATCATCACCGAGACCGACCACTTCCAGCTTCGCCGCGCGGGGAACGTGGACTTCGAGCGCATCCCGGTGGACGGCTCGCGCCGGATGCCGGACGCCCACATGGACGCCATCGAGCCCTTTGATTACAGCGCGCTCAAGCCCTTCTCGCCCGGCTATCTGCCCGGCTTCCTCGCCAACAAGTTCGACGTGGAACAGGACGAGTGCGCCAGGCGCGCCGACGAGCGCGCGGCCAGGACCGCCGAGCAGGTCGTGGCGGCGACCGCCAACGGCGGCTTCGCCACCTGCGTGCCCACGGGCAAGAGCATCCGCCTGCGCCGGGGCGAGGTCCGCTACGCGCTGCTGCCGGTGTGGATGCTGTCCACCCGCTGGAACGACCAGAACTTCCTGTTCGCCATGAACGGGCAGACCGGCAGGCTGATCGGCGACCTGCCCGTGTCGAAGAGACGGTACTGGGGCTATTTTGCCGGGATCGCGCTGCCCGTGGCGGGCGCGCTCGCGGCGCTCCTGTACTTCTTCCTTTGAGGAGGTGCGGCATGAAACGGAAATTTGCTCTTTCGCTCCTGCTGCTGATGCTGCTCAGCCTGGCCCTGCCGCTCTGCGCGCACGCGGCCTCCGGCGGCAGCCTGGGCTACGTGACCGACTCGGCCGGGCTCCTGACGGACGAACAGCGCGCCGAGCTCGAGGACATGGCGGCGGGCATCTCCGAGAAGTACCGGTGCGGCGTGTATATCGTGACCACGCAGGATTACACCGAGTTCGGGCGCGGCAGCATCGAGAGCTGCGCAGAGGAGATCTACGACCGCTATCTGATCGGCTTCGGGGAGACCGGGGACGGCATCCTCTTCCTCGTGAGCATGGCGGACCGGGACTATGACCTCGACGCCCACGGCAGCTTCGGCAACTACGCCTTCTCCTCCCGCAACCGCGACCTGCTGGTGGACGCCTTCGCGCCCTGTTTCCGCGGCAACGACTGGTACAACGGCTTCCGGGCCTATCTGGTTACGGCGGAGCAGCTCCTCGTGCCCGCGGTGGAGGGCTACCCCGCCTATCTTGAGCAGCTCAGGGAGCGGCAGGCCGGGCAGCAGAAGCTGCTCAGCGGCGCCAAGGGCGTCGGCTCCGTCCTGATCGGCCTGCTGACGGCGGGCGGCGTGTGCGGCGGCATGAAGCGCAGGATGAAGACCGCCGTGGAGAAGGACGACGCCGACGATTACATGACGCCGACCAGCCCGCATATGAAGATCGTGCAGGACCACTTCATCAACCGGACCCGCACGGTGCAGGTGGTGCAGCAGGAGAACCGCGATTCCGGCGGCCATTCCGGCGGCGGCTTCAGCGGGCACTCCCATACCAGCGGGAAATTCTGAAAACAGGCATAAAAAACGTGCTGCCCCGGCAGCACGTTTTTTTATGGCAGATGCAGCAGCGCCTGCGGGATATGGCAGTAGCCGCCGGGATTCTTGTCCAGATACTTCTGGTGGAAATCCTCCGCGGGATAGAAGTTCTGGAGCGGCAGCAGCTCGACCTCCAGCTTCGCCCGGTGCTTCTCCTGCTCGCGCGCATAGCGCGCCTCCAGCTCCGGCAGGTCGGCCTCGTCCGTGTAGTAGATGCCGGTGCGGTACTGCACGCCCATGTCCCCGCCCTGCCGGTGGTAGGCGGTGGGATCGACGGTCAGGAAGTACCAGTCCAGAAGCTGCGTGAGGCTGACGCGCTGCGCGTCGTAGACGATGCGCACGGTCTCGGCGTGCCCCGCGCTCGCGCAGACCTCCCGGTAAGAGGGAAAGGCCGTCGGCCCGTTGGCGTAGCCGACCTCCGTCTCAAGCACGCCGTCGAACTGGTCGAAGAATTTCTGCGTTCCCCAGAAGCAGCCCCCCGCCAGATAGATGCATTTTTCCTTCATGCCGCCGCCTCCCGCGTATCGCTTTCGTTTCCCCGCTATCGTACCACAGTTCGGCGGCCGGCGCAAGGAACTTTACAGAAGCCCCGCCGTCTGTTACAATAAGATCACAAACAGACAGGGGGACCGGATATGCCGAAGCTGTATATTCGCCAGAAGGTTTTTTCGTTCGCCGACCGCTTCCGCGTGAAGAACGAGTACGAGGAGGAGCTCTTCCGGGTGGAGGGCGAGGTGCTGAGCCTCGGCAAAAAGCTGCACGTCTTCGACAGCACGGAGCGCGAGGTCATCTTCATCCAGCAGAAGCTCTGGAGCTTCAAGCCCCGCTTTTTCGTCTCTGTCGACGGCGTCCAGATCGCCGAGATCGTCAGGGAATGGAGCTTTCGGCCCCGCTACACCATCGCCGGCATGCCCTGGACGGTGGAGGGCGATCTGTGGGGGCACGACTACCGCATCCTCGAGGAGGGGCGGGAGGTCGTCGGCATCCGCAAGGCCTGGCTGAGCTGGGGCGACTGCTACGAGGTGGAGATCGCCCGCAGCGAGGACACGCTGCCCGCGCTGGCCGTCGTGCTCGCCATCGACGCCGTGCTGGCGCAGGAGCAGGCCGCCGCCCATTCGTCCTCGGGCAACTGACCGGGGCGCTTCCGCCGCCGCTCAGCGGTTGAGGAGCCAGACCCCGAAGCTCAGGACCCCCGCGAAAGCGACCCAGAGCAGGTAGGGGACGAGCAGCGCCGCGGCGGTCCGGTCGAGCTCCCGGAAGCTGAGCGCCATCCACACGATCAGCGCCCAGAGCAGCACCAGCCACAGGAAGGCGAAGCCGAAGGCCTGCAGGCCGAAGAAGATCAGCGGCCACAGGAAGTTGACGGCAAGCTGCGCGGCGTAGAGCCGCAGGGCGCCCCGCCGCTCCGGCCCCTCCGGCGTGAGGGCGATCCGGGCCGCGGCGATCCCCATGAGAAGGTAGAGGAGCGACCAGACGACCGGGAACAGCCAGCCGGGCGGCGAGAGCGCGGGCTTCAGCACGGCCTGCTGATAGCGCTCGGCCCCGCCGCGCGTCAGCAGCCCCGCGAGCGCGCCGACAAGCTCGGTCAGCACGATCCAGAACGCGTAGGTTTTCCCTTTTCCCGTTTTCATTACCCATCACCCGTATCAGAATATGCCCGGAATGCGCGATCCTATTCCGCTCCCTCGTCCGTCCCGCGGAGCGCATCGGGACGCTGCTGCCGAACCGGCTCCTGTGGCCCGGGAAGAACCGGACAGCCCGGCGGTTTCGCGAAAAAATCGCGAAGCCGCCGGGCTGTTTTTGCCGTCGCTTCCCCGCCGCGGGCGCCGGGCGGAGGATTCCGGGGAGGCGCTTTCTGCGGATACCCGATCGGAAGCAGATGGAATTATAAGAGGTTCTCGAAGAGGTCGCTGCCCTGCGTGTCCGGGCCGACGGTGCTGCGGTAGAGGCCGAAGCGGCTGGCGTCGTGGACGCTGTCGGCGCGGTAGACCTGGTACTTGCCCCCCTGGTACTGCGAGACGCACAGGGAGAAGGCGCGGTCCGCCACGTCCCAGGCGCTCTCGCCGCCGAAGCGCGCCAGCGGCGCGTCAAAGTCCAGCTTCACCATGTTCTCCGGCTCGCCGTAGAGATGCAGGTAGGTCTTCGGCACGTCCCAGACGCCGTAGGTCTCGGCGGACTGGGGGAAATACGCCGCGTCGCCCGCCTGCGCCGCCGCGTCCTTGAGGCAGATGACCGCGAACAGATGCACCATATGGCCGGAATCCCCGTCCTCCGCGTGGCCCACCACCACCTGCGGGCGGAAGCGGCGCATCTGCTCGACCATGTAGGAGGTCATGTAGTCCTGCTTGTAGTAGTCGAAGGCGCCGCCCAGCGTGGCCTGGTAGACGTCGGCCTTCCTGCTGGTCACGGGGTAATGGGTCACGCCCGCCGCCCAGAGGCTGTCGAGCATCTCGTGATAGCGGTAGCCGTTGTGCCTGACCACGTAGGCGACCTGCACGCGCTTACCCTGATCGACGTAATAGGGGATCACGCCGCCGAAGAAGATGAACTCGTCGTCGCTGTGGGTCGGGAAGAGCAGCAGATCCGCCTGCTCCCAGGGCTCCTCCCAATCCTGCACCCACCGGGGGCGCTGGCCTGCGCCCAGCCCGTAAATCTCGGCCAGCCACGGCTCCTCGCCCTTGGGGAGCATCAGCTCCAGCTCCGTGCTCGGCTCGGGCAGGGGGACGTACTCATGCCGGTAGCCGTGCCCGGCGAGAGCCAGCTCCGTCTCGCCGCAGCGCAGCGTGCAGGGCGTGGGCGTGTAGTCCCACTCGATGTAGAGGGCGCTGATCGGCTCCTCGCTCCGGATGAGCATCGGCTCGTTCGGCATGAAGTTCTTGGAGGTGGCGTGGTCGCCGTCCGTAAGCACGCCCACGGCCTTGTTCCGGTACGTGACGGTCAGCGGTATCCGCTCGGCCTCCGGCTCCGGGGTAGGCTCCGGGGTAGGTTCCGGGGTAGGCTCCGGGGTAGGCTCCGGCGTCGGCTCCGGCGTCGGCTCCGGGGTTTCGTCGGGCACGGCGGAGATCGTCCCGGTCGTCCCCGGCTCGCCGGCCTGCAGCCGGCCGCGGACGATCAGGCCCAGCCCCACGAGGAAGGCGGCCAGGAGGAGGATCAGGAATACGGTGCGAACAGCTTTCATGCTTGCTCCACTCCGCGCAGCCGCCGCAAGGGCGCCGCGCTTGCTGATGATGGTTCGTATTATACTATCCAAAAGCGGAATTGACAATGATCGACGAAAAAAAAGAGCCGCCCAATTCCCAAAAGAGGTCTTGCAAAACTGAAAAATCCGTGTATGATACTATTGTATTTATACAGGATAAACTGGGAGCTTACGGCCATGGAGCAGATCACGTCCCGAAAAAACGCATACGTCCGCCACGTGCGGCAGCTCGCCGCCGACGGCGCCTATCGCCGGGAGGCGGGGGAGTACCTCTGCGACGGGCGGAAAACCCTGCGCGAGGCGCTCGCATTCGGCGCCCGCGTGACCTCCATCCTCTGGAAGGAACGGGCGGAGGAGGGGGACTGGGGCGAGGCCGTGCAGTACCTCGCGCCCAAGGAGCTCTTTGACTACGCCTCCCCGATGGTCAGCAGCCCGGGGCCGCTCTTCACCGTGGCGATCCGCGGCTGCGGCAAGCCGGGCCGCCTGCGCCGCGCCCTGATCCTTGAGGGCGTGCAGGACCCCGGGAACGTCGGCACCGTCATCCGCACGGCCAACGCCTTCGGGATCGACGCCGTGATCCTGACGGGAGACTGCGCCGACCTCTACCAGCCCAAGACCGTCCGCTCCACGATGGGGGCCATCTTCCGGCAGACCGTGCTGCAGATGCCGCTCTCCGAGCTGCCCGCCTTCCTGCGCGGGCAGGGGCTGCCGCTCTACGGCGCGGCGCTCGCGGCGGAGGCGGAGGACGTCCGCGCGCTCTCGCTGGCGCACGCCGCCGTGGCGGTCGGAAGCGAGGGGAAGGGCCTGAGCGGGGAGCTGCTCTCGCTGTGCGAAAAGAAGATCATCCTCCCCATGCGGCCGGACAGCGAGTCGCTCAACGCGGCGGTGGCGGCCTCGGTGCTCATGTGGGAAATGACGGCGAAGGAGCGCTGAGCGCGCTCGGCGCCCGAACGGGGCGGCCCTGCGGCCGCCGGACGGAAAGACAGAAAGAAGGGATGAGGCGTGGCGGCATTGGAATACTGGCTCTGGCTCTCCTCCTGCGCGGTCAGCCCCCGGGCGAAGGCGGCGCTGCTGGATCGCTTCGGCGACGCGGAGGGCGCATTCCTCGCGCCCGCCGGCGCCTTCTCCCGCCTGGAGGGCGTGTCGGGGCAGGAGGCCGAAACGCTGGAGAAGCGGGACCTTCGGGGCGCGGGAGAGATCGCGGAGGCCTGCCGGCGGCAGGGGCTGCGAATCCTCACGCTGCAGGACGCGGCCTATCCCGTCCGGCTCCGGAATATTTTCGCGCCGCCCGTGGTACTGTATGTCAGGGGCGAGCTGCCGCCGCTGGACCTGAGCGTGGCGATCGCCGTGGTCGGGACGCGCCGGGCCAGCAGCTACGGGCTGAAAATGGCGCGGGACCTTGCGTTTCAGATGGCCGCCTCCGGCGCGGTGATCCTCTCCGGCCTCACCGCCGGGATCGACGCGGAGGCGGCGCAGGGCGCGCTTCTGGCCGGGGGCCGGGTCATCGGCGTACTGGGCACGCCCCATGAGGAGGCGCGCGGCGAGCTTGCGCGGTCCGTGGCCGCCCGGGGCGCGCTGCTGAGCGAGTACCCGCCCGGAACGGCGCGGATGCGTTCGTTCTTCCGGGACCGCAACCGCATCACGGCGGGGCTGTCGGTGGGCGTGCTCGCGGTGGAGGCGCCGGAGAAGAGCGGGACACGCCTGTTCGTGGAGGAGGCGCTGGGCCAGGGCAGGGAGGTCTTTGCCGTGCCCGGCAACGCGGACGCCGAGAGCAGCGCGGGCACGCTCGCCATGCTCAAGGAGGGGGCGAAGCTCGCCACCTGCGGCTGGGACGTGCTGGGCGAGTTTGAGGCGCTCTACCCCGGCGCGCTGCGGCGGAGCGGGAGGCTGCACGCCCCGGAGGAAGCCGCGCCGGAGCCGGAGCCGGAGGGGGCAAAGCCCGCTTCCGCACTTGACAAGGGCGCGGACGGAGGCTATATTGACCTAAAACAACAGCTTGCGGGGCTCAGCGAGGACCAGCTTCGGGTTCTTGCGGCCATGGAGGCGGAGCCCGCGCATATCGACGACATCGTGGAGCGCAGCGGGCTCCCGGTCGCCAAAGTGCTCGGCCAGCTCACGATCCTGGAGATCAAGGGCATCGTCGGCCGGCTGCCCGGCCGCCGCTTCGAGCGGAAAATCACAAAAAAGTAAGGTAGGAATCAGAATGGCAAAAGCAAAGGACCTTGTGATCGTGGAGTCGCCCGCCAAGGCCAAAACGATCGAAAAGTATCTGGGAGGCAATTATAAGGTTACAGCGTCCATGGGGCATCTGCGGGATCTTCCCAAGAGCAAGATGGGCGTGGATATAGACAACGGCTTCGAGCCGCAGTACATCGCCGTGCGCGAAAAAACGGAGCTCATCAACCAGCTCAAAAAGGAAGCCAAGAGCGCCGGGACCGTCTATCTCGCGACCGACCCTGACCGCGAGGGCGAGGCGATCTCCTGGCATCTCAAGGAGCTGCTGGACCTGCCGGACGAAAAGGCCCGGCGCGTGACCTTCAACGAGATCACGAAGAAGGTCGTCTCCGAGAGCATCCTTCATCCCCGCGCGATCGACCGGGATCTCGTGGACGCCCAGCAGGCGCGCCGCATCCTCGACCGCATCGTGGGCTACAAGCTCTCGCCGCTGCTCTGGCGCAAGGTCAGAAAGGGCCTGTCCGCGGGGCGCGTGCAGTCCGTGGCCACCCGCATGGTGGTGGACCGGGAGGAGGAGATCAAGGCCTTCGTCAGCGAGGAATACTGGCTGCTCGACGCGCTGCTGTCCCGCGCGGACGGCGGCCGCTTTACCGCCCGCTATTTCGGCGAGGGGGAGAAAAAGCGCGAGCTCAAGAGCCGCGAGGACGTGGACAAGGTGCTCGCGGACACGGAGAAGGCCGCCTTTACGGTCTGCGCGGTCAAGCGCGGCGAGAAGCAGCGCACCCCCGCGCCCCCCTTCATCACCTCCACCCTGCAGCAGGAGGCGAGCCGCCGCCTGTCCATGACGCCGCGGCGCACCATGTCCATCGCCCAGCAGCTCTACGAGGGCGTGGAGATCACGGGGCAGGGCAGCGTCGGCCTGATCACCTATATGCGTACCGACTCCCTGCGCCTGTCCGAGGACGCGCTCGCCGCCGCGCGGGACTTCATCATCGGCCGCTACGGCGCGGAATATTATCCCGACAAGCCCCGCCGCTTCAAGACCAAGGCCGGCGCGCAGGACGCGCATGAGGCCATCCGCCCCACGGACGTGAACCTGACGCCGGAGCTTGTGCGCAAGGATCTGACGCAGGAGCAGTACCGGCTCTACCGGCTGATCTGGGGCCGCTTCACCGCCTGCCAGATGGCCAACGCCGTCTACGACAACGTCTCCGTGGACGTCGCTTCCGCGGGCCACACCTTCCGCGCCAACTATTCCGAGCTCAAGTTCCCCGGCTACACCGCCGTCTACGAGGAGGCGAAGGACGAGGAGAGCGACGAGCTGAAAAACCCGCTGCCCTCCCTGGGCGAGGGGGAAGTGCTCAAGCTCGAAAAGATGACGCCCGACCAGCAGTTCACCCAGCCGCCCGCCCGCTATACGGAGGCGACGCTGATCCGCGCCATGGAGGAAAAGGGCATCGGCCGCCCCTCCACCTACGCGCCGACGATCTCGACCATCACCGCCCACGACTACGTCATCAAGGAGGGCAAGTACCTGCGCCCCACCCCGCTCGGCGAGGTCGTGACCGGGCTGATGAAGGAGCATTTCGCCGACATCGTGGATCTGAAGTTCACCAACCACATGGAGGAGGAGCTCGACGGGATCGAGTCCGGCAAGGCCAGGTGGCGCGACGTGCTCTCCGAGTTCTACGACGGCTTCGACCGGGAATTCACCAGGGCCGAGGAGAGCCTGGACGGCGTGCGCATCAAGGTGCCCGACGTCCTCTCGGACGAGACCTGCGACGTGTGCGGCCGCCAGATGGTGGTCAAGAAGGGCAAGTTCGGCTATTTCCTCGCCTGCCCCGGCTTCCCCGAGTGCACCTTTACCAAGCCCATCGTGGTGGAGATGCCGGGCAAATGCCCCAAGTGCGGCGGCAAGATCCTCAAGCGCACCTCGAAGAAGGGCTACGTGTTCTACGCCTGCGAGCGGGGGACCGACTGCGGCTTCATCACCTGGGACGTGCCCACGAAGGACTTCTGCCCCGCCTGCGGCAAGACGATGTTCAAGAAATCCGGCCGCGGGCCGCTCAAGAGCTTCTGTATCAACGAGGCCTGCCCCAACTTCGTGCCGGAGGAGAAGCGCAGCTACAAGAAGAAAACGCCGGAGGAAAAGGCCGCCGCCGCGAAAAAGCCCGCGGCGAAGAAGCCCGCGGCCAAAAAGAGCACGGCGAAAAAAACGACGACGAAAACGACGAAGACGAAATAACATGGAACAAGTGACCGTCCTCGGGGCGGGACTCGCGGGAAGCGAGTGCGCCTGGCAGCTCGCCAGGCGCGGCGTCCCCGTCCGCCTGGTGGAGATGAAGCCGGAGAAAATGACCCCGGCGCATACATCGGAATATTTTGCCGAGCTCGTCTGCTCCAACTCCCTGCGCAGCGACGAATTATCCAACGCCGTCGGCCTGCTCAAGGCCGAGATGCGGCGCATGGGCTCGCTGATCCTGGAGGCGGCGGACAAAAACCGCGTGGCCGCCGGCGGCGCGCTCGCGGTCGACCGCGTCGGCTTCTCGCGGTACGTCACCCGGAAGCTGGAGGCGCAGGAGAACGTCACGGTCGTGCGCGCCGAGGCAAGGGAGATCCCGGACGGCGAGGTCGTCATCGCGACCGGCCCCCTGTCCTCCGACGCGATCGCCGGGAAGATCGCCGCCCTCTGCCCGGCTTCCGGCCTGCATTTTTACGACGCGGTCGCGCCCATCGTCACGCTCGAGAGCGTGGATATGTCGAGCGCCTTCTTCGCCTCCCGCTACGACAAGGGGACGGCAGATTATGTAAACTGCCCGATGGACAAGGAGGAGTACCTTGCCTTTGTGCGCGAGCTTGTGGGCGCGAAGGAGGCCGAGGTACACGGCTTTGACGACGCGGGCGTGTTCGAGGGCTGCATGCCGGTGGAGGTCATGGCGCGCCGCGGCGTGGACACGCTGCGCTACGGGCCCTTAAAGCCCGTGGGCCTGAAGGACCCGCGCACCGGGAAGGAAAACTACGCCGTGGTGCAGCTTCGGCGCGACAACGCCGACGGCACCCTCTACAACATGGTGGGCTTCCAGACCCATCTGACCTGGGGCGAGCAGCGCAGGGTCTTTTCGATGATCCCGGCGCTCCGGAACGCGGAGTTTGTGCGCTACGGCGTCATGCACCGCAACACCTATTTAAACAGCCCGAAGCTGCTCGACCGCTATTACCGGCTGCGCAGCGAGCCGCGCATCTCCTTCGCCGGGCAGATGACCGGCGTAGAGGGCTATGTCGAGTCCGCGGCCTCCGGGATGCTGGTCGGCATCGAAACGGCGGCGCGCGTGCTCGGCCTGCCGCCGGCGGACTTCCCGCAGGAGACCGCCATCGGCGCGCTGGGGCTTTACATCTCCGGCGGCAGCGTGGGCGACTTCCAGCCGATGAACGTCAATTTCGGCATCATCACCCCGCTGGGGTACCGCATCAAGGGAAAGAGAAATAAAAACGCGGAGATCTCCAGACGTTCGCTGGAGATCATCGAGCGCTTGACGGAGAAGGAGATATTCCGATATGAAGATCATCGTTGACGCCATGGGCGGCGATCACGCGCCGCAGGAGATCGTCAGGGGCGCGGTGCGCGCCAGGCGCGAGCTGGGCGTGGAGATCGAGCTGGTCGGGCGCAAGGAAGAGGTCGAGGCCTGCCTTGCCGCCGAAAACTGCACGGACATCCCCGTGGTGGACGCCCGCGAGGTCGTCACCATGGAGGACGACCCCAGCACCGCCACCCGCCGCAAGAAGGATTCCTCCATGGCCGTGGCGCTGGCCCGGCTGCGCGACGGGGAGGGAGACGCGGTGGTCTCCGCCGGCTCCACCGGGGCGCTGCTGACCGGGGCGACGCTCACGGTCAAGCGCATCCGCGGCATCCGCCGGGCGGCGATGGCGCCCGTGCTGCCCGCGGGCGAGCACGGCGTCATGCTCATCGACTGCGGCGCGAACGTCGAGTGCACGCCGGAGTACCTGCTCCAGTTCGCCTTCATGGGCAGCTTCTACGCCAAAAAGCTCATGGGCATCGAAGCGCCCCGGGTCGGCCTTGTGAACGTCGGCACCGAGGACACCAAGGGCGGCGCGCTGCAGCATGAGACCTTTGCGCTTTTGCAGCAGGCCTCCGACGAGGGGCGCATCCGCTTTATCGGCAATGTCGAAGGGACCGACGTGTTCTCCGGCAAGGTGGACGTCGCGGTCTGCGACGGCTTCACCGGGAACGTGCTCCTCAAGGGCACCGAGGGCGTCATCAAATACATGATGAAGGCGCTCAAGGGCGTCTTTTACGCGAGCGCCGCGAACAAGCTTGCGGCCCTGGTGCTGAAGAAGGATCTGGCCGAGATGAAGAAGTCCATGGATGTCAACGAGATCGGCGGCACCGCGCTGGTGGGCATTTCCAGGCCCGTCATCAAGGCGCACGGCTCCTCCGACGCGAAGAGCTTCTTCGCCGCCGTCCGGCAGGCCAAGGCCTTCGCGGAGTCCGGCATCATCGCGGACATCGGCGAGAACATCGAATATATGAGGTTGAAGAGCGAGAGCCATGCAGAAGCTTGAAGAACGAATCGGATACCGCTTCCGCGACCGGGAGCTGCTGCGGACCGCGCTGACCCACAGCTCCTACGCCAACGAGAGCCGCGGCGCGGACTGCCAGAGCTACGAGCGCCTCGAGTTTCTGGGCGACTCGATCCTCGGCTACGTCACGGCGGAATTCCTCTACCGGCACGAGCCGCGCCTGCCCGAGGGCCGCATGACGCGGCTGCGGGCGGAGCTTGTGTGCGAGCAGAGCCTGCACCGGGCCGCGCTGCGGCTGGGGCTCGGCGAGGATATGCGCCTCGGCCGCGGCGAGGAGCACAGCGGCGGGCGGGAGCGCCCGAGCATCCTCGCGGACATGGTCGAATCCGTCATCGCCGCGCTCTATCTCGATTCCGGCAGCCTGCAGGAGCCGCGCCGCTTCATCATGGCGCAGATCCTGCAGGGCGCCGAGATCGGCGAGAGCCACCGCTCGGCGGATTACAAGACCGAGCTGCAGGAGCTGGTGCAGCGCAAGGCCAACCGGCACATCGCCTATGAGCTCATCGGCGAGAGCGGCCCGGACCACAACAAGCTCTTCTCCTTCCGCGTCACCGTCAACGGCGAGAGCGTGGGGGAGGGCAGCGGCCGCACCAAGAAGGAGGCCGAGCAGATGGCCGCCTGCGAGGCGCTCAGGAAGCTGCGGGCATGAGCGCGAGAGCGGAGATCCTCCCGGTCTTCGTGCCGCACCTCGGCTGCGGGCACGCCTGCGTGTTCTGCAACCAGCGGCGCATTTCCGGGGAAAAGACGCCCGCCTCGGCGGAGACCGTCCGCAGGGCGGTCCGGGAGGCGGAGGGCCTTCCCCGCGCGGGAAAGCGGGAGCTTGCCTTCTACGGCGGCAGCTTCACGGCGATCGACGGGGAAAAGCAGGAGGAGCTGCTCCGGGCGGCGAAGGAGGCGCTGGACGCGGGGAAGATCGACGCGATCCGCCTCTCCACCCGGCCGGACGCGATCGACGAAGCGGTGCTCGCGCGGCTGCGCTTTTACGGCGTGGAGACGGTCGAGCTCGGCGCGCAGTCCATGGACGATACGGTGCTCGCCGCCTCCAGGCGCGGGCATACGGCGGGGGACGTGTTCCGCGCCTGCGCGATGGTGAAGGCCGCGGGCTTCCGGCTCGTGCTGCAGATGATGACCGGTCTCCCCGGCGATTCGCCGGGACGCTGTGTCGAAACGGCGCGGCGCCTCATCCGCTGCCGGCCCGACGGCGTGCGCATCTACCCCACGGTGATCGTAAAGGACACCGAGCTGTACGAGCTGTGGCAGGCGGGGGCGTATCGGGAACATACGGTGGAGGACGCGGTGAGCGTCTGCGCGCGGATCGTGCCGCTTTTTGAGCGCGCGGGCATCCCGGTGATCCGCCTCGGCCTCAACCCGACGGAGGAGCTTTCCGCGGGCGCGGCCGCCGCCGGGGCCTACCACCCGGCGCTGGGCGAGCTCGTCAGGAGCCGCATCCTGTACGACAGGGCGGCGGCGCTGCTCCGGAACACCCCGCCCGGCAGCCGCGTCGTCCTGGCGGTGCATCCCTCCCAGATCTCCCAGATGACGGGACAGCACCGGCGGAACGTGGCCGCGCTGCGGGAAAAATATGAACTTGCGGATCTGAGGGTCTCCGCCGGAGACTGTGCGCCCGGCGAGATCCGCGTGATTGCGAAGGAAAGATAAGAGGGTACGCCTTTGTATCTGAAAGCATTGGAAATTCAGGGCTTCAAGTCCTTTGCGGACAAGACCCGTCTTACATTTGAAAAGGACATCACGGCCATTGTCGGGCCGAACGGCTCCGGCAAGTCGAACATCTCCGACGCCATCCTCTGGGTCATGGGCGAACAGCGCTCCAAGGCCCTGCGCGGCGCGAAGATGGAGGACGTGATCTTCGGCGGCACCGAGAAACGCAGCGCGCTGGGCTTTGCCCAGGTCTCGCTGATCATCGACAACGCCGCCCATATCTTTGACAGCGACTCCTCGGAGATCATGCTCACCCGCCGCTACTACCGCAGCGGCGAGAGCGAGTATTACATTAACCGGGAGTCCGTGCGCCTGAAGGATATCCACAGCCTGCTGATGGACACCGGCCTCGGACGGGACGGCTACTCCATCATCGGCCAGGGGCGCATCGCGGAGATCGTCTCCAACAAGTCCACCGACCGGCGCGAGGTCTTTGAGGAGGCCGCGGGCATCTCCCGCTTCCGCTACCGGAAGGAGGAGGCCGAGCGCAAGCTCGAAAAGACCGAGGAGAACCTCCTGCGCATCAACGACAAGATCGACGAGCTGGAGCTGCAGGTCGGCCCGCTCAAAAAGCAGTCGGAGGTGGCCAGGCGCTATCTCGTGCTGCGCGACGAGCTGCGCGTGAAGGAGATCTCCGCGTGGATGGCCACGCTCGACAAGCTGCGCGCGCAGGCCGCCGACGTGAAGGCCGAATACGAGCAGGCGAGCCTCTCGCTCGAAAAGGCCAAGAGCGAGCTGGAGGCCCTGTACGCCTCCTCCGGCAGCATCACCGAGCGGATGCACCAGAAGGACATCGAGAGCGAGCAGACCAGGGAGCGCCTCGGCGCGGTGGAGACGGCCGCGGCCGCCTGCGAGAGCGAGGCGGCGGTGCTGCGGGCGAACGTCAGGAGCAGCGAGGACGCGAAGGAGCGCCTGCTGCGCGACATCGCCGAGCAGGAGAGCCGTGTGGAGGAGATCCGCGCCGGCATCGCCGACAACGAGGCGCGCATCCGCGCGATCGACGCGGAGCTCGCGGCGATCGCAGAGAAGACGCAGCAGAACGCCAACGCGCTCGACGGCTGCCGCATGAAGCTCAAAAACCGCGAGGATCTGGTCACCCGGCTCTCCGAGCGCCTCAACAGCCTCTCCGTCGAGGGGCGCAGCCTGGATTCGCGCATCCATATGCTCACGGAGATGGAGAAGGACTACGAGGGCTACTCCCGCGCGGTCAAGACCGTGATGCGGGAGTCGGAGCGCGGCAATCTGCGCGGCGTGCACGGCCCCGTGGCCAATCTGCTGCGCGCCGACGAGGAATACGCCCTCGCCATCGAGACCGCGCTGGGCGCGGCGGCGCAGAATATCGTCATCGACAGCCAGAACGACGGCCGCGCCGCCATCGAGATGCTCAAGCGCATGGACGCCGGCCGCGCCACCTTCCTGCCCGTCGACACGATCCGCGGCAGCCTCATGAAGGACGCGCCCACGGGCGACCCGGGCTTTGTGGGCGTGGCCAGCGAGCTCGTGAAATGCGGGCAGGCATACGAGCAGATCTTCCTGAACCTGCTGGGGCGCACGGTCGTGGCGGAGACGCTGCAGGACGCGGTGCGCATCTCGAAGAACAACGGCAACCGCCTGCGCATCGTGACGCTGGACGGACAGATGATAAACGCCGGCGGCTCCATGACCGGCGGCAGCAGCGCGAAGGGCAGCGGCATCCTCTCCCGCGCAAACGAGCTGGAGAAGCTCAAAAAGCAGCGCGTGAAGGCCGCGGAGAACGAGAAACAGTGCCAGCTTGAGCTGGACCGGGCGAAGAACAGCCTCGCCGCCGTCCGCTACCAGTTGGACATGGCGCTGGAGGACCAGGCGGAGCTCAGAAGCGGCGCGGCCTCCCATGAGGCCGAAAAGAAGAGCACCGCGGCCGCCGTCCATCAGCTCGGGCTGCTGCTCGAGAGCCTGAGCGGCGACAGCGAGAGCCGCAGAAGCGCCGTGGAGGCCTCCGGGCGGCAGATCGAAAGCTTCCGGAACCGGCTCGCCGCAAAGGAGCGGGAGCTGGCCTCCGTACGGGAGAAGGCCGCCGCCATCCGGGAAGAGATCGCCCGCATCAGCAGCGAGAAGCTGGAGCTCGAGGGCAGGCGCACCCGCGCCGAGAAGGACGCCCAGAGCCGCAACGCGGACATCCTGGACCTGGAGCGGCAGTGCGCGCGCATCGAGCAGAAGAAGCTGAGCGCGGAGATGGAGGAAAAGCAGATCCTCGACCGGCTGTGGGAGAATTACGAGCTGAGCCACAGCGCGGCGAGCGCCCTGCGCCAGCCCGTGGAGAACCTGCCGAAGGCCAACAAGGAGATCACGGAGCTCCGCCGCCAGATCGGCGCGCTCGGCACGCCGAACCTCGGCGCCATCGAGGAGTACGAGCGCGTCAACAGCCGCTACGTGTTCCTCGCCGAGCAGCGCGACGACGTGGAGAAGGCCAAGAGCGAGCTGCTCGGCGTCATCCGCGACGTCACCGGCGAGATGAAGGAGCTGTTCACCGCGCGCTTTCGGGAGATCGAAGAATGCTTCCGCCAGACCTTCCTGGAGCTCTTCGGCGGCGGAAAGGCGGCGCTGGTGCTGGAGGACCCGGAGAACGTGCTGGAGTGCGGCATCGAGATCAAGGTGCAGCCGCCCGGCAAGGCCGTCAGCAACATCAGCCTGCTCTCCGGCGGCGAGAAGGCCTTCGTGGCCATCGCGCTGTATTTCGCGATCCTGAAGGTGCGCCCCACGCCCTTCTGCGTCATGGACGAGATCGAGGCCGCGCTGGACGAGGCGAACGTCAGCCGCTACGCCGACTACATGCGCCGCATGGCGGACAGGACCCAGTTCCTGGTCATCACCCACCGCCGCGGCACCATGGAGGAGGCCGACATGCTCTACGGCGTGACGATGCAGGAAAAGGGCGTGTCCACCGTGCTGGAGCTGGATCTGGCCGAGGCGCAGAAAACGATTGAGGAGTAAACGATGGGCTTTTTTGACAAGATATTCGGCGGGCTGAGCAAGACCCGCAGCAACATGGCCGAGCTGGAGGAGCTTTTCCAGGGCTACCAGCCCGACAGCGAGGATTTTTACGAGGAGCTGGAGGAGCTGCTCGTGCTGGCCGACGTCGGCGCGGCGACCGCGCAGCGCGTGGATTACCTGATGCGCAGGGCGACCTGGGAGAAGCGCTTCCGCAAGGGCGACGAAGCGCGCGAGGGACTCATCGAGGTGCTCTCCGGGCTTCTGAACGTCGGCGACGCCGGGCTGAAGCTCGACACCAGGCCCTCCGTCATCCTGATGGTGGGCGTCAACGGCGTGGGCAAGACCACGACCATCGGCAAGCTCGCCCGCCAGCTCAGGGAGCAGGGGAAGAAGGTGCTCCTGTGCGCGGGCGACACCTTCCGCGCCGCCGCCGCCGAGCAGCTTGCCGTCTGGGCCGAGCGCGCGGGCGCCGAGCTGGTGCGGCATGAGGAGGGGAGCGACCCCGCCGCCGTCGTGTACGATGGCGTCAGCGCCGCGAAGGCCAGGGGCTCCGACGTCATCATCATCGACACGGCCGGGCGGCTGCACAACAAGCAGAACCTGATGAACGAGCTGGCGAAGATCCGGCGCATCATCGACCGGGAGCTGCCGGAGGCGGACGTGGAGACCCTGATGGTGCTCGACGCGACCACCGGCCAGAACGGGCTTCTCCAGGCCAAGCAGTTTTTGGAGACGGCCGGCCTCACCGGCATCGTGCTCACCAAGCTCGACGGCACCGCCAAGGGCGGCATCGTCTTCGCCATCGCCAACGAGCTGAAGCTGCCCGTCAAGTACGTGGGCGTCGGCGAGGGCATCGACGATCTGATCCCCTTCCAGGCGGAGACCTTCGTGCAGGCGCTGTTCAAGAGATAAAACGCCTCCCCCCATGGCAGGGGAGCCGGGGGGAAGCAAAACGGACAGACCCCTCACCCGCTTCGCGGGAGCTCCCCTTGACAGGGGAGCCAATAAGGAAAGGAAATTGGAAATGATCACAAGCAAACAGCGTTCCCAGCTTCGCGGCCTCGCCGCGGCGGAGGACACCATCATCCAGGTCGGAAAGGGCGGCGTGACCGAGGCGGTGATCGCCTCCGTGAATGCGGCGCTCAAGGCGCGCGAGCTCGTGAAGGGCCGCGTGCTGGAAAACTCCATGCTCACCGCCCGCGAGGCCTGCGACGCGCTCGCGGAGGCCTGCCGGGCCGAGCCCGTGCAGGTGATCGGCACCAGGTTCGTGCTCTACAAGCGCAGCGACAAGGAGCCGAAGATCGAGCTGGTAAAGGATAAAAAGAAGAAAATATGAGGATCATTCTATACGGCGGCAGCTTCAACCCGCCCCATCCGGGGCATGTGGCCGCCGCGCAGACCGTGAGCGAGCAGCTGCGCCCGGACCTCTTCCTCGTGGCGCCGGACGCCGTGCCGCCGCATAAGGAGCTGGAGGAGGGGAGCCCCGATCTCGAGGCGAGGCTTGCGCTCTGCCGCCTTGCGTTCCGGGACGTGCCGCGTGTCGAGGTGACGGATCTGACGCTCGGGCGCAGGGGCCGCTGTTACAGCGCGGATACCGTCGCCGCCCTGCGGGAGCGGTATCCCGACGGCGCGCTCCTCTTCCTGCTGGGGACGGATATGTTCCTGAGCTTTGAGGACTGGTACCGCTTCGAGTACCTGCTCACGCAATGCGAGCTGGCGGTGCTGCCGCGCGAGGAGGACGAGCTGCCCGCGATCGAGGCGCACGCGGAAAAGCTGCGGCGGGAGTACGGCGCCGCCGTGACCCTGCTGCACCACGAGCCGCTGCCCCTGCGCTCTCGCGTCATCCGCGAGCGGCTGCGGCACAGGCTCGGCTCGGATATGCTCGACGAGCGCGTTTACGCCGAGATCATCCGCCGCCGCTATTACGACGCGCTGCCGGAGCTGAGCTGGCTGCGGGAGAAGGCCTACGCCTTTTTGAAGCCCAAACGCATCGCCCATGTCGCCGGCTGCGAGAACGAGGCCGTGATGCTGGCCGTCTACTGGGGCGAGGACCCCGAACGGGCGGCGGAAGCCGCGATCCTGCACGACATCGCGAAAAAATATAGTCTGGAAGAGAACTTGCAGATTTGTGAAAAATATGGTATGATCAACGATCGTACCGAGCTTGCCTGCCCCAATATCCTCCATGCCAAGACCGGCGCCGCGCTGGCGCGGGACCTCTTCGGCGTGGACGACGGGGTGTATGAGGCCATCCGCTGGCACTGCACCGGCAAGCCGGACATGACGCTGCTGGAAAAAATCATCTGGCTTGCCGACTACATCGAGCCCACCCGGTCGTTTGACGGGGTGGAGACGATCCGGAAGCTCGCCTATGAGGACCTTGACGCGGCGCTCGCCCGGGCGCTCGCCATGACCCTCGCCTTTCTCCGCGAGGAGGGCGGGGAGCCGTATTCCGATACCGTGGAGGCCTGCCGCTGGTACAGCCAAAGCGAAGAAACTTAGGAGGTACAAATATGCTTTCTCCCGAACAAGTTGCCGCCATCGCCGCCCACGCTCTGGACGAGAAGAAGGCCAGGGACGTGAAGGTGCTCAAAACCGCGGAGCAGACCGTTCTGGCTGACTACTTCGTCATCTGCAACGGCACCTCCTCCACCCATATCAAGGCCCTGGTCGACGAGGTGGACAAGCAGCTCTCCGAGGCCGGCGAGCCGCCGATCCGCCGGGAAGGCCTGCGCTCGGACATCTGGGTGCTGATGGACTTCGGCTGCGTCATCGTCCACGTGTTCACCGACGAGGCGCGCAAGTTCTACAACCTGGAGCGCCTCTGGTCCGATTCCGAGGAGGTGGCCCTCTCATCCCTTCCGCGCCCCTGATTACAGGGGCATCCCTTCAACAGCGAAACAGCGTTTCGCTGTTGCGCTGCTCGCGCGCATCGCGCCCGGCTTGCGCCAGAAGAAGCTCGCCGCGCGCCGTTTCCGTCAGGCATGACGAAAACTCCGCTCCCCCCCTTCTTCCTTCCAAAATCAAAGCAGACGCTTTGCGTTTGAGAGGAAAACGGAAGGAACGGACAGGGAGCTTTCGCCCCAAAGCGGAAACGGAATGCCGGGACTTTCGTTTGACGACGGCGCGCGTGCCCGTACAGCTCGTTTCCGGGTGTTTTTAAGGCGGCAAAGCTGCCTGAAAAAACGCTTGAAACCGCCTTCGGCGGAGTCCTTCGCTTTGTCGGGGAGAGAAAATAATGAGAGAGGATTGGAGCCCAATGAAATACGATTTTGCAGCCATTGAAAAGAAATGGCAGGATAAATGGGAAGAAGTCAAGCCCTATGCCGCCGTCACCGGCAGCCCCAAGCCCAAGTTCTACGGGCTGATCGAGTTCCCGTACCCCAGCGCCGCCGGCCTGCACGTCGGCCACCCCCGTCCCTTCACCGCGATCGACATCGTCTCGCGCAAGAAGAGGATGGACGGCTACAACGTGCTCTTCCCGATCGGCTATGACGCCTTCGGCCTGCCGACCGAGAACTTCGCCATCAAGAACCACATCCACCCGTCCATCGTCACCCGCGACAACATCGCCAACTTCACCCGCCAGCTCAAGATGCTCGGCTACGGCTTTGACTGGGACCGCTGCGTGGACACCACCGATCCCAAGTACTACAAGTGGACGCAGTGGATCTTCCTGCAGATGTTCAAGAAGGGGCTGGCCTACAAGACCACCATGCCCATCAACTGGTGCACGAGCTGCAAGTGCGGCCTTGCCAACGAGGAAGTGGTCGAGGGCGTGTGCGAGCGCTGCGGCAGCCCGGTCATCCGCAAGGAGAAGAGCCAGTGGATGCTGCGCATCACCCAATACGCCGACCGCCTGATCGACGATCTGGACGATCTGGATTATATCGAGCGCGTCAAGGTCCAGCAGAAGAACTGGATCGGCCGCTCTTACGGCTGCGAGGTCACCTTCAAGACCAACACGCCGGATGAGATCACCGTCTACACCACCCGCGCCGACACGCTCTTCGGCACGACCTACATGGTCATCTCGCCGGAGCACCCGCTGCTGGCGCAGTGGAAGGGCCGGATCGCCAACTGGGACGAGGTGGCCGCCTATCAGGACGCCGCCTCCCGCAAGTCCGACTTCGAGCGCGGCGAGCTCAACAAGGACAAGAGCGGCGTGCGCCTCGAGGGCATCGAGGTCTACAACCCCGTCACCGGCAAGGCGCTGCCGATGTTCGTCTCCGACTACGTCCTCATGGGCTACGGCACCGGCATCGTCATGGGCGTTCCCGGCCACGACCAGCGCGACTGGGATTTTGCCACCAAGTTCGGCCTGCCGATCGTCGAGGTCGTCTCCGGCGGCGACGTCACCAGGGAGGCCTTCGTCGCCAAGGACGACAAGGCCGTCATGGTCAACTCCGGCTTCCTCAACGGCATGACCGTGGCCGAGGCCATCCCCGCCATGAAGAAGTACGTGATCGAGCAGGGCTTCGGCAAGGAGAAGGTCAACTACAAGCTGCGCGACTGGGTCTTCACCCGCCAGCGCTACTGGGGCGAGCCCATCCCCCTCGTGTACTGCGACAAGTGCGGCTGGGTGCCGCTCGATGAGAGCGAGCTGCCGCTGCTGCTGCCGAACGTCGAGAGCTACGAGCCCACCGACGACGGCGAGAGCCCGCTTTCCAAGATGACCGACTGGGTCAGCACCACCTGCCCGCACTGCGGCGGCCCCGCCAGGCGCGAGACCGACACCATGCCCAACTGGGCCGGCTCCTGCTGGTACTACTTGCGCTACATGGACCCGCACAACGACAAGGAGTTCGTGTCCCAAGAGGCCGAGGAGTACTGGGGGCCCGTCGACTGGTACAACGGCGGCATGGAGCACACCACGCTCCACCTCCTGTACAGCCGCTTCTGGCACAAGTTCCTGTACGACATCGGCGCCGTGCACACCAAGGAGCCCTACGCCAAGCGCACCTCCCACGGCATGATCCTCGGCCGCAACCCGCACTACGTGGGCTGCGCCGGGACCGAGGAGGAGAAGCAGGCGCTCATCGAGCGCTACGGCAACCAGGCGCTGCGCCCGTCCGTGAAGATGTCCAAGTCCCTCGGCAACGTCGTCAACCCCGACGACGTCATCAATGCCTACGGCGCGGACACCATGCGCGTCTATATCATGTTCATCGGCGACTTTGAGAAGACCGCCACCTGGTCCGATGAGGCCGTGAAGGGCTCCAAGCGCTTCCTCGACCGCGTCTGGAACCTGCTGGAGCTGGTCAGGGACGATGCTGCCGTCACGCCGGAGAACGAGGCCGTCATCCACAAGACGATCCGGAAGGTCGGCGACGACATCGAGAACCTGAAGATGAACACCGCCATCGCGGCGCTCATGACCATGGTCAACGATTTCTACGCCAAGGGGCTGAGCAAGGGCGACCTCGAGTACCTGCTGCTCCTCCTGAGCCCCTTCGCCCCGCATATCGCCGAGGAGATGTGGGAGCAGGCCGGCTTTGCCGCCAGGTACGGCAAGATGGCCATGCAGATGGACTGGCCGAAATATGACGAGGCCAAGACCGTCGACGCCGTCAAGGAGATGGCCGTCCAGGTCAACGGCAAGCTGCGCGCCACCATCAAGGTGCCCGCGGACTCCGCCGACGACGTCGTCATCGCCGCGGCCTGCGCCGAGGAGAAGGTCAGGCGCCAGATGGAAGGCATGCAGCTCGTCAAGACCATTGTGATCAAGAACAAGCTGGTGAACCTCATCCTCAAGCCCTCCAAGGAAAAAGATTGATCGAGTCGCTCGGTTTATCTTGACAACAAGGGTCAAAGCCTGTATAATATCGCTGTTAAACAGCCAATGATTTGGCCCTTTCACGTCAAAAGGCGTGTTGGAGGGAGGGAAATAAATGTCTGAAATCTACGTAAAAGAGAACGAGTCTCTGGACAACGCTCTGAAGAGATTCAAGCGCAGCTGCGCCAAGTCCGGCGTTCTGGCTGACCTGAGAAAGAAGGAGTACTACCAGAGCCCCAGCGTCAAGCGCCGCAAGAAATCCGAGGCGGCCCGCAAGAACAAGAATAAGCGCTATTATTAAACCCATCAAGGCAGCACCGGCCGGTGCTGCCTTGTTTTTTTCGTGGGAGGGAGCGAAAGGGGAAGGGGAGAAGCGCACAGGTCGCGCCTGGTGCGCGGGAGACGCGCCGTGTCCGGCTCCCGCGAGGCATTGCGAAGGCCCGGCTCAGGCGGGAAGCCCCTCCCGGCACGCCCCCGTAAAGCTTCGGGGGCGGAATCGTCAGTTTCTCTGGAAATCCCGGAGAGATTGTGCTATGCTGGAAGCGGAAGAGAAAATACGGCTCCCGCTCAACAGGGAGAACCGTTAAAGCAGGGGAGGGGAAAGCCTTGAGGCTGCTGCGGAACCGTCCTTTGTCGCCCGCTTCTGCGGGCTTTACGGTAACGGAGATCGTATCGACGGATAATAGAAAAAAGGAGAGAGCGAAATGGAGATCCGGAAGATCGTGATCACGGGCGGCCCCAGCGCGGGCAAGACGACGGGGCTGAGCTGGGTGCAGAACGCCTTTACCAAGCTCGGCTACACGGTGCTCTTCGTGCCGGAGACCGCCACGGAGTTCATCTCGGGCGGCGTCGCCCCCTGGACCTGCGGCACCAACCTCGATTATCAGAAGGTGCAGATGACGCTGCAGCTCGAGAAGGAACGCCTGTTTGAGCAGGCGGCGCGGACCATGCGCGCCGACAAGATCCTCATCGTCTGCGACCGCGGCGCGCTGGACAACAAGGCCTATATGAACGACGGGGAGTTTTCCGAAGTGCTGCGCTGCGTCGGCAGGACGGAGCAGGAGCTGCTGGCCTCCTACGACGCCGTGTTCCACATGGTCACCGCCGCCCGCGGCGCCGAGCAGTTCTATACCAGGGAGAACAACAAGGCCCGCTATGAGAGCGTGTCCGAGGCCGTGGCGCTGGACGCGCGGCTGGTGGCCTCCTGGGAGAAGCATCCGCATCTGCGCATCATCGACAACTCCGTGGACTTCAACCACAAGCTCCGCCGCCTGATCGCCGAGATCCGTCTGGCGCTGGGCGAGCCGGAGCCGCTCGAGATCGAGCGGAAATTCCTCGTGGCGTATCCGGACGTGCAGTGGCTCGCGTCCATGCCCGACTGCCGCCGGGTGGAGATCAGCCAGATGTTCCTGCCCGCAAAGGAAGGGGAGGAGCTGCGCATCCGCCGCCGGGAGGAGAACGGCAGCACGATCTACTACAAGACCCTCAAGCGCCGGGTGGCGGAGCATAAGCGCATCGAGATCGAGGAGCGCCTGACCCAGGGCGAGTACCTGTCCCTGATGATGGACGCCGAGCCGGGCGCGCGCCCGCTGAACAAGACCCGCTACTGCCTGACCTACGAGGGGCAGTATTTCGAGATCGACCTCTATCCCTTCTGGCGGGACCGGGCCCTCGTCGAGATCGAGCTGAGCGACAGGGACGACGAGATCCGCATGCCGGAAGGGCTGAAGGTCATCCGTGAGGTGACGGGCGACCCGGCTTACAAGAACGCCGCGCTGGCCAGGCTGGCCTGAACGTCCCGGGCGGGATCATAGGGAACCACTGAGGGGGGGCGCTTCGGCGCCTCCCTCAGTTGAGCTTCAGGCCGTGCAGGAAGCCGTCCAGCGCGGTGCTGTGCACGTCCCCGGCAATGACGCGGCGGCCCCGGACGTAGAGCGTCACCCATACCTCCTGCCCGCAGTCCGGGTAGTTGGTGACGCGGTAGCTGTACTGTTCGCAGCGTTCGCCGAGATGCCGCGCGAGGTCGTAGCCCTGGGCCTTCTGCATCTCGTTGTAGTTTTCCAGCACCTCGCCCAGCTCATCGGGCAGGCGGATGCTCCGGTGCTCCTCGCTCGCGGGATCGACCTGCCAGCCCAGCCGTTCCAGGAAGAGGAGCCTGCCCTGCGGCGTGCTGCTGTCCGCCCTGTCGGCCAGCAGCCGCAAACCCAGCAGCAGGAGCAGGACGGCCGCGGCGACCAGCACCGCCCGGACAGCCCTTGCACGCGTCATGATGCGCCCGTTTTTGCCCATGGAAACCACCTCCGTTTCCATTCCTATGGGCCAAAACGGCATTCTATTCGCACAACTGGAAACGAACTGACAATAAAAAGGTTGCAATTTGGTAAAAATGTGGTATTATGTTAATTACAATCATGGAATTGGGAGGGGAGCGCCATGCCGCTGATGCGTCTGGACAAGATGCTGGCCGACCAGGGCGTCGCTTCCCGCAAGGAGCTTCGCGAGATCATCCGCTCCGGCCGCGTCTGCGTGGACGGAGCGACGGAGACGCATCCCGAGCGGAAGCTCGACCCCACGCTCGCCGCGGTCACGCTGGACGGGGAGCGGGTCGGCTACCGGCGTTTCCATTATTATATGCTGGATAAGCCTGTGGGCGTGGTCACGGCCACGGAGGACAGGCGCCAGCGGACGGTGCTGGATCTGCTGCCTGCGGAGCTGCGGCGGCTGGGGCTTTTCCCGGTCGGGCGTCTCGACAAGGACACGAGCGGGCTGCTGCTCCTGACCGACGACGGAGATTTTGCCCATCGGGTGATTTCGCCAAAATCCTGCGTCAAAAAAAGGTATTATGCAGAGGTAGAGGGCGAAGCGGACGAGCAGGACGCGCTCGCCTTTTCCCGGGGAATCGTCCTTGGGGACGGGACGCGGTGCCTGCCGGCGGAGCTGGAGCTTCTGGGCGGCGGCCGCTGCCTCGTGACGGTCATGGAGGGGAAGTACCACCAGGTGCGCCGGATGCTCGCCAGCCGCGGCAAGCCGGTGCTGGCGCTGCGGCGGCTGTCGGTCGGCGGGCTGCGGCTGGAGGAAAGCCTGGGACCCGGCGGGTTCCGCGAACTGAGCGAACAGGATTTGTGCACTCTGTTCAAAGAATGAAACTTGGGAAATTCAACAAAAAATTCCCTCCGGCTTTTTGGCTTTTTTGAGCGGATAGCAAACTCTTTAAAAATAATTAACAAAAAAACGCGACGATTTCTATTGAAAATCACAAACTTTCGAGTTATTATGTAGGAAGAGAATTGCGGGGGTATGGCATTTTCGCCAAGCCTGACCTTTTAACTGCCCTACCGCAGGATATAGGAGGCATGCATATGTCCAGCAGAATCTTCCAGAATGTGATTATTCAGATGAAGGACGCCGTCGACCGCACCATCGGGGTCGTGGATGAGCAGGGCTTTGTCGTGGCCAGCAGCGAGCTGGCGATCATCGGCTCCCGGCTCGACGATTTCCACGCCTACGAGTTCGAAAATGCAGACAAGGTGGTTTGCACCGGCAGCAGGAGCTATTCCGCGCTGTGCGCCGAGGGCGGCAAGATGGATTTCGCCGCTTTTGTGGAGGGCACCGACCAGGCGGCCAGGACGATCTGCGCCGTCTCCGCCGTGGCCTTTAACGAGGCGCGCAGCAATTACGAGGAAAAGCACAACAAGGCTGCTTTCGTCAAGAACATCATCTCCGACAATATCCTGCCCGGCGACGTGTACGTGCGCGCCAAGGAGCTGCATTTTGTCACCGACGAGCCGCGCACCGTCCTGCTCGTCCGGCAGACCGAAAACTCCGACGTTGCCGCCATGGAGGTCATCCAGCGGCTCTTCCCCGACCGCCAGCGGGATTTCGTGCTGAACATCAACGAGACCGACGTGGTCGTGGTCAAGGCGCTCTCCTCGCCCGAGGCGCATGAGGAGGTCCTCAAGGCCGCCCGCGGCATCGAGAACAGCCTGCACGAGGAGCTCGGCATCCGCTGCGTCATCGGCGTGAGCACCAACGCCAACCACCTGCGCGAGCTGGCGGACCGCTACAAGGAGGCGCAGGTCGCCATTGAGGTCGGCCGCGTCTTTGAGAGCGACAAGACCATCATCAACTACGAAAACCTGGGTCTCGGCCGCATCATCTACCAGCTGCCCACCACCCTGTGCGAGATGTTCCTCAACGAGGTCTTCAAGAAGAACCCGATCGAGACGCTGGACGAGGATACGCTCGAGACCATCAACCGCTTCTTTGAGAACAACCTGAACGTCTCGGAGACCTCGCGCAAGCTCTACGTCCACCGCAACACGCTGGTCTACCGCCTGGAGAAGATCAAGAAAATCACCGGGCTGGATCTGCGGGAGTTCGACCACGCGATCGTCTTCAAGGTCGCCATGATGGTAAAACAGTACCTCGATTCCCTGAATTCGAGCAAGTATTGAGGTGCTTTTTGCAGATAATCCAAGCATATTTTCAAACGATTGCGAAGCCTTTCGGGCAGCGCGGCTCCTCGTCCCGGCGGATGCCGGGGGCTGTGTTTTCACGGCGATGAGGCGGCAAGCGCGGCTTGAGGCACGCGAGGCGGCCCTCCTGCCGCCCGGGTACGGCCGCGCCCGTTCCCGGACGCGGGAAGCGGGGACGCCCCGGCGTGAAACGCTGCTTCGCAAGGGAAGAAAGGAAAACCTATGGTTCGAATGAAGAACGTCACCAAGGTCTACGACAGCAGCGGCACCGTTGCGCTGGACGGCGTGGACATGACGATCGACGAAGGGGAATTCGTCTTTCTGGTCGGCCCCTCCGGCTCCGGCAAGACCACGCTGATGAAGCTCATCACCGGCGAGGTCCGCGCCGACTCCGGGAAGGTCATCGTCAACGATTTTGACATGAACAAGATCCGCCGCCGCCGGCTGCCGAAGGTCCGCAGGACGCTGGGCGTCATCTTTCAGGACTACCGCCTGATCGACAACATGAACGTCTACGACAACGTGGCCTTCGCCATGCGCGTCGTGGGCGCCTCCGGCCGTGAGATCAGCCGCCGCGTCCCCTACGTGCTGGAGCTGGTCGGCCTGGAAGGGCGGGAAAAGCGCCTGCCGAGCGAGCTGTCCGGCGGCGAGCAGCAGCGCGTGGCCATCGCCCGCGCGCTGGTCAACAGTCCGCGCATGATCGTCGCGGACGAGCCCACCGGCAACCTTGACCCGGTGCGCAGCCTGGAGCTGATGCTCCTGTTCGAGAAAATCAACGAGATGGGCACGACCGTCCTGGTGGTGACCCATGAGAAGGAACTGGTCAACGCTCTCTCCAAGCGCGTCATCACCATCGACGACGGCCATGTGATCAGTGACGGAATGGACGGGTATTACAGCTATGAGATTGAGTAGAGGCGGTTATCTGATCCGCGAGGGCTTCCGGAGCATCAAGACCCACAGCTTCATGTCCTTCGCGTCGGTTACGATCATCATGGCCTGCCTGATCATCATGGGCAGCGTCTTCCTCCTCTCGATGAACATCGACCGCCTGATCGGCGACCTGGAGGATCAGAACGAGGTCGTGGCCCTGGTGGACGAGAGTTACAGCTCCGAGCAGGCGCAGGCCCTGCAGAGCACGGTGGCCTCCATCCCCAACGTGAGCGACGCGGCGTTTGTGGACCGCGCCGTGGCCATGGACACCTTCATGAACAACTTCGACAGCGATTTCCGCGACGGGATCGACGAGACCGTGTTCCGCCACCGCTTCGTCATCCATCTGAACGACATCTCCCTCATGAGCCAGACCGAGGCGGAGCTGGAGAACGTCGAGGGCATCGTAAAGGTCAAGGCGCACCTGGAGTACGCCAACGCCTTCATCACCATCCGCAACATCGTGAGCGTGGTGTCTCTGGTGCTCACGGTGATCCTGGTCTTCGTCTCCATGTTCATCATGTCCAACACCATCAAGCTCGCCACCTTCGGCCGGCGCGAGGAGATCGCCATCATGAAGATGGTCGGCGCGACCAACAGCTTTATCCGCCTGCCCTTCATTATCGAGGGCCTGGTGCTGGGCGTCCTGGGGGGCGGCCTCGCCTTCCTGGCGGAGTGGGGGCTTTACAGCCTGCTTGCCAGCCGCCTGATGGGAACGCTCGTCGGAAGCTTCATCAGCGTGATCCCCTTTACCGAGGTCGCGATCCCCATGCTGATCGCCTATCTTGGCATGAGCGTGTTCGTCGGCGTCTTCGGCGGCGTGAATGCCATCCGCAATTATCTGAAAGTTTAATGTTATTAGGAGATTCGGAATGAATCGGAAGAGAGCAGTATCCATATTGGCGATCATCATGGCGGTGGTGATGATCCTTTCCCTGATCCTCAGCGTGCTGCCCAGAGCCTATGCCGTGACGCAGAGCGAGATCGACGCTGTGCGCGCCAAAAAGGATGAACTGACCGCCCTCGTCAAGGAGGCGGAGGATCGTCTCACCAAGATGCAGGACCAGGAAGCGACCGTCCTCGAGAAGAAGGCCGCCCTGGACGTGGAGAACAAGGCGTCTCAGGAAGCGCTCGCGCTGGTGGCCGAGGAGCTCGCCATGTATGACGAGATCGTGGCCGAGAAGACGGAGGAGCTGAATGAGGCGCTGGCCGTCGAGGAGGCGCAGGCGCGCAAGTACCGCGCGCGCATCCGCTCCATGGAGGAGAACGGCACCTACGATATCCTGGCGCTGATCCTCCACGCCTCGAGCTTTTCGGAGCTGCTGTCCACGCTGGATGACATGGACGCCGTCATGGAGAGCGACAAGCGCCTGGAGGCGCGCTACAAGGCCGCGCGCCAGGAGGCGGAGCGCGTGAAGGCCGAATATGAGGCCGTCCGCCGCGAGTGCGAGGACAAGCAGGCCGCCCTGCGCATCGAGCAGGCCCAGATCCAGGAGCGTATCGAGGAGGCCAACGCCAAGCTCGAAGAGCTGGCCGACGAGATCGAAGAGGCGACGAAGCTCTACGAGGAGCAGCGCGACGCCGAGCAGGCGGCCGACGAGGAGATCAAGGCCCTGATCGCAGAATACGAGGCGCAGAAGCGCGCCGAGGAGGAAGCGAGACGCAGGGCTGCACAGCAGCAACAGCAGCAACAGCAGCAACAGCAGCCGCAGGGCGGCTCCGGAGGGGACAGCGGCGGAGGCAGCTCCGACACCGGCTACTCCGACGGCGGCCAGAGCGGCGGCACGAACGACAACGGCAACCAACCGACGGTCAATCTGACTGGATTCACCTGGCCGGTACCCTGTTCCCGGCGCATTACGGGCCGTTACGGCGAGTCGCGCCCCGGGCATTTCCACGCGGGGCTTGACATCGACGGCTACCGCAACGACGGCGGCTCGATCGTTGCGGCCGCCTCCGGCACCGTCATCACCTCCGGCTTCGGCAGCGCCTACGGCAACTACGTGATCATCGACCACGGCAACGGCTATCAGACCGTATACGCGCACAATTCCGGCAACGCCGTGAGCGTCGGCCAATGGGTCAACGCGGGCGACACGGTCGCCTATCTCGGCCAGACCGGCAACGCGTCGGGTACGCACTGCCACTTTGAGATCCGCATCAACGGCTCTACCGTTGACCCGGCCCAGTATTTCAGCGGGTTGAGCTACTGGAACTGCTGAGGAGCAGTCCAAGATCCTGAAAACTTATGAAAAAACTTACCCTTAGCAAGCTTCTCGCCCTGGTGCTGGTGTTTGCGCTCTGTCTGGGCGCCGCGCCGGTTTCCGCGTTCGCGGTGACCCAGGATGAGATCGACGCCGTCCGTGCCGAGCGCGACGCGATCGCCGCCAAGCGCAAGGAGATGCAGGACGTCGTGGACCGGCTTGAGAACGAGCAGGCGGGCGTCATGGAGCGCAAGCGCGCCATGGACGAGCGCAACGCCTACACGCTCGAGCAGATCCGGCTGAACAACGAAGAGATCGCCCTCTACGACACGATGATTGCCGCCAAGGCCAAGGAGGTGGACGTCGCCCTGTCGCTGGAGAACGAACAGAAGGAGCGCTATCGCCTGCGCGTGCGCGCGATGGAGGAAAACGGCGGATACGGCATCCTGACGATGCTGCTGCGCACCTCCAACATCGCGGAGTTCCTCTCGGCCATGGACGACGTGGGCGAGATCATGCAGAGCGATAAGGAACTGGAAGAGGCGTACCGCAGCGCCCGGCAGCACACCGAGCAGGTGAAGGGCGAGTACGAGGCCGTCCAGGCGGAGCTGGAAGCGAAGAAAGCGGAGCTGCTGAAACAGCAGGAGGAGCTGCAGGCCGAGATCGACGAGGCCACAGCTCTGATCAAAAACCTGCAGGACGATATCGACAGCAACCGCGAGGCCTATGAGGCCGTCCTCGCGGAAGAGGCCGCGGCGGAAGAGGAGCTGCAGGCTCTCGTCGCGGAGATGGAACGGCAGCGCCAGGAGGAAGAGCGCAGACGCAGGGAAGCGGAGGCCGCGGCAGCGGCCGCAGCGGCGGCGGCAGCCGCAGCCGCGGCGGCGTCCCAGCCCGCCCCCCAGCCTGCGCAGGACACGGGCGGCAGCGCTGCTGCCGTAGTGGGAAGCGGCGTATTCTGCTGGCCCGTTCCCTCCTGCACCTACATCACGAGCCGCTTCGGCCTGCGCGTCCACCCCATTTCCGGGGAGACGAAGAGCCATACCGGCATCGACATCGGCGCGGGCTACGGCGCTGCGATCGTGGCTGCCGACGGCGGCACGGTGACGCTTGCGGGCGAGAAGGGCGGCTACGGCAACTGCGTGATGATCGATCACGGCAACGGTTACGTGACCCTTTACGGACATATGTCCTCGATCGCGGTGGGCGCGGGGCAGGCCGTCTCCAAGGGAGATACGATCGGCTACGTCGGCAGCACCGGTGTCGCCACCGGCCCGCACTGCCATTTCGAGGTTTTTTCCGGCGGAAGCCGGATCGACCCGGAGCAGTTCTTCTCCGGGCTGACCTTCGCGGAGAGCGCGGGGGTCTGAGCAGGAACGAACAACAGGATCAACAGCCCGGAAGGGCTGGCTGCCGGACAGCATTTTTATGCTGTCCGGTTAGGCGTGTCAGCACGCTTTTGCAAGAATACAGACAGCGAAGCGATGACTTTGGAGGGATATCGTGGGAAAGATCGTGAACAGGATCCTGCGCCGTATCGGGCGCTTCATCCACGGCTTTTTCAGCATCGGCATCAGCCTTCGGGCGGTGGTGGTGCTGCTGGTCCTGGTCGGCGGCGGCATGTACTACTGGACCTACAACAGCATGATCAAGAAGGTGGGCGGCAAGGAAGACTTTGACGAGGCCATGCGCTACATCGAGATCAAGGATCTGCTGGACAAGAAATTTATTGATCCCGTGGACCGCGTTTCCATGGGCCAGTCCGCCGCGGCGGCGATGGTGTCCGGGCTGGGGGACAACTGGAGCTATTTCATGACGCCGGACGAGTACCGCACCTATCAGCTCTCCAAGTCCAACGAGTATTCGGATATCGGCATGTCGCTGGTCAAGGACGAGAACCTCGGCGGCTTCCAGGTCATCGCGATCTATCCCAGCTCTCCGGCGGCCTGGGCGGGCGTGACGCAGGGCATGCTCATCACCGCGGTGGACGGGCAGAAGCTCACCTCCTTTTCCACCGACCAGGTGCGTACGCTGATCCGCTCCAAGCTCAACAGCAAGTTCCAGCTTGAGATCAACAACCAGTACACCGTGGAGGTCGACTGCACCAACTTCAACATCGACGCGGTGGTAGCCCGTATGGAAAAAACCGGCGCGGCCTATGTGCAGGTCAAGAACTTCGAGGCCGGCAGCGGCAAAGCCGCGGTGGACGCCATCGAGTACTACATGGCGCAGGGCTCCGACTCCTGCGTGCTCGACCTGCGCAACAACTCCGGTGGCCTTGCCGACGAGGTGGCGACCCTGCTCGATTATCTGCTGCCCGAGGGGCGGCTCTTCTCCGAGGTGAGCAAGGACGGTCATGCCGAGACCTATGACTCCGACGGCATGTGGATCCAGTTCCCGATGGTGGTGCTCATCAACGGCGGCACCTTCCGCGAGGCTGAGCTCTGCGCGGCGGTGCTCAGGGAGTACCAGCGCGCGGTGCTGATGGGCGAATCCTCGAGCGGCAGCACCCGCTCGCAGGAGACGATCCCGCTGGCCGACGGCAGCGCGATCCGCCTGTCCACCCGCAGCTACCTGACGGCCAACGGCACCGACATCTCCAAGGTCGGCGGCGTCGTGCCCGATATGATCGTCTTCAACAGCGACGAATCCGCCACCGGCACGACCGAGGGCACGACCGGCGGCGAGGCCGGTACGGCCAGTATCTCGGCGGACGACCAGCTCATGGCGGCGCTGAAATATTTGAGTTGACATTTCCCGGTCAGGACGGGTATAATTATTAAGTTATCAATCCAAGGAAAAGGGAAAAGGAGTTTGCATAAATGGCCAGCAACCGTTTCAAAATGAGCCAGGAGCGTCTGGACGCGCTCAAGGAAGAACTGAATTATCTGGAAACCGTCCGTGAGAAGGAAGTGGCTGAGCTCATCAAGGAAGCCAGAAGCTTCGGCGACCTGTCTGAGAACAGCGAGTACGACGAGGCGAAGGCCGAGCAGGGCAAGCTCTACTCCAAGATCGCCGAGCTGAAGGTGCTGATCGAGAACGCCGAGATCGTGGACAACATCGACCACGACGCGCCCAAGGACACCATCACGCTCTCCAGCGTCGTGCGCCTGCGCGACGTGGAGGACGATTTTGTGGAGACCTACGAGATCGTCGGCAGCCAGGAGGCCAATCCCAAGGTCGGCCGCATCTCTGACGACTCTCCGCTCGGCCAGGGCCTGATCGGCCATCGCGCCGGGGAAACCGTGACCATCAGCGCTCCCGCCGGCGAGCTCAGATTTGAGATCCTCTCCGTCGAGAATAACTAAACAGTCCACGGGCGGCCCTCGTGGCCGTCCGTATGCTTTTTACAGGAGAAAAGAGAAATGAGTGAGAATCCGAACGTGAACGCCGCTCCCCAGCAGGAACTGAGCGAGATCCTGCAGGTCCGCCGGGACAAGCTGGCGGCGCTGCAGCAGGAGGGGAGAGACCCCTTCCTGATCACGAAGTACGACGTGACCCATCACAGCACGGAGGTCGTCGAGGGCTTTGCCGCGCTTGAGGGCAAGGCGGTCTCCGTCGCGGGCCGTCTGATGGTCAAGCGCGTCATGGGCAAGGCTTCCTTCTGCAAGATCCAGGACCGCGAGGGCATCCTGCAGATCTATGTCGCGCGTGACTCCGTCGGGCAGGAGGAGTACGCAGCCTTCAAGAAGCTCGACATCGGCGATATCGTCGGCGTGACCGGCGCCGTGTTCCAGACCAAGACCGGCGAGACCACCGTCCACGCCGCGTCGCTCACGCTGCTGTCAAAATCGCTCAAGCCCCTGCCGGAGAAGTTCCACGGCCTGACCGACGTGGACGCGCGCTACCGCCAGCGCTACGTGGATCTGATCGCGAACCCCAACGTGCGCGACACCTTCATCAAGCGTTCCCAGATCATCAGCGAGATCCGCCGTTTCCTGGACGCGCGCGGCTTTATGGAGGTCGAGACCCCCATGCTGGTCTCCAATGCCGGCGGCGCGGCTGCCCGGCCGTTCGAGACGCATTACAACGCGCTCGACGAGGATGTGCGCCTGCGCATTTCGCTGGAGCTGTACCTCAAGCGCCTGATCGTCGGCGGGCTGGAGAAGGTCTACGAGATCGGCCGCGTCTTCCGCAACGAGGGGCTGGACACCCGGCACAACCCGGAGTTCACGCTTATGGAGCTCTATCAGGCCTATACCGACTATAACGGCATGATGGATCTGACGGAGGAGCTTTTCCGCCACCTGGCGCTGACCGTCTGCGGCACGACCATGATCTCCTATCAGGGGACCGGGATTGATCTGGGCAAGCCCTTCGAGCGCCTGACCATGACCGACGCGGTGAAGCGCTGGGCGGGCGTGGACTTTGATGCCGTCGCGACCGAGGAGGAGGCCAAGGCTCTCGCGAAGGCGCACGGCATCGAGTACGAGGACCGCCACAAGAAGGGCGACATCGTCAACCTCTTCTTCGAGACCTACTGCGAGGAGAAGCTGATCCAGCCCGTGTTCATCATGGACCACCCGGTGGAGATCAGCCCGCTGACCAAGCGCAAGCCCTCCGACCCGAGCAAGGTGGAGCGCTTCGAGCTCTTCATCTACGGGCGCGAGATGTGCAACGCCTACTCGGAGCTGAACGACCCCATCGACCAGCGCGCGCGCTTTGCCGCGCAGGATGCGCTGGCGGCCGCCGGCGACGCCGAGGCCAACCACACCGACGAGGACTTCCTCAACGCGCTTGAGATCGGCATGCCCCCCACGGGCGGCATCGGCTACGGCATCGACCGCCTCGTCATGCTGCTCACCGACTCCGCCTCCATCCGCGACGTGCTGCTCTTCCCGACAATGAAATCCTTAGACAAGTAACTCTGCAAAAAACCAGTGTTTATGCGGGTTTCGAGAGTTGCGATGTCTCGGATTTACGCCATTTACGCCAAACTT
>ONOL01000054.1 GCA_900319465.1 uncultured Eubacteriales bacterium | reverse complement strand
ATCCAATCGGTTTTCGACGGGAAAAAGGAAGCCGCCGGCAAATAAACATTCTCAATGGATTTGGTGAAAGGCATCCTGATGCCCGTGACCGTGAAAGGGTATCCCCCGCGCCTTCCGTCAAGGGCAAGTCCCCCGCCCAATTCTGCGAACCCAGGGAGCTGACCCGCCAAAACGGAACAGAAAAAACCAAGAGGGCCAAAATGGCCTTCTTGGTTTTTTTGCAGAAAAGGTCTTTCTTGCCGTATCCAGGGACAAATTTTGCCGGCTCCAACGCAAAGCCTCCGTCGACAGCCGCGCCGCCGCCTTTCCTTCGGGACAAGCCGGGTCACACCAGATTGTTCATCCCCATGTAGAACACCATGACCGTCATGCCGATGCAGATCAGGATGAGCACGATGAACCAGGCGTTGAGGAATACCGCCTTGCAGGAGCCCTTCGTCCCGGGGTCCGAGGCGAAGTACTCCCGGATGTCCCGGATCAGATGCGAGCCGAGGAACGCGGCCAGCCCCACGGCGGCAACGATCGCGCAGACGATGATGGTTCCGCGGCTGATCAAAAAGCTGTTGCCGCTGGCCTTCCACAGCAGGGGGAGGATCGTGGCGACAAGGCCGTTGTTGAAAAAGTGGATCAGAATGCACCAGCCGATGCAGTAGCGCATACCGACGTAGGCAAAGACCAGCCCCATAAGCGCCCCGGTGACCAGCTGGATAAGATTCATGTGGTAGGCGCCGAAGAGGATGGACGTGCAGATCAGCGCAAAGACTCTCCCGTACTTGACATACTTGCCCAGGATGATGCCGCGGAAAATCGTCTCCTCACAGATGGGGACCATAATGCCCATATACAGCACGAAGGACCAGCTGTTGCCGGGCAGCCCCTCGCTTCCGCTGCGGAAGAGGAGCTTGGTGGCCAACTGGTAGAGCGCGAAGAATCCGAGAAAGCTCAGAATGACCCGCGGGTCCATCTTCTCCTTGGCGGCGCAGAACCAGCCCTCCGGCAGCTTTTTCCGGTTGCACAGCAGGGCGATCACCGTCACGATGGAGATCGCGATCGCCGAAGCGAGGTTCCCGTTCAGTTTTCCGGCGAAAATGGCGCTCACGAGGCTGTTGAGCAGCGTATTCATGATGCCGAAAATCAGCGCCAGCCGTGCCCCGGAGGCCAGTTCCTTCCGCATCAATTTGTTGTCTTCCATTCCCTTCCCTCCAAGCTATTTTTCTATTGTTCGGTACGGGGCCGCCGGAAACGGCCAGCCCGGTTTCAACAGGAAAACGCGCTTTCGCCCACCGGGCCGTACGCCCGGGGTGCGCCGGCAGTCAGGGGCGCGGATCGGCTTCCGCACCGCTCCATTTTTTCGTCCAGATCCGGAGCGCAGTCTCTTTGCTCCGCTCACGGCCGAGATACCAGAGGACGGCGGCGCACATCAGCACGGACGGGATCAGGCCGATGAGATCGGCGGCGGTGACCGAACGGGTGACGAGGCCGGAATCGGCGGTAAAGCCGCTGAAGGACGCCCACGGGGCCGTTCTCCTGCGGGTAGGCGGGGAAAAGCAGCTCCAGAGGCCGGTCGAGGAGCTGGGACAAGGGGGAGATCAGGAGCGAAACGATGATCGAAAGCGGAATGACGCACAGGAACGGGTGCCTGTCGGCGAGCTTGTTATCGCGTGGTTTCGGTGCAGCCATCCGGATGTCCTCCCTTGACAATATACGCCGCTGTTTACAGAAAAAGTGTATCATGGCCTTCTGCTCCGGTCAATACCGTTTCGTCTGCCCAAAACGCTTCCGGCCGCGAAATCCGCCTGCGCGGCGCGTGTCCGGCACGGTTTTGCGGAAATAGAGGCCGTCAGGCTTACGCAGCAGGATGACAGCAAGAAAAAAATCGGAGCCGCTTTGTCGGACTCCGATTTTTTGCGGGATTCTGTGCCGGGCGCGCCCCTCGCGGCAACAAACCCACTCGTCAGGCAGAAAACGCTGCCGATCACAGAATCGGAAAACCGGCAGCGTTGGCGTTCGGACGGGCAGGCAAAGAGGAAGAAGCTGTCCGGCGGCTCGGAAGAGATGCTCCGATGTTCTCGATCTGCCAGGTCGCCGTGCTGATGACGGCAGCGTTTTCGCTCACCGGCTGTCACCTCCTCTTGTTTGGCGCGGATGCGGTCAGTCCGGGATCTGCAGCGCGTCGTAGCCGGATTCGCCGGTGCGGATGCGGACCACGTCCTCCACGTCATAGACGAAGATCTTGCCGTCGCCGATCCGGCCGGTGTGCAGCGCGGCGTTGGCCGCCGCCACCACGAGCTCCGGGTCCACCTTCGAGACCACGATATCGACCTGCAGCTTCGGCGTAAGGTGCATGCTCATCTCAATGCCGCGGTACTGGCCGGTTTTGCCCTTCTGCGTGCCGCAGCCCATGACGTTCGTGACCGTCATGCCGGTCACGCCGATGCCGGCCATCGTATCCCGCAGCGTGCCGAAGCGGGACTCGTCGCAGAGGATGCGGACGAGCGTGTAGCGCTTTTTGCCGACCGGCGTCTCGCGCAGGCCGGAGGAGAGCGTGAGCGGGAAAGGCTTCAGGCCCACGGTATCCACCGGGCCGTCGGAGTGCACGCCCAGCGTGGACTCGATGGGAAGGAAGTCCGCGTAGGCGTTGGCGAGGCCGTGCTCCGTCACGTCCAGGCCCTCGATCTCCTCCTCCGCGCCGGCGCGCAAACCGATCGTCTTGCGGATGAGCTGGAAAACCAGGATCATGCACAGGACCGTATAGGCGCCGATGCTGAGAACGCCGAGGCACTGCACGCCGAGCTGCCGCAGGCCGCCGCCGTAGAACAGGCCGAGCCCGCCGTAGGTTTCGTTGCAGGCAAAGAGCCCGACCGCGACCGTGCCCCAGACGCCGTTGACGCAGTGGACCGCCACCGCGCCCACGGGATCGTCCACATGGAAACGGATATCCAGGATCTCCACCGCGAGATCCACGATGACGCCGGAGACGACGCCGATCACGGCCGCGCCGACAGCGTCCACGCTGGCGCAGCCCGCCGTGATCGCGACCAGTCCGGCCAGCGAGGCGTTGAGGCACATGGAGACGTCCGGCTTTCCGTTCTTCTTCCACGTAAACAGCATACAGGTGACCGTGGCCACGGCCGGCGCGATGGTCGTCGTTCCGAAAATGCGCGCCATCTCGTCAACGTCCGCCGCAGCCGCGCCGTTGAAGCCGTACCAGGCGAACCAGAGGATGAAGCAGCCCAGCGCGCCGAGCGTCACCGAGTGTCCCGGGATGGCGTTGGAGGTCACGGAGCCGTCCGCGTTCTTCGTATATTTGCCGATGCGCGGGCCGAGGATCGCCGCGCCGACCAGCGCGGACAGGCCGCCCACCATGTGGATCACGCAGGAGCCGGCGAAGTCGATGAAGCTGAGCCGGCTCAGCCAGCCGCCGCCCCAGACCCAGCCGGCCTCGATCGGATAGACGACGAGGCTGATGATCGCGGAGTACAGGCAGTAAGCGGAAAACTTCGTCCGCTCCGCCATGGCGCCCGACACGATGGTGGCCGCCGTCGCGCAGAACACGAGCTGGAAGACGAAAGACGACCAGTCGAAGCCCTCAAAATCGAGGAACATATCCCAGTCCGGCCTGCCGATCAGTCCGAGGGCGCCGTGTTGCCCCATCATCAGGCCGTAGCCGAGCAGGAAGAACACCACCGTTCCAATGCAGAAGTCCATCAGGTTTTTCATAATAATGTTGCCCGCGTTCTTGGCGCGGGTGAAGCCGGTCTCCACCATGGCGAAGCCGCACTGCATGAAAAACACGAGGATCGCACCGACCAGGAACCAAATTGACATATTCATAGAGTCACCTCCAAAAAAATAGGCGGCAAGGGCGCTTCGCTCAACGCGCTGCGCTCTTGCCGTCTGAACACGTCGGTGATTATA
>ONOL01000012.1 GCA_900319465.1 uncultured Eubacteriales bacterium | reverse complement strand
TTGATTTCCTCGATGAAAACACTTATGCTGACAGCGGTGAATATTTGGAAAAAGCAAAAACAGAAAAGGGCATGTCAGAAAACGCCGATTATCAATTCTTGGAAGCTTTGAAGCAATCTGTTACAAAGCGTTATAACGATTCTTCTAAAGATTCTTACGACAGGCAAAACTTAGTAAATACAGAATTGTCTTTTTTAAACAAGTTTCGTAATGCTGAATTCTTTGATGGAAAAATAAAACAAATGGCAAGGCTTTATCTTGAAGGCCTAGACAAGCAGAAAGCGTCTTTTAAAATTGAAAGAAGATTTATGGCTCTTGAAGAATGGTCAGCCGGTATGGTTGATCGCTATACAGCCCTTAATTACCTTTATAAACATTACGATTTCATGAGTGATGATCCGGATTTTATATCGGGTTATATAGCCGATTACGAACGAGTGACAAAAGAAAGGAAAGCATTCGAGATAATAAATGCTGATATTCTGAAAAACGTCAACAATCTTGATTCGTTTAGCTACTTAGGGCCAAACAGTTGCTACACAATTTTTAAAAACAGCACAACATATACTTTCGATGTCCTTTTTGAGTTTACTGTCTACAATCAGGACGAGACTCAAATACTCAACATCAGTGAAGATTATATTGAACGGATCGAACCAGGAAATGAATATAAACTAACTGTGAATTACGGAAATAATACTGGCAATTTTATTATTTATACGGATTGGGAAATAATAGATGTTAAATAATTAAGCCTCGATAACACACGATCCGTGACCGTACATTATCCAAGCTTTATCAAAACAATATTACGCAGAAGCCGATTGTATTTAAACTGAAATTCTTAAATTTGTGAACTTTTTTGACCAAATTGCTTCATTTTTCGCCTTTGGTAAGGATGAGGTCGGCAGTTCGAATCTGCCCAGCAGCTCCAGAAAAGCGGTTGCCCCATCGGGGCGGCCGCTTTTTTGCGTCAGTCGGGATTCGAACGGCCGGTCCCCTTGCTCCTTGACAAGCCCCTGCGGTTTTCGTTATGATGGCGTCAGAACGACACAAGGAGGAGACGTCTATGTTTGGTCCCGAAACGCTGATCCCCGGCAAGACCATCGACGGGGTGAACGAGGATCTGCGCGCGGCGGAGCGCGTGGAGCAGTACCGGCTGGGGAAGGCCGCCGTGTATATTCCGGCCGGCCTGAAGTGGAAGTACATCCCGAGAAGCGAGATCCTGGAGGCCGCGGCCGACCACCGCACCGTGAACGCCGGGCATTGCGTGACCGTGCAGGTGCGCACGCCCTCGCTGCATCTCGTCACGGCGGCGGGCGCCTTCGACCTGAATCTCGAGAAGCAGGCGAGCCTGGAGCGGCTGCTCGGGGCGCTGGGCGGCGAAAAAGTATCGCCCTGACCTTGCGCGCCGCGGCGCGGCATGCTATAATCCGCAAGGCGGCGAAAATCGCCGCATCGGATCGGGATCTATCCTCAGCGATAGTTAACAGGGGAATCTGGGTGAACGCCGGGAGTCCGGAAGCGGAAGCTTTGGGATCGCGGCGGTAGTCCCTCGCGAGGCCGTCACTGTGAAGCGGCACGCCGGCGTCAGCGGCGTGCCCGAAGTCAGAAAACCTGCCCGAACAGCCGACATCTCTGTTGTCTGTGTTGTACAAAGAACCGCGGAACCCGGTCTAAGAGGGGCAACACCGTATCATTCGGCGAGAGTGGATCCCGAGAAAATCTGTGTTCTGATGAAGGCGCTTTTTCGCAGGAATACTTTGTGCGTTTCAAGGAAAAGTGACAAAATCAGGGCACAGCTTTCAGGGTTTCCATCAAAGCAAACGCTTTGATGGGAAGAGGAGGCGCAGCGGAGGGAGCGAGCTTTTGCCATGCCTGGCGGAAGCGAGTCCATTCGGAGCTTGTGCCGACGGGAGGCGCCGAAGGCGGATTATGCGGTGTTGCCCAAAGCAGCGGGCAGGGCTTTGCCATGCCTTCCTCTCTTTTTCTTTGTACAATTTCCGATGGCCGATCCCCCGGAACGGGACGGCCGAACAAAGAAAGGAGAGCATTTTTATGTCCAAAAAAACCAGAAACATCGGGATTGCCGTTGCGCTGCTGATCGTGCTCGTGATCGGCGCGCTGCTGATCTACCGGGCCGGCCGGCCCGAGGCGCAGACCGGCGGCAAAAACATCGTCGTGACCGTTGTGCACGCCGACAAGAGCAGCAGGGAGTTCCAGATCAGCACCGACGCCGAGAACCTCCGCGCGGCCTGCGAAGAGCAGAACCTGATCGCCGGCGACGAGAGCGACTACGGCCTGTACGTCAAGACCGTGGACGGCGAGACGGTTAACGAAAACAATCAGGAGTGGTGGTGCATCACCAAGGCCGGCGAGATGCTCATGACCGGAGTGGACGACACCGTGATTGCGGACGGCGAACAGTATGAGTTCACCTTCACGGTCGGCTGGTAAGCTCTCGGTAAAGGAGGCCTGCCTGCTCGCGCTGATGGCGGCGCTGATCTTCTCGACCAAGGTGGCTCTGGCAAGCCTGCCGAATATCAACCTCAACTCCGTGCTCATCATACTGACGGTGGTGTTCTTCGGAGGGAAAGCGCTGTACGCGGTCTACGTCTACGTGCTGCTGGAGGGGCTGGTCTTCGGTTTTTCCGTGTGGTGGTTCGGCTATCTCTACGTCTGGGACGTGCTGGTCGCCGCGGCGCTGCTGCTGCGGAAAAATGACTCGGCACTGATCTGGGCGGTGGTCGCCGGGATCTTCGGGCTCGTGTTCGGGCCGCTGATGTATCTGGAATACTTTGCCATCAACGGCGGCTGGGAGATGTTTTTCGCCATGTGGACGGCGGGCATCCCCTACGACCTGACCCACTGCGCCGGAAACTTTGTCTTTACCCTGGCGCTGTACAAGCCCCTGTACCGGGTGATGGAGGCACTGTTGCAACAGCAGAAAACGGGGATGTGATACGGTTACCCAATAAAAAAACAAGACGGTCTTTGCGGCGGGAATGGCGCCAAGCTGCGTTGGGCTCCTTGACCATATATCACCCTTATGGTCTGCGGAGTCCGCCTTGTCCGGCGCGATTCTGTCTCGCAAATCTTTGTCTTGTCGGGTATCCGCTGAAAGGTTCTCAAAACGCAAAACGCACGACGCAAAAACTGAGGCTGTGAAAAAACGAAGTTTTTTCACAGCCTCTTTGCTTATTTCGCGTAATCGACGACCTTGGTCTCGCGCAGCATATGCACCTTGATCTGACCGGGATAGGTGAGCTCCTCCTCGATCTTCTTGGCGATGTCCCGCGCGAGCAGGACCATCTGGTCCTCGCTGACCTTGTCGGGCTCCACCATGATGCGGATCTCGCGGCCGGCCTGGATGGCGTAGGAGCTCGCGATGCCGGGGAAGCTCTTGGAGACCTCCTCCAGCTTCTCGAGACGCTTGACGTAGTTCTCGATGTTCTCGCGCCGGGCGCCGGGGCGGGCGGCGGAGATCGCGTCGGCCGCCTGCACCAGGCAGGCGACGACGGTCGTCGGCTCCACGTCGTTGTGGTGGGCCTCGATGGCGTGGATCACGGCGTCGGACTCATGGTACTTGCGGGCGATGTCCACGCCGATGGTGACGTGGCTGCCCTCGACCTCGTGGTCGATGGCCTTGCCGATATCGTGCAGCAGGCCCGCGCGCTTGGCGGTGGCCACATCGGCCCCCAGCTCGGCGGCGAGGAGCCCGGCGATATGGCTGACCTCGATGGAGTGGTTGAGTACGTTCTGGCCGTAGCTCGTGCGGTAGCGCATCCGGCCCAGCAGCTTCACCAGCTCGGGGTGCAGGCCGTGGATATTGGTCTCGAACACGGCGCGCTCGCCCTCGGCCTTGATGGCGGCGTTGACCTCCTTCTGGGCCTTCGCGACCATCTCCTCGATGCGGGCGGGGTGGATGCGGCCGTCGGCGATCAGCTTCTCCAGCGCGAGCCGTGCCACCTCGCGGCGGACGGGGTCGAAGCTGGAGACCGTGATGGCCTCGGGCGTGTCGTCAATGATCAGGTCGCAGCCGGTCAGCGTTTCGATGCTGCGGATGTTGCGGCCCTCGCGGCCGATGATACGGCCCTTCATCTCGTCGTTGGGGAGAGGTACGACGGAGACGGTGATCTCGCTGGTATGGTCGGCGGCGCAGCGCTGGATGGCGGTGGTGATGATCCTGCGGGCGCGCTCGTCCGCCTCTTCCTTGGCCTGCGCCTCGATCTCCTTGACCTTCAGCGCCATTTCGTGCGTCACGTCGTCGCGCACGTTGGCGATGATATAGGCCTTGGCCTCTTCCACGGAGAAGCCGGAGATCCGCTCGAGCATTTCGAGCTGGCTCTTTTTGATCTGGGCGATCTCGGCCTGCTGGGCCTCGGCCGCGGCGATCTTGTTGGAGAGCGTCTCGCTCTTTTTTTCCACCGCGTCGGTCTTGCGGTCCAGGGTCTCCTCCTTCTGCTGAAGGCGGCGCTCCTGCTTCTGCAGCTCGGCACGGCGCGCTTTTTCTTCCCGCTCATATTCGGAGCGGCGTTTGTGTATTTCTTCCTTTGCCTCTACGAGAGCTTCTCTCTTCTTGCTCTCGGCGCTCTTGATTGCTTCATTGACTATCTGTTTTGCCTGTTCCTCGGCGTTGGCGATTTGCTTCTCGGCGTTCTTTTCCCGCGTGATGAAGTACGCGGCGGCCGCGCCGGCACCGACAACCAGGCCGATCAAGATCCATAAAAACGGCATCGTAAGTAAACACACCTCCATTCTTTCAGAATTTTGCGGTGGTTACTTGATTATATTGAAATAATCTAAGAGAAGATGAGCCATCAAGCGAACTCATCCGAAGTTGAAAAGAATATCAACGGAGCTTCCCCAGGCTCCTTTAATATTATATCCAATTCATTTTAGCCCGAAGAAGGTGTTATGTCAAGTAAAATTTAGCGACGGGTGTCGACGGGTGCCGGGACGGGCGCCGGGAAGAACGCGGCTCTCTCCGAAAACCCGGGCGCTGAGGCCCGGACGCCGTTATCGCATGAACAGACGCAGCAGCGGGAGCTTCCAGGCGCCGCGCCCGCGCGTGTAGGGATGTTCGCGCAGGGGGAGGTTGAAGCGCGTGGAGCCGATGAGCACGGTGGAGGGGTGGGTGAACTCCCGGAAGCCCCATTCCCCGTGATAGGCGCCCATGCCGGAGTGGCCGACGCCGCCGAAGGGCGCGCCTTTGACCATGAGCTGCAGGCAGACCTCGTTGATGCAGCCGCCGCCGTATTGCTGGCTGGCCATGGTCTTCTTCGCCCAGTCGAGGTCTTTGGTGAAGAGATAGAGCGCGAGGCCGTGCTCACGCCCGGCGATCACGTCCATGAGCCGGTCGATCTCCCCGTCCGGGAAGGGCACCACCGGCAGCAGCGGGCAGAAGAGCTCCCGCTGCACGATCTCCTCATCGACGCCCACGGGATACAGGAGCGTCGGCTCGAAGCGCAGCGCCGGCGCGTCCCCGTGCCCGCCGTACACGATCCGGTCGGCGTAGCGTTCCGCCCAGGCGGCGCAGCGGTCGTAGGCGGCGCGGCTGATGAGCCGGGGGTACTCCGCGCTTTGCAGCGCGTCCCCGATCTGCCTGCGGAAGGCCGCCTTCAGCTCCCGCAGGAAGTCCTCCGCGACCTCGCGCGCGACGGCGACCTGGTTGATGTTGATGCAGATCTGGCCGCTGTTGCAGAGCTTGAAGAAGGCGATCTTCCGCGCCGCGTCCTTCAGATCCGCGTCGGCGCGCACGACGCACCAGTTGCCGGTCTCGCCGCCGAGCTCCAGCGCGGCCGGGGTCAGGTTCTCCGCCGCCATCGAGAGCACGTGCCGCCCCACCTCGGGCGAGCCCGTGTAAAAGATCTTGTCAAAGCGCTCGGCGAGGCAGAGATCGCCGATCTCGTGCCCGCCCTCCACGAGCGTGACGTACTCCGGCGGGAAGACGGAGGCGAGCAGCTCCCGGAGCGCCGCCGTGCAGTTGGGGGATTTGGCGCTGGTTTTAATGACGGCGGTGTTGCCGCCGGCGATGCAGGCCGTCAGCACGCCCAGCGTCAGCAGGATCGGGAAATTGAAGGGGCTGATGATCAGCGACACGCCGTAGGGCAGCTTGTAGACCTTGGTGACGAAGCTCGGAAAGAGCATCAGGCCGCTCCGGCGGGTCTCCGGCTTTGCCCAGCGGCGCAGGCCGCGGATGGCCTCGTTGATCTCCACGATGCTGCTGCCGATGTCGCAGAAGTAGGACTCCGTGTCGCTCCGGCCGAGATCCAGCCGCAGCGCCTCCAGCAGCGCGTCCTGCCGCTCGCGCACGGCGGCCTTGAGGGCTTTGAGCTGCGCGATGCGCCAGCTCACGTCCAGCGTGGCCCCGCTGCGGAAAAAGCGCCGCTGGGCCTCCACGGTATTGCGGATCGATTCCTGTGTCCAGATCATGCCGGTCCTCCCTTCATAAAAGCGCCTTCAGCGCGTCGACGTCCTCCGGCTGCGTCGCCCAGCTTGTCACGAAGCGGACGGCGAAGCGTCCGTCGGGCAGGCGCTCCCAGACGCTGAAGGCCGCCTCTTTCTCCAGCCTCTCCTTCTGCGCCGCCGTCAGGATCACGAACTGCTGGTTCGTGGGGGAGTCGGCGTAGAGGGGATAGCCCTTTTCGACAAAAGCCGCCTTCAGGGCCAGGGCCAGTCCGACGGCGCGGCGCGAGATCTCCCAATACAGGCCGTCCCGCAGCAGCGCGTCGAACTGCACGCCGAGCAGCCGCCCCTTGGCGAGCATCGCACCCTGCTGCTTGGTCATGGTCAGAAAGCCGCGCGGCGTCACGCCGGGGCGGAAGCACACGGCCTCCCCACACAGGGCGCCGACCTTGGTGCCGCCGAGCGTGAACACATCGGTCAGCGCGGCGACGTCCCGGAGCGTCATGTCGCAGGAGGGGCTTTTCAGGCCGTAGCCCAGCCGCGCCCCGTCGAGAAACAGCGGCAGCTCCCACCGGCGGCAGGTCTCATACAGGCCGCGGAGCTCCGCTTTGGTATAGAGCGTCCCCAGCTCGGTGGGCTGGGAGAGATAGACCATGCCGGGACAGGGCATGTGGGCATGGGTCGCGTCCGCGTAAAAGCCCTGCAGATAGGCCTCCAGCTCCCCGGCGTCGAGCTTGCCGCCGCGGGAGGGCAGCGTGATCACCTTGTGGCCGGTAAATTCGACGGCGCCGGCTTCGTGCACCGCAATGTGCCCGGTCTCGGCGGCGATCACGGCCTCGTGCCGCCGCAGCAGCGCCGAGATCACCACGAGGTTGGCCTGCGTCCCGCCGGTGAGGAAATACACGTCCGTCTCGCCGCAGAGCGCGCGCAGCGCGTCCGCCGCCGCGCGGCACCAGCGGTCCTCCCCGTAGCCGGGCTGGGATTCGAGATTCGTCTCCGCGAGCGCCGCCATCACTTTGGGGTGGCAGCCTTCGGTATAATCGCTTAAAAAGTACAGCATTTCGATCTCCTTTCCTGACCGCGCCGTCCTCCGGGGCGAAGGCCCCTGTGCCTGTCAGGCGTTCTGCTTTTTCAGCAGCGCCCGTTTCCTCCGGTTGATATAGCGCTCGAGATGGCCCTGCGCGATAAACTCCGCCAGCACGAGCTGGTCGAAGACCGGCACGGTGCAGGAACAGAAGCCCAGCCGCTCCTGATAGCGGGTCAGCAGCGCCTCCGGCAGCACGAGGAAGCCCGTGCGCATCGAGGGCGCGAGGATCTTGGAGAAGGTGTTGAGGTACAGCACCCGCTCCGGCGCGAGAGAGCAGATGGTTTCGATCTGGCGGCGCAGGGAGGCAAACTCCGCGTCGTAGTCGTCCTCCACGATAAAGGCCCCCCGCTCCCGCGCCCAGCGCGCGTATTCGTGGCGCTTGGCGGCCGGGGCGGTGACGCCGCTGGGGTAGCTGTGGAAGGGCGTGACGTGCAGCACGCCCGCGCCGCTCTGCGCGAGCGCCGCGCTCACGATGCCGTCCTCCCCCATGGGGAGCGCCTCGCAAACCGCGCCGTTTGCCTCGTAGACCCGGCGGATCTTCTCGTAGCAGGGGTCCTCCAGCGCGTAGCGCCGGCCGCGCCCCAGAAGCTGCACCACCAGCCCGTAGAGATACTCCGCGCCTGCGCCGACGACGATCTGCTCCGGCTTAACCGCGAGGCCGCGGCTGCGTGCCAGATAGCCCGCGAGCGCCGCGCGCAGCTCCGTGCAGCCGCAGTTGGGCGAGCGGGAGAGCACCCGCCGGTCATAATCCGCAAGCACGGCGCGCATCGTGCGGCTCCAGACCGAGAAGGGGAAGTCCTCCGGAGCGTCGTCGCCCGCGCTCATGTCCTCCAGCGCCGCCCGGCGCAGGGAGGGCGGGGCGCTGCCGCCGCCGAAGGCGGCAAAGACGCCGCTGCGGGGCTTCGCCTCGGCATAGCCCTCTTCACAGAGCAGCGCGAGCGCGTGCTCCACGGTGATGAGGCTCAGCCCCGTCTCCGCGGCGAGGCTGCGCTTGGAGGGGAGCCGGCGTCCCGCCGGCAGCGCGCCGGAGACGATCGCGGCGCGCAGCTGCTCATAGAGCTGCAGATAGGCGTGCTCCGCGCCCTTTTCCCGGTCGATGTTCCACGGCATCTCCCCGCCTCCTCTGTGATCTGGTCTTATAAAAAAGTTTCAAACTGGCAATATACATAGGGTCAGTTATCTATTATACTGAACGCAGATCCCTTGTCAAGGAGGCATGTACCATGAACGAACGCCGGCAATCCACAAAAACGATCACCGTGACCGCGCTGCTGATGGCCATGAACATCATCATGAGCACGAGTGTGCTGTCCGTCCCGGTTCCCGGCGGGCATATGTACTTGAACGACGTCATCATCGTCACCGCCGCGGTGCTGCTCGAGCCTTTGTACGCCTTCCTCGTGGGCGGCGTGGGCGCCTTCATCGGCGACATGCTGTTTTACCCCACGCCCATGTTCGTCTCCCTCGCGGTGCACGGGCTGCAGGCGCTCGTGATCTCCCTGTTCGTCCACCGCTGGATGAAGAACCGCCCGGTGCCCGCCTCGATCGTGGGCGCGATCGTCGGCTGGGTCATTACCTTTACAGGATACACCCTCGGCCGCGCCTTTGTCTACAGCACGCCGGCCTACGCCGCGGCAAAATTCCCCTTCCAGGTGCTGCAGACGGCGGTCGGCTCCGCGCTGGCGCTGCTGCTGTGCTGGAAGTGCGGCGTGGTGAAGCTGTACCGGAAGCGGTTTGCGCCGTGAGTTTTCGTTTTTTGAGTAGACGAACGCGTGTTTTGGCGCTATAATGGCGGGTATCACAACAGGAGAACGATCTGCCGTTATGAAAAGAATACTTTCCCTTTTGCTGAGTCTGGCGCTGTGCCTGTCGCTCTGCGCCTGCGGGAAAAAGCAGGAGGAGCCCATCGCGGCCGCCCCCGAAGCGATCGAGACCGTGACGCCGGTCCGGATGCAGCGCAGCTACCGCAGCTATGAGATCACCGCGGACAACTGGAACCAGTATTTTGAGATCGCCGAGATCCCGCTCTATATCCTGACCAGCACCGGGATCATTTCCCAGGTCTGCCAGAACTACTGCGTGGTGCTGAAGGACGAATACCTGCCTTACCTGAACACGGAGGGGAGCTTCAGCGTCCGCTTCGACGTGGCCTTCGACATCTACGTGGAGACGCTGGAGATCGACACCGAGCACTACACCTATCGGCACACGGACGATAAGCTCTATGCCGACCACGCGACCAAGACCGCGGTCTTTGACCGGGGCGCCCTGCCCAAGAGCGCCTTCGGCACCGACTACAACGCCCGCGTGGGCTACGCCAACGCCTTCTTCAACGGCTGGGCCTCCGTGCAGCCGGAGTCCAAGGTCTGGGCGGGCTTCTATATCGACCCGGCCTCGGTGCAGATCGTGAGCGCGAGCGGCACGATCGAGCTGGCGGCATAAGACGAAAGAAAAAGGATGTGACGGTTTGTCACATCCTTTTTTCGATTTCCAGGCGCAGCGCGCCGTCGACGATGCGGGCGCGGAGCGTGTCGCCGGGGGCGGCGCGCCCGTCCAGCAGCAGCTCCGCCGCCGCGTCCTCAAGGCAGCGCCGGAGGCAGCGGCGCAGGGGCCTCGCGCCGTATTTTTCGTCGCAGCCCTGATCGGCGAGCCAGGAGACGGCTTCCCCGTCCGCCTCGAGGCGCAGCCCTTTCTCCGCAAAGCGGAGGCGCAGGCGCGCAAGCAGGATTTCCGTGATACGCAGCAGGTCCTCGCGCCGCAGCCGGTGGAAGACGATGGTCTCATCCACCCGGTTCAGAAACTCCGGGCGGAAGGTCGCGTGCAGCTCCTCGAGCACCTGGCGGCGCATCGCCTCGTCGTCCCGGTTCCCGCCGGTGTCGAAGCCGAGGGGGCTGCGCCCGTCGGTGATGGTCTTGGCGCCGATGTTGGAGGTCATGACGATGAGGGTGTTGCGGAAGTCCACCCGCCGTCCCCCCGCCTCGGTGAGATGGCCGTCGTCCAGGATCTGCAGCAGCAGGCTCCAAACGTCCTCGTGCGCCTTCTCGATCTCGTCGAACAGCACCACCGACCAGGGCTTGCGGCGCACCTGCCCGGTGAGCTGCCCGCCCTCCTCGTAGCCCACGTAGCCCGGGGGCGAGCCGAGGATGCGGCTGACGCTGTGCTTCTCCATATATTCCGACATATCCAGCCGGATGACCGCCTTCTCGTCGCCGAAGACGGCCTCGGCCAGCGCCCGGCAGAGCTCGGTCTTGCCGACGCCGGTCGGGCCGAGGAAGAGAAAGCTGCCCACGGGCCTTCCCGGATCGCGCAGCCCCATGCGGCTGCGGCGGATGGCCCGTGCGACGGCGGCCACGGCCTCGTCCTGCCCGACGATGCGGGCCCGGAGCCGCTCCTCCAGATCGCGCAGGCGCTCCGTCTCGCTCCGGTCCAGCCCCGTCACCGGGATGCCCGTCCAGAGGGAGACCACCTGCGCCACGGTCTCGGCCGTGACCGCGCCGCCGCCCGGCCCGACCCGGAGGCTGGCCGCGGCCTCGTCCAGCAGGTCGATGGCCTTGTCCGGCAGGAAGCGGTCCTGGATATAGCGCACCGAGAGACGGCAGGCCGCCTCCAGCGCCGCGTCCTCGATGCGCACGCCGTGGTGCGTCTCCAGCCCGGGGCGCAGCGAACGCAGCATCTCCAGCGTCTGCTCCCGCCCCGGCTCGGCCACCGTCACGGGCTGGAAGCGCCGCTCGAGGGCGGCGTCCTTTTCGATGTGGCGGCGGTATTCCTCCGGGGTCGTGGCGCCGATGATCTGCACCTCGCCGCGCCCCAGCGCGGGCTTGAGGATGTTCGCCGCGTCGATCGCGCCCTCGGCGCTGCCCGCCCCGATGATGGTGTGCAGCTCGTCGATAAAGAGGATCACGTCCCCGGCGCGCTTCACGTCCCGCAGGACGGACTTGACCCGATCCTCAAAATCGCCGCGGTACTTGGTGCCCGCGAGCATCGCCGGGATGTCCAGCGAGACGATGCGCTTGCGCCGCAGGGGCTCGGGGGCGTCGCCCCGGGAGATGCGCAGCGCGAGCCCCTCCGCCACGGCGGTCTTGCCCACCCCGGGCTCCCCGACGAGGACGGGGTTGTTCTTGCTGCGGCGGGAGAGGATCTGCACCGCGCGGCGGATCTCCTCGCCCCGGCTCACCACCGGGTCGATGCGCCCGGCGGCGGCAAGCTCGGTCAGATCCCGGCTGTACTGGTCCAGCGTCCGTGTCTCCGTGCGCCGCAGCGGCCGGGCAAGCCCCGGCTGGGCGCGCCCATCGGGGGTGGGAGAGCCGAACAGGTCCAGGATCTCGGTATAGAGGTCGTTCGGGTCCGCGCCCATCGCCAGAAGCAGGCGGACGCCGCCGCACTCCGGCTGGCGCAGGATGCCGAGCAGCAGGTGCTCCGTGCCGATGAAGCCCTGCCGCAGCACCGCGCATTCCGCCGCGGCCCGCTCCACGGCCTCGCGGGCGTGGAGGCTCAGCCCCTGCGTGGGGAGCGAGCGGACGCCCGCCCCGAGCCGCGCGGCGAGCTGCTGGCGCAGCGGCCCGGCCTCCAACCCGAAGCGCAGCAGGACCCGGCCTCCCAGCCCGTCCCCGTCCGCCGCGATGCCCACCAGCAGGTGCTCCGTGCCGACAAAGCTGTGGCCCATCTCCCCGGCCGTGCAGCGGGCCAGCTCGATCGCCCGCTCCGCCCGGTCGGTAAATTTCTCGTTGCTCTTCATGTGCGAGATCCCTTCTTTCCCGGCGTCTATTCTACCGCCCGGCCCGTGCCGAATGCGGAAAATCCGCGTCGTTCAGAAGTCATTATGGCCAGATTCCCCGGCCTTTAGAAAGGCAGGGAAAAATAATCATTGATTTTTCGGAAACTTGTGCTACAATGAATCCGAAAAGGGCTGGAAATGCCTGCGATTTCCTATTTTAACAATGGGAATTGCACTGAAAAATAACATAGGAGGTAACACCATGGCTTACGTTATTACCGACGAGTGCCTGTCCTGCGGTGCTTGCGCTGCGCAGTGCCCCGCTGAGGCTATCGACATGGGCGATCTGCACTACGAGATCGACGCCGGCAAGTGCCTGGAGTGCGGCGCCTGCGCTGCCCAGTGCCCTGCTGAGGCCATCGTTGTTGAGTAATCACACGAACGGAACGAGCGGCTTGACCGCTCTTTCCTTCTTCAGAAGATTAGAGGCATCTAACACATGAACACGGAGAAGCTCGCGCTCTGGCCGGGCGGCCCGGAGATCCGGCAGACGGCGCAGGCCCCCGTGGGGACGGACGCGGTGCTCCTGGCGGATTTTGCCGCGGGAAAAGGGAAAAGAGGGATCGACCTGGGCTGCGGCTCGGGGATTTTGAGCCTGCTCCTCCTGCTCGGCTCGGAGGCGCTGCGGATGACGGGGCTGGAGCTGAACGCGGCCGCAGCGGCTCTTGCCCGGGAGAATCTGGAGCGCTGCGGGCTTTCGCTGCGCGGCGAGATCCGGCAGGGGGATATTCGCCGGGTGCGGGAGCTGTTTCAGACCGGGAGCTTTGACCTTGCGGTCTCGAATCCGCCCTACTTCCCGAAGGGCAGCGGCCGGAGCGCGCCCGATCCGCAGAGGGCCTCGGCGCGGGAGGAGGCGGACTGCTCGCTGGACGAGCTGTGTGCGGCGGCGGCCTACCTGCTGCCGACGGGCGGGCGCCTGTGCGTGGTGTACCGGCCGGAGCGCCTGTCGGAGCTGCTGGTGTGCATGACGGCGCACGCGATCGAGCCCAAGCGGCTGCGCCTCTGCTGCCACAGGCCGGGGAGCGCGCCGAATCTCGTGCTGGTCGAGGGGCGCCGGGGCGGAAGGCCCGGCCTGAAGCTGGAGCCGATCCTGCTGCTCACCGACGGCGCGGGAAACGAGACGGAGGAGCTGCGGCGCATTTACCGCCGGTAAACGGACGGGAAACGGAAGAGAAGCAATACGCCCCCGGGGTGCTCCCCGGGGGCGTATTGCTGAGACGGTCAAAAAAGGGCGGCGAAGAAGGGAAACAGAGCCGCGGGGGAGCGCGAGGGGGCAAGGCCCGCCTCGCGTTTGGATCACCCGCCGTCCGAAAAAGGCGGCGGGTATCCGGCTTTTTCGGGCCCGGGCCTTTTGCCCCGGGCAAAAGGCCCGGGGGCGTGATGTTTTGCTGCCGTTCGGCTTTGCGCCTGTGCCTTATTCGGCGTCCGCCTTCGGCATGACGCGGGCGAAGATCATGAGGTTGTCGCCGTTGCCGATGGAGAGCGTGCCGTACTCATAGCTGAATTCGACGGCCTCCTCGTCCCCCTCGGAGGTCACGGTCATGCTGTCGAAGTCGAAGGACATCGGCACCTCTTCCCCCATCAGGCTCATGACGGCGGAGTCGTCCTCCTTGATCGTCAGCGTGGGCAGCATGCTCATGGCCTTGAGGACCGCGAGCTGCTCGTTGAGCGTCTCCTCGTCCTCACCGCCGAAGCTGACCAGCTCGTAGGGGCCGACGCGGCCGGGATCGGCCTGCTCGAACACAAGGATCTCATCCTCCTCGATCGCGATCGACAGCGTCGTATCCTCCTGCGAGACGGGCATGGGGTCGCTGTCGCTTCCGTCGGACAGGGTCATATTCTCAAAATCAAAGACGACGTCGATCCGGCTTTCGCTGTCCTCGAGATAGCCGTCGCCCGCTTGAAAGACCGTGAGCGTGACGGTGGCGAACCACTCCTCGTCAAATTCATCCGTGATGCTCTTGCCGCTGCCGTCCGTGATGTCGGCCAGCGTATAATAGCGGAAGGGGCCGACGCCTTTTTCCACATCCGCGGAGGCGTTCTTGCTGAAGGCAAAGAGAATGCCGTCGCCGCCGAAGCTCAACACCTCGTCCTCCCAGGTGTAGGGGACCACGACGTCATTACCGACGTCAACGGTGCCGGCGTCAAAGTCGAACTTGATCGTCTCGGTCTCGCCGAAGAGATCCAGCTCGGCGCTGCCGTCTTCTTCGATCGTCAGCGTGGGTGCCATGCCGAGGGCGACCAGCGCCTTGAGCTGATCGGTCATGTCCCCGTCCTCGTCGCTGACCATTTTAACCATGGCGAAAACGCCGGGCAGCTCCTCCGCGTCCTCCGCCATCGCGGTCACGCCGCACAGGGAGCACAGGAGAAGCAGAACAAGAAGAACAGAGAGCCATTTTTTCATAGGAAACCTCCTTTGATATCGCACATAGCGTCGTTCCGGGTACCGCTTCCAATGTAACAGGAAACAGCGGAAGCGTCAAGGGGGAGAGAGAAAGCATTCGCCCCGGCTCCGGGAAAACGGCATTTTCCGGGGGCCGGGGACGAAAGGGAAGTTATTCCTGCGCGGCTGCCTTGTTGGCGCCGACGGCCTGGAACACGAGGACGGCGGCCAGCATGACCACGCCGACCACGTCGGTGAGGGTGCTGGGGTCCATCATCAGCAGGCCGCCCAGACCGATCACCACGCGCAGCAGCGGGTGCAGCGGGCGCCGGAGGAAGCCGTTGAGCGCGGCCGCCACGCCGAAGATGCCCACGATGGAGGTGACCACGACAATCACGACCTGGAAGGGCGTGGTGTCGATCAGGAGCATGGCGGGGTTCAGGGCGAAGATATAAGGCACCACGAAGGCGCCGATGGCGAGCTTCGAGGCGTTGAAGGCGGTCTTCATCGGCGGCGCCTTGGCGATGGCAGAGCCTGCGTAGGCGGCCAGCGCCACAGGCGGCGTGATGTCGGCGACGATGCCGAAGTAGAACACGAAGAAGTGCGCCGCGATCACCGGGATGCCGAGCTGGATCAGGATCGGCGCGCAGGTGGAGGCCATGATGCAGTAGTTGGCGGTCGTGGGCACGCCCATGCCCAGCACGATGCAGCAGAGCATCGTGAAGAACAGCGCGATCAGCACCGAGCCGTGGGAGAGGGTGATGATGGCCGTGATGATCTGGGAGGCGAGACCCGTCACCGTGATGCAGCCGCCGATGATGCCGGCCACACCGCAGGCGGCCGCCACGGAGATGGAGCTCTTGGCGCCGTTTGCCAGCGCGTCGAAGAACACGCCGGGCGTCATGACGGCGTCCTTCTTGAACATACAGGTGACCGCGCAGACGATCGCCACGAGCAGCAGCGGGAGCTTCACCCAGCCGGGCAGCTCGATGAACAGATAGCACAGCAGCGCCGCGATGCCGATCACGCTGATGACCGGCTCCTTGTGGGCGTTTGCGACCTGCACGGCGAAAAGGATCGCGATGGCGGCCGCGAAGGCCATGGTGTTGCTGCCCGAGGAGACGAGATACACGAGGATCACGAGGGGCAGGAGCAGGTAGCTGCGGCCGATGAGCTTCGAAAAGACGGGCAGCAGCTCCGGGCTGATGCCCTGCAGGCCGAGCTTCTTCGCCTCAAGATGGACGGCGATGAAGATGCCCGTGAAGTACAAAATCGCGGGCAGGACGGCGCGCATGATGACGTTCGAGTAGGGAACGCCCACGTACTCGGCCATCAGAAAGGCCGCTGCGCCCATGATGGGAGGCATGATCTGGCCGCCGGTGGAGGCCGCGGCCTCGACGGCGCCGGCGAACTCGGCTTTGTAGCCGGTCTTTTTCATCATCGGGATCGTGACCGAGCCGGTGGTCACGGTGTTGCCGACCGAGGAGCCGGACACCATGCCGCAGAGCGCGGAGGAGATGACCGCCACCTTCGCGGGCCCGCCGGAGAAACGGCCGACCAGAGAGTTGGCCAGGTCGATAAAGAACTGGGCGATGCCGGTGCGCTCCAGGAACGCGCCGAAGATGATGAACACGAGGATGAACTTCGCGCAGACCTGTACGGGCGTGCCGAGGATGCCGCCGCCCTGCACCTTGTAGAAGAGCGAGATCGCGACATTTCGCACGGTGTTGTAGACGGTCAGATGCTTGATGAAGGCATAATAATACAGGGCGTAGCCGATGAAAACGCCCGCGACGCAGAGGATGGGGATGCCCACCGCCCGGCGGCAGAGCTCCAGCAGCGAGAAGATGCCCACGATGCCGATGGCGACCTCATAGGGCCGGATCTGGGACATGCCCAGGCGGACGGTCAGGCTGTGGGCGTTGACGACCACATAGAAGAAGGCCGCCGCCCCTGCGAGCATGAGGATCCAGTCAAACCAGGGGATGTGGTTGACGCGCTGCACGCCCTTTTTGACGGGGTAGGTCAGATAGCCGACCAGCAGGATGCCGCCGATAAAGGACGGATAGCGGATCAGATCCAGCCAGGTCGCAAAGAGCGTGACGTAGATCACGAACAGGGAGTAGAGCGCCATGACGCCGAAAACGGCCCATTTCTGCCAGCCCTCCCAGATGCGGGTGTTGGACTCACGGTCATATTTTTTCATGACCTCATCCATCGCGGCCTGATCGAAGTCATGCTCGCCTGCCGCGGCGGGAGCGGTGTGCAGCTTCTGTTTCTTGTTCTTGGTTGCCATGGGCTTTCCTCCGGGTGATGATTTTTTGAGATGATGGGAAAAAGGGCGCGCGGGCACGGGGAGATCGGGAAGGAGATCGGGAAACGGAGTGCCGCTCCGGAGAGCGGCACTCCGTTCGATTCAGGATGGTTCCGACCGATCAGTCGACCGTGGCGACGGTGATGCCGTTTTCGGCATAGAACTGAGCGGCGCCCTTGGCAAAGGGAACGGCGATGCCGTCGGTGGCAAAGTCGAGGGACAGCTCAGCGCCCTTCGCGTGCAGCGCGGTGATGTCGGCCGCGTTGTTGTAGATGTTGGAGACGATGGTGTAAGCCACATCGTCGGGCAGGTCGGCGCGGCAGACCAGCGTGGCCTTCACGGTAACGGTGACGGCGTCGGAGTCAAAGCCGTTGTAGGTGCCGGCGGGGATGGTGTAGGAAGCGTACCAGGGGCAATCGGCCAGCAGCTTCGTCATGTGCTCGTCGTCGATAGACACGAGGTAGACGTTGTTGGAGGTGGCCAGGTCGACAACGGCGGTGGTGGGAGCGCCGGCGGTGATGACGGCGGCGTCGATCTTGCCGTCCTTAAGGCTCTCGGTGGAGTCGCTGAAGGACTGGTAAACGGGGTTGACGTCGTCCAGGGTCAGGCCGTAGGCGGCCAGGATGTCAACGGTGTTGAAGTAGGTGCCGGAGCCGACGTCGCCCACGCAGATGGAGCGGCCGGCCAGATCGGCGACGGAGGTGATGCTGGGATCGCAGGTGACGATCTGCACGGTCTCGGCGTAGAGGCCGCCCAGGACGCGGAAGCCGTTCATGGCGCCGCCCTCGGCGAAGGAGTTGGTGCCGTTGTAGGCGTAGGTCATAACGTCGGACTGGACGGTGGCCAGATCGTAGATGCCGTCGAGGACGATGCCGGTGATGTTCGCGGCGCTGCCGCCGGAAGAAACGACGTTGATGCTCACGTCGGTTTTCTGGCCGATGTAGCTGCCCAGCACGCCGCCAAAGGCGTAGTAGGTGCCGGCCTCACCGCCGGTGCCCATGGTCAGGTTCGCGGAGACGGCCGCGGGGGCGTCGCCGGCGGCGGGCGCCTCGGTCGCGGCGGGGGCGGCGGCATTGCCGCAGGCGCACAGCGCAAACACCATGCACAGCGCGAGCACGAAAGCAAATATCTTCTTCATTTTGATGTCCTCCTTAATTGTATACAAGTATACACCTATGCGGTGATGCCATAATACACGATTTGCCTCCTGATTGCAAGAGGGAAATGCAATTTTTTGACATTCAGACAAATCTGTATGCCGCCATACCGGTTTTTTATGCAGGATGGACGAAAAAATACCCCTTTTTGGGGCTCAAAAGGCGTAGGAGCCGGGCCTTGCCCGCCGGGGCGTGCCGCTGCGCCCCGAGCGCTTTCCCCGCGCAGCGGCGGGCTTTCCGGCGAAAAACGGCTCCGTCCGCGGTGAAAACAAGGCTTGCCAAATCTTTGCATCTGCGGCATAATACGGGTATGAACAGAACAACTTACAAAATCATTGCTTTCGATCTCGACGGCACGCTGCTGCGGGACGACAAAAGCATCCCGCCCGAAAACCTCCTCGCCCTGCGGGAGGCGGCGGCGCGCGGGATCGAGCCGGTGGTGGCCACGGGGCGTATCTTCCGCGGCATCCCGGAGCAGCTCAAGGAGCTGCCCTTCCTTCATTATTATATATTGTCCAACGGCGCGGCGGTCTACGACAGCCGGGCGGACCGGACGCTGTTCCGGGCGGACATCCCGCTGGCGCTGGCGCTGTCGTGCTATGAGTATCTGGACACGCTGCCGGTCATTTACGACTGCTATCAGAACGAGCAGGGCTGGATGAGCCGCGCCATGCTCGAGCGCGCCGCGCCCTATTTCGAACGGGAGCCCGAGGTGCTGAAGCTGCTCTACGGCCTGCGCAAACCCGTGGACGACCTCAAGCAGACCCTGCGGGAGCGGGGCGAGGGGCTGCAGAAGCTGCAGATGTTTTTCAAGCCCGAGGACGAGGCGCTGCGGCAGGCGACCATCCGGGAGCTGCCCCGGCGTTTCCCGGCGCTCGTGGCCACCACCTCGGTCAAAAACAACATCGAGGTCAACAGCGTTGACGCTGGCAAGGGCAAGGCGCTGCTGGCGCTCTGCCGGACGCTGGGGGTGGAGGCCTCCGCCTCCGTCGCCTTCGGGGACGGCAGCAACGACATCGAAATGCTGCGCGCGGCCGGGCTCGGCGTGGCCATGGCCAACGCGGACGAAGCGGTCAAGGCCGCGGCGGACTGCGTGACGGCCGGAAACGAGGACTGCGGCGTCGCGCGCAAGATCGGAGAACTGCTGGAGAAAGGGAGAGATTCGGTGTGGAAGAACTGATCAGCCAGATCCTCTGCTGCCTGCTGCTGGGCTACCTGCTGGGCAGCCTGAACCCTTCCTTCGTGGTCGGGAAGCTGAGCGGCTACGACGTGTGCGAGGACGGATCGGGCAACGCGGGCGCGTCCAATACGGTGATCCTGGTGGGCAAGCTCGCCGGATTCGTGGTGGCGCTTCTGGATATCCTCAAGGCGGCCTGCGCCTGGTGGCTCTGCGCCGCGATGTTTCCGCCGCTCCGGCTTGCGGGCATTCTGGGCGGGGTCGGCGCGATCCTGGGGCATATGTTTCCGATCTGGCTGCGGTTCCGCGGCGGAAAGGGCCTGGCCTGCCTCGGCGGCGTGATCCTGGCCTATGACTGGAAGACCATGCTGCTGATGCTCGTCGTCGCGCTCGTCATCGGCTTTGCGAGCAATTATGTGGCCGTCGCCACCGTGAGCATGTCGGTGATCTGGCCGGCGTATTACGGGCTGCGGACGGCCTTCTGGCTGGGGGCGGCGGTGCTGCTGGTGCCGGCGCTGCCCATTTGGCTGCGGCATCTGGAGAACTTCCGGCGCATCCGCCGGGGCGAGGAGCTGCGGCTGAGCTTCCTCTGGCGGCGAAAGGCGGAGCTGGACCGGATCGGCTATTCGGAAGAAGACTGAGGAGAACATCATGGACATCCATGCCTTGTATCAGGAAAAGCTCTGTACGCCGGAGGAGGCGGTCAGGCTCGTCAAGAGCGGCGACTGGGTGGATTACAGCCAGGGGACCTCGTTCCCGGCGGCGCTGGACCGTGCGCTGGCGGCGCGGCGGGGCGAGCTGCGGGACGTGAAGGTGCGCGGCGCGATCTCCATGCGCCCGGTGCAGGTGGTGGAGCAGGACCCGGCCGGCGAGAGCTTCACCTACAACGTCTGGCACTGCTCGGGGCTCGACCGGAAATACCTGGATGCGGGCCGCGCCTACTTTTCGCCCATGCTCTTCCGCCACTGCGGCAGCTACTACGAGAGAGGCTTTGCGCCGGTGAACGTCGCCATGGTCACGGTCGCCCCCATGGACGGCCACGGCTATTTCAGCTACGGGCTCACCAACTGCGCCCAGCAGGAGCTGATCGACGCGGCGGAGCACGTGATCGTGGAGGTCAACCCCCACATGCCCTGGATACCGGGGCTGGAGGCGGACTGCATCCACGTCTCGAGGGTGGATGCGATCGTGGAGAACGACGAGCCCTTCGTCCATCCCGCGCCGGTCACGGTCAGCGAGGTGGACCGGCAGATCGCGGCGAACATCTTCCCGCACCTGCGCGACGGCGTCACGCTCCAGCTCGGCATCGGCGGCATGCCGAACGCGCTGGGGAGCCTGATCGCGGAGTCGGATCTGAAGGACCTCGGCATGCACACCGAGCTGATGAGCGACGGATACCTGACGCTCTACCGGGCGGGGAAGATCACGAACGCCAAAAAGGAGTTGAACCGCGGCAAGGGCGTATTCGGCATTGTCAACGGCTCGGCGGAGCTGTATGCATTTCTCGACCGGAACCTCGCCGTGCGCTCCGCGCCGATGCGCTACATCAACGATCCCGCCGTGATCCGGCAGTTTTCGCATTTCGTCTCCATCAACGGCTGCATCGCCTTCGACCTCTACGGACAGGTCTGCTCGGAGACGGCGGGCCTGCGCCAGATCAGCGGCACCGGCGGCCAGCTCGACTTCGTGACCGGGGCCTACGAGTCCGCCCACGGCATGGCCTTCCTTGCCGTCGCCTCCACCTTCACGGATCGGCAGGGCGTGCGGCATTCCAACGTCCTCCCCTGCTTTACCGGCGGCGACGTGATCACCACGCCGCGCGCGCAGGCGCCATGGCTCGTGACCGAGTACGGCGCGGTGAACCTCTCCGGCCTGCCCGTCTGGCAGCGGGCGGAGGCGATCGTCTCCCTTGCCCACCCGGCGTTCCGGGACGAGCTGATCTGCGCGGCGGAAAAGCAGAAGATCTGGCGCCGGAGCAACAAACGATGAAAAACTGCGTGGATGGGAAAAAGACTTCACATCCACGCAGTTTTTTGCCGTTTTCGGGTTTCGGGGGAGAGCGGGGAAAGGAAAGCGGATCTCCTCACACGCTGCGGCGGCCGAGGGCCTGCATCAGGCGCTCCACGGTCTCGGGCGCGGCCTTGCTCCAGGGGTAGTTGCAGCTATCCAGCATCCCGGCGTCGGAGAGCATCCCCTCCACGGTTTCGCTGTCGCTGCCGGTCAGGTACTGCACCGTGGCGTCCACGGCGTCCAGCTTGGCGTTGAATTCCTCCTGCCCCTCGGGGGTCTTGGACGCGATGTAGTCCATAATCATGCTGATGGACTCCTCGCTGAGCTGCGCGGTCTCCGCCCAGTCGAGCAGGGAGGCCGAGGCGGCCACGGCGCGAAGGGAACCGCCGGCGGTGCCGGGCTGGACGAGCTCGTCGATCAGCAGGATCTTCTCGAGCAGGGCCACCTGCTCGTCGCCCAGGGCGTTGGGCGCCTCGCTCAGATCCGGCTGGTCGACCGGGGCGGCGTTCTCCTGCTCGCCCGTCCCCGGCGTCTCCCCGGCGGCCGCAGGGGTCTCTTCGGAGGCGGCGGGCGTCTCCTCAACGGCAGGCGTGCTCTCCTTTGCGGCGGCACAGGCGGCGAGGGAGAGGAGCAAAAGCACGGCAAGCAGCAAAGTGACGATTCGTTTCATGACAGTTCCTTCCTTTCGCAAAAAGGATGTAGATATCTTTAGTATACCACGAAGGCGCGAAAATGCAACAGGCGGGGAAAGCGGGGGACGAAGGTGACGAAGGTACGGCTCCCCCCTTCCGGGAGGCTTTTACGCGCGGCTCCTCAAAACGCACGACGCAAAACGCGTTTACTCCAGCTCGAAGGCGCCGGTGTAGAGCTGGTAGTAGGTGCCCTTGTCGGCGAGGAGCTTCTCGTGGCTGCCGCGCTCGATGATGCGTCCGTGGTCGAGCACCATGATGACGTCGGAGTTCATGACCGTGGAGAGGCGGTGGGCGATGACGAAGACCGTGCGGCCCTCCATGAGCTTATCCATGCCGCGCTGCACGATGGCCTCGGTGCGCGTGTCGATGGAGGAGGTGGCCTCGTCGAGGATCATGACCGGGGGATCGGCGACGGCGGCGCGGGCGATGGCGATGAGCTGGCGCTGGCCCTGGGAGAGGTTCGCGCCGTTGTTCTGCAGCTCGGTGTCGTAGCCCTGGGGCAGGCGCGCGATGAAATCGTCCGCGCCCGCGAGCTTCGCCGCTTCGATGCAGTCGGCGTCGGAGGCGTCGAGCCTGCCGTAGCGGATGTTCTCCATGACGGTTCCGGTAAAGAGGTTGGTCTCCTGCAGCACGATGCCGAGCGAGCGGCGCAGGTCGGCCTTTTTGATCTTGTTGACGTTGATGCCGTCGTAGCGGATCTTGCCGTCGGCGATGTCGTAAAAGCGGTTGATGAGGTTGGTGATCGTGGTTTTGCCCGCGCCGGTCGCGCCGACGAAGGCGACCTTCTGCCCCGGCTCGGCGTAGACCGACACGTCGTGCAGCACCGGCTTGCCCTCGGTGTAGGAGAAGTCCACGTCCACCATGCGCACGTCGCCGCGCAGCGGGGTATAGGTGGTGCCGCTGCCGTCGGTATGGGGGTGACGCCAGGCCCAGCGTCCGGTGTGCTCCTCCGTCTCGCGCAGGCTGCCGTCGGCCTCCTCGGTGACGTTGACGAGGGTCACGTAGCCGTCGTCGGTCTCCGGCTCCTGGTTGACGAGGGTCAGCACGCGCTGAGCGCCCGCGCCGGCCATGACGATGGCGTTGATCTGCTGGGAGAGCTGGTTGACGTTGCCGGTAAACTGGCGCGACATATTCAGGAAAGGCACCAGCACCGAAATGTCGAAGGCGAGGCCCGAAAAGCTCAGGTTCTTCACGCCCGCGAGGATGAACACGCCGCCCGCGAGCGCGAGGCCGACGTAGAGGATGTTGCCGATGTTGCCGATGATGGGGCCGAGGGTGCTGGCGTAGGCGTTGGCGCGGAAGGCCACGTCGCGCAGCTCGTCGTTGACCTTGTCGAAATCCTCAAGGCTCTGCTGCTCGTGGCAGAAGACCTTGATGACCTTCTGGCCGTTCATCATCTCCTGCGCGAAGCCCTCCATCGCGCCGATGGCCTTCTGGGCCTTGACGAAGTACTTGGCCGAGCCGCCGCCGATGGTCTTGGTGACGAAGAACATCGCGGCCACGCCGAGCATCAGCACGAGCGTCATCCAGACGCTGAAATACAGCATGATCGCGAACACGGCCAGCACGATCGCGACGGAACGGATCAGCGCGGGCAGCGACTGGCTCACGAGCTGGCGCATCGTGTCGATGTCGTTGGTGTAGAAGCTCATGATGTCGCCGTGCTTGTTGGTGTCAAAATAGCGGATGGGCAGATCCTGCATGCCGTCGAACATCTCGCGGCGCATTTTGTCGAGGAAGCCCTGGGTCATCACGGCCATGAGCTGCGTCTCGAGCGTGAGGGAGAGGATCGAGAGCGTGTAGAGCCCGACCAGCAGGAAGATATAGGGCAGGATCTCGGCTCTGGCGGCCGCCCAGTTGCCGCTCTGGTACCAGCGCTCGATGACGGCGAGGACGCGCTGGATGAAGACCGCGGGGATCGCGGCCACGATGGCCGAGAAGAGGATGCAGAACACGGTCAGCGGCGCGAGCACCGGGTAGAAGCCGAAGAACTTCTTCAGCGTCCAGCCGATGGCGGCAAAGTTGTCCTTCAGATTGCGGTTTTCCTGCTTATTCATGCTCCTCGCCTCCCTTCGTCTGCTGCTCGTAGACCTCGCGGTAGATGGGGCTGCGCGCCATCAGCTCGGCGTGCGTGCCGCGGTCGGCGATGCGGCCGCCGTCCATCACGAGGATGATATCCGCGTCCTCCACAGAGGCTACGCGCTGGGCGATAATGATTTTGGTGGTCTCGGGGATGTAAGTCTGGAAGCCGGCGCGGATCAGCGCGTCGGTGCGGGTGTCCACCGCGGAGGTGGAGTCGTCGAGGATCAGGATCTTCGGCTTTTTCAGCAGCGCGCGGGCGATGCACAGGCGCTGCTTCTGCCCGCCGGAGACGTTCGTGCCGCCCTGCTCGATGTGGGTGTCGTAGCCGTCGGGGAAGGAGCGGATGAAATCGTCCGCCTGCGCGAGCCGGCAGGCCTCCGCGATCTCCTCGTCCGTGGCGTCCGGGTCGCCCCAGCGCAGGTTCTCGCGGATCGTGCCGGAGAAGAGCTCGTTTTTCTGCAGCACCATCGACACCGCGCCGCGCAGCGTCTCGAGGTCGTAGTCGCGCACGTCGCGCCCGCCGACCTTGACGCAGCCCTCGGTCACGTCGTAGAGGCGCGGGATGAGCTGCACGAGCGTGGTCTTGCCGGCGCCGGTTCCGCCGAGGATGCCGACGGTCGCGCCGGAGGGGATGTGCAGGTCGATGCCGGCCAGCGCCGCCTCCTGCGCCTTGCGGTCGTACTTGAAGGACACGCCCTCAAAGTCAACGGAGCCGTCCGCGACCTCCGTGAGCGCGTCGGCGGGACTCGAGAGCGAGGGCTCCTCGTTGAGCACCTCCGTCAGGCGCTTCATGGACTCGTAGGACATGGTCATCATGACGTAGATCATCGAAATCATCATCAGGCTCATGAGGATCTGCATGCCGTAGGTCAGCATGGCGGAGATCTGGCCGACGTCGATGACGGCGCCGCGGCTCTCGACGATGAGCTTCGCGCCGACCAGCAGCACAAAGATCATGTTGAAGTTCATGCACAGGGTCATGAGGGGGTTGTTGAGCGCGACGATGCGCTCGGCCTTCGTGAAGTCGCGGCGGATGTCGTCCGAGGCGGCGGCGAACTTCTGCTTCTCGAAGTCCTCGCGCGCGAAGCTCTTCACGACGCGCATGCCGCGCACGTTCTCCTCGATGGACTCGTTCATCCGGTCGTACTTGCGGAACACCGCGCGGAAAGCGGGCATCGCCTTCTTTGCGATCGCGAGCAGGCCGACGATCAGCACGGGCACCACGACCACGAAAGTGGTCGCGAGCGCACCGCCCATGGTATAGGCCATGACGATGGCGAACACGAACATCAGCGGCGCGCGCACCGCGAGGCGGATGGTCATCATGAAGGCCATCTGCACGTTGCTGATGTCGGTGGTCAGGCGGGTGACGAGCGAGGCGGTGGAGAACTTGTCGATGTTCTCAAAGGAGAAGCGCTGGATGCGCGCGAACACGTCGCGCCGGACGTTGCGGGCAAAGCCCGTCGAGGCTTTGGAGCCCATGTAGCCGCCGCCCGCGCCGCAGCAGAGGGAGATCAGCGCCATGATCACGAGGATCACGCCCACGCGCACGACCTCGTTCATCGGCGCGCCGGCCTTGATATCGTTGACCAGGTCGGCGGTATAAAAGGGGATCAGCACCTCGATGAACACCTCACCCACCATGAACAGCAGGGTGACGATCGCCGGGGCCTTGTATTCCCGGATACACTTGATAAAGGTTTTAATCATCGCTTTCCTCACATCCTTTCCGGCAGCCCGCCCAAACGTTTTCCAGCATCACGTCGGTGATGGCGAGCAGCTCTTCGACCTGGGCGGGCGCGAGGCCGCGGGTGAGCCAGTCGAAGGTCTCCCGTTCGACCCGGGCGACCTCGCCCTTGAGCCCGCGCGCCTTCTCCGTGGTAAAGACGCATTTGAAGCGCCGGTCGCGGCTGCTCTGTTCGCAGCGGACGAATTCCTTCTTTTCCAGCCGCCGCAGGATGTCCGTCATCGTGGCGTGGCTGATGCGGCAGACCTCCTCCAGATCGCGCTGGCTGATCTCCTCGCAGCCCTGCTGTTCCAGCCGCGCGAGATTGCCCAGCACGCCGAACTGGACGCCGGTCAGCTCCTTCTCGCTGAGGATCTCGTCCATTTTTCGCTTGAAAGCCCGGTGCAGCAGGGAAAAGCGCGCGCCGAGCGGAAGCTCCTTCGTCATGAAATCATCTCACAAACCTAAAATGTCGCACACGACATGTCGTGCACGACTTATTATAGCGCGTTTTCTTTTAAAGTCAAGGGGGGGTTGCGCGGAAGGAAAAAAGATCGGCGCGGAGAGCGGGGAGACTGAGGGAAGCTCCTTTACAGAACACGCGCCGGCGTGGTATAATGCCCCGGTACGGGGGTGAAAAAAATGAGGATCCAATGCGATTACTGCGGACAGTATATCCGGGATACGGACGCCGTATGTCCCCACTGCGGCGCGCCGAACGACGGCATGATGCGCTCCGCCGCCGGCGTCCCCAAGACGATCGGGGAGCTGCAGGAGTTCTGCCGGGCGCACAATCTGCCGCTGGCGCAGATGCGCTTCTTTCTCGGGCAGGACATCCCGGACGCGCGTGCTTTCGGCATTTTCCGGGATGACGACGGCAATTTCGTCGTCTACAAGAACAAGAGCGACGGCTCCCGGGCGGTGCGATACCGCGGCGGCGACGAGGCCTACGCGGTCAATGAGATCTTCCAGAAGATGAAGGAGGAGATCATCAAGCAGCGCCAGCGCAAGGCGTCCTCCTCCGGCGGAACGACCCGCAGCCGCCGCGCTTCCCGGAGCAGGCGGGGCGTGAGCGGCCAACTGGTCTGGATCCTGGTCATCTGCTATTTCATCGCCATGCTCTTTCTGTTCGTTGCGGGAAGACTGGGCAAGACGCACAACGGCTATTACAATTACAACGGCAACACCTATTACAGCCAGTCGGACACCTGGTACCAGTACGACAACAGCCTGCTCGACTGGTATCCCGTCACAGTGGACGAGGAGCTGCAGGAGAACGCCTCGGATTACTACGCGGGCTCGAACTATTCCAGCAGCTACAACGCCGGCGACTTCAGCGACAGCGAGTATTATCAGGAGAGCGCCCAGGACAGCTCCTGGTCTGACGACTGGGACGACAGCGACTGGGACTGGGACAGCTCGGACTCCTGGGACTCCGGCTCGACCGACTGGGATTCGGACTGGTGATCCCGGCGCACTCACCCAGGGCTGCGACAGCCTTGAAGGGAGCGTTCCGTTCGGGCAAAATAGAAAAATACCGGAAATACCTGAGGTATTTCCGGATTTTTTATGACTGTCAAAAAGGGGGAGGAACGGAAACAGAGCCGCGGGGGAGCGCGAGGGGGCAAGGCCCGCCTCGCATTTGGATCACCCGCCGTCCGAAGAAGGCTGAGGGATCAGCCTTCTTCGGGCCATGGCATTCTGCCGCCGGGCAAAATGCCCGGCGGCAGAAGCGCCGTCAATGAAGTCCGGATCGGACTTCATTGACAAGCTGAAAAACAGGGACGGAAAGCGCCGCGCAGAACCGGCCGGCTTTCCGGGGGAACGCGCCGGAAGCGGGGATCAGTGGATGCCGACGATACCGGCGCCGGTCTGGGCGTTGTAGGTATCCACGGCGCCGTCCTGCAGAGCGGCCACCAGGGCCTGGATCTCCGGGCGGTTCTCGTCGCCGCGGCGGACGGCGATGATGTTGGCGTAGGTCTGGGCGGCGTCGCCGGAGGCGTCCTCGATGGCGAGCGCGTCGGTGGTCTTGAAGCCGGCGCCCAGCGCGTAGTTGTAGTTGATGACGGCGACGGTGCCGTCGTCAGAGTTCGCGAGCAGGGAGGGGACGGCGTCGGCCTGCACGGCCTGCACGTTGTAGCCCTTGTTGTCTGCGATGTCGAGCAGGGTCACGCCGTTCTCCACGGAGGCGCCGTCGGGCAGCTCAACGAGGCCCTCCTGCTGCAGCAGGAGCAGGGCACGGGTCTGGTTGGAGTCGTCGTCGGGCACGATGATGGTGGCGCCGTCGGCGAGATCCTTCAGATCGGAGACGGTCTTGCTGTAAATGCCGAAGGGCTCATAGTGGATGAGGCCGGCAGAGACCAGGTCGGTGCCGTTGGAGGCGTTGAAGCTGTTGAGGTAGGGGGTGTGCTGGAAGTAGTTGGCGTCCAGCGTGCCGTCCTGCAGCGCGGTGTTGGGCAGCACGTAGTCGTCATAGATCACGATATCGAGCTCGATGCCCTGCTCGGCGAGGGCGGGCTTGACGATCTCGAGCAGCTCTGCGTGGGGGGTGGAGCTGGCGCCGACGGTGAGCTTGACGCTCTCGGGGGCGGCAGCGGCTTCCTCGGCGGCGGGCGCCTCGGTGGCGGCGGGGGCGGCGGTGCTGCCGCAGGCCGCGAAGGTTAGAAGGACCAGGGCGGCGGTGAGTACGAGTGCAAGAGTCTTTTTCATTTTGTTTTCCTCCTAAAACATGACTTGATTGGGGCTTGCGTGGATTATTGCTTGGCTCTTTTATCGGTTCGGTGCGCGATGGCGGTACCGACCTCCTGAATGATCTGAACGATCAAAACAGTCAGAAACACGCAGATCCAGGTGATGTCCGGGTTGAAGCGCTGGTGGCCGTAGCTGATGGCGATCTGGCCGAGGCCCGTGCCGCCGATCGTGGCGGCCATGGCCGAGTAGCCGAGGATCGTGACCATGGAGATGACCGCGCCGAGGATCAGCGAGGGCTTCGCCTCCGGCAGCAGGACCTTGTAAACGATCTGGAAATTGCTGGCGCCCATGGCCTGGGCGGCCTCGATGACGCCGGCGTTGACCTCCTTGACGGAGGACTCCACCATGCGCGCGATGTAGGGCGCGGCGGCGATGACCAGCATGACGATCATGGCCTTGTTGCCGAGGGAGGTGCCCACCACGAGCTTGGCCACCGGCAGCATCGCCACCATCAGGATGATGAAGGGCACGCTGCGGAAGAAATTGACGATGACGCCGAGCACGCGGTTGAACCAGGGGATGGGGTGGATGCCGCCCTTGTCGGTGACCGTGAGGATCACGCCGAGGGGCAGGCCGATGAGGTAGGAGATCGCGGTGGAAACGACGGTCATATACACCGTCTCCCAGACGCCTTTCTGGATGAGCCCCGCGTCCCAGAGTTTAACAAACATATCCGAAAGCATGGCTTACACCTCCTCGCGCCATTCGACCGGGCTGTTTTTCAGCCAGACCAGGATCTTTTCCGCCTGCTTGGGGTCTGAGGGCAGCTCGACGATCATGTGCCCGTAGATGACGCCCTCGAACTCCTTGGTGTCGGCAAAGAGGATGTTGACCGGTGCCTGGCATTCCAGCACCATGTTGGAGATGACCGGCTCCTGGGAATAGCTGCCGTTGAAGGTGAGGCGGATCTTGCGCCCGCCGGTGGTGTCGAGCGCGGCGCGGTCCCGCGGGATGATGAGGTCCCGGGCGATCTGGGACTGGGGCGAGGTGAAGACCTCGCTGACCCTGCCCTCCTCGGCGATGCGGCTGCGGTCGATGACGGCGACCCGGTCGCAGATCTGGTCGATGACCTTCATCTCGTGGGTGATGACGATGATGGTCACGCCGAGATCCCGGTTGATCTGCCGCAGCAGGTCGAGGATCGCGCGGGTGGTGTTGGGGTCGAGGGCGGAGGTGGCCTCGTCGCAAAGGATGTACTTGGGGTCGGTGGCGAGGGCGCGGGCGATGGCGACGCGCTGCTTCTGCCCGCCGGAGAGCTGGGAGGGGTAGGAGTCCGCCCGGTCGGCGAGGCCGACGATCTGCAGCAGCTCGCGCGCCTTTTTCTCGGCGCTTTTGCGTTCGACGCCCGAGATCTCCAGCGGGAAGCAGACGTTTCGCAGGACGCTGCGCTGCTCGAGGAGGTTGAAGCTCTGGAAGATCATGCCGATGGAGCGGCGCAGGAGCAGCAGCTCCTTCCGGGGAAGCTGCGTCAGGTCCTTCCCGTCCACCAGCACCTGGCCGGAGGTGGGGATCTCCAGAAGGTTGATACAGCGCACCAGCGTGCTCTTGCCGGCGCCGGAGAGGCCGATGATGCCGAAGATCTCGCCGTCGCGGATCGTCAGGTTGATGTCCTCGAGCGCGTGGATCTCCTTGTCGGGGGCCGCGTAGGTCTTACACAGGTGTTTCAGTTCGATCATGTCGGTTTCTGGCTTTCTCAATATTTTTCTTTTGCGGCCCGCCCGCAGGGTGCGGGCCGCAAAAAACCGGCCGGAAAGCTCGCTCGCTTCCCGGCCGGATGATTTGTCAGATCATTCAGATGGCTGTGAAACTGGGCGAACCGCATTTTTGCGCGCGCATCATCATGCACATGCAGCACATGCGCATCTCAGCCATCATCATCTTGGTGCTGATGTTAGCCATAGACGGTCCGCTCCTCTCGAAGATTGTGCATACTATAAACCCTCGCCCGGCGTTTGTCAATCAAAAAGAGGAAAAATTATACAGATAAATGAATACGCCCCCGGACAGGGGGCGTATTCTTGTGCAATTCTTACTGAAGCTTCTCCAGGTAATCGACGATGCGGCCGACGGTATAGAGCTGGGCGGCGTCCTCGTCGGAGATGGCGATGCCGAACTCGTCCTCGAGGGACATGATCAGCTCCACCACGTCCAGGGAATCGGCGCCGAGGTCGTCAATCAGGTTGGTGTCGGCGGTGATGGACTCGGGATCCAGCTCGAACTGCTGAGCCAGGGCGTTCTTGACTTTTTCAAAAATCATGGCGATACCTCCGATGTGCTGTGCATATAAAGATGATGAAAGGGAGTCATGCCCACTCCCGGCTCTGGGGCTTGCTGCCGGCGGGCGTTTCGGGCTTGACGTAGGAAACCACGACGCGGCGGTTGGGCTCCACGCCGGTGGAGCTTGTGGTGACGCCCTCGTAGTTCTGCAGCGCGGTGTGGATCACGTGGCGCTCGTAGGAGTTCATGGGCTCGAGCGCCATGCTGCGCTTGTACTTGATGGCCTTCTCCGCCATCTTCTCGGCCAGGCGCGCCAGAGACTCCTCGCGCTTGCTGCGGTAGTTCTCGGCGTCCACGCTGATGTGCAGATGCTTCTCGCTGCCGCGGTTGACGGCGTAGTTGGTCAGGTGCTGGATGGCGTCGAGCGTCTCGCCCCGGCGGCCGATGATGGCGCCCATGCCGTTGCCGGAGAGGTTGACGTTGATGCCGCCGTTGTCGCGCGCGGTGATGGCGACCTCGGCTTTGATGCCCATGCGCTCCAGAAGCCCCGTGAGGAAGCTGCGGATCGCGGCGTAGTCGGGGTCCTCGTCCGCGGGCGCGGCAGCCTTGACGGGCTCGGCGGCCTTAACAGGTTCGGCGGCCTTGGCGGTCTTCTCCGCCTTCACGGGCGCGGGGGCGGGTGCGGGCGCCGCCGTTTCGGGTGCGGGCTCGTCCTCCGCCTCATAGCTCACGCGGACCACGGCGGGAGAGGCGCCGATGCCGAGGAAGCCGGTCTTGCCGAATTCCAGGATCTCCACGGACACGTCGTCCCGATCCATCCGCAGCTCGGCAAGGGCGGCGGCGATGGCGTCGTCCGGCGTTCTGCCGGTCTTTTCCAGATATTTCTGCATGTTGTATTACTCCTTATTCTCCTCGACGGCGGCCTCGACGTTCTCCACGGCCTCGACCAGCTCGTCCACGGTCTCGTCGATGGCGTCGGCGCCCTCGGATTCCTGCGCGGCGGCCAGCGTCGCGGCCTCGGCGTTATCAGGATTGGTGAAGCGGTCGGGAACGTAGGCGCGGCCGCGGGCATAGCGGCGGTTGCCCACCTGTGAGGCGGGCTTCTCCGCCTCGGCGATGCCGAGGCGCTCGCGGCGGGCGGCACGGTCGGCCCGGTCAAGGGCGGCCTTGCGCTCGACGGCCTTCTGCTTCTCGCCGGCCTGCAGCTTCTTCTTACTGGTGTTGGCGTTGACCTCGGTCTTGCCCTCGGCCTTGAGACGCTCGGTCTCGGCGCGCTTCTCCTCGAGCTCCAGCTCGCGCTGGCTGCGCAGCGCGGCGCGCTCGGCCTCCTCGACGGCAAGCTGCTTCATAAAGACCTTGGTCAGGATGAAGTCGCGCGCCATGCCGAAGATGCTGTTGGAGATCCAGTAAATGCCCATGGCGGCGGGCATGACGAAGCAGATCCAGATGGACGTGAGCGGCATCACCAGATTCATGCTGTTCATGGTCGCCTGGGCTTTTTCGTCCTGCACGGCGGTATTGGGGTTCATCTTGGTGCTCAGCTTCATGCTGGCCCAGGACAGCGCCGCGGAAATAAAGGGGATCAGGAAGAGCCCCAGAGCAGCCCAGGTAAAGACTCCGGGCGTCATGAACTCCCAGAAGCGCCAGTTGGGCTGGTCGCCGAGGTTGAGGCCCAGGAAGCTGAAGTCGACGTTCAGGAGATTGGGGTCGAGCTTGTCGGCGAGGTCGGCGGTGAAGGCGCTCCAGTTGTCGTGGATGAGCTTGGTCAGCTCGATCTCGGCGTAGGCGCTGGCACGGCCGGAGCTCACGGTGTAAAGGCCCTTCTCCACGAAATAGTCCTGCGCCACGGTCACAAAGTCCTTGGCGACGAACATCATGCGCGTCAGGGGCTGGCGCACGACGCTGTACAGGGCGATCAGGATGGGGAAGGGAATGAGGGACCAGAGGCAGCCGGACATCGGATTGACGCCCTCCTCGCGGTAGAGCTTCTGCATCTCGGCGTTGAGCTTCTGGGGGTTGCCCTCATGCCGCTTCTGCAGCTCCTGCACGCGGGGCTGCAGGCGGGCTTGGCGCATCATGCTCACTTTGCTCTTGGCCATGAACGGGGTCATGATGAGGTTGACGGCCAGGGCGAAGAGGATCAGCGCGACGCCATAGTTTCCGGTCAGGTTGTACAGCCAGACCATCAGCTTGGCAAACGGCCAGGTAATGATTTCCCCGAAAGACATAGTATTCTCCTCTAAATAAGTGTGGGGCTGTGCCTTCTTCAAGGCACGGGGTCGTAGATGCCGCGTTTCCCGTGATAGAACGGGTGGCAGCAGCAGATGCGCTTCAGCGCCATCCAGCCGCCCTTCAGGGCGCCGTATTTTTCGATGGCCTGGATCGCATAGTGTGAGCAGGTGGGCATGAAGCGGCAGCAGGGCTGCCGGCGGGGCGAGATGTGCCGCTGGTAGAAACGGATGGCGGCGATGAGGAGCTTTTTCACGCTTCCTCCTCCCGCGTCAGGCCGAGCTTTGCGCACAGCTGCAGAAAGGCCGCCTCCATCTGGCGGTATTCGGCGCCGACACAGCGCGTGCGGGCGACGACGACGATATCGTAGCCGTTCTTGAGCTTCGGCGCGTTGAGGCGGACGATCTCCCGCAGGCGGCGGCGCACCCGGTTGCGGACCACGGCGTGCCCGAGCTTGACGGACACGGTGTAGCCCAAGCGGTTGACGCCCCCGCGGTTGCGGCGGCAGTAGACCACCAGCCAGGGGTTGACCGCGCTCTTGCCTTTGGCGTAGAGCCGGCGAAAGTCACTGTTCTTTTTTAGCGTATTGCGAACCTTCACCGAAAAACCTCGCCGTATTGCTTTGGCACAAACACCTTAAGGCCGGATCGCTCCGGCCTAAAATCCATATCGTTCTTTCCTGCTCACGGGGTGCTCGGGGATCAGTAGCTGAGCTTGGCTCTGCCCTTGGCTCTGCGGCGGGCGAGAACCTTGCGGCCGTTGGCGGTCTTCATTCTCTTGCGGAAGCCGTGCTCTTTCTTGCGCTGGAGCTTCTTGGGCTGGTAGGTACGAAGCATGTGGTGCACTCCTTTCGATCAGTAATACTCAACATCGCCCCGCCGGGGGCGGAACGAAGTAGTTGACAGGGAAAACCACTCGGCACTTGGGGTGCCGAGTGGTCATTATAGCGTATCAGGCCCGGGCTTGTCAATAAAAAGTTACTTTCTCAGATCCTCGCCGCGCAGGTACCTGCCCATCGGCTTCCACAGCAGCGCGCCGATCACAAGGCAGAGCACCGTGTCGATGAGCATGAAGCTGCCGTTGTACAGGAAGGAGTAAAACCAGGGTGTGGTCATGGTCATGCCGAAGAAGGTCTCGGGCATGTACTCGCCCCAGACCCACACGCCCACCAGCCAGTGGACGAGGAAGCGGGCGAGGGCGCCGACCGCGGTGCCGGTAAAGAAGCCGTATTTCTGCGCGTGGAAGAGGCCCGCGAGACCGAGCACCGTGAAAGCGACGATGTAGTCGCCCAGCATGGACTGCCAGCCCCAGGCGTACGCGCCGTCGAGCATCAGCTTCAAAAGGCTGTAAACGAAGCTCGCCAGCATGCCGGGTCCGAAGCCCCAGCGGGCGCAGTAGAGGAAGATGGGCAGCATGGCCAGATTGACCGAACCGCCCTGGGGCAGCTCAAAGAGCTTCAGATAGCCGATCAGCCAGGCCAGGGCCACGAAGATGGCGCCTTCGGTCAGTGCGCGGAGCGTGAGATTCTTTTTCATTTTCTGTACCTCCCAATGTTTTTATTTGCCAGCCGATTGCGAAAGTCGCAAATGAACTTGATTTTTTACCTTGAAGGGAATTGAAATCGTTTTTGAGGCGAGTCAAGCGAGCCCTCGCGCCGATCAAACGCGGCGCGTCCCTCGTGCGCCGCGTGCGATAAGCGCGAGTGTTCTCCCTGTGAAACGCTGTTTCACAGGGAAAGAAAACCGCAGGCTCGAAAAATGAACCTGCGGCAAATCGCGTACTCTGTTTCCTACGCCGGCATTACCCGGATCAGGTTCCAGGGTCTCAGAGGCTCTCTTACCTCTGTCTCAGCCGGGAAAGACCCAGCTCCCCTTGTTCAGTTTTGCGTGCAGCGGCGGCCGGGACCCTGAAAAAGCCCCTCCTGTTCCGTCGACGGGCTCATTGTAGTCCCGCGCACGGAAAAAGTCAAGGCTTTTCCGCCCCGTCCCCCCAGCTTTCGAACCAGAGCGGCGTCTCGTCCGGGATGCCGTAAAAGATCCGGAAATAGCCGACGTATTCGCTGCGGGGCGAAACGGGGTCCGGGTCCCAGAGCAGCTCGCGGTACGCCGCGGGAAAGTCCGGCAGAAGCAGCGGCTCGCCCGGGTGCTCCCGCGCCTCACGGATCATGGCGTCCCGCTGCCGGGAAACGCGCCCGATCGCCGCGAAGGGTACGGCGATGTGCACGAGCGCGGCGCACAGCATCGCGAGCACGACGCCGCAGGCCAGCCTGCGCCGCAGCCCGGCCTTCTCCGGCCAGAGCCGCGCCAGAAGCAGCAGCACGACGGGCGCGAGCAGCACGTCTGTGGTGAGGAAGGAGCGGGGGTCGGCGTTGTGGATGACCACCATCGGCAGCATCACGGCCGGACGGGAGAACCAGCAGAAGAGCGCAAAGAGGAGCGGCTTCGGCTCCCGCCGCCAGAGCAGGATGAACTCAAGCGGCACCAGCGCGCCGATGCCCAGCCCGATCAGGGCCGAGAGGGCGTTGGACCACCAGCTGCTTTCGAGCTTGAGCCGCCCGAAATCGCCGAAAAAGTACAGATAGATCACATAGAGCGCGAGCGCGGCGTTGACGGCCGCGAAGACCGGCGCGCCGCGAAGCCTGCGCCTGAGCATCAGCCCCGCCGTCAGCAGCAGCGCCGCGGCGATGGGGACCGGGCTCGCCGCCCAGAGGCTGGGCGGGAAGAGCAGCAGGAAGCGCTTGGCGAGGGAAAAGGCGATGGCGGGGAGGCTCTGGTCCAGCTCGAAGGTGAGCTGGCGGTAGCCGCCCACCGCGTAACCGGTGTTCAGCAGCGTCCCGTAAATGCTGCTGGAGAACATCAGGACCGTCCCCGGCACGATTCCCGCGAGCAGCGCGAGGTCGTTTCCGGTGATCCGGCGCCGCCGCACGGCCTTCACGGCGAGATAGACCAGCGTGACGAACACGACGTAGACCGTGACGTTTTCCAGAAAAAGCTGGAGCGCGAGGCCGAAGAGAAAGAGGGCGGGCACGCTCCGCACGCTTGCGCGGGAGGGCGAGCACAGCCCTTTCGCCAGCAGGATATGGTACACGCTCAGCATCAGGGCGGAGACGGTGAAGTTGGAGAAGCCCGCGATCCAGCCGTAGGTCTCCTGCCAGATGAGCGGGATCGTGGCGAGCTGGAGGATGTTGGCGGCGATCAGGAGGACGGGCGCGGTCAGCGGCTCGGAGAGCTCCGTCCCGCTGAAGCGGAGCGCGAAAGATACGGCGCAGAGGGGGATGCCCGTCATGATGAGGGAGATGGCCAGATCCTTCAGCAGCACCGAGCGGGTCACGAGCACCTCGAACAGGTTCCCGGCGTAGCGGCTGTTGACGTCCGCGTTCAGCAGGTGCTGCATCCCGCTGTTTATACCCCAGTCCCAGTCGTCGTGGGTATAGGGGAGCTGGCAGGCGTACCAGAGATAGAAGCCGAAGCTCAGCAGCAGGACCGCGAGAAAAACCAGTTTTCCTTTGTCGAGTCTTTGTTTCACGAAATGCGCACTCCCAGTCACTTACCTGAGGATCTCCGCCTTGTCGAGGATGAACTGCCGCAGCCAGGCGCCGGCCTCCTCGTTCTGCAGGGCGAAGTCGATGATGGCCTCCAGGTAGCCCTTGAGGTTGCCGGTGTCGTAGCGGCGGCCCTCAAAGTCTACGCCCACCATGGGCTCGTGCCGCACGAGCTCCTTCATGCCGTCGGTGAGCTGGATCTCGTTGTTGCGGCCGGGGGCGGTGTGCTCAAGAATGTCAAAAATGGCGGGCGTCAGCACGTAGCGGCCGAGGATCGCGTAATCCGAGAGCTTCTCCGGCAGGGTGGGCTTCTCGTTCATATCGCTGATGCGGTAGACGCGCTCGCCGCGCGGCTCCTCGAGCTTGACGGAGGAGTACTTGACGATCAGCTCGTCCGGTACCCGGTGGATGGCCACGGCGCTGCACTCGTTGGCCTCGGCGGCCTCCACGAGCTGCTTGAGCACGGGTTTCTGCCCGAGCATGATGTCGTCGCCGAGCAGGATGCCGAAGGGCTCGTTGCCCACAAAGCTCTTCGCCCGCCAGACGGCGTGGCCGAGGCCCTTGGTCTCCTTCTGGCGCAGGAAGAACACGTCGGCCATGTCGGCCACCCGGCGGATGGCCTCGGCCTCGCGGAGCTTCCCGTCCTCGCGCAGACGCTCCTCCAGGTCGGGGGCGTAGTCGAAATAATTCTCAATGGGGGATTTGCCGCGGTTGGTGATGATGAGGATCTGCTCCACGCCGGCGGAGACGGCCTCCTCCACGATGTACTGGATCACCGGCTTATCCACCAGCGGCAGCATTTCCTTGGGGATGCTCTTGGTGTTGGGCAGCAGACGGGTCCCCAGACCGGCCGCGGGGATGATCGCTTTGCGGACTTTCATGGCTCGCTCCTTTCCGCGCCATCCATGGCGTTTGTTTCGGGGGCGGAGGGCGCCTCGCCCTTCTCCTCCCGCTTGTGCAGGGAGTATTCGCAGCCGCAGTAGAGCTGCCGATAGAGGCCGTACTGCTCCGCCAGCTCGCTTGCGCGCATTTCCCTGCCCTGCTTTTTGAAGTCCGAGGGGAGCCAGCTCACACCGGCGGCGCGGCCGATCTCCTCCCCCAGGGCGTTGATGCGCTTCTCGTCCTTGTGGCGGGAGAGCGTCAGCGTGGTGCAGAAGTAGTCGAAGCCGTAGTGTCTGGCAAGCCGCGCGCATTCGAGCAGCCGCAGCCGGAAGCACTCGGTGCAGCGGCTTCCGCCCTCCGGCTCCTTCTCCAGACCCTTGACGCGCCGGTCGTAGTCCTCGTGCTTCCAGGGCTCCGCCAGCACGCTCACCTTCTCGGTCAGACCCATTTTCTCGATCAGCGCGAGCTGGGTCTGAAAGCGCCGGTCGAACTCCGCCTGGGGGTAGAGGTTTGGGTTGTACCACAGGAGGGTCACGTCAAAATATTGGGTCAGGTATTCCAGCACGGCGCTGGAGCAGGGGCCGCAGCAGCTGTGCAGCAGCACGCGGGGCATTTTTCCGCCCTGCTTCTGGATGATACGATCCAGTTCCTTCTGGTAATTTCTGTTCATAGGTTCATCATACCATACTAATCCCAAAAAAGCTACGAAAACTGAAACGAAAATATCGACGCTTGACGGCGGGAGGAAGCTGCGATAAGATAAGGAAAACGAGAAAAAGAGGGATGCCCTGTGGATAACCGCACCAGCAAACAGAACTATTATCTCGACATCGCCGACTCCGTCCTGGAGCGTTCCACCTGCCTGCGCCGGAAGTACGGGGCCATCATCGTGCGCAACGACGAGATTATCTCCACCGGCTACAACGGCGCGCCGCGCGGCCGGCGCAACTGCACGGATCTTGGCTTCTGCAACCGGGAGAACCTGCACATCCCCTCCGGCGAGCGCTACGAGCTCTGCCGCAGCGTCCATGCCGAGGCCAACGCGATCATCTCCGCCCCCCGGCGGGACATGATCGGCGCCACGATCTACCTCGTGGGGCGCGACGCCAAGACCAACGCCCTCCTGCCCGACGCCATGTCCTGCTCGATGTGCAAGCGGCAGATCATCAACGCCGGCATCGAGAGGATCGTCATCCGTGTGGACGAGAAGATCTACCGCACGATCCCGGTCAGCGACTGGATCGAGAACGACGACAGCATCGTCTGGATCGGGGAATAAAGAAAGACAAAAAGAACGAAAAAAAGGGATGTGAACCATCACATCCCTTTTTTCGTTCGCGAAAACTCGAATTACTTGAGCTCGACGGTAGCGCCGGCAGCTTCGAGCTGAGCCTTGATGGCCTCGGCGTCTTCCTTGGAAACGCCTTCCTTGATCTTGGCGGGAACGCCTTCGACCAGCTTCTTGGCGTCGGCCAGACCCAGGCCGGTGATGCCGCGGACTTCCTTGATGACAGCCAGCTTGGCGGCGCCGAAGCCGGTCATGACAACGTCAAACTCAGTCTGCTCTTCGACGACGGGACCGGCAGCAACGGCGGGACCGGCGGCGACAGCGGCGGCGGAGACACCGAAGGTGTCCTCCAGGGCGTGAACGAGCTCAGCCAGCTCGAGAACGGACAGACCCTTGATCTCTTCGATCATGGCAGCGATTTTTTCACTCATGGTAATTTCCTCCATTAAAAAATTCAGTGCGCCGGATTATTCGGCGGCTTCGGCCTCGGCGGACTCCAGGGAGCCGCCCTTCTGCTCGAGGATCTGACCCAGGCAGACGGCCAGACCGGTGATGGGAGCGATCATGGTACCCAGGACCTTGGCGTACAGAGCGTCCTTGCCGGGCAGCTCTGCCATCTCGGCGATCTCAGAATCATTCAGGACCTTGCCCTCCATGAAGGCGGCCTTGATGTTGAAGCGGTCACCCAGCTTCTTGCTGTAATCGCTGATGATGCGGAAAGGAGCGATGGGATCCTTCTCGGCGGTAGCCAGAGAGGTGGTGCCGTTGAGGACGTGATCGAGAGAGCTCATCCCCAGCTTGTCCAGCGCCTTTCTGGTCAGGGTGTTCTTGACGACGGTGTATTCCACTCCGTCCTTGCGCAGCTCGGTACGCAGAGCGGTATCCTCGGCCACGGTGATTCCCTTGTAGTCGACGAGGAGGCCGGCGCCCGCGTTCTTGATGCGCTCGGCGAGGGCTTCGACGATCGCCTGCTTTTCGCTAAGAACCTTTGCGTTCGGCATGTGTGTTTTTCACCTCCACACGATAGATCAGTCGCGCCCAAAAAGAAAAGCCCCTGCATCCGCAAAGACGCAAAGGCACAAAAACAATCAAAGCTTGTTGATGTCCTCGGCAGGATTTACGGGCAAAACCCACCTGCTGTCTTCGGAGCGCTCCGCTAATATAAACCAAAGCGCGGCGCTTGTCAAGCGTTTTTTCGCATTTTTAGCAGCTTTTCCCGCGCGGAAGAAAAATTTCCCCGCAGCCGCCGCGGGTCCCGGCGGCCGCGCTGCGGAAAAGGATAAAATAATCATAGATTATTTCTTGGCTTTTTATAGAGAGGAATATACAAATGCAAACTGCAGAAGTGATACCGATCAACAATACAATTAAAAGCTCTATATTTAAAGAGTATTCATACACGTAGGGAACAGAAAAAGCGCAAAGGCACAAACAAGTGTAATAACGTTCGGCCATAAAAAGAATTTAGTGGAATTGGGGGGATGTATACACTCCTTTTGTGCTCGGATTAAAAAAACGTACCTTGATTTATGCTTATCCGTATGTATTTCACGGTGCCTTACTCCCCGTTTTTCATATCGTCAATGTCTGCGTCTGTTATTATATAGAATATCCTATGCGGGCGCGCTTGTCAAACCGCCGCCTGTTCCCGCTTCTTTCAGTGATTTGTCAAACTAAGTGCAGCAGTTAAGCAGCTCAAGATCCCAGAGGGACTGAGCAGAAAGGAAGTTAAGACCCTTACGAGGTCTGGCGTTAATAAGCGCCAGGTTTCGTTTCAGTGTATATTCATTGCAATGAGAATCAATCGAATCCTCGATCGATTTCGCCATCCGATAATATTATTACCAGAGTAATAAATCAAACCGTCAGGCCCGGCCGCGCCCAGCTTCACATGGGGCGCCAGCATCCCCGCAAATAGCCGTTTGAGTGGTTTCATCCGCCCGCATCCCTTTCCATCGTTTCAGCAACGCGCAGTCGCTCTATGAGAAAAAGGTATCCTCTGTTTATCTGATCTTCAACTGTTCGGCGCATTTGGTCTGTTTGGGGAGCATTTGGTTTTGCGCTTTATCTGAATTGCGATTGCGGAAGCATCGCGTAAAGGCTTGTCGATCTTCAGCTACGAACGGAATCTGTAAGTTTTGCGGTAATTGTCCGGAGCACACCAAAGGCGCAAAAAGAAAACGGTTTTTATGACGATCATTGCCGCGGCAACTATCATAACCGGCAAAATTTTCGCAAATGTCGATCACGTATCTTTCGCAATCATTTTCCCCGCAATGCGTGACGCGTGTCAAGCATTTTTCGCGCCGCACCGTCCGTATCAAATTTCCCGGCCCGGGAAATAATAACGGCACCCGAAAACGGAAACGGAGGGGTGTCGATGCAGGGAAAGGTCGAAATCTGCGGGGTAAACACGGCGGAGCTGCCGCGGCTGACGGCGGCGCAGACGCGCGCGCTGCTGAAAAAGGCGCGGGCGGGCGAGGAAGGGGCCCGGGAGGAGCTGATCTCCGGGAACCTCCGGCTGGTGCTGTCGGTTGTGCAGCGCTTCGCCGGGCGCGGCGAGAGCATGGACGACCTGTTCCAGGTGGGGGTCATCGGCCTCATCAAGGCCGTGGACTGCTTCGACCTGAGCCAGAATGTCCAGTTTTCCACCTACGGCGTTCCGATGATCGCCGGGGAGCTGAGGCGGTTTCTGCGCGACCGGAGCGCGGTGCGGGTCTCCCGCTCCATGCGGGACACGGCCTACCGGGTGCTGCA